>NZ_CAJMYW010000003.1:0-569632 GCF_905220165.1 Paraburkholderia sp. J10-1 | reverse complement strand
GAAAGGCCAAAGCAGCGAGGAACCGCAACAAACAAAAACGCTGCGCCGAGCAGCCCTCACCCGCGATTGAGCCGCTTGGAAAGATCGGCAACGAGAATCGCCATGCGCGCTGGTTTTTCATAGCACGCCACGTTGTAGTGCCGCACGACCTGGCTGATCTCCGACTCGCTGGCCTTGCCGGTCAGCAACTCGCCGGTCAGCACGAAAATAGGCGCATCAGGGTTCTCGGACCCGCGTATGCTGCGGATCGCCTCAGCGGCGGTCTGGCTGCCGAACAGCCAGTCGATCACCACACCGTCGAACACATTGTTCTCGAGCGCTTCGTTGAATGCCGCGAGGCCATAGAGCGCGAGCGCCGCGTAACCGCTGTGCTCGAGGTAGTCGCGCAGGTTGTCGGCGGACGACTGGTCGTCGTCCACGACGGCGATGAGCGGCTTGTCGGACTCGGCGCGGCGCGGGTAGATCTCGATCTTGTGGACTTCGCGCGCGTTCTGGTAGAGCGCCCCGTCCGGACGCACGACGCGCCACTGCCCCAGCTTTTCGTAGGCGACGAAGTCGGGGCGGCTGCCCGCCTCGACCGGTGCGCCAATCCACGCGGTGCACGGCAGCTCGGCCGCGCTCACGCAGAGCGTCGCCTCCTGAGCGCTCGCGCCGACCATGCCGGGGTCGAGCAACTGCGCGCCGAACAACTGGCCCGCAGGTTCGCCGAACGCTTCAGCCACTTTCTTGATCTGCGCGAGCGTCCACGGGCTGTTCCCGCGCAGCTTGCGGTGCCCTTGCGAAAAGCTCAGGTCAAGAATCCGGCACAGCTCGGTCGTTTGCTGACGCTTGCCAATGCCGTGACGGCTCATCAGCTCGCGTACGCGCTCCGCGACCGACGCCGAGTCGGTTGTGTAGGCAACGTTCGACATACTGCTCAAAAGGGGGGACTCGTAGATTCAGTTTCTGATAGATCATGCCGTGGCGCCGTGAGGCCAGTATGACTGGACCTCGCGCAAACTGCACACGGGAGCACGCTATTCTAATCGCATCAAATACCAAAAGACGGCGCTATTTTAGCTAAATGTAAGTTGGCGCTGAATAACGGGAATGTAAGCGTTTATTCGGCTCCGTTTACGCGGTGCTTACGATATTCGCGACATTGCGGGAAGATGCACGATTTTTAACGCCGCGCGTTCGCGCATGGCCAATCAACCTTACTACATTGAGGGGTATCGTTTGAGCGAGGTGTGCAACGGCAGGACATGGCGCCATGAAGGCGTGCCGTATTACAGCCAGTGGGGCAGCGCCGACTGGGTGGCGCCCATCGTCGAGCGCGGCGCCGACCCGTGCGAGGACCCGCACTGGCGCGCGAGCGGCTTCACGCAGGCCGATGCCTATCGCTTCTGGGCGAAGCGCCTGTGCGGCCTGACCTGCCTCGAATCGGCGCTCGACTATTGGGGCGTTGCGCATGCGCCGCGCGCGCAGCTGCTCGAAGAGGCGTTGCGGCACGGCGTCTATCGCGTGCGTGAAGACGGCGGCGTGGACGGGTTGATCTACCGCCCGTTCGCCGGATGGGTGGAAGCCGCGTTCGGCGTGCGCGTGGAAGTGATGACCGATGAGGGCATCGAGGCGAGCGCCGCGCGCATCGATGCGCAAACGCTCGCCATCGTCTCCGTGAGCCCCGAGATCCGCTACCCCGAGCGGGTCAATCCTGGCCAGGGCGGCCACCTGATCCTGCTGCACGGACGCGGTGAAGGCGGCGTCTGGTTCCACAATCCATCGGGCATCGCGCCGTATCAGGCGGATGCGTGGCTGCCCTACGAGACGGTCGCGCGTTTTCACGCGCGGCGGGGCATGGCGCTCACCCGGCCGCGCTGAACGCGCGCCTGCTTCAGGCCGGGGCCGGCTGCAGGCCGCCCAATAACTGCTGTACGCGCGACAGGTCGCGGTTGATCGCACCCGCGTCCGCAAACAGCTCCGCGAGCCAGTCCACGAACACGCGCACGCGCGGCGACAACTGGCGCGACTTCACGAACGCCACCGAAACCGGTGTGGGCAGCGGCTTCCACTGCGGCAGCACCTCCAGCAGCGCGCCGCTGTCCAGGTATGGCTGCGCCGCGAGCAGCGGCGGCTGGATCAGGCCATAGCCCTGCAGGCCGCAGGTCAGGTAGGCGAACTCGTCGGAAACATGCACGAAGCCGTCCACCTTCACCTTGGTCGGGCTGCCATCCACCTCGAAGTCGAACTCGAACGGGCGGCCCGTGAGCGGCGAGAGGAAGTTCACGACCGGGTGCTGCGCGAGATCGTCGAGCGTTTGCGGCGCGCCGTGCCGCTCGAGGTACGCAGGGCTCGCGCAGGTCACGTGCTCGAGCACGCCGAGGCGCCGCGCCGCGAGCCCCGAGTCGGGCAGCTCGCCCAACTGGATGCTGCAGTCCACGCCTTCGCCGACGAGGTCGACGTTACGCAGGCTCACGCCGATCACGAGGTCGATCTGCGGGTGGCGCGCGTGGAAGTCGTCGAGCGCGGGCAGCACGATCGCGTTGGCGATGAGGCCCGGCATCTCCACGCGCAAGCGGCCGCCGATCGCGCCAGGCGTCTGGCGCACGCTCGCTTCGGCATCGTCGATGTCGGCGAGAATCTGCGCGGCGCGCTCGTAATACGCAGCGCCTTCGGGCGTGAGCGAAAGACGCCGCGTGGTGCGCACGAGCAACTGCGTGCCGAGCAGCGATTCGAGGTTTTGCATCAGCGTGGTGGCGCTGGCGCGCGGCATATCCAGCGACTGCGCGGCTTTGGTGAAGCTATTGGTGTCGACGATGCGCACGAACGTGCGCATCGCCTGGATGCGGTCGATCACGGGCGAGCTCCTAACGATGGGCTTGAGGCTTGAACGAAATCCGCGCTGCTGCAGAAAATGGGTGAGCCGCGTAGCGATGAATGCGCTTCGCGGTGCCGGCGTCTCGCGGAAAGCGACGCTCAGCGGTTAAACAGCGATGACGATTGGATGGCGGCGCACGCGGGCGCCGGCTCGACTACGGGAGGCCGAAAAAGAAGGCCTCGAAGGGGAAGGGCTGGCGGGCCATCCGGAATGGATGGCCCGGCGGGGCAGGGTGTTACGTCCGAATGCGCAGTGCGAGCGGTGCGTGTGGCCCGCGCGATGCTTGCGCGCCAGTTGCGAGTTACTTGCGCAGCGAATCGAGGTCGATCACGAAGCGGTACTTCACATCGCTCTTGAGCATGCGCTCGTAGGCGTTGTTGATGTCCTGCATCTTGATCATTTCGATATCCGACGTAATGCCATGCTTGCCGCAGAAGTCCAGCATTTCCTGGGTCTCTGCAATACCGCCGATCAGCGAGCCAGCCAGACGGCGACGCTTCATGATCAGGTTGAACACTTGCGGCGACGGGTGATCGTGCTCGGGCGCACCCACCAGCGTCATCGTGCCGTCACGGCGCAGCAGCTCGATGAACGGGTTGAGGTCGTGCTGCGCGGCCACCGTGTTCACGATCAGGTCGAAGCTGTTGGCGTGCTTCGCCATTTGCTCCGGGTCTTTCGAAATCACGACTTCGTCGGCGCCCAGGCGCTTGCCGTCTTCGATCTTCGAGGGCGACGTGGTGAACAGCACCACATGCGCGCCCATGGCATGCGCGAGCTTCACGCCCATGTGGCCGAGGCCGCCGAGACCCACGATGCCGACCTTCTTGCCGGGACCCGCGCCCCACGTGCGCAGCGGCGAGTACGTCGTGATACCTGCGCACAAAAGCGGCGCGACGGCGGCCAGTTCGAGGTTTTCGGGCACGCGCAGCACGAACGCTTCGTCCACCACGAGCTGCGTGGAGTAGCCGCCGTAGGTTACGTCGCCGCTCACGCGGTCGGTGCCGTTATAGGTGCCGACAAAGCCGTTCTCGCAATACTGTTCGAGGCCTTCGGCGCAGCTCGGGCAGGTGCGGCACGAGTCGACGAGACAGCCCACGCCAACGAGTTCGCCCACCTTGTACTTCGTGACGCCGTTGCCAACCTCGGCCACGCGGCCGACGATCTCGTGGCCCGGCACGACCGGGTAGATCGTGTTGCGCCATTCGTCGCGCGCCTGGTGCAGGTCGGAGTGGCACACGCCGCAGAACAGCACGTCGATACGAACGTCGAGTTCGCGCAGGTCGCGACGCTGGAATTCGAACGGGGCGAGCGGCGACGCGGCGTCGCGGGCGGCATATCCGTAAGTTGGGTACATGGGTTTGCTCTCCTCTGGTGCGTGGGTGTTGCGGCAGGGTTCCCATCGTAAGGATCGGGGCCCACCCAGGGAATACCTGAAGCTATCGAAGACTTGCCTGATTCTCCTGGCGCGCAGCACATCCACCGGTTCGGTGATAGATTGGCAAGCCTGTTTCTCTGCCTGATTTCATCTTTTGGGGCACAACCGATATGGGCTACGTCAAAACCCTCGCGGCGGCGGCTATCGCGCCGGCGGCCGCCACGCAGGCGCGCACGGTCGACCTGCTCATGCAACTCACGCAGCGCGACGGCGTGCACGACACGCCGGTCGAAGGCGTGCGGCTCTACCGCGGCAGCGAAAGCCACCCGCGCCGGCCGGTCATGTACGAACCGAGCATCTTCATCGTCTGCCAGGGCCGCAAGCGCGGCTTTCTCGGCGACCAGGTCTTCGTCTACGACGCCCAGCAATATCTGGTCCTCTCGGTGCCGATGCCGTTCGAGTGCGAGACCGAGGCGAGCCTCGAGAAGCCGATTCTCGCCATTTCGATCCGCGTCGATCTGACGACCGTCGCCGAACTGCTCATGGCGCTCGACGACCCGCGCCGCGCCGTGTCCGAACCCTCGGGCATCTACGCCACGCCGCTCGACGCCACGCTCTCGAACGCCGTGCTGCGCTTGCTCGAAGCGCTCGCGCAGTCCCACGAGGCGCGCATTCTCGGGCCTTCGATCGTGCGCGAGATCTGCTACCGCGTGCTCATGGGCGAGCAGGGCGACGCGATTCGCGCGGCGCTCACGCACCAGCACCACTTCGGGCGTATTGCGAAGGCGCTGCGGCGCATTCACACGGACTACCGCGGCGACCTCGACGTCGAAACGCTGGCCTCCGAGGCGGGCATGAGCCTTGCCGTCTTTCATGCGCACTTCAAGGCGGTCACCTCGACTTCGCCCATGCAGTACGTGAAGACCACGCGCCTGCATCATGCGCGCCTCCTCATTACGCACGACGGCTTGACCGTGAGCGCGGCGGCCACGCGCGTGGGCTATGAAAGCGCGTCGCAGTTCAGCCGCGAATTCAAGCGCCTGTTCGGCATGAGCCCCGCCGACCAGATGCGCCGCGCGCGCGACGCCGCAGCCGCCGCGGCCGCGCCGCGCGTGGAGGTCTTGCCGCCGCGCTATGTGACGGCCGTGTGATGCCAGCGCTGCGGCATTCGATTCGCATATCGAAACAATAACGAGAAGGGTGACACAACGATGAAGCCACGCCTGCTGGTCCTGATTGTGCTGACCGATGAGGACCTCGCCGCCTTCGGCGAAACATTCGATGTGATCTACGCGCCCGACGCCGATGTGCGCGCCAAAGCGGTCGCGCAGCACGGCAAGGACGTGCGCGTGGTGCTCACGAACGGCACGACGGGCCTCACCGCCGACGAAATCGACCGCATGCCCGCGCTCGAACTCGCGGGCGCGCTTGGCGCGGGCCACGAGAACATCGCGCTCGACCACGCGCGCGAGCGCGGCATCGCGCTGTGCAACGGCGCGGGCGTCAATGCCGACTGCGTGGCCGACCACGCGCTCGCGCTGCTGCTCGCGGCCGTGCGCGCCGTGCCGCAGTTCGACGCTGCTTGCCGCGCCGGTGTCTGGCGCGACGCGCTGCCCATGCGCCCCACGGTCACGGGACGGCGGCTTGGCATTGTCGGCTACGGGCACATCGGCGAGAAGGTCGCGCGGCGCGCGGCGGGCTTTGACATGGAACTCGGCTATCACAACCGCAAGCCGCGTGAGGGCGCTCAGGCGCGTTACTTCGCGAGCGTGATGGCGCTTGCGCAATGGAGCGACTTTCTCGTGATCGCGACGCCGGGCGGCGAGCAAACGAAGCATCTGATCGATCGCACCGTGATCGATGCGCTGGGACCGCAAGGTTTTCTCGTCAACGTTTCGCGCGGCAGCGTGGTCGATACGGCCGCGCTCGCACTCGCGCTGAAAGCGGGCACGCTCGGCGGCGCGGGGCTCGACGTCTATGAGGGCGAGCCGCATCCACCCGCTGCGCTCATCGAATTGGACAACATTGTGCTCACGCCGCATGTGGCCGGCACGTCGCCCGACGTGCGCAACGCCACCGTGCGCCACTTCGCCGAGAACGCGGCGCGGCACTTCGCGGGCGAGGCGCTGCTCACGCCGCTTTGAAGTTTGCGTTGAGCGCTGTTGGCGCACGCATGTGCCTTCTGTATGCCGCCGCGCGCAAGCGCTCGCGGCGCATGACGTATCATTCCTTCTGTGCGAGCCAGAATCGCTGTTCGAGCGGCTGCTAGTGACCACAACGGCCATGAATCTGGCGTGACACCCTGCGCATTTTGCACATCTGGGCCGTGACGCCAGAGCGGTGATATCGAAGGCTCAAAGATGAAAACGCTGATCGGCGCGCTGCAAGAGCACGCGGCCCACGTGGTGAACCGCTTCTACGAGGAACTGGGCCGCCTGCCCAAATCCCGCCGTATTCTCGAAATGCTGTCGGGTGCGGAACTCGCGCACCTGAAGGCACGCCAGGTCCAGAATCTCCTTGCCCTTGCCAACCTCGGCCTCACCGCGCGCGAACACGAAGACATGGCGCAGCGCATTGGCCGTATTCACGCCATTGTCGGGCTCGACAAGGAAGAGCTCGTGCGCAGCCGCGGCATTCTGCAGGAGCTGATTTATGCGGACGTTGGCCGCACGGTGAGCACGCAGCAGCTCTCGCTCTATGCGCGCCGCCTGACTTCCGACCTCGCGTGGCAACTGAAGGCGTATCAGGCCGTGCAGGATTCGCAGCAGGAGGCGCTGATGCGCATCACGCGTCTCGTGTGGGAAGCCGGCAGCTATACGAACTTCATCGATCAGGTGATCGCCGCACTGGCGGCGCACGACGAAGTGACAGCCTGCGCCATCGGCCGTCCCGACGAAGCGGGCATTTTTCACTTCGAGGCCGGCGCGGGCGGCAAGACCGAAGGCGGCATGCTCAATGTGCTCGCCGCGCACGATCAGGAAATCAGCGTGCGCGCCGATCATCCGCAAGGGCAGGGCGCCATTGGGCGCGCGTGGCGCAGCGGCAAGCCCGAGCGCGTGGTCAACTACCAGACCGATCCGCTCGTTGCGCCGTGGCGCGATCTCGCGGCGCGCGAAGGCGTGCGCTCTTCGGTGGCGATTCCGCTGGCCGCGCCCGGGCAGCCGCCGCTCGCCGTGCTGTGTTTGTATAGCGCGTTTCCGGGCGGCTTCGTCGGGCCCGATCAGGTGGCGTTCGTCGATTTGCTGCAAACGTTGCTCGGCGGCGCGGCGATGCGCATACCCGGCAGCGATGGCCTGAGCGCCGCGGTGCCGGTGAGCGTGCGTCAGCAGTGGGCGGCGCTCGTGCGCACCGGCGCGCTGGAAATGCACTACCAGCCGCTGCTCAGCCTTGCAACGGGCAAGGCGACCAAGGTCGAAGCGCTGGCGCGCCTGCGCGACGGCGAGCGTCTGCTCGTGCCGGACGTGTTTCTCTCGGCGCTCTCTTCCGACGATCTGCTCGCGCTTTTCGCGCGCGGCATCGATCAGGCGCTCGCCGACCGTGAACGCTGGTACGCCGAAGGCCGCGACCTCGATGTCTCGATCAACCTGCCGCCTGCGGCGCTCAACGACATCCGCTATTTCGAAGCGACCCGCACGGCGCTCGCCGCACACCGTTGCCCGGCTGCACGCCTCACGCTGGAAGTTCTGGAAAACGAATCACTCTCGTTGAGTCAGGGGCAGCGCGCCATTCTCGCGAAGTTCCGTGAGCTAGGCGTGCTGCTCGCGCAGGACGATCTCGGCGCCGGGCATAGCGGCCTCACGCGCCTGCGCGAATTGCCGTTCGACTGGATCAAGCTCGACCGGGAAATGGTGCAGGTGAAGGGCGACGACGCGCTCGATACGCTGCGCGTGATCTACCAGTTGACGCGTCTCGGGCACTCGCTGGGCAGGCTTGTGCTCGCAGAAGGCATCGACACGCTCGACCTGCTGCATGCGCTCGCGATTCTCGGCGTCGATGGCGCGCAGGGCTATGTCATCGGCAAGCCGATGGAGGGCGCGCGCCTCCTCGAATGGCTCGACACGACGCCGGTCTTTACCGCGGCCTCCGAGGGCGGAGCGGGAACGGAAAGCCTGCTTGCGCGGCTGGCGCGCTTCGTGATCTGGGAAGAGCGCATGCTCATGATTGCGGCCGTGCCCGAAGCGGCGCAAGACCTGCTGCGCGCGTTGACGCGCGCAGCAGGCGAGGACGTCAACGTTCCGCTCGCGCAGTCGCTCGCGGGCTTCGGCGCTATTCTGCCCGCGGGCGAGCAACGCGACGCGTTGCATCGGGAGGTGGTCGGCGCGCTGCTGACTGAAGGCCCGCACAGCGAAGCGTGGCGCGTTGCGCTGAACGGGCTGATCGAGGCCATCATATCGGCCGCGTAGCAGAGATCGTTAATCCTGCAACGCGAGGCCCACATCGCTTTGCGTGGCCGACGACTGCTTACGCTGCAGCACCGCGATACACACGAGCGAAATGGCAGCCAGCGCGCTGTAAAACAGCGCCAGCGGCCACCACTGCCCGGGATAGTCATGCGCGAGCAGCGTGCCGACGAGCGGCGTGAGACCGCCCGCGAGCGCCGCGCAACATTGGTAGGAGATCGAAATAGCCGAGTAGCGCACGCGCACCGGGAACGCGTTCGTCATGAAACCCGCCATCACCGCGTACGAGCTGCTCATGCACATCACCGCAATCGCAATGCCAACCACGATCGCGACCGGCCGACCGGTGGAGACGAGCACGAACATCGGGTAAGGCGAAATCATGGCCAGCGCCGCGGCCAGCACGAGGAAGCGCCCGGCGCCCACGCGCTGCGCAAACCAGCCGGAAAAGAGCTGCGTAAACAGCTGGATGAACGCGACGACGAAGAGGCAGTCGAGAATCAGCGCGCGGTCGAGCCCGAGCGTTTGCGTGGTGTAGTTCAGCATGAAGGTGTTGACGAACCACGCACCCGCCACGCCGATCACGTTCGCGCCGAGGCACAGCAGCACCACGCGCCACGAGTCGCGCAGCACTTCGACGATCGGCATCGCGGCGGTGCGGCGCTGCGTCTTGATCGCCTCGAATTCCGGCGATTCGCCCACGCCCGATCGAATCAGCAGACCCACCACGAGCAGCACCGCGCTCGCGATGAACGGCAAACGCCAGCCCCAGGTAAAGAGCGCGTCACGGTCGAGATGCGCGACGAAGCGAAACGCCAGCAGCGCCAGAATCAGGCCTGCGGGGCTGCCGAGTTGCGCAAACGAGGCGAGAAACGTGCGCTTTTCCCTGGGTGCATGCTCGCCGGCCATGAGCACCGCGCCGCCCCATTCGCCGCCAATCGCAATGCCCTGCGCTACGCGCAGCAGCACGAGCAGCGCCGGGGCGAGTGCGCCGGCGCTCGCATAGGTCGGCAAAAAGCCGATGCCGACGGTGCCGACGCCCATGATCGACAGCGTGGCGACGAGCGCCTTCTTGCGGCCGATGCGGTCGCCCAGATGCCCGAACACGAGCCCGCCGAAGGGGCGCGCGAAAAAGCCAACGGCGAAGGTGCCGAACGAGGCGAGCGTGCTGTAGAACGGCTCGTGGGAAGGGAAGAACAGCTTGCCGAAGATGAGCGCCGAAGCAGTGGCGTAGATATAAAAGTCGTACCACTCGATGGTGGTGCCGACGAAGGCGGCGAGCGAGGCGCGGGCGGGCTGGCGCGCAGAATTTCCGTTGGGGCGGGTCATGCATGTCTCCTTGATCGGGGTGAGCCGGCTTGGGCCGGTCTGTATTCCGTTGGGGTTCGATGAAACGCTAGGCGCTTACGGTTGTTTCGGGCTCCTTGACAATGCCGGCTTCGAAGAGCCGTTGCTGCGTGTCGGCGTCGATGCCTAGCGCGTCCATCACGGCGCGCGTGTCGGCGCCGAGCGCGGGCGGACGCGTGCGATAGGTCGGCGGCGTGCGCGAGAGCTTCACGGGCGCGCCCGTGCCGCGATAGCCTTCCATTTCGACGATCATGCGGCGATGCTGCGTGTGCGGATGCGCGGCCACGACATCGACGGTCTGCACGGGGCCGCACGGCACGCCGGCCTGGATCAGGTCGCGCGCGAGCGGCTCGCAGTCGTGCGCGGCGAGCCGCGCTTCGAGCGCGGCCTTGAGTTCGGGCCGATGCGCGCAGCGGCTGCGGTTGTCGGCGAAGCGCGGGTCGTTTGCGAGTTCGGGCACGCCCAGGTGCGCGCAGAGCTTCGCGAACTGGCGGTCGTTGCCCACCGCGAGGAAGATGGGCGCGTTGCCCGTGGCATAGCTGTCGTAGGGCGCGATGTTCGGGTGCGCGTTGCCGCTGCGCTGCGGCGTGCGGCCATTGCCGAAATAGTTCGGCAAATGCGGATGCAGGAGCGACACGCCGCAGTCGTAAAGCGCGATATCCACCGATTGCCCGAGGCCGCTCTTTTCACGCTCGGCCAGCGCGAGCAGTATGCCCGCGAGCGCGTTCAGGCCGGTGACCATGTCCACGATCGGCAGGCCGATGCGCAGTGCGGGGCCGTCGTGCTCGCCGTTCACGCTCATGAGGCCCGCCATCGCCTGAATCACGGCGTCGTAGCCGGGCAGGCCACCGAGCGGGCCGTCCGGGCCGAAGCCCGAAATCGCGCAATGAATCAGGCGCGGAAAGCGCGGGTGCAGATCGCGCTCGTAGTCCATGCCCCAGCGTGCGAGCGTGCCCGGCTTGAAGTTTTCGACCAGCACGTCTGCGCCTTCGAGCAACTGCCAGAGAATCGCGCGACCTTCTTCGCGCGAAAGATCGACGGCGATGCCCTGCTTGTTGCGGTTCACGCCCACGTAGTACGACGCCGTATCGCCGACGAAGGGCGGGCCCCAGCCGCGCGTTTCGTCGCCGTCGGGCGGTTCGAGCTTGATGACTTCGGCGCCGTGGTCGGCGAGCGCCTGGGTGCAGTACGGACCGCCCAGTACGCGGCTCAGATCGATCACGCGCAGGCCGTGCAGCGCACCGTTCACCGTAGTTGCTTCGGATTCCTTTGTGGTGTTCATCGTGCATCGCCTCAGTGTGCCGGGAGCAGTTGCATGGCCTGTTCGAGCGTCAGCGCCCGTTCGTCCACGAGCGCGCGCAGCGTTTCGGCGCTTGCGTCGCGTTCGTCGAGCGCGAGCGGGTCGCGCGGCAGCAGCTTGTGGCGCACGAGTAGATGGGCGAGCGCGAGGCGCCGGTAATCAGGCGTGTTTTGCGAAACCTGCGCAGCTTCACAGGTCATGAGGGCCGCCGTCGTGGCGTGATAGAGCGCACTCGCGGCCTGGCGCACCGATTCGTCGCGGCCGCATTCGGCCACGCTCACGAGCGCCGCACCGGCACGGTCGAACACGTCGCGCAGGAGCGCTGCGCTGGCTTCAGGCACGCCACTTTCGGCAAGCTCCGCATGCAAGTACTGCGTCAGCGCTTCGAGCGCGCCCTCGCGCTTCGCCGCGCGCGCCACGTCGAGCGCGACGATATTGCTCGTGCCTTCCCAGATCGAGCCGAGATGCGCATCGCGCACGAGACGCGGGTCGCTCCATTCCTCGATATAGCCCACGCCTCCGCGCACTTCCATGGCGTCGCCGGTCACGCGGCGCGCGTCGCGGCAGGCGCGGAACTTGATCAGCGGCGTGAGAATGCGCACGCATTTCGCCGCGAGTTCGTCGCCTTTGTCGGCGCGCGTGAGCAGCGTGGCGATGCGCATGAACATCGAGCGCGCCTGTTCGGCGGGCAGCATCATCTTGAGCAGTTGACGCTGCATTAGCGGCATTTCGATGAGCTTGCGGCCGAACGCCTCGCGGTTGCGCGCCACGTGCAGCGCCTCGGTCACGGCGCGGCGCATGAGGCCCGCGGCGCGCACGCCGTTCGACAGCCGCGACATGTTGATCATGTCCGCCATCTGATGAAAGCCGCGGCCCACCTCGCCGATCAGGTACGCCTGCGCGCCTTCCAGCACGATCTCGCCGCTCGCCATCGAGCGGCTGCCGAGCTTGTCCTTCAGGCGCACGATGCGATAGGCGTTGCGCGTGCCGTCGGGGAGCGTTTTCGGCAGGAGGAACAAGGCGAGGCCCTTGATGCCGGGCGGCGCATCGTCGGGGCGCGCGAGCACCATCGCGAGATCGGCGTCGGCGTTCGAGCAGAACCACTTGTCGCCGTAAAGACGCCATACGTCATCGCCATTTGCACCGCGCTCGTGCGTGGCTCGCGTGGCGATGCGCGCCACGTCCGAGCCTGCTGCCTGCTCGGTCATGAACATCGCGCCCTGGTAGAGCGTGTCGAAGTCCTGCGAGGCGAGCATCGGCAAATAGCGCGCAATGAGTTCGGGCGTGCCGAAACGGCGCAGCGTGCGCGTGAGCGAGTCGGTCATGCTCACGGGACAGCACAGGCCGAACTCGGCCTGCACGAACAAATAGGTGAGCGCGTATTTGACGAGCGGCGCGGGCGCGCTCTCGCGATGGCTCATGGCCGCGAGGCCAAGCTCCGCGTAGGCGACGCGTTCGAGCGCCACGTAGTCGGGATGCTTGTCGATGCGCTGGATCGCTTCACCGCTGCGCGTGCGTTGTTCGAGCGTGGGCGGGTGCTTGTCGGCGACCAGCGCGAGCGCGTCTAGTTCGTCGGAGGCACGCTGGCCGAGCGCGACGAGCTGTGCTTCGATCGCGCTGAATGCTGTGATGCCGAGATAGCCGCGCAAAAGGGGCGCGAAGCCGGGGTCGCTCGTGTAGAAGTTGATGCCACGGCTATCGGGAATGTTGGCCGAGCCGCTGGCCAGGGTGGCCGGGGTGGCGAAAGCGGGGCGATCGCTCATCGTGTGCTGTCTCCGTGCTGTTTTGCTATGTGATTCGGCGTAGCTTAGGCGCGGCTTCGATAACGGTCCAATACAACCGATGTCATGTACGATAAGCGCCATCTATCGATGAAACGCCGAAGGAGCCCGCCATGGAACTCAAGCAACTGCGCTATTTCGTGGCTGTTGCGGAAGAGCTGCACTTCGGGCGCGCGGCGCGCCGGCTCTTCATCTCGCAGCCGGCGCTGAGCTTCGATATCCGCAAGTTCGAGGAACAGCTAGGCGTGCAGTTGCTCGAACGCACCAACAAGGCCGTCGCGCTGACCAACGCGGGCAACGTGCTGCTCGAAGAGGCGCGCCGGCTGCTGGAGCAGGCCGACGAAGTGCGGCGCATCGCGGCGCGCTCCGCGCACGGGCTGGCGGGGCGGCTGCGCGTCGGTTTCGTCAATTCGATGCTGTATCGCGGGTTGCCGGAGGCGGTGCGGCGTTTCGAGGCCGATCATCCTGCCGTGGAAGTGGTGCTGCGCGAGATGAACACGGCCGAGCAGGTGCAGGCGCTGCAGCGCTTGCAGATCGATCTGGGTTTCGCGCATTGGGGGCGCTTTCCTGCCGAGGTGCAGTCGGAGGTGCTGTTTTCCGAGCCGTTTCTTTGCTGCCTGCCGGAAGGGCACGCGCTTGCGCGCAGGCGGCGTATCGAACTCGGCACGCTCGCGCGCGAACCGTTCATTCTGTTTCCGCGCTCGGTGTCGCCGCATTATCACGATCAGATCATCGCGACCTGCGTAGAGGCTGGATTCAGTCCGCAGATTCGCCACGAAGCGCGGCTCTGGCAAACCGTCGTCACGATGGTGGAGTTCGGCATGGGCGTCGCGCTCGTCCCCGCTGCGCTTGGGGCGACGGGCGGCGGGCGTGTGGTGTTCCGGCCGTTGGAAAGCAATCCTTATGAATCGCAGGTGCTACGACTCGTGCGCAGCGGGGAGGCCAATGCGCTGGCGCAGGGGTTTGCGGGGTATCTTGAGGGGAGGAAAGCACACAGGGCGGCCGCCGCGCCGCCCCGGGCTTGAGCGCGAGACCTCAACCGCAAGTCCCAATCTCTCCGCACGCCGTACAGAAGTCGCAGCCATCCTTGCGGATCACCGCATTCGCCCCGCACGAGCCGCACTTGCGGCCGAGCATTGCATGGGCGAACGCGTGCTGCGCATCGGCCGGCAGCGCATTGTCGCCATCGAGCACCTGGTCGCCGGGCTGCTCAGCACCAGCCCGCGCGTTGCCGGTGAATTGCGCGGCCAGCGCGCCGTCGCGCCGCTGCGCGAGCAGCCGTGACGGCACTTGCCGGCCTTCGGCATCGAGAAAGCCGCGCCGGTGCAGGATCTGCTGGATTGCGTAGGCAATGGCCGCGACCTCGGAGTCGTGCCACAGCGGAATGCGCCGCCCGTCGAGGCGCTGCGTTTCGCCATAGCGCACCTGGCCGCGGTCCCACGAGACCTTGCGCAAGTCCTGCAGGTTGCGCGCGACAAAGCCGCCGCGCGCCGCGAGCGAGAGCGAACGCATGGTTGCGGTAATCCATTGCTGCTGCTCGTCGCGCTGGCCCACGGGGATGAAGAATTCGATAGGCCGCTCGATTGTCACCGCTTCGCCGCCCACGTGGCCTGTCACTTCGAGGAACGACACCGCGACGTAGAGCGACACCTTGCCCGTCTGCGTGATGTACTCGATTTTCTCGATCACGGCGGGCAGCTCGCCCTTGGGCCGATGGTCGATCGCAACGCGCAGCGGGTCGAGCAGGGCGTCGCCGAGCGCGTCGTCGGCGGTTGCCGCCGCTTCGGGCGGCAGTGTTTGCAGCACCGCGCCAAGCGTCTCGTTGGGCCGGTAGGTCGCGAGACCCTTGAGGCCGCGCCGCCATGCGTCGAGATAGAGGTTCTCGAAGTCCTCGAACGGATAATCCGCCGGCACGTTGACGGTCTTGGAGATCGACGTGTCGACGTACGGCTGCACGGCCGCCATCATCGCGATGTGTTCCTGCGCGCTCATTTCCAGCGCGCTCACGAAATACGCGGGCAGGGCGTTCACGTCGCCGCCCAGTTCGCGGTACAGGCGCCACGCGTGGTCTTCGACGTTGAACGTTTCGCGGCTGCCGTCGGCCATGCGGCGCGTGCGCTGATAGGTCCACGAGAACGCGGGCTCGATGCCGTTCGAGACATTGTCGGCGAACGCGAGGCTCACCGTGCCCGTGGGCGCGATGGAAAGCAGATGGCTGTTGCGGATGCCGTGCACACGGATCTCGGCCTTGAGGTCGTCGGGCAGGCGCGAGGCGAAAGTGCCTTCGTCGAGGTACGTTTTCGCGTCGAAAAGCGGGAAAGCGCCGCGCTCTTGCGCGAGTTCGACCGACGCGCGATAGGCGGCGTCGCGCATCGTGCGTCCCACGCGCGCACCGAATGCGCAGCCTTCGGGCGAGTTGTAGCGGATGCCGAGCATCACGAGCGTGTCGCCGAGTCCTGTGAAGCCCACGCCAATGCGCCGCTTGGCCGCCGCTTCGGCCTGCTGCTCGTGCAGCGGCCAGAGCGTGGCGTCGAGCACGTCGTCGAGAAAGCGCGCCTGGATGCGCGTGCGTTCGGCGAGCTGATCCCAGTCGAAATCCGCCTTGCCGCCGCGCATTTGCGCGAACGGTTCGGTCACGAAGCGCGTGAGGTCGAGCGGCCCGAGGTTGCAGCAGCCATAGGCGGGCAGCGGCTGCTCGCCGCACGGGTTGGTCGCGCGGATGCTTTCGAGCGCGCGCAGATTGTTGTCCTCGTTCATGCGCGAAATGAACACCACGCCAGGCTCGGCCACGTCGTAGGTCGAGCGCATGATCGCGTCCCACAGCGCGCGGGCGCGCGTTTCGGCGTAGACCCACAGGCCGTCGTCGCGGCGCCGCAGGTCGCCCGAAGCGCGCAGTGCGGGCGAGGGCTCGGCGCGATGCACGAGTTGCCAGGGCGCGTCGTTTTCCACGGCGCGCATGAATTCGTCGGTCACCGCGACCGAGACGTTGAAGTTGTTCCAGCGCCCCTTCGAGTGCTTGGCCTCGATGAATTCGGGCAGGTCGGGGTGATCGCAGTCGAGCACGGCCATCTGCGCGCCGCGCCGCGAGCCCGCGCTTTCCACGGTGCGGCACGAGGCGTCGAACACGTCGATATAGCTGCACGGGCCCGATGCGCTCGACCCCGTCGACTTCACGTGTGCGCCGCGCGGCCGGATCGCCGAAAAGTTGTAGCCCACGCCGCCGCCGCGCCGCATGGTTTCGGCGGCCTGCAGCAGCGCGACATAGATGCCGGGGCGGCCTTCGTCGTCCACGCCCTGGATGCTGTCGCCCACCGGTTGCACGAAGCAGTTGATCAACGTGGCTTCGATGCCGGCGCCCGCCGCGCTCATGATGCGCCCCGCGCCGAGCGCGCCGTGGCGCAGGTTGTCGACGAAACGCGCCTCGATCTCGGCGCGCAGCGTAGGCGGCTCGACCGCCGCGATGCCGCGTGCGACGCGGCGGTAGATATCGTCGGCGGTTTGCTCGTCGCCTTTGGCGTACTTCTCGAGCATCACGTCGAGCGAGAACTGCTGCGGGGGAAACGGAAGCGGGGGCGTGTTTTCTGCCATGGCCTTGGCCTCGCGAAGCGCCGCGCGGGCGGCGCCGGTTGAAGGGCGTTGGGTTTGCGTTCGGATTGCGGCGGCTGTGCCGCGACCGTTCAACCTTACCGCAGCGGCGCGAGGCGTGCACGGCGACGCGAGCGCGCATGCGGCAGCGCCGGAGCATGCCGGCGTCGCGGCGGCGAGCGCGGTCTGCGGTTACACTGCTCCCGCCTGCACGCGGGCACCGCATGTGTAGATGGGAGAGGAGACTGGATGACGAATGAAACGGCGCTCGTGGTCTACCGCGACACGGTGCGCGCGGAGTGGGTCGATTACAACGGCCACCTGCGCGACGCGTTCTACATGCTGATCTACAGCTACGCGACCGACGCGCTGCTCGACGCCATCGGGCTCGATGCGGCTGTGCGGGATGCGCGCGGCCGGTCGATGTACACGCTGGAAGCGCACCTGAACTATTTCCGCGAGATCAAGGAGGGCACACCGGTGCGCGTCGACGTGCGCGTGATCGAGCACGACGCGAAACGCGTGCGGCTGTATCTGGAGATGTTCGCGGGGGAAATCGACGATGCGCAGGCCTCGCCCGTTTCGGCGAGCGAGCAGTTGCTCTTGCACGTGGACCGCTCGGGCCCGCGCGCGGCGGCTTTCGACGCCGATGTGCTCGCGCGGGTGGCGGCATTGTGCGCTGCATCGGCGGGCTTTGCGCCGCGCCACGCCGCTCGGGCGATTTCGCTCGCGCCTCGCGCACCACGTTGAAGGCGCTCAGGCAGCGTCGCCGCGCTTACTTCGGCAGTTCCGCGCCGATGAGGTCGCCGAACACTTCGGCAGCGATCATGACGGAGGCATTGAGCGGGGCGGGGCGTTCGGCCGGCTTGAACACGGCGTCGCCGCGGCGGATCTTGCGGCGCGACACGGCGCAGGTGCCCGAAGAATGCGCCGAGCGGCGGCGCCAGCGCTGTTCGCCATAATGGCAGCGCCCGGGTTCGACCCAGCGGATTACCAACGCCGTATCCGTCTGCTCGAGTATCTCGATACGCTCACCGTTGGCTCCGTCAAGCGAGAGGCACGCTTTTTTCTTCATTGTCGGCTCCGTAAGTGTGGTGCCGCGAATGTATTCCTGCGCGCCGACAAGTGCCATTCTGTCGCCGTTGAAACACCATTCCATTATTAGCAACAATCGGCCTGCGACACGTTGCGATTAACGAAGGAATGGGGGTTTGCGGCGGATTAGGGTCGACATCTCGAATTTGTGCAACGCACTGTTGTACGTAACGCGACATCGAGCGGCCCGAAAACGGGCGCCTGGAGGGCGTTCCAGGTTGGGGACGGAACGGCTGGGGCGGAGATGAATCTGAGGGAAGACCGGCCCGGTTCGATTGACTTGCTGCACCGCGTTGACTTGCAATACCGCGGTTGCGCCGCCATAAAACCCGAGCATCTGTTTTTGAATTTTCACGAGGTTACATGATTCATCGTCCGCCTGCTCCGAACTCCGCAAACGAGCAGAAAATCCAGCGCGCCGCCTCGGCGGTGCTGTACGCCACGCTCGTGCTGCTGGCGCTGTGGATCGTGCGCGAGTTCGTGCCCGCCGTGGCCTGGGCGAGCGTCTTTGCCATCGTTCTGTGGCCCGCCTATCAGGCGATCGAGCGCCGCGCCTGGTTCAAGGGCCGCAAGACGCTGATCGCCACGCTGCTCACGGCCGCGATCGGCCTGCTCGTGGTCCTGCCAATCGCCGTCACGGCCATTCAGGCAGGCGGCGAGGCCCACGAGCTGTACCTCTGGCTGCACGACGCCCAGGAGAACGGCGTGCCGGTGCCCGATTTCGTTGCGCATCTGCCGGTGGGCAGCCGCCAGGTGAGCGACTGGTGGCAGGCCAATCTCACCCAGCCGCTCAAGGCTTCTCCGGCCATGAAGAGCCTGCACGGCGAGACGATTGCCTCGTTCGGCCGTCACTTCGGCGCGCGCGCCGCTCACGCGACGATGACGTTCGGCTTCATGCTCGTCACGCTGTTCGTGATGTTCCGGGCGGGCCCGCGTCTTTCAGCCACGGTGATGCGCGGTGCGCGGCGCGCCTTCGGCAGCGACGGCGCGCAGCTGCTGCAGCGCATGGCCGCCGCCGTGCGTGCCACGGTCACGGGGCTCGTGGTCGTGGGCCTCGGCGAGGGCGTGCTGCTGGCCGCCGCCTATATCGCGACCGGCGTGCCCCATGCGGCGCTGCTCGGCACCGTGACGGCCATCGCGGCCATGCTGCCGTTTTGCGCGCCCATCGTGTTCTGCGGCGCGGCGCTGTGGCTCGTTATTCAGGGTTCGTTGATCGCCGCAGCCGCGCTCGCGGTCTGGGGATTCGTGGTGGTGTTCGTCGCCGAGCATTTCGTGCGGCCCGTGCTGATCGGCAATTCCACGCGCCTGCCGTTTCTGCTCGTGCTGTTCGGCATTCTGGGTGGGGCGACGACCTTTGGCCTGATCGGCATCTTCATCGGCCCGGCGCTCATGACCGTGCTGATGGTGCTTTGGGTGAACTGGGCGGAGTGATCCATGCTCCGTCTACGAGGCGCCCCGCGCGCCTCGCTCAGCGGAAACAGGCGAGCGTGTACTTGAGCGCGGCCGGCAGCAGTTCGCGCCACACCGGCCACACATGGCCGCCGTCGACGATGCGCAGCGCCGCCGTATTGCCCGCCTCGCGCAGCCGCGTGTAGAGCAGCGACGACTCGGCCTGGATCACGAGGTCGTCGTCGCCGGCGGCGATGAAGAACGGCACGCGCCAGGGCCGCGCGAAATACGCCCTCCAGAGCGCCGGATAGTTGAGCGTGCGCCAGATCTGCACGTCGAACTGATGCTCGCCGAACACGCCCACATGACGCGCCGCCGAACTGGGCGGCGGGTCGCTCGCATAGACCGCCGGCGAAAGCAGCAGCGCGCCGCAGAACATGTCGGGGTGCTCGAGCGTGTAGCGCAGTGCGCCGAACCCGCCCATCGACACCCCGCCGATCGCACGCCCCTCGCGCGTATCGTCCACGGCGAAGTGCGACTCGATCTCGGGCATCAGGTCCTGGAAGAACGCCGTCTCCATCTTTTCCTTGCGGTCGACGTACCAGTCGGTGCCGCCCTGCGGCATCACGATCACCACGGGCGGGATCTCGTGACGGGCGATCAGCGTGTCGGCGGTGGTCTGCAGCTGGCCTTGCGTAACCCAGTCCATGGGCTCGCCGTTGTTGCCATGCAGGAGATAGAGGACCGGGTAGCGGCGCTGGTCGGCGCGATAGCCGTTCGGCAGATACACCACGTAGGGCCAGTCGCGCTCGAGCGCCGCCGAGTGGAACGTGCGGACCGCGATCGTGCTCGCCGCGGCGGGCGCCGCCGGCGTGACGAATGCCGCGCATGAGAGTGCGAGGGGGAGCAGCGCGGTGCGAAGGAGTCTGCGCATGGCAGGGACGTCGAGGGCGGTGGCGCGCCGGCGGCGCGGGGTCATCATGCTAGCAGCCGCCCGCGCGCGCCGGAAGCCGTGATCGGCGAGCCGGCGCGCCGCTCGCTGGCGGCGAGCCGTATCGTTTCAGGCGGAAGCTTTGGCGCGCGAAGGCAGCAGACGCTTGAGCGGGTCGGACGCACGCGCGACGAGCAGCAGCGCGGTGATCGCGATTGCGTCGGCGCACAGGCCGAGCGGCACGTTCAGATAGCCGTCGGTGTACCAGTAGAGCACCGAGTCGACCGTGAGCGAGATCACGGCGCCGGCCACGAACGAGAGCATCCCCTTTTGGCCGACGAGTCCCACCCACGGCAGCGCATGCGCCACGCGCTTCGCCCAGCCGAGCCGGATGACATGCGCCGTGAGCCACGCGATGCCGAGGAAGTTGAGCGCGCGGAACCACGCGAGGTTGCGCTTGAAGTCGGCGTCGAGCGCGACGTTGCCAAGCTGCAGGCGATAGATTGCGGCGCCCGCCACGACGGCAAGCGCGGCGAGCGTGACGACCACGCCGAAACGGTGTGCGCTCACCCGCTGGAACACGGGTTGCGCCTGCGCGATCACGCCGAGCACGAACATCAGCTGCCAGGCGAACGGGTTGAAGTCCCATTGCACGTCTTCGACGTGCGGCAACCACGGCGCGAGATGGGGTGCTGCGCCCCAGAGCACGAGGCTCACGGCCAGCAGCAGCCACGGCCGCGTGCGCGCGAGCGGCAGCGCGAGCGGCGCAGCGAGGGCGAAGCACGCGTACATCGGCAGCACCCCGGCCAGATAGGGCTGGCGGCGCAGCAGCACGATGTCGCGCAACGCGGCGGCAGGCGCGAGCGTGAGATCGTCGAGGTCCGTGGTGGCGAGGTTGGGCGCATCCACGTTGCAGGCAACGAGAATCGCGGTGACGAGCAGCATCAAGAGCGCCGTCACGACGAACGCACGGTAGATCTCGAATGCGCGCTTGATGAAGCGCTGCCGTGCCGCGGCTTCGGTGCGCCGCGCGCAGAGTGTGGCCCACGCCGTGGCGGTGGCGAAGCCGCCGAGGAAGACGAACACCTCGGCCGCGTCGCATAGCGCGTAGGCGTGCAGCGTGACGCGCGAGACGATGCTGCCGCCGATGTGATCGACGACGATGATGAGCAGGACGAGGCCGCGGAAGAAATCGAGTTCGACTAGACGATTGGATGACTTTGACATGTTGGGGCAGCAGGCCGGGCCGGCGTGGGGCGCACACGGCAGACGATGAGGCAGCCGGTGATGCAGACGGGCCGGGCGGGCAGATGCTGGAAGTACCTACCTGGAAAAATCAGGAATTCAGGAATTCGGGCGAGGTTCGCGGGGCGTCAGGCGCAGGGAACCGTGAAGCATCCACCAGGGTGGTTGCACGACAAGCGCAGGAAAAGACCAGAAGAATGCGCAAGGGTTCCCCTAAGACCAGGGTTTACGTTGACGCCGCCGATACTACCGTAATTTCAAATGCCTTTCAGCAGACGTGACCCATGCGCCGTTCAAGTTTCCAGGGCATGTGCCGATAAGGCAGGGGAAGGGGCACGACCGTGCTGACGCGGCAAACGCCGCACGGACGCCGGTGTGAGCGCTCCCTTTTGGCCCTTTGACCGTGGTTCGCGGGGCGAGAATTCGCGTATTTAAGAGTTGTTTCAAAGTGTTCTCCCTGGGCTGATTCAGGGGAGTTGCGCTTTACAATGCCGGATCGATTTTGAGATGGCACGCCCGTTCGTTAATGCGGCGATGGCGTGCGTTGAATGTTTATCGCTCGGGATGCAGTCGATTTAGACGCAGATCGAAGCGGACCGGCGCAGACGAGCTGGAACGCCAGGAATACGGGAGCGCGGCACACGCAGCAGACCGTCCCAGGCGCCACTCGCTGCATCGCACGGCGGCAGGTGCCGCAGGAGAGAACAATGTTCGAAGACGATCGTATCGGTCAACGCAGTCTCAAGGGGTTCTGGGCCGCGTTGGGACTGGCGGCCCTGCTGGGCGGCTGTGCCGACATGAACCAGCAGCAACCGCAACAGCCGCAGCCCGACACGGCGGCAGCGGCGAGCCCGGCTTCGGATGCAACGGCCGCCGGCGCCAACTCGCAACAGGCGGCAAGTGCGCCCGTGACGCGCGTCGTCACGAAAACGACGTACGTACGCGTGCGCCGCGGCGACACGCTTGCGCGCATCGCACAAAAGCACAGCGTTTCAGTGAAGGATCTGACCGCCTGGAACCACCTGAAGCCGAACAGCCACTTGCGCGCGGGTCAGTCGATCAAGCTGGTGTCGAAGCAGACGATCACCGTTCAGGTGGCCGCGCCGCAGGCTGGCGGCGCAGCGGCGAATTCCACCGCGAACTCGGCCGGAAACCGCCAGGTTGCCGCGGAGGTGGCGCGCCACGCGAGCAGCGTCGCGCTCGTGTGGCCGGCGCATGGCCGCGTGGTCGAGCCGTTCGCGGCGGGCACGACGCGCGGCATCGAGATTGCGGGCAAGGCCGGCGACCCGGTGATCGCCGCCGCCGACGGCAAGGTCATGTACGCGGGCACGGGCCTGAACGAGTACGGCAGCCTGATCATCGTCCAGCACAACAAGGACTTCCTCACGGCGTATTCGCATAACCGACGTTTGCTCGTGAAGACCGGCGATACGGTCCACCAGGGCCAGCAGATTGCCGAGATGGGCAGCGAGAACAACGACCGCGTGGCGGTGCTGTTCGAAGTGCGCCGTGACGGGAAGCCCGTGGATCCGATGCCGTATTTGCCGTCGTCGCCGCAGGGCTGAATGCAGGGCTGAACGCGGCGTGGGGCGCCCGGGTTTCTACTGCCCGACCATCAAACGACGCGGATTTTGATGTGTCCAACGCCAGTCCTGTCGTTAAGTTGGAAAACACTGCGCTAAAACAAAACCGCCCTGACACCTCGCAGCGTCAGGGCGGTTTTTTCATCACCGCAAACAGCGCGTTTCTTAATACCGCCTCTTAAAACGCGTCTCCCGGCACCCGCACCCAGCCTTCCATCAGCACGCGCGCGCTGCGGCTCATGATGGCCTTCGTGACCGTCCATTCGCCGCTCTCCTGGCGCGCTTGCGCGCCCACGCGCAGCGTGCCCGACGGGTGCCCGAAGCGCACCGCGCTGCGCTCGCCGCCGCCCGCCGCGAGATTCACCAGCGTGCCCGGAACGGCCGCAGCCGTGCCGATCGCCACGGCTGCCGTGCCCATCATGGCGTGGTGCAGCTTGCCCATCGACATGGCGCGCACCAGCAGATCGACGTCGCCAGCTTCCACTCGCTTGCCGCTCGACGCCGTGTAGCCCGTGGGCTTCGCCACGAAGGCGATTTTCGGCGTGTGCTGGCGCGTGGCGATCTCGTCGAGGTGCTTGATGAGGCCCATGCGCAGCGCGCCGTGCGCGCGGATCGTCTCGAACTTCTTGAGCGCCTCTGCGTCGCTGTTGATCGCGTCCTGCAATTCCGTGCCCGTGTAGCCGATCGCTTCGGCGTTCACGAAGATCGTCGGAATGCCTGCGTTGATCATCGTGGCCTTGAGCGTGCCCACGCCCGGCACTTCGAGGTCGTCTACGAGGTTGCCGGTGGGGAACATCGAGCCGCCCGCGCCTTCTTCTTCGGCGGCCGGGTCGAGGAATTCGAGTTGCACTTCGGCGGCGGGGAAGGTCACGCCGTCCAGTTCGAAGTCGCCCGTTTCCTGCACGTGGCCGTTCGTCATCGGCACGTGCGCGATGATCGTCTTGCCGATGTTGGCCTGCCAGATGCGCACGGTCGCCACGCCGTTATCGGGCACGCGGCTCGGGTCGACGAGGCCGCCGCTGATCGCGAACGGACCCACGGCGGCGGAGAGATTGCCGCAGTTGCCGCTCCAGTCCACGAAGGCCTTGTCGATCGCGACCTGGCCGAACAGGTAGTCCACGTCGTGGTCGGGTTTGCTGCTCTTCGCCAGGATCACGGTCTTGCTCGTGCTGGAGGTGGCGCCCCCCATGCCGTCGATCTGCTTGCCGTACGGGTCGGGGCTGCCGATCACGCGCATGAGCAGCTTGTCGCGCGCAATGCCTGGCTGCTGCGCCGAAGCAGGCAGATCCTGAAGGCGGAAGAACACGCCTTTGCTGGTGCCGCCGCGGATATAGGTGGCGGGGATTTTGATCTGGGGTACGTGTGCCATGTGTTGTCCTGAAACGAAGGGCGGCGCGGGGGTGCCACTGCGGTTACCACCGCGCCGCCCGTTTCCCGTTTATGCCGCTGCCTGCGACGACTCGAGGAAGTCCTGTGCGAAACGCTGCAGCACGCCGCCTGCGTCGTAGATCGACACTTCTTCGGCCGTATCGAGCCGGCAGGTGACCGGCACTTCCACGCGCTCGCCGCTCTTGCGGTGAATCACGAGTGTAAGGTCGGCTCGCGGCGTGCGCGCGCCGATCACGTCATAGGTTTCCGTGCCGTCGATGCCGAGCGTCGTGCGGTTCGTGCCCGCCTTGAACTCCAGCGGCAGCACGCCCATGCCGATCAGGTTCGTGCGGTGAATACGCTCGAAGCCTTCCGCGACGATCACTTCCACGCCCGCGAGACGTACGCCCTTGGCCGCCCAGTCGCGCGACGAACCCTGGCCGTAGTCGGCGCCCGCGATGATGATGAGCGGCTGCTTGCGTTCCATGTAGGTTTCAATCGCTTCCCACATGCGCGTGACCTTGCCTTCCGGCTCGATGCGCGCGAGCGATCCCTTTTTGACCGCGCCGTCCACCACGGCCATCTCGTTGATGAGCGTGGGGTTCGCGAAGGTCGCGCGCTGTGCCGTGAGGTGGTCGCCGCGGTGCGTGGCGTACGAGTTGAAGTCCTCTTCGGGCAGGCCCATTTTCGCGAGGTATTCGCCCGCTGCGCTGTTCGCCAGGATGGCGTTCGAAGGCGAGAGGTGGTCCGTCGTGATGTTGTCGCCAAGCACGGCGAGCGGGCGCAGGCCCTTCAACGTGCGCTCGCCGGCCAGCGCGCCTTCCCAGTACGGCGGACGGCGAATATACGTGCTTTGCGCGCGCCAGTCGTAGAGCGGGTCGGTCGTTTCACCGCTGGCCGCCGTCACCGCGAACATCGGTTCGTACACCTTGCGGAACTGTTCGGGCTTCACGCTCTTCGCGACGATGGCGTCGATCTCTTCGTCGGTCGGCCAGAGGTCCTTGAGGTACACCGGCTTGCCGTCGTTGTCGGTGCCGAGCGAATCGCGTTCGATGTCGAAGCGGATCGTGCCCGCAATCGCATACGCGACGACGAGCGGCGGCGAGGCGAGGAACGCCTGCTTCGCGTACGGGTGAATGCGCCCGTCGAAGTTGCGGTTGCCCGAGAGCACGGCGGTCGCATACAGGTCGCGGTCGATGATCTCCTGCTGGATCTTCGGGTCGAGCGCACCCGACATGCCGTTACACGTGGTGCACGCAAACGCGACGATGCCAAAGCCCAGCTTTTCCAGATCCGGCAGCAGGTCGGCTTCTTCGAGGTAAAGCTCGACCGCCTTCGAGCCCGGCGCGAGCGAGCTCTTCACCCACGGCTTGCGCGTGAGACCGCGCGCGTTCGCGTTGCGCGCGAGCAGGGCGGCTGCGATCACGTTGCGCGGATTGCTCGTGTTCGTGCAACTCGTAATGGCGGCGATGATCACGGCGCCGTCGGGCATCTGGCCCGGCGTTTCTTCCCACTTGCCCGCAATGCCGCGCTCGGCGAGCGCGGACGTGGGCAGGCGCTTGTGCGGATTCGACGGGCCGGCCATGTTGCGCTCCACGCTCGACAGATCGAACGTGAGCGTGCGCTCGTATTGCGAGTGAGCGAGCGTGTCGGCCCACAGGCCTGCCGTCTTCGCGTAGGTTTCGACGAGCTTGACCTGCTCTTCTTCGCGGCCCGTGAGGCGCAGATAGTCGAGCGTCTGGTTGTCGATGAAGAACATCGCCGCCGTGGCGCCGTATTCGGGCGCCATGTTGGAGATCGTGGCGCGGTCGCCAAGCGTGAGGCTCGACGCGCCCTCTCCACGGAACTCGAGGTACGCGCCCACGACCTTTTCCTTGCGCAGGAACTCGGTGAGGGCGAGCACGATGTCGGTTGCGGTGATGCCGGGCTGGCGCTTGCCCGTGAGTTCCACGCCGACGATATCGGGCAGGCGCATCCACGAGGCGCGGCCAAGCATGACGTTTTCGGCTTCGAGGCCGCCCACGCCGATGGCGATCACACCGAGCGCGTCCACATGCGGCGTGTGGCTGTCGGTGCCCACGCAGGTGTCGGGGAAGGCCACGCCGTCGCGCGCCTGGATCACGGGCGACATCTTTTCCAGATTGATCTGGTGCATGATGCCGTTGCCCGGCGGAATCACGTCGACGTTCTTGAAGGCCTTCTTCGTCCAGTTGATGAAGTCGAAGCGGTCGACGTTGCGACGGTCTTCGATCGCGCGGTTCTTGTTGAACGCGTCCGGATCGAAGCCGCCGCATTCCACGGCGAGCGAGTGGTCGACGATCAGCTGCACCGGCACGACCGGATTCACCTTGGCAGGGTCGCCGCCCTGGTCGGCAATGGCGTCGCGCAGGCCCGCGAGATCGACGAGCGCGGTTTGCCCGAGGATGTCGTGGCAGACCACGCGCGCCGGGAACCACGGAAAGTCGAGGTCGCGCTTGCGCTCGATGAGCTGCTTGAGCGAAGCGGCGAGCGTGGCCGGGTCGCAGCGCCGCACGAGGTTTTCGGAGAGCACGCGCGAGGTGTACGGCAGCGTGTCGTAGGCGCCGGGCTGGATGGCCTCGACGGCTTCGCGCGCGTCGAAGTAATCGAGCCGGGTGCCGGGGAGGGACTTGCGGTAGGCGGTATTCACGGCTTGGGGACCAAAGATGTAGTGGGTTGGCGGCGGCTCTCGCGCGCCTCGAGCGAATGTCTTCACTCTATACGCGCGCGCCGCCGTCTCCCAGTCGTGCGGACGTCATAGTCCGTCCGGGCGACTGGTGTGCCTCATTCAGCGCTTGCTGATCGGCGTGAACTTCAGATTCTCCGGACCCGTGTAATTCGCGCTCGGGCGGATGATCTTGTTGTCGATGCGCTGCTCGATGATGTGCGCGCTCCAGCCAGCCGTGCGCGCGATCACGAAGATCGGCGTGAACATGGCGGTCGGCACGCCCATCATGTGATACGACACGGCGCTGAACCAGTCGAGGTTCGGGAACATCTTCTTGACTTCCCACATCGTCGATTCGAGGCGCTCGGCGATGTCGAACAGCTTCAGGTTCGACTGCTCCTTCGAGAGCTTCTTGGCGATTTCCTTGATGACCTTGTTGCGCGGGTCCGAGATCGTGTACACCGGGTGGCCGAAGCCGATCACGACTTCCTTCTTTTCCACGCGCGCGCGGATGTCGGCTTCTGCTTCGTCGGCGTTCTCGTAGCGCGACTGGATCTCGAACGCGACTTCATTCGCGCCGCCGTGCTTCGGACCGCGCAGTGCGCCGATCGCGCCCGTGATGGCCGAATAGATGTCCGAGCCCGTGCCCGCGATCACGCGGCCAGTGAACGTCGAGGCGTTGAACTCGTGCTCGGCGTACAGATTGAGCGACACGTGCATCGCGTCGACCCACGACTTCGACGGCGCGCGGCCATGCAGCAGGTGCAGGAAGTGGCCGCCGATCGAGTCGTCGTCGGTTTCGACTTCGATGCGCTTGCCGTTGTGCGAAAAGTGATACCAGTACAGCAGCATCGAGCCGAGCGACGCCATCAGGCGGTCGGCGATATCGCGCGCGCCCGGCAGGTTGTGATCGTCCTTCTCGGGCAGCACGGTGCCGAGAATCGAGACGCCGGTGCGCATCACGTCCATCGGGTGTGCCGAGGCGGGCACGGCTTCCAGTGCCGTCTTCACATTGGCCGGCAGGCCACGCATCGCTTTGAGCTTCGCCTTGTACGCGGCGAGTTCCGCGGTGTTCGGCAACTTGCCGTGCACGAGCAGGTACGCGACTTCTTCGAATTCGCATGCGGTCGCGAGATCGAGAATGTCATAGCCGCGGTAGTGGAGGTCGTTGCCGGTGCGGCCCACGGTGCACAGCGCCGTGTTGCCCGCCGCCACGCCCGAAAGCGCAACGGACTTCTTCGGCTTGAATCCGCCGGCGGCTTGCGTGGTGTTTTCTGCTTCGCTCATGGTGTCTTCCTCTCTATGTGTCTATTGGCTGTATGGCCAGCGTTACTTCTTCGCGGCAAAGAGCGCGTCGAGCTTGTCTTCGTATGCGTGATAGCCGAGGTACTTGTAGAGGTCATCGCGCGACTGCATCGTCGAGACGGCGGCCTTTTGCGTGCCGTCGCGCTTGACGGTCTCGTAGAAGTTCAGCGCGGCGGCGTTCATCGCACGATACGCGCCGCAGCAGTAGAGCGCGATATCGACGTTCGCGCTCTTGAGTTCTTCGGTCGTGAAGAACGGCGTCGAGCCGAATTCCGTGAGGTTGGCGAGAATCGGCACCTTCACGGCGGCGCGGAAGCGGCGGTAGTCGTCGAGCGTCTTCATCGCTTCGGGGAAGATCATGTCCGCGCCCGCTTCCACGTAGGCCACCGCGCGCTCGATCGCGGCGTCGATGCCTTCCACGGCGGCGGCGTCGGTGCGGGCCATGATGACGAACTGGTCGTCGGTGCGCGCGTCCACGGCGGCCTTCACGCGGTCCACCATCTCACCAGTCGCCACGACTTCCTTGTTCGGGCGATGGCCGCAGCGCTTCTGGCCCACCTGGTCTTCCAGGTGCACGGCCGCCACGCCCGCCTTGATGAACGACTTGATCGTGCGCGCGATGTTGAAGGCGCCGCCCCAGCCGGTGTCGATGTCGACCATCAGCGGAATGTCCACGGCGTCGGTAATGCGGCGGGCGTCGATCAGCACGTCGTCCATGGTGCTGATGCCGAGGTCCGGCACGCCGAGCGAGTTGGCGGCCACGCCGCCGCCCGAGAGATAGACGGCCTTGAAGCCGGTCGCCTGCGCGAGCTTTGCCGCATAAGCGGTGATGGCGCCGACGACCTGCAGCGGTTGTTCGGTGGCCACGGCTGCGCGGAATCGCGCGCCGGCGCTTGCGGGGGAAGTGTTGTTCATGCGTGATGTCTCCAATTGAATCGCCGACCCATACTGCAGGTAGCGTGCCAGCTCCGCGCAAGGAGGCTAACGCATTGATTTTGTGTAGGTTTCGCCAAGCCGCGTTGCAGGCCCTGATTTCTTCGGTGAAATCGAGATTTCAAAAATGAAATCCGCGCGCGATAATGTGAAATCAGGCTGACGGCCGGCTTGCGGTCACATCGGCCCCATCGGCCCCATCGGCCACACCGGCCACACCGGCCACACCGGCCACACCGGCCACACCGGCCAGGACCGCGCCGTTGGACACATCGTTGGACATCATGAACCGCTTTCCTGCTCCCGCTTCTTCCGCGATCCGCCCGCGTGTGTGGGCCATGGGCATCAGCCGCCTGCGCGATCTCTTTCGCGACATCGCCCGCGAATACGACGAACTCGCAGACCTGCGCGTGGTGCCGCGCGGTTTCGAGGAAGCCGTGGCCGAAATCGCCGCAGCGGGGCCCAGCCAGCGGCCCGATGTGGTGGTGGCGGCGGGCTCGAACGGCACCTACCTGAAGGCGCGCATCGACGTGCCCGTGGTGCTCGTGCAGCCCACCGGCTTCGACGTCATGCAGGCGCTCGCCCGCGCGCGGCGCGAAGCCGATCTCGTCGCGCTCGTGACCTATGGCGAGACGCCCGTGGAGGTGCGCCGCTTTGCCAGCGCTTACGGCATCGACGTCGTGTTCGGCCAATACCGCACGGTCCAGGACGCCGAAGCCTGCGTACTCGACCTGCGCGACCGCGGCGTGGGCGCGGTCGTGGGGCCGGGCCTCGTCAACGATCTCGCGGCCCGGCTCGGGCTCGTGCCGTTTTTCGTCTACTCGCGGCCGTCGGTGCGCGCGGCCTTCGACACCGCGCTGGATCTCGTGCAGGCCACCTGGCGCGAGACGCAGCGTCGCCAGCGGCTCGACAGCGTGCTGCAGCATCTGCGCGATGGCGTGGTCGCGCTCGACGCGCGCGGCCGCGTGGAGGCGATCAACCAGCGCCTCGCCGCCGTGCTCGACATCGATCCGGCGGCGGCGGCGGGGCAGTCGCTCGCGGCGCTCGCGCCCGACATCGCCTTCTCACTGCCCGAAACCGATGGCGAATCGCTCGAGACCGTGCGTGGCGTGAGCTATGTCGTGCATCGCGGACCGCTCGTCGACAACGGCGTGACGACGGGCGCCGTACTCACGTTCCAGGAGTCGCGTGCGGTGGAGCGGCTCGACCGCACGCTGCGCTCGCGTCAGCGCACGCAGCAGTTCGTCGCGCGCTATCGCCTGGACGACCTGAGCGGCGCAACGCCTGGCATCGAGCGCGTGCGCCAGCTTGCGCGGCGCTATGCGAAGTCGGACGCCACCGTGCTCATACGCGGCGAGAGCGGCACCGGCAAGGAGATGATCGCGCAGGGCATTCATCGCGAGAGTCCACGGCGCGATTTTCCGTTCGTCGCGATGAATTGCGGCGCGTTTCCCGAGGCGCTGCTGGAGAGCGAGCTGTTCGGCTACGAGGAGGGCGCGTTCACGGGCGCGCGGCGCGGCGGCAAGGTGGGGCTCATCGAGGCGGCGCACCGCGGCACGCTCTTTCTCGATGAAATCGGCGAGATGCCGTTGCCGCTGCAAAGCCGTCTATTGCGCGTGCTGCAGGAGCGCGAGGTGGTGCGCCTTGGCGCAACGGAACCCACGCGCGTGGACGTGCGCGTGGTCGCCGCCACGCACCGCGCGCTCACCGAGCAGATCGAGGCGGGCGAGTTTCGCGCGGACCTTTTCTATCGGCTGAACATTCTCAATCTCGCCATTCCGCCGCTGCGCGAGCGCAGCGCCGACATCGCGCTGCTGGCGAGCGAACTGCTGTTTCAGGCCTCGCGCCGCGAGCCGCGCGTGGCCGTACGCATTCGCACGCCCGAAGACGCGGCGCGCACGCTCGCACTGGTGAGCGACGCGCTCGCGCAGCACACGTGGCCTGGCAACGTGCGCGAGCTGCAGAACGTGGTCGAACGGATGGTGGTGGAGCTGGCCGATTCGGAAGAGGACGTGCTGACGCCGGACGTGCTGCGCTCGATTGCGCCGGAGGTGTTCGAGTCGCGCCGCGCGGCGAGCGGCGCCGCAGCGGTGGCGGCGATTGCGGCAGAGGGCGCGCTCACATTGCGCGAGCGCAGCCTCAACACCGAAGCCGACGAAATCCGCGCTGCGCTCGACGCCTGTAACGGCGACCGCGACCGCGCGTGCGAGATGCTCGGCATCAGCAAGACGACGCTCTGGCGGCGTCTCTCAGCCGCGAAGGGCAAGCGCGGCAGCGCAGTGGCCGAGGCAACCGAGGCAACGGCACCTCGCAAGGCGCCGCGCGGTTGAATGGAACTCAGTTCTTCAGCGCATTGAGCAGCGGTGCAACAGTCCCATGCAAATGCAGGATCTCGGGACTCGCCTGCAACAGCGCCTGATAGCGCTCGTAGAACTCCGCCGATTCCTCGCCGGAAAAGAGCGCGGCCACACCTTCCGCCGCGCCGATACGGTCCTCGGGGCTCGCGTCCTTGGCGTCGAGCGTTTCGTCGACGTTGGCGATCACCGTCGAGAGCGGCATGAGCCAGCGAAAGCCCGAACCGTTGATGAGCACCTGCAGGAAGGCCGCCGGCGTCACCGGGCCGAACTCGCGTTCGTACTCCTTGCGCTCGTGGTCGAGAATCGCCTTGTGCAGCGTGAGCAGCGGCTTGCGCACGGTCGAGAGAAATTGAATTGCGCTTTGTTCGTTCATCTTGCGGCTCCTTCTGTGGCGCCCGCCCGGTCGTGACGAATCGTCGAACGACGCGCGCCGGGTCATGAGGTCGCGCGAACCGTTCGCGCAGAGATGCGGACGATGGTAGCGCAACGGCCAGCCGCGCGTGAGCAAGCGGTAGGCGGCGGGGCGCTACACTCTGCCGGTTCGCGAAATCGCCATGCCCGTGCCGACCGACCTGAGAACGCTTCGATGACGACGACGATCCTGCCGCTGCGCCGCGACGACCTGCCGCTCGATACCGCCGAACTGGCGCGCTTCATGGTCGGCAAATATCTCGTGCGCGAGCTGGCGCGCGGGCGCATGGCCGGGCGGTTCGTCGAAGTCGAAGCGTATCCCGTGGGCGACTCCACGAGCTACGCCTATATCGGACGGCGGCCCTATAACGCCGCGATGTTTCTCGAGCGCGGTCATGCGCATGTCCGGCTCACCTACGGCAGCGCATGGATGTTCAACATGTCGAGCGAAGCTGTGGACGTGGGCGCGGGCATCCTGTTTCGCGCGCTGGAGCCGCTCGAAGGCATCGGCGCGATGGAGGCGCTGCGACCCGGCGTCCCGCTGCGCGATCTCGCGCGCGGGCCGGGACGGCTCTCGCAGGCGTTCGGCATTGCGGCGGCCTTCGACGGCGTCGACCTGTGCCGCGGCCACGGACTCTGGATCGGCCGGGTGGAAGAACCCGAGCGGCCCGTGGGGGTGACGACGCGCATCGGGCTCTCGCGGGAGATGGACCGGCCGCTGCGCTTCTATGAACTGGGCAGCCGGTTCGTGAGCGGGCCGCGCAAGCTGCTGGATGGCAGTGCCGCCCCGTTGTGACTTGCGCAAGCGCCACTGGAAGCGCCGCGCCGCAGGGCGCTCGCGGGACGACTCATGCGCGCGGCATTGTTGCTTTGGTTGAAAGTGTATTTTCTCAAATTAAGGGTTTCCCCTGGTCACTCGTCTCAATAAACTGAAATCACTGGTTTGGCGGTGCATCCAGACACCGCTGCCGGCATAAAACAAGTGATGGAGGTCATGACCATGAAGTCCCGTACCCTGATTCAAGCCGCATTCGTCGCCGCTCTCCTGGCTGCTCCGGCCCTTTCGTTTGCCCAGGTGCAAAACAACGGTCCGGTCACGCGCGCCGAAGTGAAGTCCGAATTGATCCAGCTCGAGAAGGCCGGCTATAACCCGGCTACCGCCAACGATGCGACGTATCCGGCCGACATCCAGGCCGCAGAAGCCCGCGTGAACCAGCAGGAAGGCGTGGCGCAGGCGCCGGTAGCCGAAACGAGCGGCTACGGCCCGTCGACCTCGGGTTCAGCGCAATCGGGCCAGCCGGCCACGATGCGCCCGTCGCAATCGGTGTATTTCGGCAACTAAGTGGGCAACCACGCGGGTAGTTGAGCGCATAACCGGGCAGGGCGCGCCGTCAGAGCGCGCCAAAGCCCAGGTAGAGCGCGAGCTGCAAACGGCCGTCGCTCAGACACCGGCGCGAGGCGACATCGAGCGGCCACAGGATGGCCGCTCCCGTGCAGGCGGGCGCCCGGGCGCTTCGAGCAGGCTCAGACGCCCGCGCAAGATGACCCGGCAGCGGCCCCACCCAGCAAGGCTCCCAACCGATATCGGCGAAGCAGGACACCGTTGCGCCTGCGCCGCCCGCCGCCGCGCACGCCATTCGCGCGATTTTTCATACGTGGAACCTCCGCCGCCGAAAGGTGGCTTCGCCCAACCCCGTCGGGATTGGGCGTTTTTTCACATCTGGCGGTTTGGAGACGGCCGGACTTCGAAGTCAGGCGCCCGGCCCGCCGGTGATGTAGTGCTCGAGCTGCTCGATCGTGAACTTCTGCTCGGCGATGATTTCCTTCACCAGGTCGCCGATCGACACCATTCCCACAAGCTTGCCGCCGTCCATGACGGGCAGGTGGCGCATGCGCCGCTCGGTCATGAGCGCCATGCAGTCGTAGGTGGTCTGGTTCGGCTCGACGAAGCGCACGTGCGCGCTCATGATGTCGCGCACGGCGGTCGTTTTCGACGATCGGTCCATCAGCACGATTTTGCGCGCGTAGTCACGCTCCGTGACGATGCCGGCGATCGTTGGACCGTCGGTCACGAGCAGCGCGCCGATCTGCTTGTCGGCCATCAGGCGGATTGCGTTATAGACGGAATCGGAGGCTTCGATCGTGTACACCACCTGTTCCGGCTTCGATTTGAGTACCTGTGCAACGCTTGTCATAGGGCGACCCCTCTTCGTCCTTCTGGTTGTCCAGTCATTGCGCGGCGCGGCAGGCCGGGCGTTTTGCCCGTCAAGCCATTGGAAAGCCACTCCAGTATAGGCCGCTGGCGTGCCGGGCGTCGTCGGGGTATGCGCGGGGTCGCACCATTTATGCCGGGGGCATGCGGCGCGCTCGAACCGCTTTCCGGGTAGTCCCCGGAGCCGCCACCCAAGCACGGCGCGGCGGGGTGGAGCAAATGGCGGTAAACTCCGGTTCCGAACTTCAACCCGGCCCCGTGCCGGTTTTTGCCAGTTTCTTGCTCCAGATCATGCCTACGCTTCCTGAGTCGTCCTGTGCGGACGGCGATAACGCCAACGAATGCGTCGTGCTAGACGCGACTGCCACGCTGCCGACCCGCTACGGCACGTTCGAGTCCTATGTCTACCGGGTGAAGGACGGCGGGGCCGAGCATCTCGCGCTCGTCATGGGCGACGTGGGCAGCGGTGAGCCCACGCTCACGCGGCTCCACTCCGAATGCCTGACCGGCGACGTGTTCGGCTCCTACCGCTGCGACTGCGGCGAGCAGCTCGACCTCGCGCTGCGCTATATCGCGGCCGAAGGCCGCGGCGTGCTGCTCTACCTGCGTGGTCACGAAGGCCGGGGCATCGGTCTGTCGAACAAGATCCGCGCGTATCAGTTGCAGCAGCAGGGCCGCGACACCGTCGAGGCGAATCTCGATCTCGGCCTGCCCGACGACGCGCGCGAATACGATTCGGCGGCGGCGATCCTGCGTATGCTGAAAGTGTCGTCGGTGCGGCTCATGAGCAACAATCCGAAGAAGTTCGACACGCTCAGACAGCATGGTCTCCCCGTGATCGAGCGCGTGGCGCTCGCGATCCCGATGCGCGAGGAAAACGAACGGTATATCCGCACCAAGCAGGTCAAGTTCGGGCATTACTTCGAAGAGAATGAATAACCCGCTGCAAGCAGCGGGCACGAGAATTGCGCAGTAACAAATCAAATGAGCTGGAACAGGGAGAAATGATGTTCAAGCGCCTCAAGACGACGCGCGTGCGCGCGCTCGCGTCTGCGCTCGCCAGTGCGTGCCTCGTAACCGGTCTCGTGCTTGCGTCGTCCGACGCCAGCGCGCAAACCGCGGCCTACACAAGCGAACCCGTGGATCTGTATGCGGGGCCTTCCGGCGACTATCCGGTCGTTGCCGAACTGGCGCCCGGCCAGCCGGTCACCGTGATGGGCTGTGTGGGCGATTATTCGTGGTGTGACGTTACGGTGCCCGGTCTGCGCGGCTGGGTCTACGGTGGTTATCTCAGTTATCCGTACCAAGGCAGCTACGTGCCGCTCACCAATTACGGCGCGGCGATCGGCCTGCCGATCGTGACGTTCTCGCTTGGCGCCTACTGGGGCAGCTTCTATCGCGACCGGCCGTGGTATGGCGAACAGCAGCGATGGGAGCACGTGCCGCCCCCCGAACGCGGCCGCCCGCCGGTGGCACAGGCGTGGCATGGCGCACCGGGCCGTCCGCCCGTCAATCAGGAAGCACCGCGCGCGCCGGGCAACATGCCGCCGCCGGGCGCGGGCCGCCCACCCGGCAACATGGAACAGCCCACGATGCGTCCGCACGAGGCGGGGCATCCGCCCGAGCAGCAGCAGTTCGGCGGCCGCCCGCCGGCTGGGGCGCCCGCGCAGCAGGGCTACGCTCGTCCGCAGCCGCCCCAGCCGCAAGGCGGCATGCGTGCGCCAGCACCCGCGCCTCAACAGGGACGGCCGCCTGCGCCGCCTCAGGGTGGCCAGGGCGGCCATGCTCCCAGCCAGGGTGGCGAACGGGGCAACGAACGGCAACCCGAGCACTAATCCATAGCGATTGTCTTCGCTGCAACGGCGGGATCTTCATGGCGGGATCTCGCCGCTGCTGTTTTCCGGCGATGAATTAGGAATGCCAGGCAGTCGACGTGTACGAACACCAGATGGCGCTGCTCAGAAACGGTGGGGCAATGCCCCTAAGTATGCCAACCGCCTTTCTTACACCGCCTTATCGTCGTCCTGAAGGATTTAACAATCCCTGACAGTAAATTCGTAGCACCCAGGCGAGAATACGTCGTCGCGGCAAACACAAGCACAGCCGCACAACACCAGCGTCACGCGCGCTTCGCGCATGCGCCGCTGGCAACGAATATCTGCTACGGGGGCTGGCACGCTCGGGACTTGGCGACGCTGTCAGTAAGAGGAAGTCAGAGCGAACCCGAGTTCGCCGGATAACGCTGGGAAAACCAGTGCTTTGAGGTGGACGTGGCGATGGCGGCACGTGCCTCGTCGTGCAGGGAGGCGGCTGCGGTCCGCTGTAGAGCGTCGGGCGGTGACGCTCGCAGCGGGGCTCGCGCTGCGCATGACGATGACTGCGCTGGCGGTCCGACTCCGGGGGCGGATTCCGGAGACCACGCAGTGTTTAGCACGCGGCCGTCGCCACATTTTTTCCGCACTTCTGAACGACACGAATTCTTTTGCCGCTTCGCGCATTGCGAGCGGCTCGACGTTGTTGCGTCCGCGAAAAAAACGCCTGGCCGCTTCACTTCTGTTGCTCTGCCTGCTTCTCGTCACGGGGGCTCCATGTTTTTCCGATCCGGCCGTATGCGTTTTCCACCGGGCTCGCGCGTAGACCGCCCCGACGGTGGCCGCGAGTTCGACCGCGTCGAGCTCGACCTCGCGCGCGATCGCCACGCGCGCGCCGCGATGGAGGCCTACGCGGATTCCTGCGCGGCTGAACTCCCGTGGCTTAGCGAAGCGTTGCGTCTTTCGCGTTTCGTCGCGGCCGAGCGCCTGACGCAGTGTTCGGCCACGGTGCTGCGCGTGTTTGTCATGGCGCAGTCACGCGCGGCCGTGCAACCCGACTATGCGCACGCGGCATGGGAGCACGTACGCTCCCATCTGACGGCGCTGCTTGCGGGATCGCCGTCAACCGCAGGCGGGGCGGGCAAACCCGGCTCGAACGATGGCAAATTCGACTACCATGAGTGATTAACATGAGAGCGATCTGTTCACCGAAGACGAGCGTGGCCTCGCGCTCCCATTTTTTTCGAGACGCGGCGAAAGTAGTGCGCTTTGGCGCACGGCGGGTTGCGCGTGCTGCCAGCGCCAGAGTGGGCGCGTTGCGACCTGGCGCCGGTGCGCGCAGCCGTCGTCGCGAGACGCGGGTCGCGGCTGCAGCGCGCTGCGGCAGGCAGGCAGTCCATCCTGAGACGATGAAAAACAAACCTGGTTGCGGGGTGCTATGAGAATTGCAGTACTGGATGACGATGCAGCGCAGACAGAATTCGTCTGCCAGGCCTTGAGCGCGGCGGGCCACGCCTGCCACGCGTTTGCCAAGGGCAGCGAGCTCGTCAGGCAGCTTCGGCGGCAGACGTTCGATCTGCTCGTGCTCGACTGGAACGTACCCGACATGGCGGGCGACGAAGTACTGCACTGGGTGCGGCAGAGCCTCTCCACGCGCCTGCCAGTGCTTTTCATGACGAGCCGCAGCCGCGAGGTCGACATCGCGCAAATGCTCAACGCAGGCGCCGACGACTACGTCGTCAAGCCCGTCTCGGCGCCGGTGCTGATCGCCCGGGTCAATTCGCTGTTGCGCCGCGCCTATCAGCTGCACGCGCCCGCGCTCAAGGAAAGCTTCGGCGAGTACGAGTTCGACCTCAAGTCGCGCCAGGCGTCGGTGAGCGGGCGCAACGTCGCGCTCACGCAGAAGGAGTTCGATCTCGCGCTGCTGCTGTTTCAGCATCTGAGCCGCCCGCTGTCGCGCGCGCATATTCTCGACGTGATCTGGAAGCAGTCCGACGACATTCCTTCGCGCACGATGGACACGCACGTTTCCATGCTGCGCTCGAAGCTCGGCCTGCGTCCCGAAAACGGCTATCGTCTTACGCCGATCTACGGCTACGGGTACCGGCTCGAGCGCATCGAGGGGGACGACGCGTGAGGGGCGCGCGTGCGGTGCGCGCCTCCGCGGCTCCGTTCTTTGCCTTCGCGCTTGCGCTGATTCCCATTCCCCGCGGCGCCGAGGCGCGCGAGAGCGCCCCGCGCGCGCCCGCGCAGTCGCCCGAGACGACCACCTACGTCACGCGCCCCGGCGACTCGCTCTATGACATCGCCAGGCGTTATCTGCGCAATCCCGCCGACTGGAAAAAGCTCGCGAGCCTCAATCACGTGAGCGCGCCGCGCCGCCTGCAGCCCGGCACGACGCTGCGCGTGCCGGTCGCGCTGCTGCGCCAGGACGGCCTCAGCGCAAAGGTGATCGCCGCGAACGGTCCCGTGCAGCATGCGTTCCGCGCCGGCCCGCTCCTGCCGCTCACGGTCGGCGCGAACCTCGTTGAAGGCGATCGGGTGCAGACCGGCCACAACGGCTTCGCCACGCTTGAACTGGCCGACGGCTCGCATATCGCGCTGCCGCCCGATACCTCGCTCGACTTGGCCACGCTGCGTCAAACTGTGCTCACCGGCGCGACCGACCGCATCGTCGATCTTCATCGCGGCGAAGTGAGCAGCGAAGTCACGCATGCCACGAAGAAGGACGATCGCTTTCAGATCCGCTCGCCTTCCGTGGTGGCCGGCGTGCGCGGTACGCAGTTTCGCGTGAGCTATGACGGCGACAACGGCGCGACGGCGGTCGAAGTGCTGAACGGTGCAGTGGGCGTGGACGCCGGCTCGCCGGGCCACAACCGACGCGGCGCCAACGTACAGCCGCCGGCACCGGGTACGCCGCTGGCAGCCTCCGAGCAGCTCGTCGCCGCGCACTACGGCAGCCTCACGCTGGCGGGCCAGCCAGCGGGCGCGCCCGTCACGCTGCTCGACGCGCCTGAACTGCTGCATCCTTCCAAAGTGCAGGACGACGACGAAGTCGCCTTCGATATCGCGCCCGCAGCGGGTGCGAGCGCCTACCGCGTGCAGATCGGCCGCGACGCGGGCCTGCTCGACATGATCCGCGACAAGCGCAGCGCCGACCCGCACGTGTCATTCGCCGACCTCTCAGACGGCACGTACTTCGTGCGCATCTCCGCAGTCGACGCGCGCGGTCTCGAAGGCATGCCGGCGTCGTATGCGTTCGAGCGCCGCCGCGTGGCGCTCGGCGCGAGCGCCGGCCCGATTGAAGGCTCGCGCGACTTTGCGTTCCGCTGGTTCATCGACCGCAACGCACAGAACACGCGCTTTCGCTTCGTGCTCGGCACGACGTCCGATCTGCGTGTGCCGCTCATCGACCGCACCGACATCACGGCGGGCGAGGCCATCGTGCGCGACCTGCCGAAGGGCGTGTACTACTGGACGGTGATCGCCGAGCAGTTCGACAACGGCCATTACTACCAGAAGGCGAGTCCGGTCCAGTCGTTCAGGCTCGACTGGTGACGCAGGCGCGCATGAGCGTGAGGCCGCCCGCGCGCCTTGGCCGCTCAGTCGGGCGCCGCTTCCTGTTCGAATGGGCCGGCGTGGGCTGCGCTGGCGTGGCCGTGGTCGTGTTCTGCGTGATCTGGCGGCTCACGAGCGGCGCCGACCACCTGGTTTATGACCGCTTGCTCTCCGCGCGCTCGCTGCCGGTGTCGCCCGACATCGTGCTCGTGGAGATCGACAACGCGAGCGTCACCGCGCTCGGGCGTTGGCCGTGGCCGCGCGAGGCGCATGCGCGGCTCGTCGATCAGCTCGCGAAGGCGGGCGCGGCGGCCGTCGTCTACGACGTGTTGTTCACCGAACCATCGCACGACGACGCGCAGTTTGCGCAGGCGCTGCGCGCGCGTCCGGCGTTCCTTCCCATTCTTCTTACGCCCGCCGACGACACCGGTCACCGCGACGCCGTGCTGCCGGTTAAGCCGCTCGCGCAGGCGGCCGCCGGCATGGGCCATATCAACCTCGAAGTCGATAGCGACGGCATCGTGCGCAGCGTCGCGCTCTTCGAAGGCGACGCCCAGCAGCGCTGGCCGCAACTGATGGTGCCGGTGTGGCGCGCGGTGCGCAGCGGCGCCGTGAAGCTCGCGCATGGCACGCCGGCCGCCGCGCAGCGCGATGACGTGCTGCACGCGGCGGCGCCCGGCACCGAGTCGCGTTTCCTGATTCCGTTCAGCGCGAATTCGCAGACCTACCACAAGGTCTCGTTCGCCGACGTGCTCGAAGGCCGCGTGCCGCCCGAGCAGTTGCGCGGGCACGTGGCGATCGTCGGCGTGACGGCCTCGGGGCTCTACGACCGCTTCGCCACGCCGCTCTCCGGTACGCTCGGCCCGTTGCCCGGCGTGTACGTCCACGCCATCGTGCTCGACACGCTGCTCAACGGCACGGCCATCCAGCCCGCGCCGCCCATCATGGTCGTGCTCGCCTCGCTCGCGCCGCTCGCGCTGCTGCTGGCGGGTTTCCTCGTGCTCTCGCCGCTGCGCGCGCTGCTGCTGCTTGCGCTCCTGATCGCCGTGTCGCTCGGCGCGAGCGCGGGTATGTTGCACGGCGCGCGCCTGTGGCTGCCGCCCGTGCCCGCGATCGTCGCGCTGCTTGTCGTCTATCCGGTGTGGAGCTGGCGCCGCCTCGAAATGACGATGGCCTACCTGCGCAAGGAACTGCGCCAGCTTGCCGACGAACCCTACCTGCTGCCCGAAGCGCCCACGCAGCGCCGCGAGTTCGCCGGCGATGCGCTCGCCCAGCAGATGGCGCTCATGGCGCAGGCCGCGCAGCGGCTGCAGGACATGCGCCGCTTCGTGTGGGACAGCCTCGATTCCGTGCCGGAGCCGATTCTCGTCGCCGATCTGCGCGGCGTCGTGCTGATTGCGAATCACGCTTCGCGTGCGTATCTCGCCCGCCTGAAGGTGAGCGCCGCGGAAGGGCGCTGGATGCAGGATGTGTTCGGCGACCTCTCGCTCGTCAAGCCGATCGACCCGGCGCCCGATGCGATGGCGTTCGCGCACGCGCACTGGCCCGCGCCGCTCGACCCGGCGCGCGGCGAGTTCGCGGAGTTGATGGAGCGCGGCGTGGAAGTGCGCGCGCGCGACGGCAGCGACTACCTGCTGCGCTACGCGCGCTGCACGAACGCGCAAGGGCAGGCGGTGGGCTGGATCGCGGGTCTCGTCGACGTGACAGCGCTGCACGACGCCGAACGCCAGCGCGAGGACGCGCTGCGCCTGCTGTCGCACGACATGCGCTCGCCGCAGGCCTCGATCGTCGCGCTCGTCGAGACGGAGCGCGAACGCGGCACGCTCGCCTCGGAGCCCGTGCGCGGCGTGATGGAGCGCATCGAGCGCTACGCGCGCCGCTCGCTCAAGCTCGCCGACGACTTCGTGCAGCTCGCGCGCGCCGAGTCCCAGGTCTACGCGCTCGAGCCCACGAGCCTCGCGGAGCTGGTGATCGACGCGAGCGATGAAGTGTGGCCGCAGGCGCGCGCGAAACGCATCCAGATCGACACGGCGTTCGAAGGCGACCAGATGGGCTGGATCAACGCCGACCGCTCGCTCATGACGCGCGCGCTCGTGAACGTGCTGAACAACGCGGTGAAGTACAGTCCAGTGGATACGCGTATCGTCTGCACGGTCGGGCTCGACGACCACATTCCGCCGCGGGTGGTCTGCTCGATTCGCGATCAGGGCTACGGCATTGCGCACGAAGACCAGGCGAGGCTCTTTCAGCCGTTCCAGCGCTTTCACGCGGAGCAGCGGCCCGAGGTGAGCGGCGCGGGGCTCGGCATGGCGTTCGTGAAGACAGTCGTGACGCGCCACGGCGGCGATATCCAGCTGGAGAGCGAGCCGGGCGAGGGCACCGTTCTGACGATGTCACTGCCCGCGTTCGACGCGCCGGGTTGAGCCGGGCGGGAAGTGCCGCACCGGAAGCGCATGAATAACCCAATGGAGTGTTGTGTGAAGACCTTGCTGTCGATTTGTCTCTTGTCGGTGCTCGTCGCCCTCGCCGGATGTGCGGGCGTGACGACCGACGTCGCGGCCACGGGCGCGTTGCCCGCCACCGCGAACCAGGGCGCGAACTACCGTTTCGCGCCCACGCCCGCCCAGGTCGACGCGGGCGAGATGCTTCCGTACCAGGCCTTGCTAAGCGATGGCCTCGCGCAGCGCGGTTTTAGCGCGGGGTCGCCCGATGCGGCGCGCTTTCTCGTCTCGGTGGCCTGGGCCACACGTCCCGCCGACGTGAAAGTCGTCGACGGCGACTGCGGTGCCGGCTGCGTGCCAGCCGAGGGACCGTCGTTGCCGTGGTTCGGTCGGCCCTACGTGCATACGCTGACGCTGCGTTTCTTCGCGTTGCCCGATGGCGGCGAGGTCTACAAGGTCAGCGCTGTCAAGCATGATCGCAACGCCGACGCACGCGAAGCCGTGCCGTACCTCGTGGCGGGCGCGCTGGCGCGGCTGCCGTACGCGGGCGCGCCGCAATGGCGCGTCAAGCTGAAGAGTCCGCCCAACGCCGGCACGACGGATCAGGCGCCGGGCATGCCGGAAGTGCTCTCCGTTTCGCCAGTCGACAAATAGTTCAGGGCAACTTTCCCCAGGCCGGGGCGGCGACGAAGGCGCTATGCTGGCTCCCGAATCTGGCGCAACGGTTGCGCACAGACATCACGGGAGTCACTCATGTTCGATCACATTGGATTGCGCGTGCAGGATCTCGCACGCAGCGTGCGTTTTTATGAGGCGCTGCTCGCGCCGTTAGGCGTCGTGGTGTGCATGCGCGACGACACCTATGCGGGACTCGGCCAGCCAGGCGAGCCGAAGCTCTGGTTGCACGCCGTCTCTGGCGACGCGGCGCTTGCGCCACGCGGCGTGCATGTGGCGTTCGCGGCGGCGAGCCGCGCGGCGGTCGTTGGCTTCTACGAAGCGGGCCTGCGCGCAGGCGCGAAAGACAATGGCGAACCCGGCGTGCGCGCAGACTACAGCCCCGACTATTACGCAGCATTCCTGATCGATCCAGACGGCAACAATGTCGAGGCCGTCTGCTACGCGCGCGAAGCGTGAGCGGGTGTCAGGTGCCGGGTGTGGCGTCCGGCGCTGCTTTGGGTAGCGCTTCGGGCGCGCCGGTGGCCTCGTCGTGCGGCCAGTGGTTTTCAAACACGCATTCGCCAAGCGGCTTGCGTTCGGCCCACTTTTCCATTTCGAGCATCGGCTGCGGGTAGAACGCGTCGACCTGACCCACGCAGAGTATGGCCACCGGCTTGGCGCCGGGCGGCATGGCGAGCAGGGCGCGCACCTCGTCGACATCGAAGATCGACACCCAGCCCATACCGAGCCCTTCGGCGCGCGCCGCGAGCCACATGTTCTGGATCGCGCAGGCCACGGAGGCGAGGTCCATCTCCGGTAGCGTGCGCCGGCCGAAGACATGAGCTTCGCGGCGGTCCATCAGCGCGACCACGAGCACCTCGGCGCAGTCGCGCATGCCTTCGACCTTGAGCTTCATGAACTCGTCGCGGCGCTTGCCCAGCGCGTCGGCGGTCGCAATGCGTTCGCGCTCGACCGCCTCGTGAAGTTGCTCGCGCAACGTGTTGTCTGTAATGCGCACGATGCGCCACGGCTGCATGAAGCCCACGCTCGGCGCGTGATGCGCGGCGTCGAGCAGGCGTGCCAATGTCGCGGGATCGACGGGGCCCGGCGCGAAGTGCCGCATGTCGCGGCGCTCGTAAATCGCACGGTAGACCGCCGCGCGCTCGGCTTCGTCAAAGGGCTGTGCCATGGAAGAGTGCGGCCGCGAAAGCCGGGTTGGAGGGCCAGTAAGCGTGCATATAGGTGGCCGCGATCGAACCATGCCGATAAAGCGCCTCGCCGGGCCCGCCAGTTTGTGCGTGGCGTGCCGTGAGCGTGGGCGCAAGCGGCGTGGCGATGCGCGAATAGTGAAACGTGTGGCCGCGCAGCGCGCCATGTGCGCCATCGATCTGCTGCATGCCGAGCGCCGCGAAGCGTTTTTGCATGACCGCCTCGCCGGGCAGCAGGCCGAGCATCGGCGTGCGCGTGCCTTCTACGTCGGTGAGTGCATCGAGCAGATAAAGCATGCCGCCACATTCGGCGACGAGCGGCTTTCCCGCAGATACATGCGCACGCAGCGAATTCGCGCTTAGCGTATTGCGCGCGAGCGCCGATGTATGCAGCTCGGGATAGCCGCCGGGCAGAAAAATCGCATCGGCGTTGGCGGGCGCGGGCTCGTTCGCGAGCGGCGAAAAGTAGCTCACGCTTGCGCCGAGCGTTTCGAGCAACGCAATGTTCGCGGGATAGAGAAACGAGAACGCGGCGTCGCGCGCAATGGCGATATGGCGGTCTTCGAGCAGGCGAGGAATTACTTCGTCATGCGAAGAATATGAAAATTCCACCGGAGGCGGCAATTCCGCGAGCGCGGTTTGCGCGAGCGCGTCGGCGGCGCGCTCGATGCGCGCGTCGAGGTCGTCGATCTCCGCAGCCTGATGCAGGCCGAGATGGCGATCTGGCAGCGTCATCATGGCTTCGCTCGTTACGTGCCCCAGCCAGCGCACGTCAGCGGGCAAGGCCTGCTGCAGCATCTGTGCGTGGCGCGGCGAGCCCACGCGATTCGCCAGCACGCCATGAAACGGCACCTCGGGCCGAAAACGCGCGAGACCGAACGCGATCGCGCCGAAGGTCTGCGCCATCGACTTCGCGCTCACGACAGCAGCCACCGGCACGCCGAACGTGGTGGCGAGGTCGGCGCTGCTCGGCGTGCCGTCGAACAGGCCCATGACGCCTTCGATGAGGATCAGGTCGGCTTCGCGCGCGGCCTGCGCGAGCAGGCCGCGGCACGCCTGTTCGCCCACCATCCACAGGTCGAGCGAGAGCACGGGGGCGCCGCTCGCGCGCGCGAGAATCGTGGGGTCGAGAAAATCCGGCCCGGTCTTGAACACGCGTACGCGCCGGCCCGCACGGCGGTGCAGGCGCGCGAGGCCCGCCGTGAGCGTGGTTTTGCCCTGGCCCGAAGCGGGCGCGCTGATAAAAAGCGCGGGGCAGGCAAGCGTCGCGCTCATGGGCTCAAAACTCCACGCCCTTTTGCGCCTTCACGCCTTGCTCGCGATACGGATGCTTCACGAGGCGCATTTCCGTGACGAGGTCGGCGGCTTCGATGAGCGCGTCGGGCGCATGGCGGCCCGTCACGACCACGTGAACGTGCGGCGCGCGCGACGCGATCACGCCGAGCACTTCGTCGAGCGGCAGGTACTCGTATTTGAGCACCGTGTTGAGTTCGTCGAGGATCACCATCGCGTACTCGCCGCTTTCGATCATGCGCTTCGCTTCGTCCCAGCCCTTGCGTGCGGTGGCGATGTCGCCGTCGCGATTCTGCGTGTTCCAGGTGTAGCCGTCGCCCATGGTCACGAAATCGCAGTGGGCGACGCTGCCGAGAAAGTCGCGTTCAGCCGTATGCAGCGCGCCCTTGATGAACTGCACGACACCGAGCTTCATGCCGTGGCCGAGCATGCGCACGGCCATGCCGAATGCGGCCGTGCTCTTGCCCTTGCCGTTGCCGGTGTTGACGATCAGGAGGCCCTTCTCGTGCGTTGCGGCGGCCTGCTTTTTCTCATGGCCCTCGCGGCGGCGCTGCGTCATGCGTTGGTGCGATTCGGGATCGGTTTTCATCGTCGTGAGTGGGATTATTGCGGGGCTTTCGCTTGCGTGTTTGCCGGGTTTTGCAGCGTGCTGGCGATCGCGACCGTTACGCCGTCGAGCGCCAGCTTGCCGCGCACGAGCGGACCGCCGCCCGCCGCGAGACGCGCGCAGGGCTCGCACACGCCGTCCACGCCGAATTGCGCTTGGGCAGCAGCGGAGGGCGGCGCGATCGTGGGCGTCGCGGCGATTTGCTCCCGCGTGAACGTGTACAGCGGCAGCGCATGCGCCCCGCAAAACGCCTGTAGCGCGGGGTCGCCGGCTTTGACGTCGAGCGTGGCCACGGAGGTCACGCTTTCGAGCGGGCACGCACCGAGCGCGGCGCGCACGGCGGCGTCGACCTGCGCAAGCGTCACGCCGCGCCGGCAGCCAATGCCGAGCGCGAGCGACGGCGCGCGCTGTGCGGGCTCCAGCGTGGTTTCGAATGAAGCTGCGCGCGTGGCGCGATTTTCGACAGAATTCACGGCGGGAGCGGAGCAAGCAAAACAGTCGTATTCCGGCCGTTGCCGGATGCGCGCTACGATAGCACACGCTTTTGCGGCTTCCCACGCCTTCCTTGACGCGCAAGCCCCCCGCGCCTACACTCGCACGCACTCTGGTGCTCGCGCGCGCGATTCATGATGCGCGCGCAGTTAAACGGGAATCAGGGAGCCATCCCGCCTCGGGCGTGGCCAACCTGAACTGCACCCGCAACGGTACAACGAGCGCGGCGTTCGAACGAATGCCGCAAACCGCTTCCATGCTTTACGCAGTCCACGCCACTGCCCGAGCCGGCCGCAAGGCCACTCGCGCGGGAAGGCGAAGCGGTGTTTCGTCAGTCCGGATACCGGCCAGATACGTGGGATTCGCGCTGCGGGGATGCGGTGCCGGATCCATGATATTCACGCGTCGGCCGGGCGAGGCCCCGGTGCGTTTCTGGTCGTTCGTCCCCCTGCAGGTTTTTTTTGAATCGTTACGCGTGAGTGCGTCTCCACGGATACGCGCGTGCTCGTGTGACGACACACAGATACTCGCACGAACGGCCAACGCGACGCACCCCGCTATCCGGCTTGGCGCCGAAGGAGCACTTCATGCAAATGCGCAAGATTCCGGTCACGATCGTGACGGGCTTTCTCGGCAGCGGCAAAACCACGCTGCTGCGTCACATTCTCCAGCACGCGGGTGGTCTGCGCGTCGCGGTCATCGTCAACGAGTTCGGCGAACTCGGTATCGACGGCGAAATTCTGCGCGGCTGCGGCATTGGCTGCGACGAGAACGGCAACGAAACGGAAGGCCAGCTCTACGAACTCGCGAACGGTTGCCTGTGCTGCACCGTGCAGGAAGAGTTCTTCCCGGTGATGGAGAAACTGCTCGAACGCCGCGGCGACATCGATCATGTGCTGATCGAAACCTCCGGCCTCGCGCTGCCCAAGCCGCTCGTTCAGGCGTTCAACTGGCCGTCGATTCGCAACGCGTTCACCGTCGATGCGGTCGTGACCGTGGTGGACGGCCCCGCCGCCGCGAGCGGCCAGTTCGCCGAAAACCCGCAGGCCGTGGACGCACAACGCCGCGCCGACCCGAATCTCGATCACGAATCGCCACTGCACGAGCTGTTCGAAGACCAGCTTTCGGCCGCCGATCTCGTCATTCTCAACAAGACCGATCTGCTCGACGAAGCGGGCCAGGACGCGCTCATTGCCGAGCTGCGCGAAGAACTGCCGCCGCAGGTGAAGATCGTGCGCGCGCAGCACGGCAAGCTCGATCTGCATACGCTGCTCGGGCTCGAAGCGGCTTCCGAAGAGAGCATTCATCTGCGGCACGACCATCACGGTTCCGGCGACGATCCCGATCATCATCATGACGAGTTCGATTCGGTCGTGGTGTCGGGCGCGGCCGCTTCGCGCGAGAGCGTGATCGAAGCGCTGCAGCAGCTCGTCGATGCGCACACGATCTATCGCGTGAAGGGCTTCGCCGCGCTGCCGGGTGCACCGATGCGTCTCGTGATTCAAGGTGTCGGCCGCCGCTTCGACAGCTATTTCGACCGCCGCTGGAACGCGCAGGAAAGCGCGGCGCAGCCGCTTGCGAGCCGCTTCGTGCTGATTGGCGAAGACCTCGATGGCACGACGCTGCAAGTGGCATTCGACACGGCGCTCACGAACGTGCAGATCGCGGGCGCGAAGTGACCGCACTGCGCTAGACGAGGCCGTACCATGCACTTGCTGCGCACCACGCCAGGTGGTTTTGTCGACGACACGCAGGGCGTCATCCGTATTGACCAGCAGCCCGCAGAAATCGTCGTGCTCAGTTCGGCGGATACGACGCTCGCGCTGCTGGCGAGCGTCGTGCCGCGCCTGCCCAAAGGTTTCCCGGGCGTGCGGCTCGCGAACGTTACGTACCTGCGCCAGAACGCATCGGTGGACTTCTACGTCGAAGACGTGTTGCAGCATGCGCGGGTGGTAGTGGTCGATCATCTGGGCGGCGAAACGTACTGGCCTTACGGCATCGAGCAGGTCGTCTCGCTTGCGCAGCAGCGCGGGCAATTGCTCGCGATGTTTTCGGGCGACTTGCAGGAAGACCCCAATCTCATCGCGAAGAGCCGCGCCGAGCCCGAGTTTTGCCGCCTGCTCTGGCGTTATCTGCGCGAAGGCGGCGCGGCGAATGCCGAATCATTTCTGCGCGCGCTCGCGTGGCGCGCCTTCGACTGGGGCAGCGAGCCTGCGCCGCCCGTCGCGCTGCCGGCCGCCGCGCTCTATTGTCCGCAGCGCGACGTCGCGACCATCGACGAATGGCGCGCGCGCTGGCAACCCGGCGCCCCGGTCGTCGCGCTGCTGTTTTACAAGGCGCATTTGCAGGCCGCGAACACGGCCGCTTTCGACGCGCTCATTACCGCGCTGCTGGCGCGCGGCATGAACCCGCTGCCGCTTGCGATCACCTCGCTCAAGGACACCTTGAGCCGCGACGTGCTCGATCAACTGGCGGCCGAGCACGATGTCTCGCTCGTGCTGAACACCACGGCGTTTGCGGCTTCGTCGCTGGACGACCCCGAACCGCTCGCGCTCGCCGGCGACGCACCCGTGCTCCAGGTGATCCTGAGCGGCGGCAACCGCGACGACTGGGTCAAGGATAATCACGGCCTGAACTCACGCGACATCGCCATGCATATCGCGCTGCCCGAAGTGGACGGCCGCGTGATCACGCGCGCGATCAGTTTCAAGGGCCTCGCGTACCACTGCAAAGAGACGCAAGTCGATGTGGTGCGCTATCAGCCGGACCTGGAACGCGTGGCTTTCGTGGCCGAACTCGCGCGCCGCTGGTGCCGTTTGCGCGGCCTGCCGAACGCGGAGAAAAAGCTCGCGCTCGTGCTCGCGAACTATCCGATGAGCGAAGGTCGCATTGGCAACGGCGTGGGGCTCGACACGCCGGCTTCGGTGGTCGGCATCCTGCGCATGCTGCGCGACGAAGGCTACCGCGTAGCCGATCTGCCCGAAGACGGCGACGCGCTCATGCGCATCCTCACACAGGGCGTGACGAACGATCCCGACACGCGCGCGCTGCGCCCCGCATGGCAGAGCCTTTCGCTCGACGACTATCGCGCGCGCTTCTCGCAGTTGCCCGCCGAGGCGCAAAACGCGCTGATCGCGCGTTGGGGCGCGCCGGAAGCGGACCCCACGGTGCGGCGCGGCCGCTTCATGATCGCGGGCTGGCGCTGCGGCCAGGTGTTCGTGGGCATCCAGCCTTCGCGCTCGCGCGGCGACGACACTTACGCGAACTACCACGACGCCGAACTCGTGCCGCCGCACGCGTACCTCGCGTTTTACTTCTGGCTGCGCGAGACGTTCGGCATCGACGCCATCGCGCACGTGGGCAAGCACGGCAATCTGGAGTGGCTGCCGGGCAAGAGCGTGGCGCTTGGCGACACCTGTTGGCCCGACATGGCGCTCGGGCCGCTGCCGCATCTGTATCCGTTCATCGTCAACGATCCGGGCGAGGGGAGCCAGGCCAAGCGCCGCGCCCAGGCCGTGATCGTCGATCATCTGATGCCGCCGCTCACGCGTGCCGAAAACTACGGGCCGCTGCAGGACCTCGAACGTCAGGTCGATGAGTATTACGAAGCATTGATGGTGGACCCGCGCCGCGCGAAGCTGCTGCGAAAGACCATACTTGCGACCATCATCGAGCATCGGCTGCACGAAGAATTGAGCGTCGCCGCGCCCGCGGATCAGGCTGGCGAAGACGAACTCCTCACGCGCGCCGACGCCTACCTGTGCGAACTGAAGGAAGCGCAGATTCGCGACGGGCTGCACACGTTCGGCGAATCGCCGCAAGGCCAGCAGCGTTGCGACACGCTGCTCGCGCTAGGGCGTTACGCGTGCGGGGACGGTCAGGGTGCGAACGCGGGCTTCATCGAGGCGATCGCGCGCGACCTGCGCATCGATCATCTGGTCGATCCGGCCACGGTGGATTGGGCCGCGCCGTGGCAAGGCCCGCGTCCATCGCTGCTCGCAAGTGTTAGCGACACGCCATGGCGCCACGCGGGCGATACGCGCGAACGCCTGGAAATGCTCGCGGCCACGCTGATCAAAGGCATTTGCTCAGGCGAACGAAACGATGCGGCAACTCAATCGTTGCCGCTCGCGGCGCAGGTACTCGCGCGCCTGCACGACGATGTGCTGCCGCGCCTCGATGCCTGCGGCCCGGAGGAAATGCGCCAGCTGCGCCGCGGTTTCGAAGGCCGATTCGTGCCGCCGGGCCCGAGCGGCTCGCCTTCGCGCGGCCGTCCCGACGTGCTGCCCACGGGGCGCAACTTCTACTCCGTCGATACGCGCGCGATCCCCACGCAGGCCGCGTGGGCGCTCGGCATGAAATCGGCGCAGCAGCTCATCGAGCGCCATTTGCAGGAGCACGGCGATTATCCGCGCGCCGTGGGGCTTTCGGTCTGGGGCACGGCCACGATGCGCACCGGCGGCGACGATATCGCCCAGGCGTTCGCGCTGATCGGCGTGCGCCCGAAGTGGGCTGCGGGCAGCCAGCGCGTGACCGACTTCGAGATCATGCCGGTCGAGGTGCTGGACCGGCCGCGTATCGACGTGACGCTGCGCGTATCGGGCTTCTTCCGCGACGCGTTTCCGAACGTGATGCATCTGTTCGACGCAGCGGTGCAGGCCGTGGCCGATCTCGACGAGCCGGAGCACCAGAACCCGTTGCGCGCACGTGTGCTGCGCGAACGCGACGCGCTGGTCGCAGGCGGCATGGCCGCCGACGAGGCGCGCCGCCGCGCGGGCTGGCGCGTGTTCAGCGCGCGTCCCGGCGCCTATGGCGCGGGCTTGCAGTCGATGATCGACCATCGCCAGTGGCAAACCGACGCCGATCTCGCGAACGCCTACCAGGCATGGGGCGGCTACGCCTACGCGCAAAAGAGCGCGGGCGACGAGGCGAGCGACGCGTTCCGCGCGCGTCTCGCAACGCTCGACGTCGTGCTGCAGAACCAGGACAACCGCGAACACGACCTGCTCGACTCGAACGACTACTACCAGTTCCAGGGCGGCATGGCCGCGGCGGCGCGACATTTTTCGCAGGCGCAGCCCGCCCTCTATCACGCGGACCACAGCAACCCCTCGGCCCCGCGCATTCGTCCGCTGCACGAGGAGATCGCGCGCGTGGTCCGCTCGCGCGTGGTGAACCCGAAGTGGATCGACGGCGTGAAGCGTCACGGCTACAAAGGTGCGGCGGAAATGGCGGCGACGGTCGACTATCTGTTCGGTTATGACGCGACCGCGCGCGTGGTGGGCGATCATCAGTACGCGCTCGTCGCGAACGCCTATGTCCACGACGACGACACGCGCGCCTTCATGCAGCGACACAATCCCCACGCGCTGCACGCCGTGTGCGAGCGCCTGCTCGAAGCGATCCAGCGCGGTCTCTGGCAGGAACCGGGCGAGCATCGCGCACAACTCGAACACCGTCTGCTCGAAGCCGGGCAGCATCTGGAAGGATCTGGATCATGAGCGCTGCGGCCACGCGTCCCGCGTTTCCCTTTACCGCGCTGGTCGGGCAGGCGCCGTTGCAGCGCGCGCTGCTCATCGCGGCCATCGACCCCGCGATCGGCGGCGTGCTCGTGAGCGGGCCGCGCGGCACAGCGAAATCCACGGCAGCGCGTGCGCTTGCGGCGCTCCTGCCTCAAGGCGCGTTCGTCACGCTGCCGCTCGGCGCGAGTGAGGACAAGCTCATCGGCACGCTCGACCTCGAAGCGGCGTTGCGCGAGAGCGCGGTGCGCTTCGCGCCTGGCCTGCTCGCGCGCGCCCACGGCGGCGTGCTTTATGTGGACGAAGTGAACCTGCTGCCCGACGCGCTCGTCGACGTGCTGCTCGACGCGGCGGCGAGCGGCGTGAACACCGTGGAGCGCGATGGCGTCTCGCACTCGCACGACGCGCACTTCGTACTGGTGGGCACGATGAATCCCGAAGAAGGGGAGTTGCGTCCGCAGCTGCTCGACCGCTTCGGCTTGATGGTCGAACTCGGCACGCCTTATGACGTGGAGGAGCGGCAACGCATCGTCAAGGCGCGTCTTGCGTTCGACGCCGATCCACAGGCGTTTTGCGCGGCACGCGAGACCGAACAGCGCGCGCTTGGCGAACGCATCGCGGCGGCGCGCGACGCGCTCGCCAGGCTCGACTGGAGCGACGCCGTGCACGAGCGCGCGGCGCAACGCTGCATCGAGGCGGCGGTGGATGGCTTGCGCGCCGACCTGGTGATGCTGCGCGCGGCGCGCGCGCTCGCCGCGTTCGAAGGCGCGGATGCCGTGACCCCAGCACATGTCGATGCGGTCGCCGGTTGCGTGCTCGCGCATCGGCGGCACGCCATGCCGCAGCGCTCCGATGCGCCTTCTGCCGCTGGGCCGCAGCCGCCCCAGTCTGCATCCGCATCCACGCGCGAACAAATGCGTACCGAAGCAACCCGGGATGCCGATTGGGGCGAATTGCCGCCCGAGCCCGTCGCCGCGAAGGCGGTGAAAGGCGTGATCCCGCTGCCCGCAAAAAAACGCTGACCCGTCGGGCACAGGCCGCCGCCTTCGCACAGGGCGGCGCTCGACGGCGAGAAGGCCCGGGGCGCGGTCCCGCGCAAGTCGCAAAGCATGGCGCGCGCATTGCCTGGCCGCCCACGCTCGCAGTCAAACGCGCAGGATCGTTGCAAGCGCAACATTTCCGCTTTGCCAAACGCAAGACGGGTTCCGGCGCGCTCCATTGTTTCGTGCTGGACTGCTCGGCCTCCATGCTCGCGCGCGGTCAACTTGCGCTTGCCAAGGGTTTGTTGATCGCACTGTTCGACCGCGCTCGCGCCGAGCGGGTGGAAGTGGCGTTGATCGCTTTCGGCGGCGCGGCCGCCGAACTGCGTTTCGGGCCCGCAGTACCGCGCTGGTGGAACGAGCGCTGGATCGAGCCGATTGGCGGGGGCGGCGGCACGCCGCTGGAAGCGGGCATTGGCCGCGCGGCGCGCGTGCTGGAGACGGCGGCACTGCGTGACCCGGCGCGCGCGCGCCATCTCTGGCTCTTCAGCGACGGCCGCACGACGCAGTGGCCCGCGCGGCCGCGTCATGCCGATCACGTCACGGTAATCGATTGCGAACTGGGCGCGCTGCGCGTGGGGCGCTGCGAGGCGCTCGCGCAGGCATGGGCCGGCGAGTGCCTGGACGCTCAGGCGCTGCTCGCGTGAGCGAGCGTTAGCGCACGCTGCCGGTCCAGTACAGCACGTCGTCCTGACGATCGAATACGTAGACTTTCATCGCCATCTGCTCGGCGGGCGTGAGGCGGTCGAGTTCGAGACCGAGCGTCGTGTGCGCGGGGTCGCCCGTTTCCGCCTGCACGTTGCGGATGACCGCGGTGGTTTCGATCGCTGTATCGTTCTCGCCGGAGCGTAGGTGAAATGCGATGCGCAAGCGCTCGCCAACTTTGCCGAGCGCCCACGCCGCGCTCACCGAAAGCCCGAGCGCGCTGATGCCGCGTGCGAGCGCCACCCCGTCATAAGCCGCGCCTTCTTCGCCGATACCGTAGCGCACGGGAAATTGCGCGCGCACGCGAATCGAGCGGCGCTCGCGCAGGCGGCGGATGTTGGCGGGCTTCGAAAGCACGAGGTAGTCGAGCGGCGACTGGCTGAGCGCATGCACGGTGCATACGAAGCGAAAGACGGCCTGGCTCGCAATCGCGACGATCTCCACGTTTTCGCCGGGCGTGATGGCGATGGGTCGGCCATCGACATAGGGTGTGGTCACAAAGAGCGCCTCATTCGGCGCGAAGCCGATCAGGCGGCACGGGTGCATGGGTGCGCCGCTCGCGCCCATCTGCGGGCGCAAGCCCGTCAGCGCGCCGATGGTCAAATGCATGTCGCGCGTGGTGGCGGCCGGCTCGCCGGCATTGGCCGTGCCCGCCGCGCTTTGCGGTGCAACCTCGAGCCTTTCCATGTCGCCGCGATGCGGCGCGAAGTGCTGGAACAGAAAGGTGCGCTCCGCTTCGCCCACCAGCACCGCGCCGGCCTCGAGCAGCAGGGCGCCGTCGTGATCGACGACAGGCCAGGCGAGCGGCTCGCCTACCGGCATGGCGTCCGGCGTGAGCGCGGCGGCTTCGATTGCGGTGGCGGCGTCGCTGGCTTCGGCTTGAGCTTCAGGGGTCGGGTGGGTCATCGGCGCAGGGTGGTCGGTGAGCGGTTCGCGTCGCGAATTGACATCGCGGGTTCAACTGGTTTACGGCGCTGCGGCAGGGAAATTGAGTGCGTGCCGCGATTCGAAGGCAGTTTCGCGAGGCGCAGTATGATGAATCCCGAATGCAATCTGTAATCGGCCGGCAAACGTGGCAACTCTCACGAGCGGAGCAAGAGGAAGCGCCTCATGGAGTTCTGGAAACGATGTTTGCGAATCCCCAGTCGATGGAATCGGGCGCTCATGCAGTGGGTCGGGAGCCATCCGTTCATCGTCGGCACGATGGGCTCGCTCGTCGGCGCGGCTATCGTGGCGATCGTGCTGGTGGGGTTGATGCAGCAGCGCACGCAGGCCATCGTCAGCACGCAACACAATTCGGCCGCGCTCGTTTCGCTGATGTCGAACGACCTCGAGGCGAATTCCAGCATTTACGACCTGTTGCTGCTCGACGCCGCAGATAGCGCGCGGGACCCGCGCACGCAAAGTCTCCCGCCCGACATTCGCCGTAAGCTGCTGTTCGGCCGCGTGGCGACCGGCGCTTATCTCGACGACGCGTTCTACGTCGACGAGTACGGCCATATCGTCGAATCGCAGGACGGCCGCGCGTATCCAGGCGTCAATCTCGCCGACCGGGACTATTTCACGGCGCAGCGCGAGCGCTCGGTCGGCATGTTTCTTTCGGACCCGATTCGCTCGCGGGTGCGCGACGGCCACTATTCGATTGCGCTCTCGCGCCGCGTGACTGAGCACGATGGTTCGTTTGGCGGCATCGTGATGCTCACGCTGCGGCTCGCGTACTTTCAGCAATTGTTCGACCGGATCGACGTCGACTCCAAAGGCAGTGCGTTCATCATGCTGAGCGACGGGACCATGCTCGCGCACCGCCCCTATTCGGACTACGAAGTGGGCGCGCAGATCGGCGAGCTGGATTACATCCAGACGATGCTGAAAACGAGCGATGGTTCGTTCATTGCCGCGGGCGAGGACGACAAGGTCCAGCGCATCTATACGTTCAAGCGCGTGCCGCACACGTCGCTCATCGCGGTCGTCGCGCCTTCCGTAGACGGCGCGCTCGCCGCATGGCATCAGCGCCTGCGCATCTATGTGCCGATGGCGTTGATCTTCGGCGCGCTCATCGCCGCTTCGTCGTGGCTGCTCGCATTGTCGATGCGCGCGCGGCTCGCTACGCAAAAGGAGTTCGAGCGTCTCGCGGTCACCGACGCGCTGACGAGCCTCCACAACCGGCGCGCACTCGACTTGCGTATCGAAACCGAATGGCAGCACGCGAGACGCGCGGGCGAACCGCTCTCGGTGCTCTTCGTCGACATCGACAAGTTCAAGTTGTTCAACGACTTTTATGGGCACGCGGAGGGCGACAAGGTGCTCGCCGCCGTGGCTCGCGCGATACGCGAGGCCTGCCGCCGCGGAACGGACATGGTCGCGCGCTACGGCGGCGAGGAGTTCGCCGTGGTCCTGCCGGCCACGCCTTTCGATGGCGCCGTGAAGATTGCGGAAGGGGTGCGCCAGCAAGTGGCGGCGCTGGGAATCGTGCACGAGCACAGCGAATACGGCACGCTGACCGTGAGCATCGGCTGCGCCACCTGCGTGCCGCGCGAGCGCACGGGCGCGCAGGCGCTGCTGCGCGCCGCCGACGCCGAGCTGTACGCGGCGAAGCAGGCGGGGCGCAACCAGGTGAAGGCGCGCGAATTCGAGGGCGCGCCGCCCGACCCGCGCGACGCGCTACCCACCTTGAAGGCGTGAGCACGCCTTTTTATTCGGCATCCTCACGATACCAGCGCGGCGTATAAATCCACTCGCCGCCGTCGCCGCGCGAGAACCCGCGTGTGGCCGAGGAGCCGACGATCACCATCGTGCGCATATCGACGTCCGACGAACGCAGTTCGCCCAGCGTCGTGGCGCGCAGCGCTTCGCCGGGGCGGCCCACGTCGCGGCCCAGCACCACGCGCGTGAGCGGCGCGCGCACGCTGCGCACGATGTCCAGCGCGCGATCGAGTTGCCATGGCCGCGCGCGCGAGATGGGGTTGTAGAACGCCATCACGAGATCGGCCTGCGCCGCATGCAGCAGGCGCTTTTCGATCACCGCCCACGGCTTCAGGTTGTCGGAAAGCGACAGCATGCAGAAGTCGTGGCCGAGCGGCGCGCCAACCTGCGCTGCCGTGGCGAGCGCGGCGGAAACGCCTGGCACGATCGCCAGCTCGACGGCATGCCAGCGCGGGTCGTCGGCGCCTTCGAGCGCTTCGAGCACGGCGGCCGCCATGGCGAACACACCGGGGTCGCCCGACGAGACCACGGCCACGCGCCGCCCCTCGCTCGCCATCTCGAACGCGTGGCGCGCGCGCTGCAGCTCTTCGCGGTTGTCGGTGGCATGGCGCTGCTGGTCTGCGCGCAACGGTCCCGCCATCTCCACATAGGTTGCGTAGCCGACGATATCGGTTGCGTCGTCCAGCGCGGCGCGCGCGGCGGGCGTAAGCAGATCGGCGCGGCCGGGCCCGAGGCCCAGCACCGTGAGCTTGCCGCGCGAGCGGCCCAGCGCGCGTGGATCGAGCGGCGCGGCGGCGCAGGCCAGCGCGATGCCGTCTTCGTTCGGCGCGTAGCGCTCGACGTCTGCAGCAAGGTTGAGCGCCGCGAGCGTGGCTTGCGGCGTGGGCTCCGCGCTTTCGACGAAGCGCAGCGGCACGCCGAGTTCGGTTGCCGCCAGCGCGAGCGATGCGTCGCACATGTGAGCAGACGGGGCGGCAAGCGCCGCAAGCGCGAGCGGCGCGAGGCCGTGCGCATGGAGCGCGCGCCGCACGCCTTCTGCAAGCGCCTCTTGCGGCGCGCCCACGGCCGCCACGATGCTGCGCGGATGAATCACAAGGTCGTCGGGGCTGCCGTTCCAGGCGTGCGCGCTCACGCGTATGGCATGACTGGCCGCTGCGTCGCGCGGCAGATCGACGCTCTCCAGCCACGGCGCCTCACCGTCCACGCGTGTCGTTGCGCCCGCAAGCAGATCGGAGACGAAACGCTTGCCTTGCGCGAGGCTCGCGAGCGCATAGCCCGCGGGCGGATTGAGCAAACAGGTGCCGAATCGCAGTTCGCCGCTCGTGGTGATGGCGGGCGCGACCGCGAGCGCCGCGCCAATTTCGCGCGCCATCACGTTCACGCCGGTCAGTCCGCCGAGCAGGGGCACGACGGCGCTGCCGTCCTCGGCGAGTGCGAGCACCGGCGGCTCCGCGCCCTTGTTGGCCAGCAGCGGCGCGAGGCACCGGATCACGATGCCCGCCGCGCACAGCGCGACGATGGGCAAGCCGCGCGTATAGCATTCGCGCAAATGCGCGCCAAGCTCGCTGAACGCGACATCGCCTTCCACGCGGCCTTGCAGCGCATGGATTTGCGCGCCCGCGTAGAGCCCCTGCACGCGCCGCGCGGTGGCCAGCGCGCCGGGCCCGAGAATGACGATGGCAGGCGGCGTCACGACTGCCATTTCACCCCCGGCACGACGAGCAGCGAGAAGTAGGGCGAAGCCATCGGATCGACGTCGTCGAGCGGGACGATGCGCTGGTTCGCCATCGTTGCGCGCTCGACATACAGCGCGCGATGCGCGAGACCCAGCTCGCCCAGCACGCGGCGCACCTTGTCGAAGTTGCGGCCCAGTTTCATGATGACGGCGGCGTCCGCGTCGGCCAGCCGCCGGCGCAATTCGTCCTCGGGCAGCACGCCCGACAGCACGGCGAGGCTCTGGTTGCGGTAGACGAGCGGCACGCCCAGCACCGCCGCGCCGCCCAGCATCGAGCACACGCCAGGCACGACTTCGGCCTCGTAGCGCGCGGCGAGCCGGTCGTGCAGATACATGTACGAGCCGTAGAAGAACGGATCGCCTTCGCAGATCACGGCCACGTCACGGCCGGCGTCGAGATGGCGCGACAGCATTTGCGCGGCGCCGTCGTAGAAGTCGGCGATGATCGCCTCATACGAGAGCGGCGGTTCGAGCGCTTCGGTCGTCACGGGGTACACGAGCGGCAGGCGTTCCTGCTCCGCTTCGAGATGGGCCTCGACAATGCCGAACGCATTGCCTTTCTTGCCCTTCGCGACAAAATACGCGACGACGGGTGCGGCCTTGAGCAGGCGCACGGCTTTGAGCGTGAGCAGTTCGGGGTCGCCGGGGCCGACGCCGATGCCGTGCAGACGTCCTTTGCGGGTCATTTATTCGGTCTCCGAAGCGAGTGCGTTGACGGCGGCGGCGGCCATCGCGCTGCCGCCACGGCGGCCATGCACGACGACGAAGGGCACGCCGTGATTTTCGGCGGCGAGCTGCGCCTTGGACTCGGCCGCGCCGACAAAGCCCACGGGAAAGCCGAGGATGAGCGCGGGCAGCGGCGCGCCGGCGGCGATCATGTCGAGCAGGTGAAAGAGTGCGGTGGGCGCATTGCCGATCGCCACGACGCTGCCTGCAAGATGCGGCCGCCAAAGTTCGAGCGCGGCGGCCGATCGCGTATTGCCAAACTCGCGTGCGAGCGTGGGCACAGCGGGGTCGTCGAGCGTGCAGATGACGGCGTTGTTCGCGGGCAGGCGTGCGCGCGTGACGCCGTATGCGACCATTTTCGCGTCGCAGAGAATGGGCGCGCCGCCTGCGAGCGCGTTGCGGCCCGCCGTGCCCGCGCCTGCGGAAAACGCGAGGTCGGCGGCGACGTCCACCATGCCGCAGGCGTGGATCACGCGTACGGCGAGTTTTTCCAGGTCGGCGGGAATGCGCGAGAGGTCGGCTTCGGCGCGGATCGTCGCGAACGATTCGCGATAGATCGCCTGGCCGTCGCGGATGTAATCAGACATCTTGGGTACTCCGGGGCCGCTGCGCGAGTGCGAGCGCAGCCGCTTCGATCGTCAGGTTGCGCGCGACGAGCTGGCCAAAGCGCTGGCCGAAGCCGCTTTGCGTGTCGTCGCGCTGGTAAAGGTCGTAGTGGTCCGGCTCGCTGGCGAGCAACGTGAACGGCGCGCAATGAGCGGCCGCGCAGGAGCGTTCGCAGCCGCTCAGGTGCGCTTGCGCGCCGGGCGGCAGCAGGGCGGCGAGACGCTGTGCGTCGGCTTTGGTGTCGGCGCGGCTTTTGGCGCACCCCGCCGAGCCCGTGCAGGCGATCAGGCGCGCGAACGGATCGGCGCGCGAGACAATGAGGCCGAGCGCGTGCAGCCGTTCGAGCGCGCCGGTCATGGCGCGCGCGGGCACGTTAGGCAGCAGCAGGCCTTGCCATGGCGTCACCCGCAGCGTCGCATCGCCCGAGTCTTGCGCGAGCGCGGCGAGCGCGCGCAGCGTATGCGCGTCGATGCGGCCGAGCGCGGGCTGCGCGCCTACGTAGCCACTGCCGTCGACGTGCAGCGCGTGCGCGCCCAGTCGCAAGCCGGCAGGACTCGGCTCGCGACGCCACGCGTGCAGCGCGGCGTCGTCACGCATCAGCGCGAAGCCGCCATGATCGCGCGCGCGTTGCAGCAGCGCATCGAGTGAGTGTGCGGCGAGCACGTCACGCATGCGCGTTGCGTCTGCGCCCGCGAGATCGAGGAACGCATGGAGCAGCGCACGTATCGATGCGCAAATATTTTCGGTCGCGAGCGTGCCGATTGGCTGCGTCGTGGGGCACCCTGCAAGGCCCAGTGCAAAGCGCACGGTCGCGCCGTGCGGCAACGCGGCGAGCCAGATGTCGTGCGGATGCCCGAGCATCGCCATGCGCTCGCCGCCGTCCAGTTGCAGCGCGAACTTGGGCGAGAGCGCGGCGAAACGCGCTTCGCGCTGCATCATGTCGATGAGGGCTGCGGCGAGCACCGTTGTGTCGCACAAAGCCTCAGGGTCAACGCCCGCGAGCGGGCTCAGCATCACGTTGCGCAATTCGTCGGCGGCGCACGCGTGCTCGACCGGGCTCGCGGCGTCGATGCCGGCGGGCCCGAGGCCCGCAGCGATCAGCGCGGCGCTCAACGCGGCCTCCTCGCCCACGCGTACGCCGCGAATCTGCACGTTCGCGCGATTGGTCAGTTCGAGCACGCCGCCGGCATGCGCCAACGCGGCGTCGGCGAGGGCGCGCGCCCGCGTGGCGCTCAGCACGCCGCCGGGCAGGCGGATGCGGCACAGGCCGCCGTCGCGCGCCGCGACCACGCGCACGAGCCCCGGGCACGCCGAGGGGCGGAGCACGGCCAATGCAGCAGCGGGCGAGACGGGCTTCGTTTCGTGTTTCAAGGGAATACCGGGTAAGCATCGCGCGGGAGCGGCGCGCTGCCCGCACGTGAGGCGGGAAACGGCAGCGGTATCGGTACACCCCGCCCGATATGGGTTCGCACGAACAGTCGGCCGGCAGGTCTCCTGGCTCGCAGGTCGTGGACCGCATCGGCCTTCCCGGTAAAACCAGTGGCTCGGGTGGATGCGGTCTCGCTGCTTACAGTCGCGGGGGCGGCCACAGCTTGCTGTGTTCCCTGTTTGCGATCCGGAGTTAGCGCTTCAGCGCTGACTCCGGCCTCATACAAAGTGCCTTAAAGGCGCCGGCGGACACGGTATTATGCCCGTTTTCGCGCGCGCTCCGCCCGGCAATCGGGTTGCGGGCCGCCGGTGGCGCAGGGAAACAGGCGACAAACCAGGCAACAAAGCAAGCAAAAGCGGGAGAACGAATGCAGGGCACGCAGGCATGGCTGACGGTGGTGGGCATAGGCGACGATGGCTACGCGGGCCTCGGGCGCGACGCGCGGCGCGCGCTGTTCGACGCTGCCGTCGTGACGGGCGGCGAGCGCCATCTTGCGATGCTGCCCTCGCGCGTGCGCGCGCGCCGCGAAGCGTGGCCGCAGCCGTTCAGCGTCGAGGCGCTGCTCGCGCATCGCGAGTCGAATGCGCCCGTATGCGTACTTGCGAGCGGCGACCCCATGCTGTTCGGCGTGGGCGCGACGCTCGCGCGCCGTGTGGCGCCCGGTGAAATGCGCGTGCTGCCCGCGCCTTCGTCGCTCTCGCTGGCGGCGGCGCGCATGGGCTGGGCGTTGCAGGATACGGCGATGGTCTCGCTCGTCGGCCGACCGCTCGATGCGCTGCGCCGCCATCTCTACGCGCGCTCGCGCGTCTTTGCGTTGAGCGCGGATGGGCGCACGCCCGCGGCGCTCGCCGCGCTGCTCGCCGAAGCGGGCTTCGGCGCCACGCGTCTTGCCGTGTTCGAGCATCTGGGCGGCCCGTTCGAGCGCCGCATCGAAGGCCGCGCCGATGCGTGGCACGTCGACGAAACCGCGGCGCTCAACCTCGTCGCGTTCGAATGCGAAAGCGATGTTGCGAATGCGCCTGCGCACGGCTGGACGCTCACGCCGGGCCTTCCCGACGACGCCTACCGCCACGACGGCCAGCTCACGAAGCGCGACGTGCGCGCGCTCACGCTCGCGCGCCTCGCGCCGACGCCCGGCGCGTTGCTCTGGGACGTGGGGGCGGGCAGCGGCTCGATCGGCATCGAATGGATGCGCTCGCATGCCGCTTGCCGCGCGATAGCAATCGAGGCGCACGCCGAGCGTCAACGCTTCATCGAACACAATCGCGCCGCGCTGGGCGTGCCGGGTCTGCAGCTCGTCGCGGGCCGCGCGCCCGAAGCGCTCGCGGGACTCGCCACGCCCGACGCCGTCTTCATCGGCGGCGGCGTGACCGTTCCCGGCGTGCTGGACGCGTGCTGGGCGGCGCTCGCGAGCGGCGGCCGGCTCGTTGCAAATGCGGTGACGCTGCAAAGCGAAGCGGCGCTCGTGACATGGCGCGCGCAGCATGGCGGCACGCTCACGCGTATCGGCATTGGCGAGGCGCAGCCGCTTGGCGGCTTCGATACCTGGCGTCAGGCGTTGCCGGTCACGCTCTACGAGGCGGTGAAGCCATGACCGCGCGCATCCTGCTGCTGGGCGGCACAGGCGATGCGCTGGCGATCGCGCGCACGCTTGGGCCCCAGCACGTGTACTCGCTCGCGGGCCTTGGCCGCGTGCCCGCCGATCTCGCCTGCGCGGTGCGTGTGGGTGGCTTCGGCGGGGCAGAAGGGCTCGCGCGTTTTCTCGCCGACGAAGCCATCGCGCTCGTTGTCGACGCCACGCATCCTTACGCCGCGCAGATCAGCGCCAACGCGGCGCGCGCCTGCGCTGCGGCACAGGTGCCGTACTGGGCGCTGCGGCGCGCGCCGTGGCAGCCACAGCCCGGCGACGACTGGCGCATGGTGAGCGGCTGGGCCGGCGTAGTCGAAGCGCTTGCGCCATTTGCGCGGCCGCTCTTCACGCTCGGGCGCGAACCGCTCGCGCATCTGCACGAAGTGCCGGAACAGCAGCATTGGACGGTCCGTTGCCTCGAAGCACATCCCGGCCACGCCCGCGCTCGCATCATCGACGCTCGTGGGCCGTTCACCGCAGAAGGCGAGCGCGCCCTGTTCACCGAAGCGCATATCGACGTCGTGGTCAGCAAGAACAGCGGCGGCGCGGCGACCGAAGCGAAGCTCGCGGTCGCGCGCGAATTGGGCCTGCCCGTGGTGTTGATGCAGCGGCCGCCGCTGCCGGATGCGCAGCGCGAATTCACGTCGGCGCAAGAGTCGATCGACGCGCTCGACGACTACATTAAGCGGAGTTTGAACGCATGACCGTTTTCTTCATTGGCGCGGGGCCGGGCGATCCTGAACTGATCACCGTGAAGGGCCAGCGCCTCGTGCGCAGTTGCCCCGTGATTCTCTATGCCGGTTCACTCGTGCCGCCCGCCGTGCTGGAAGGCCACCGCGCGCACAAGGTGGTCGATACCGCACCGCTCACGCTGGACGAGATCATCGCGCTGCTCGAAAACGCGCACGCCCAGGGCTTCGACGTGGCGCGCGTGCATTCGGGCGACCCGTCGCTCTATGGCGCAATCGGCGAGCAGATCCGGCGCTTGCGTGTGCTTGGCATTCCTTATGAAATCGTACCCGGCGTGACCGCGACCGCCGCATGCGCGGCGGCGCTCGGCAGCGAACTCACGCTGCCCGGTATTTCGCAAACGCTGATCCTCACGCGCTACGCCACGAAAACGTCGATGCCCGAAGGCGAGCAACTGGGCGACCTCGCGCGCCACAAGGCGACGCTCGCGATCCACCTTGGCGTGCGCCATATCGCGCGCATCGTCGAGGAATTGCTCCCGCACTATGGCGAGGACTGCCCCGTGGCGGTGATCTATCGCGCGAGCTGGCCCGACGAGGAACGCGTGACAGGCACGCTCGCGGATATCGCCGAAAAAGTGCATGCCACGGATATCGAGCGTACAGCGCTCATTCTCGTGGGGCGTGTGCTCGCGGCAGAGGGATTCGCGGATTCGACGTTGTATGGGGCGTCGAAGCGCTAGGGCTACGAGAGCGCTCGCAAATGCTCGCGCAGTTTGTCGACCTCGCCCATGGCGAAGTCCTTTTCGATTGCCTCATGCGTTTGCTGCCATATCGGAAATGCCGCGTTGAGCAGTCGATGCCCCTCGTCAGTGAGGCTCAGCAAGCGGCTGCGCTTGTCTTCGGGGTCCTGCTCGATGACCACGAGGCCGCGCCGCTCCAGCGGCTTGAGCGCGGCCGTAAGCGTAGTGCGGTCCATGGCCAGCAGCGACGCCACGTCTTTCATGCCGGGCGGATGCGGCCGGTTCAGCGACATCAGCAGCGAAAACTGGCCGTTCGTGAGATCGAGCGGGCGTAGCACGTCGTCGAAAATGCGCGCGAGATTGCGTGCCGCCCGCTGCATATGCAGACACAGGCAGCAATCGCGCACCAATAGCGTGGTTTCGAAGGGAAGTTTCTTTGCGCGTGCCATGTTGAAATTATGTTGATATCAACCTATGCTGTCAAGGCCGGACGGGCGTCACGCCGTTGCACCCGATTTCAGACCCGTAGCCGGATCATTCACCAGACCAGCAGTTGGAGGGCACATGAGCGATCAGAAACTGTTTCTCGCTGTTTTTCTCGGCACCAAAGACAACGCGCGCATGAAGGGGTGGGCGGCGCTTTCCGAAACGGAGCGGCACGCAAAGGAAAAAGAGGGCATCGCGGCCTGGCATGCGTGGGTCGAAAAGCACAAGGCGTCGATCGTCGATATGGGCGGCCCGCTCGGCAAGACCAAGTCGATTGGCGAGCGTGGCATTGCGGACACGTCTAACGCGCTAACCGGCTATACCGTTCTGCGTGCCGCATCGCACGAAGAGGCCGCGAAGCTGTTCGAAGGGCACCCGCATTTTTCGATTTTTCCTGGCGAGGCCGTCGAAGTGATGCCCGTCCTGCCGATTCCCGGTGCCTGAACGGAGGTTCGTCATGAAACTCTACGGTTTCGCTGGCACCCGTTCGCAGCGCGCGCTATGGGGCCTCAAGGAAGTCGACGCCGATTTCGAATTCATTTCGGTCAATCTGCTCGAAGGCGAGCACAGGCGGCCCGAATACCTGCGCATCAATCCCGCGGGCAAGGTTCCGGTGCTGATCGACGGCGACCGCGTGATTCCCGAGTCGGCCGCAATCGTGCTGTATCTGGCGGACAAATATCCGGAGAAGGCGCTGCTGCCCAAGGATCTCGACGAGCGGGCGCAGGCGTATCGCTGGACCCTGTTCGCCGTCACCGAACTGGAACAGCCGCTCTGGCGCATCACGCGGCACTCGTCCCTTTATCCGCCGGACAAGCGCAGTCCCGCCGATATCGAACTCGCGCGGGAGGACTTCAAGACCATGGCCGCCGTGCTCGAGAAACACCTCGAAGGGCGCGAGTTCATTGTCGGCAACCAGCTCTCGGTTGCCGACTGCGTGACGGTTTATCTGATGGACTGGGCCAACGAAGTGCAACTGCTGGAGGGCTTCCCGCGCTTGCAGGCGTATCTCGAACGCCTCTATGCACGGCCCGAAGCGCCGCAGCGCATCGCCGAAGCGCGCAAGGCAGCATAAAAAGAAAAACGGCCCAACCGGATCACGCCGGTTGGGCCGCCTTGTTATCGCGTCAGGTCAGGTCAATGCGCCCGCGCATGCTCATGATCGATATGCGTGCGCGGCTGCGTCACCGTGCTCACCACGGCCAGCACGATCACGTTCACGAACAGCGCAAGGAAGCCGATGTTGACGTCCTTGAGCGCATCGGGCGCGAACGGAATGAGCTGCGCCACGCTCACATGCGTGAGCGTCGTGACGATCACCACGAGCACGCCCGCCACGATGCCGCAGAACGCGCCTTGCTTCGTCACGCGATTGCGCGTGGAGAGGCTGCACACCATTGCCGGGAAGAGCTGCGTGACGAAGTTGTAGCCCATCAGCAGCAGCGCGACGATGGTGTCGCCACCGTTGAGCGTGAAGCCTACCGCCACCAGTGCGACCACCGGCACGAAAATGCGTGCGAGCTTCGCGACTTGGGCGTCGTCCGCGCTCTTCGCGACGCCGCCGCGATAGATATCGTTGGCGAGCAGCGTCGAAGCCGTGGTGAGGATCATCGAGCCAGGCACGAGCGCGGTCAGCACGCCCGCCGCGCCAATCACGCCCACGAACCACGGATCGAACGTTTGCAGCGCGAGACGGAAGAGCGAGAGGTCGATGTCGCCGCCCTTCAGGCCCGGCACCTTGAGCACGGCCGCGAAGCCGCAAAAGAACACGAACAGCAGGATGAGCTGGTAGAGCGGCAGGATCATCGCGTTGCGGCGGAAGATACGGTCGTTCTTCGCGGTGTAGACCGACATGAACGTGTGCGGCCACATGAAGAAGCCCAGCGCCGTGAGCAGCACGGTGGACTGGAACCACGTCACGCTCTGGCCGCGCGCCGGGAAGGTGAGGAAGCCGGGCTTGGCCGCGTCGATGGCGCGGAACATCTCGCTCAGGCTGCCGTAGTGATGAATCGGCAGGTAAATGCCAAGGAACACGGCGATCGCGAGAATCATCGTGTCTTTCACGACCGAATTCCACGCGCAGCCGCGCACGCCCGAAACGATCACGTAAGTCGTGACCACGGCCGCGCCGATCCAGATCGCCGCCGTGGAGGAAATCGCGCCATAGGAGGCCGTCGTCACAATGATGCCGAGCCCCTTCAGTTGCAGCACGAGATACGGCACGAGCGCGAGCACGCCCACGCATGCCACCAGCACGCCGAGCGCCGGGCTCTGATACTTGCGCGCGAAGAAGTGCGGCTGCGAGACGAGCCGGTGCTGCTTGGCGAAGCGCCACACGGGCGGCAGCATCCAGTACGAGATGATGTATGCAAGCGTGCCGTAAGCCAGAATGTAGTAAACGGGCGCGCCCTTGCCATAGGCGAAGCCGCTGCCGCCGAGGAACGTGAAGGTCGTGTAGATCTCGCCCGCCATCAGCAGGAACACGAACGCGGTGCCGAAGCTGCGGCCGCCCACGGCCCACTGCTCGAGGTCCATGTCGTGCCCTCTGCGGGCGCGCATGCCGAGATAGAGCGCGATGAAGGCCATCGCCGCGATGATGACGAGGGCACTCATGCTTGTACCTCCGCATCCGCTTCGAGTGGCAGGCGGTTGGCCGGATCGAGCCGGTAGACGATCCCCATGATCACTGCGGCCAGCACGACCCACATGACGATCCAGGCCAGCACGAGCGGCATGCCGAGCACGAGCGGCTCGGTGCGATTGACGAACGGCACCCCTAACAGGATGCCGATAAAGGGCAAGGCAGCGAGCAACCGCAGTGACATGGCAACTCCTCTTTTATATGAGAAGAAAAGAAACGTCGCGCCGGGGTGCGAGGCAAACCACTCTATGCTTGTGAACGCGCCCCGTAAAGCTGCCAAAAATACTGAAGCGCTTGCGGTAAATATTGGTGCGGCGCGCCATTTTTTCGGGCGCACGGCGACATCGATCAGGCACGCCAAACGCCGATCCGGCTACACTTCTCGCAGCCCGGCGCGCTGCTTGCGCGCATGCCCCTACCGGATCGACTCCATGATCGAGAGCCTGATTTCAGACATCCTGTTCGGTTTTACCGGACTCATCAGCATCATCAATCCCTTGAGCGGGGCTTTTGTTTTTCTCGATCGCACCGTAACGCTGACCGACGAAGAGCGGCGCCTGCTCGCCAAACGCGTGGCGATCAACGCGTTCTTCGTGCTGGTCGGGGCGTTTTTCGTCGGCACGCCCATCCTGCATTTCTTCGGCATTTCCATGGAAGCGTTGCGTATTGGCGGCGGTCTCGCCGTGGCCGTGGCCGGCTGGCAAATGCTCAATGCGCCGGAGCCGGAGCCGCCCGCGGTCGATCATCCGGTCAAGCCCGTGAGCCCGAGTTCGGCCGCCGGCAAGGCCTTTTTCCCGCTGACCATTCCGCTCACCACCGGCCCCGGCTCCATCGCCACGGCCATTGCGCTGAACGCCAACCGCACGCACAAGCTTTCGGCGTGGCTGCTTTCGAGTTGCGCGTCGATCGTGATCTCCGCGCTCGTCATGCTCGTGATCTATTACGTATATAGCCGCGCTGCGCGGCTTTCGCAGTACCTGGGTGTGGAAGGCACGCGCGTGGCCATGCGCGTGTCGTCATTTCTGCTCCTGTGCATCGGGGTGCAGATCATACTGACTGGCCTGACCGGCTTTCTCACGCCGATCGCCGACCTGCGCGCCGTGAAGTAGCGGCGCTTTCGAGGCGGCCGGCGTACACGAGCGTCCTTACACGAAGGAGACCATCATGTGCCGCTGGCTCGCTTATAGCGGGAACCCCGTACAGCTCGAAACCGTACTGTTTCACGCACGCCACTCGCTGATCGACCAAAGCCTGCATTCGACCAAAGGCGCGACCACGACGAATGGCGACGGTTTCGGAATGGGCTGGTTCCAGGACCCGGACGACATTCCTTATCGCTACCGCAGCGTGCATCCGGCCTGGAACGACCGCAACCTGCGCGAACTCGCGCGTGCGGTGCGCGCACCCATGTTCATTGCGCATATTCGCGCGGCCACCGACACGCCGGTGCAGGAAACGAACTGCCATCCGTTTCGTCACCGGCGCTGGATCTTTGCGCACAACGGGCTGATTCGCAGCTATCCGCTCATGCGCCGCGACCTGCTCGTCGCGATCGATCCCGACCGCTTCAACGCGCTCGAAGGCTCGACGGATTCCGAAACGATGTTCTATCTGGCCATGACGTTCGGCCTCGAAATCGACCCGGTCGCCGCGCTTGAACGCATGGCGGGGTTTGTGGAAGCCACGGCGAAAAAGCATGGCGTCGAGCCCGCGCTCAATATGACCGTGTGCGCTTGCGACGGCGAGCAGATCGTCGCCGCGCGTTATTCGAGCGAACGCAATTCGCGCTCGCTCTTTCACACCACGGCGTTCCGGCATCTGCGCGAACTGTATCCCGACGACCCGCGCATCGTGGCGGCAGGCGACGACGCGTATCTGCTTGTTTCGGAGCCGCTGGGCGACCGGCCCGAGGTGTGGGCCGAAGTGCCGGAATCGACGGCCATTGTCGTGCGCGGGCCCAAGGTCGAGTACCGGCCGTTCGTGCCGGTCGCGCCTTAAAGCAGCATCAGGCGCTTAGGCGCTCAGGCGTTGCGGCGCCGTTGCCGTGTCGCCGCGAGCGCGAGCACCTCGTCGAATAGCGTGACGTCCACGGGCTTCACGAGGTGCATCTCGAAGCCCGCTTCGCGCGTGAGTTCGATGTCGGCGGCCTGGCCGAAACCCGTCATCGCGGCGAACAGCGTGTGCTCGAGCGGCGGTAGCGCGCGCAGGGCGCGCAGCGTCGCATAGCCGTCGATCTCGGGCATGGCGATGTCGATGAGCGCGGCGTCGGGCGTGAAGCCGTCCACTTCCTCGCGCGCGTGGGCGGCGCTGTAGGCCACGCGCACCTCATGGCCTTTGAGTTCGAGCAGCATGGCGAGGCTGTCGGCCGAGTCGCGGTTGTCGTCGACCACGAGCACGCGCAGCGGCGGCACGCCGGCCGCGGCGAGCGCGGCAAGCTCGGCCGCGTCCGGGGTGAGTTGCGGCGGCTGCATAGCGTGCACGGTTTCGCGCGCGAACGGCAGGCGGATCGTGAACGTGCTGCCTTTGCCCGGCCCCTGGCTCATGGCGGAGATCGTGCCGCCATGCAGTTCGACGAGCGAGCGGCACAGCATGAGGCCGATGCCCAGCCCGTTTTCCGCGGGCCCCGGCACCGAGCGGTCCTGGCTGAACAGGCCGAAGATCGACTCGTGGGTGCCGGGCCGCAGCCCACGGCCTTCGTCGCGCACCTGGATCTGCACGGCGCGCGCAGCGGCACGCACGTCCACGACGATGCGGCTGCCGTCGGGCGAGAACTTCGAGGCGTTGTGCAGCAGGTTCTGCAGCACCTGCACGAGGCGCGTGTGGTCGCCCGTCATGGTGAGCGTCGCGTCGGGCATCTGCACTTCCACGTGCTGGCCGCGCGCCGCGGTAAAGGGTTGCGCCGCGTCGATGGCGTGCGCGACCACTTCGCACAGGTCGAGCGGCGCTTCGCGCAACTCGATCTTGCCCGACGTGATGCGCCCGACGTCGAGCAGGTCGTCCACGAGCCGCGTGAGGTGCACGATCTGGCGGTCGATCATTTCGCGCGCGCGCTCGATTTCGGGGCTCGGCGCATCCATGAGGCGCATGGTGGCCACGGCGTTGCGCACCGGCGCGAGCGGGTTGCGCAGCTCGTGCGCGAGCATGGCGAGGAATTGCTTCATCTGCTCGCTCGAATGCTCGAGTTCGTCGGTGCGGCGGCTCTCGGTCATGTCGCGCGTGACCTTCGCGAATCCCGTGAGCCGGCCGTGGCCGTCGTGCACCGCGGTGATCGTGACGTTGGCCCAGAACATCGAGCCGTCTTTGCGCACGCGCCAGCCCTCGGTCGCGACGCGGCCGAAGTCCTTCGCGCGGCGCAGCTCGCGCTCGGGTAGACCGGCGGCGATCTCGTCTGGCGGATAAAACACGGAAAAGTGCTGGCCGACGATCTCGGCCGGGCGATAGCCCTTCAGGTTGGTCGCGCCGGTGTTCCAGCTGATCACGTGGCCTTGCGGGTCCAGCATGAAGATCGCGTAGTCGCTCACGCTTTCCACGAGCAGGCGAAAGCGCTCTTCGGAAAGGCGCAGCGCCTCGACCTGGAGGCGTTCGGCGGTGAGGTCGCGCGTGACCTTGGCGAAACCCGAGAGCGAGCCGTCGCGCTCGCGCAGCGCGGTGATGACGACGTTGGCCCAGAACATCGAGCCGTCCTTGCGCACGCGCCAGCCTTCGTCGTTGAAGCGTCCGTGCAGCGCGGCTTGTTCCAGTTCGTGATCGGGCCAGCGGCGCGCGTTGGCTTCGTCGGTGTAAAAGCGCGAGAAGTGCTGGCCGATGATCTCGTGCGCTTCATAGCCCTTGATGCGGGCCGCGCCGCGATTCCAGCTCACGATGTAGCCGCGCGTGTCGAGCAGGAAGATCGCGTAATCCTCGATCGGCTCCACGAGCGCCTCGAAGCGGCGTTCGGTGTGGCTTTCGGCGGCGACGTTGTGCGGGGCGATGCCGGGGTCGGGCGTCGTCATGGTCCTCGGGTCTGTCATAGGGCCTGGTCAGAAGTTTGACAGGCTCTGGCCTCCTGAATGGACGGCCCGCGTGCAGCAGGCGCCGCAGCTTACCACGCGCGCTGCCCAGAGCGGTCGTACTTTTCGGCCATTGCCGGAATGCCTGCGCGCACGTGGCGTTCCGCGCGGCGCACCTGGCGGGTGAGCAGCACGACGTGGGGCGGCACCACGCGGCGCGCGCGCAATGTCCAGAACGCGCCGCGCAGCAGCGCGACGCCCGCGGGGCCGAGCGAGCGCTGGCGGGCGAACACGGCGAGCGCGCGGCCGGTTGCTGCGAGTGCGTCGCGTGCGGGCAGACGCATCCACGCCACCCAGGCCGTGTTGCGCGCGAGCGCGCATTGCTGCGCGCGCGTGAACCAGCGATACAGCGGTTCGCGATGCGCGAGCGCCTGTTCGCAATAAACGATCTGGTGGCCGGCCGAAAGCATGTCGAGCGCGGCAAGCTCCTCTGCGCCGCCGTGCGAAAGCCGCTCCTCGTAGCCGCCGAGCGAGCGGAACACGGCCGCGCGGAAAATGCACGCGCCGGCCATGAAGTTAGCAAGCACAGGGCCCGCCAGGCCTTCGGCGCCCGGCGACGTGGCGGCAAGCATCAGACAGGCGGGGTGAATTTCGCGCTCGTCGCCGCTCACCACGCGCGCGTTGAGTACGGCGACTTGCGCGTGCGCGTCGAACAGCTGCGCCGCACGCGCGAGCGCGCCGGGTGCGAACCAGGTGCTGTCGTCGCAGCACGCAACATAATCGGTGCGGGCGAGCAGCACGGCGCGATTGAAGCCGGCCATGCCGCGGTCGCCGAGCGTCTGGACGATGCGCACTTGTGGAAAGAGCGACGCCAGCAGGGAGACGGTGGAATCGGTGGAGCCGTTGTCGGCCACGATGACGTCGGGGTGCTCGGGCAGCGCGGTAAGGCGTGCGACGGTATCGATGGTTTGGCGCACGTGATTGCGCGTGAGGACGACCACCGTCACGCGTGGCGCGCTGGGAGTTCCGGGGGCATGAGCGGAGTCGTTCATCGCAGCAGGCGGCGGAAGCCGGCCGGTGAGTTGTCGAATTGACCTATGTCAGCATACGCCGATGGCGCGCGACATGCAGTACACGCGATGTGCTAAAGGCGTGGTGCCGCGGCGGTGCTGCTGCACTGCACAGCCGTCAAGCGCGCAATTTTCGCGCCATGGCCGGCGGTGCCCGGTTTGCTCCGTAGTGAGCCAACTCAGTCGCGGGCGCAGACTTCGTCGAGGTGGCCAAGCAAATCGGCGGGATCTTCGTACACGCGCAGCGCCCCCGCGCATTGCAGTTCCTCGGTGCCGTAGCCGCCCGACTGCAGGCCAATGCCGAGCGCCCGGCAGCGCTGGGCCGCCAGCATGTCCCAGACGCTGTCGCCCACCACGAGGCAGCGCTCGATCGGCATATTCAGCCGCAACGCTGCGGCGACGAAAAGATCGGGGTCCGGCTTGGCGTGGCGCACTTCGTCACGCGTGACCACGGTCGTGACAGCCGGGTCCACGCCGAGCGCCTGCAAGTTCACGGAAGCCGTGGCGAGCCGCCCGCTCGTGGCGATCGCCCAGGGCACCTGGGCGGCGGTCAGTGCGTCGAGCAGCGCCCGCGCGCCGGGCAGCGGGCGCACCTGGTCGGCGTGGTGGCGGTAGGCGTCGGCGTGGAGTTTTTGCAGGCGTGCGATGCGCTCGGGCGAGATGGCCTCGTGCGTCTCGCGCAACAACTGGTTCATGAAGAGCCCGCCGCTCATGCCGATACGCCGGTGAATGCGCCACACCGAAAGCTCGATGCCGTCCGCATCGAGCGCTTCCTTCCATGCGAGCACGTGCTGATAGACGCTGTCGACGAGCGTGCCGTCGAGGTCGAACAAAAAGGCCGATTCGCTGCGCATGGCTAGCTCCTGAAGCAACACGACGATTACGCTTTAGCGGCGCAAAAAGTGTACGCCGCGAGCCCAGGGCTTGCGCCGCGGGCGTTGCGGATGTTGCGGATGTTGCATTAAGGCGCGCTTGCCGCCGCCGCGCCTTGTGCCGCACCGGCTTGCGGATATATCTGCAGCAGCGCGCGCAGCACGCCGTTGGTCCACCCGAAGCCATCCTGCAGCGGATATTCGCCGCCGCCCGCCGCCGACGCCTGGGTGGCCGACGCGCTCACGTCATACTTCTCGACGAGTTTGTGCGTGCGCGCGTAGTAAGCGAGATTCGTCGCGATCCAGCGCGAGGCGATTTCCTGCGCGAGGTCCGCCTCTCCGTAGCGGCGCAGCCCCACGACCGCGAGATATTGCAGCGGCGCCCAGCCGTTCGGCTCATCCCATTGCTGGCCCGTCGCGACCTGGGTGGTGGCGAGGCCGCCCGGGCGCAGCAGGCTGGCGCGTACGGCGGCGGCCACGTCCTGCGCCTCGCCTTTCGTCGCGACGCCCGCATAAAGCGGGTAGACGGTCGCCGCCGTGAGCCGGTGCGTGAGCGTGCGGTGCGCGAAATCGTAGTCGCTGTACGCATGCAATTGCGGGTCCCAGAGCACGCGGTCGATGGCTTTGGCGCGTTGCTGTGCGCGCTTCGTCATCCATGCGGCCTCGCGCGCGTCGCCCTTCAGGCCGTAGGCCTTCGCGAGCGTGCGCTCGAGGATCGCCATCAGCGAATTGAGGTCCACGGGCGCGAGCGAGGTCACGTCGATGGTCGAGAGTGTGTGCCCGTCGGCGAGCCAGCGCGAGCTGTAGTCCCAGCCCGTTTCCGCGCCCGCGCGCAGGTTGCGCCAGAGGTCCGAAGCGTCGCGTTGCGGCGTGGCCCGCGCGGTGAGGATGTCCTCGCGGTACGACTCGTCGCGCGGCCGGTTGCGTGCGTCCCAGTAGCGGTTGAGCAGCGTGCCGTCGGGCAGGCGCACGAGGTGGCGCGCGGCGTGGCCGGGCTTGAGCGTTTGTTCGCCGGCCATCCAGTAGTCGTATTCCTTGCGCAGTTGCGGCAGGTAATGGAGGTACACGGCGTCGCCGTCTTTCTCGGCGACGAGGCTCACCATCTGCGCGAAAAACGGCGGCTGCGAGCGGCTCAGGTAGTACGTGCGATTGCCGTTCGGGATGTGCCCGTAGCGGTCGATCAGCGCGGCGAAATTGTTCAGCTCGTCGAGCGCAAGGTCGTGGCGGCCGCTCGCTTCCAGACCGAGCATGATGAAGTACGAGTCCCAGTAGTAGATCTCGTTGAAGCGGCCCCCCGGCACGACGTACGCATAGGGCAGCGGCAGCAGCGACGAATACGGATTCGGCTTCGCGTCGGGGCGGCGGCTCAGCACGTTCCAGAGCGTGTCGATGTGGCCGACCACGTCCTGGTTCGGATCGGAAACGTAGTGGTCCCCGGTTTGCGCCGGGGCCGCGAAATACTGGTTCACGAACTGCGCGAGCGCGGCCTGGCGCGCGGCGGCGTCGTGCTCGTCCGCGTGCTGCTGGCGCCAGCGCTCGTAGGCCGCCGTGATCTGGGCGGGGCGCTCGTTCGGCAGCATGTCGGCAAACGTCTTGCTGTCGGGGAAGATCTGCGCGAGCTGCACGTCGTGATAGAGGCGGCCGTAGAGGTCGGCGGGCGTGGCGGGCGGGTTCTCTTTTGCCGTGTCGTGTTGCGCTGGAGTACGAACCGGATTCTGTAATTCCTGCGCGCTGGCGGGGGCTGCGGCGTCAGCCTGAGCGTCGGCGGCACAGGCGGGTTGGGCGAGCGGCCATGCGAGGCACAGCGCGGCGGCTAGCGTGGCGGCAAGCGGTGTACGGCGGGGCGTGCGGCGGGATTTCGTGGCGGATTCGGGCGTGGGGGAGCGGCGTGGCAAAGGCATGGGCTTGATGTTCTTGGAGGGCGAGGAGCGCGCCGGCGGGCAAACCTGAAGCGCAGGCGAAGCGTGCCGTTGAGCAATTTCCGTTCCGCACAACGGTTAGCGAGCCGGCCGGCGGCTGCGGCGCTATTCGAAATCGGGATAGTGCATATTCTCCATATCGCGTTGCGCGATAACGGGTGCAGCGGTGAAACTTGCGAAAAATCAATTCAAGCAACGCCGCATCAGGAGACATCTCATGCGCACTCAGGTTGGCATCATCGGCGCCGGGCCCGCAGGCCTGCTTCTTTCCCATCTTCTGCATTTGCGTGGCATCGACTCGGTCGTGCTGGAGCTGCGTGGCCGCGAGCAGATCGAATCGACCATTCGCGCCGGCGTGCTCGAGCAAGGCACGATGGACCTGCTCACCGAAGCGGGCGTCGGCGCGCGCATGAAGGCTGAAGGCGCGCTGCATCACGGCTTCGAACTCGCGTTCGAAGGCAAGCGCCGCCGCATCGATCTCACTGGCCTCACAGGCAAAGCCATCACCGTCTATGCGCAGCATGAAGTGCTCAAGGACCTCGTGGCCGCGCGCGTGGCCGCCGACGGCAAGCTCTTCTTCAACGTCTCGAACACCTCGATTCACGGCGTGGAAACCAGCACGCCGTCGATCCGCTTCCACCACGAAGGCGAGGAGCGCGAGTTGCATTGCGACTACGTGATCGGCTGCGACGGCTTTCACGGCGTGTCGCGTGCCACGATTCCGGCGGCGCTGCGCCAGGACTATGAGCGCGTGTTCCCGTTCGGCTGGTTCGGTATTCTCGTCGAAGCGCCGCCCACTTCCGACGAGCTGATCTACGCGCGCCACGATCGCGGTTTCGCGCTCATCAGCACGCGCTCGCCGAATGTGCAGCGCATGTACTTCCAGTGCGACCCGCACGACAAGGTCGAGAACTGGTCCGACGACCGCATCTGGGCCGAGTTGCACGCACGCGTCGATTCGCTCGAAGGCCACCAGGTGGTGGAAGGCAAGATCTTCCAGAAGAACATCGTGGGCATGCGCAGCTTCGTCACGACCACGATGCAGCACGGCCGCCTGTTTCTCGCGGGCGACGCGGCGCACATCGTGCCGCCTACCGGCGCGAAGGGCCTCAATCTCGCGGTGGCGGACGTGCGCGTGCTGAGCGCGGCGCTCGTGGCGTTCTACAAGGAAGGCCGCAACGATCTGCTCGACGCGTATAGCGAAACGGCGCTGCGCCGCATCTGGCGCGCGGAGCATTTCTCGTACTGGATGACGCGCATGATGCACCGTCTCGACGACGCGACGCCGTTCGAGCAGCGCCTGCAGGTAGCCGAGCTGGAGCACGTCACCACGTCGCGCGCCGCCGCGACGGCGATGGCCGAGAACTACGTCGGCGCGGTCGCGGTGTGAGGTAATTGCAGCGCATCGAAACGGCCGCGCGAGTCCCGAGGGGCTCGCGCGGCCGTTATGCGCTTACGGCCTCGTGCTGGGCCGGCTCAAATCGCCGTGAGCGGCGCAATGCCCAGTTCGTTCGCGATATCGGCGAAGGGCTTTTTCACGGAGTCGGGCAGCGTGATCGTCTGCATGTGGCGCGCGCGATTTTCCGCTTCGTACTGGCCAGGATACTGCACCGGCTGCGAGGGGTCCTGGGGCGGGCAACTGAGCAGATAGTCGAGGAACGATTCGACCTCCTGCGAGCGCCACGTCGTATTGAAATCGACCTGCGGATCGAGCACGAGCGCGAACAGATTGTTGGTGGCGACGCCATTGCGCGGATTGTCCGGATGGATCGTGCCGCCACCCGAGAGCACGCCCGCGAGCAATTCCGCCACGAGCCCGAGCGCATAGCCCTTGTGCAGGCCGAACGGCAACAGCGCGCCTGGCGGGTCGGCGAACAGCACGTTCGGGTCGCTCGTCGGTTGGCCGTTCGCGTCGATCACGGAGCCATCGGGCGCCGGCAACCCGTTTTCCGCGAGCACGCGCGCCTTGTTCACGGCAATGGCGCTCGTGGCGATATCCACGACGAAGGGCGGCCGCCCGCCCGGCAGCGGGCCCGCGAAGCACAGCGGGTTGGTCGTGAGCCGCGGCTCGCGCCCGCCGAACGGCGCAACGGTCGGCGAGCGGTTCACCACGTTGGTGAACGCGAGCAGCACATAGCCTTGCGCTGCGACCATTTCGCCGTAATGACCCATGCGCCCCAGGTGATGGCTATGGCGCAGCGTCACGATGCATTGCCCATGTTCGCGCGTGCGAGCGATCGCGTCTTCCATCACGACCTTGCCCACGTGCTGGCCGAAGCCGCTGTGGCCGTCGTAGCCGATCAGGCTGCCGCGGTCGACCACGCGCTCGGCGCGGCCGTCGGCGGCGACGAATCCCGCAGCCAGCACGCGCTTGTAGTTCGGCAGGATCGACAGGCCATGGCTCGCGTAGCCCACGCGGTCCGACTCGATCAGATGGTCGGCTACGTCGGCGGCGATGTCTTCGGGCACCGCGACGTTCGTGAGCACGGCCGTGGCGAAGCGGCGTGCGTCGTCGATATTGACTTCCATGAGCGGCTCCTCGCAACAGTGCAGTGTTCAGGTGCAGCGTTCAGATCCAGCCCAGCCAGCGCCACCACGTCGCGGCGAACAGCAGCAACAGCAGGTAGCCGACAATCGTCAACACGATGCCCACGCGCGCGAACTGCTTCGCCGTGAACGTTTCGGTGGCGAGGCACACCATGTTTTGCGGCGCGTTGATCGGCAGGACGAAGCCGAAGCTCACGACGAAGCCGAGCAGCATCGTGAGACCGAGCCGATTGAAGTCGCCCTGCATGGACTGCAGCACCGACACGAGAATCGGCAGCATGGCGGAAGTGAGCGCCGTTGCGCTCGCAAAACCGAGATGGATGAGGATGAGGAAGGCCGAGAGAATCGCGAAGGCAATGAATGGGCCTGCGGTGTCGAGCCCGGTGTGATGCGCGACGAGATCGCCGAGCCATTGGCCCGCCTTCGTCGTGAGCAGGGCGGTGCCGAGGCTGATGCCCACGCCGAATACGATCACCGTGCCCCACGGAATGCGGCTCTGCACGGTCTTCCAGTCCATCACGCCGAAACGCGGCAATAACAGCAGCACGAGGCCCACGTACGTGACCGAGGTGGTGTCGAACGGGTGCAGCTTGCCTTCGGTCGCCCAGAAGCACAGCAGGCCGATGGAGACGCCCAGCAGCCGTTTTTGCGGACCCGTCATGGGGCCCAGTTCGCGCAGCGACGCTTCGACGGCTTCCTTGCCGCCCGCGATCGCATCGGCTTCGGGCGGCAGCATCTTCAGCACGATGAACAGCAGCACGGCCGACATCACGATCGCCCAGGGCGCGCCCGCGATGAGCCAGTCGAGCCACGTGACGCGTGCGCCGAGCATCTTGTCCATGAAGCCCACGGTGAGCAGGTTCTGCGCGGCGGCGGTCTGGATGCCGACGTTCCAGATGCTGGTGGCGTTGGCCACCACGATCATGATGCCTGCCGCGATGTTCGAGCGCTTGTCCACGCCGAACGCCGAGATCACGCCCACCATGATCGGCACGACGCAGGCGCTGCGCGCGGTGGCGCTCGGCACCACGAGCGAGAGCACGATGGTCACGGCGACCGCGCCGATCAGGATGCGCCGCGTGGTGGTGCCGATGAGCGAGAGCGTGACGAGCGCAATGCGCCGGTCGAGACCGGTGACGGTCATCGCTGCCGAGATGAAGAGGGCGCCGGCCACGAGCGCGAGCGCGGAATTGGAGAAGCCCGCGAGCGCCATGCTGATGGCTTTGTTGGTGCCGTAGTCGACAGCGGGGTTTTCGATGGTGGGCGCGGTGCCCACGAGAAACGCCATGAGCGAGGTGATGATGATGGCGCTCGCTTCGTACGACACGGCTTCGGTCAGCCACACGACCACGGCGAATGCGAGGATGGCGAGCATGCGCTGGCCGGCGGGCGGGAGGCTATCGGGCAAGGGCAGAAGCAGCACGACGACGAGCGCGATCACGCCCGCGATCAGGCCCACCGGTATGCCTTTTTTCTGCGGCGCGGCGCTTGCGTTGGCGGCTGGCTGGGGTGCGTTCATGGCGATGACTCCATGTTGGGCATGCACGCGGCATGGCTCGCGATGGCATCGGAGTGGCATCCGGGCGAGCGCGTGCTGCGTCGAAAAGCGACGGTGTTGCGGCTTGCGAACGAGTCAGCGCATTCGCTTCGCGGATGGTACTGCCATTCGACTGATGAAGCGTTTAGTGTGTACGGCGGGAGCGAGCGGGCGCGAAAGCGGGGGACGTGCAGCGTTCAATCGTGCTGCGGGTGCGGCGGGCAAATGGAAGGCGGAAGCGTTTTAACCGGCAACGCAGCCGGTTAAAACGGCTGATCACGCGAATTACTGGGCGGCGCCAGCAGCGTTAGCTTTCTTCTGTGCGTCCTGCAGGTTCTGCGGATAGTTCGGATCGTTCAGCGCCGGCTTGTAGCCCGCGTCTTCCAGCTTCTTCAACTCAGCATTGTTCTTCGCGCGGGCTTCCTTGCGTTCGGCCTTGCGCTGCGCCTTGGCCTGAGCCTTGGCTTGTGCTTTCTGTTCCTTGGTGAGCGGTTGCGTGGCCTGATTGGCGGCAGGAGCGCTGGCTTCCGTTTGCGCGAATGCCGGCGCGGCGACGCCGATCAGGAATGCGGCGGTAGCTGCGGCGAGAGTCAGCTTGCTGGTGGTGGAGCGCATTGATTCCCCTAATGATTGATTTGAACGGCTTACCCAGGGCTGGGACGACGGGCGCAAACGGCGGCGGTGCGCCCGTCACTCAATGTAATCGATCCACAACAAAGGCGGTATCTGGCGCTGACCCTGGCTGCCACGTCACCTCAAGGCAACAGCGAGGCAACGGCGAGGCAACGGCGCCGGCCTCGCCGGGCGCTCAGGCGGCGAGTTTCGCGGCTGCCGCGGCGACCACGCGCGCGCGTTCGGCGAGCGACGCAGCTGTCTGCGCGCGCAACCTTTCTACGATCGCAGGCGGCGCGCTGGCGGGGTCGCCAGCAGCGAACGGCGGCGCGGGCGCGTACTCGAGTTCGAGCTGCAACGCCTGGGCGGCCTCGTCGCCGATCAGCTCGGCGGCGAGCGTCAATGCGAAATCGATACCCGCAGTGATGCCGCCGCCGGTCAGCACGTTGCCGTCGCGCACCACGCGCGCTTTCACGGGCAGCGCGCCGAGCGGCTCCAGCAGTTCGTGGAAGGCCCAGTGCGTGGTCGCGCGGCGTCCGCGCAGCAGCCCGGCCGCGCCGAGCACGAGCGCGCCCGTGCAAACCGAGGTCACGTAGCGCGCCGTGCCCGCCTGGCGGCGCAGGAACGCGAGTGTCTCGTCGTCGGGAATCAGCTGCGAAACGCCGCTGCCGCCCGGCACGCAGATCACATCGAGCGGCGGGCAGTCGTCGAAAGTCGTGTCGGGCGTGAGCATGAGTCCGGTGCTCGAGCGAACCGGATCGAGCGTCTTCCAGATGAGCCGCGCCTGGGTGTCCGGCATCGAGGCGAGCACGTCGTATGGGCCGGTCAAGTCGAGCTGTTGAACGCTGGGAAAGACGAGAAAGCCGATTTGCAGTGCCATGGTGTGTTTCCAGTCAAGGGTTGGGCTGTCGAAAAGGGCAGGCGGTGGGCCGATGAATCGGGAATCACTGTAATCTCGCCACGATACGTAGCCATGCCAAAAACCGCGCAAAAACTGCCAGCGCCGCCCGCGCGAGTACAATCGCGCGCCGTGCACTACCGCAACAGGAAATACGCAACATGAATACGCCAGCCCCCGCCCCGACCACCGCAAGCCGGACCCGTTCGTTCACGACGGTCTTCCTGATAGAGATGTGGGAGCGCTTCGGCTATTACGGCATGGCGGCGCTTCTGGTGCTGTTCATGGTCGAGCAGGTCGGCTTCAGCGACCGCGAGGCGAACCTCACGTGGGGCGCTTTTGTCGCGCTCGTCTTCGCGGCCCCGGCCATCGGCGGATGGATCGGCGACCAGATTCTCGGCGCACGGCGCTCCATGGCGGCAGGCGCCGTGATTCTCGCCGCAGGCTACTTCATGCTCGCGCTGCCCAACGACAGTCTGAGCCACATGTACGCTTCGCTAGGCGTGATCGTGGTCGGCAACGGTCTCTTCAAGTCGAACGCAGCGAACCTCGTGAGGCGCATTTACGAGGGCGACGACGCGCAACTCGACAGCGCGTTCACCATTTACTACATGGCGGTGAACATCGGCTCGACCGTCTCGATGCTCGCCACGCCGTGGATCAAGGAGCATTGGGGCTGGCATGCCGCGTTCGGCGTGTGCTGCGCGGGCATGGCGCTCGGCATCCTCAACTTCCTTTTGATGCGCCGCTCGCTCGCGCGTATCGGCTCGGCTCCGGACGACCAGCCGCTGCACCTGGGCCGCGCCGCGCTCGTGGCAGTGGGCGCCGTGGCGCTCGGCGCGGCGACGATGTTCGTGCTTCAGCATGAAACGATCGCGCGCGACTGCGTGTACGCTGCGGCGGCCGCCATTCTCGCAATATTCGGCTGGATGCTCGTGCGTTGCGAGCACGCCGAACGCGCCGGGCTGATCGCTGCGCTCATCCTCACGTGCCAGGTGATCCTGTTCTTTGTGTTCTATCAGCAGATGTCCACGTCGCTCACGCTGTTCGCGCTGCGCAACGTCGATCCGCAGTTCTCGCTGTTCGGTATGACGCTGTTCCGATGGAGCCCGGCGCAATTCCAGGCGCTCAATCCCATCTGGATCATGGTGCTTTCGCCGGTGCTCGCCGTGCTTTACACGTCGCTTGCGCGTCGCGGCCGCGACGTGCCGGTGGCGGTGAAGTACGCCCTCGGCTTCGCCGTGGTCGCCGCCGGCTTTTTCGTGTTCGCGGCGAGCGGGCGTTATGCGGTAGAAGGGCGCGTGTCGTCGTGGTTCATGGTGGCTGGCTACGGGCTGTATTCGCTCGGCGAACTGCTCGTGAGCGGCCTCGGGCTCGCGATGATCGCGCGCTATGTGCCCGCGCGCATGAGCGGCTTCATGATGGGCGCGTATTTTGTCGCGACCGGCGTTTCGCAATATCTGGGCAGCGTGGTGGCGAATTTCGCGCAGATGCCCTCGGGCACGCTCGACCCGCTTACCTCGTTGCCGCTTTATACGCGGCTCTTCACCGGACTTGGCTGGCTCGCGTCGTTGGGCGTGCTGGTCGCCGTGCTGCTGTTGCCGATCATGAACCGCCTCTCGCGCGAGCATCACGCAAAAAGCGGCGCGCAAGCCGCGCGCGAGCCGCAATCGGAAAGCATCGAGTGATCGATACGCGCGCCGCGTTCAGCCGCCGCTTAATTTGCTGCGGCGGGAGCGGCGCGCTTTATTGCATGCTCAGGCCGGCAACTTGCGGAACGTCACCGCAATACGGTTCCAGCCATTGATCGCGATGATCAAGAGCGTGAGGTCGGCGATCTCCTGATCGCTGAAATGCGGCTTCACGCGCTCCCATACCTCGTCGGGCACATGTGTTTGTGCGAGCAGCGTGACCGATTCGGTCCACTCGAGCGCCGCGCGTTCGCGTTCAGTGAAGAAAGGCGTTTCACGCCACACCGAGACCGTGGCGAGCCGGCGATCGGTTTCGCCGCCCTTGCGCGCGTCCGTGGTGTGCATGTCTACGCAGTACGCGCAGCCGTTGATCTGCGAGGCACGCAGGCGCACCAGTTCCGCGAGCGGCTTTTCGATCGAGCTTTTGCTCGCGCGCTCTTCGAGCGCGATCATGGCCTTCGTGCCTTCCGGGCTGGCCTTGTAGAAATCCATACGTGCCTGCATGAGCGTTCACCTTTCGAGTTGACTGGCTTGCGTTGATCGGTTGGACCTGCGAATTGCGTAACCACAGGTGCACTTTAGGCGCTGCGCTGGCGCGTTCACATAGCCATTCTGGCAATATTTCGGGTGACCACTTTTTCGGGTGACCACTTTCGCTCCCGCAGCACGCTATCTGCCGCGTCATCATGGAACTCCACGTCACCGTTTCGGGCCGTCGCGACCTTGCAGGCCAGATTTATCGTCAACTGCGCGACAGCATTGTCGACGGCCGCCTTGCAGGCGGCACGCGCCTGCCGTCCACGCGCGACCTCGCATTGCAGCTCGGCGTTTCGCGCAAGACCACACTCGACGTATTCGAGCGGCTGCTCGCCGAGGGCTATCTGAACTCGCGGCGCGGCTCGGGCACATTCGTCGCCGATACGCTCGAACGCCTGCCCGCGCGCGGGCGCGGTCATCCGAATCCGCAGATTCGTGCAGCCACCGCGGCTTCCAGCGCCGTAGCCGCTTCGGTGCGCAAAGCGCAGGCCACGCCGTGGTGGCAGGCGCAAGCCGAAGCGCTGCACGGCTCGTTGCCGCGCCTTGACGCGCGGCTTGCCTGCGACTTCGCGGGTGGCATTACCGACAAGTCACGCTTTCCCTTCGACATTTGGCGGCGCTGCATCAACGACGCGTTGCGCGTGCAGGCGCGCGGGCACGGCATGTATCGCGATCCAGCAGGCGAAGAGAAGCTGCGCCTCGCGGTGTCGCGCTACCTCGCCTTCAATCGCGCGGTACAGAGCAACTGGCAGGACGTGATCGTCACGCAGGGCGCGCAGCAGGCGCTCGATCTGCTCGCACGCGTGACGCTCGCGCCGGGCGACGTGGTCGCCGTGGAAGACCCGGGCTATCCCCCCGCGCGCGATATCTTCGCGGCACTAGGGGCGAAGATCGTGCCCGTGCCCGTGGATCGCGAGGGGCTTGTGGTCGCGCGTCTGCCGAAAGCGGCGCGGCTCGTGTACGTGACGCCCTCGCACCAGTTCCCGCTCGGCATGCCGATGAGTCTCGAGCGGCGTGTCGCGCTGCTCGAATGGGCGCAGGCGCGCGGCGCACTCGTGATCGAAGACGACTACGACTGCGAATACCGCTTCGAGGGCCGCTCGATGGAGCCACTCAAGAGCCTCGACAACGCCGGTCTCGTCGCCTACGTCGGCACGTTTTCGAAGACCATGTTCCCGGAGCTGCGCGTGGGCTACGCGGTGCCGCCCGCCGCGCTGGCCGCGCCGCTCGCCCGCGCACGGCAGATTGGCGACGCGCACGGCTGCGTGCTCACGCAGACGGCGCTCGCCGATTTCATGCTCAACGGCCATTTCGCGCGTCATTTGCGGCGCATGCATCAGACGTATTCGCAGCGCCGCGACGTGCTGCTCGCGCATCTGCGTGGACCGCTTGCACCGTGGCTCGAACCCGTCACGCCGAACACGGCGGGGTTGCACCTGGCGGCGCGGCTCGCCGCGCCGCTCGACGCCGCGGCGGTGGCGCAGGCTGCACGCGGTGCGTCGATCGGCCTGCATCCGCTGGCGCCGTTTCACATGGAAGCGCCTGTGCAGAGCGGTTTTCTGTTCGGTTACGGCGGGGTCGACACCGAGTGTATCGACGCCGCGCTGACGTCGCTCGCCACGCTGCTGCGCACACTGTGACTGCGCGTTGCCGTCGCGCGGGCACCGGCATGGCAGCCAAAATCACGCAAAAACGCCATACGTATAGCGCTTTCCTGACAAACGCGCCAGGCGCCGCACCGGGCGAAGCGCGTCGTCCGGCATGGCTTCGGGCACGCAAGGTGCACGTTTACCCCTGTAAACAGGCGTCAAAATGTGTTCGAGAGTCAGCGCCACGCAACAAAATCGTAACGACAACGCAAAAGCTTCACGCAAAACGCTTGCGCGTATGTAGAATCCGCCGTTGAAGCACATGCATTCCGCAGTGCTTCTTCGATTCACTGACCAACACTGGTAGGAGAAACATGCCGACTTCCGCAAAGAAAGTGGCCAAAAAGGCAGCTGCCCCGGCCAAGAAGGTTGTTGCAAAGAAAGCGCCCGCCACCAAGACGGCCGCAGCTAAGAAGGTCGCCGTGAAGGCGTCCGGCGCACCGACGCCGATCAAGGACACCTTCACGAAGGCCTCGCTGGCTACCCACGTCGCTGAGCGCGCAGGCGTCGAGCCGAAGGCTGCCAAGGCTGTGCTCGCAGCGCTGGAAGACACGATCCTCGGTTCGGTCCACAAGAAGGGTGCCGGTGAATTCACGCTGTCGGGCCTTCTGAAGATCGTCGTGCAGGCCGTGCCGGCGAAGAAGAAGCGCTTCGGCAAGGATCCGTTCACGGGTGAAGAGCGCTGGTTCCCGGCCAAGCCCGCATCGGTCCGCATCAAGGCGCGCGCCCTGAAGAAGCTGAAGGACGCAGCAGCCGCCTGATCGCGCTGTAGCCGCGCCCTTCGGGGGGCGGCGATTTGTCAGTACCCAAAAATCCCCGTCGGCGTAGACGCCCGCGGGGATTTTTCATTTCAGGCCGACTTCTGCCTTGTGCGTTGCCGGCGGCACTACGGCCTGCCATCGCAGGTCCCTTGAAAGCAGGGAAGTGTCCACGCCGGCCGGGACGAGTGCATGCCGCCGCCCGCCGCGTGGGCGCAGTTGCGTTCACCGCCAAGTCCGGGAGAGCGTGATTGAACGTCCACGTGCTGCCGGTGGCGACGCGCAGAACATGGTCCATTGCCTACGCCGGACCACTCGCCTTCGCGGCTTGATTCCCTGGCCCCGTGCCAGCTCCCGCTCTCTCCGGCACGCTGCGCTCGCGCTTCCAGCCGAACGCCTTCACTTCGCGCAGAGACAGCGCTCACCGTTCACAACCCCATGAGCGTTGATTGTCCGTGAGCCGCTACTCGGTAGCCGCGTTGTTCTCCCGGCGCGACTTGCCGACGGACGTCTCCGTGCGCCACACAACTTTAAGAATTCTCCTATTAGAAATGGCGTGGAATTTGGATAACTTGTCAGCCGCCGATTCAATCGTTTGCTGCAGCTAATCTCGGGCCTGGTTTTGGGCCTCGCGAAACCCATCTTTTTCTTCAGCGGATCAAATCGTTCATGGACCGAAATTGCGGAAAGTTGGAAAAGTGTGTTGCAAGTGCATCCGTGCGTACCCGGAGTGAGGAAATTGTCGCATTGATAGGACGCGTCCTGATCGCCTTGTTTTTCCTCCCCGCCGGACTGGCGAAGCTCTTCGACTTTTCCGGTACGGTCAATGAGGTCGCCGCCGGTGGTCTGCCCTTGCCTGTCTTCTGCGCGGCGGCGACGATCGCTCTGGAAATCGGCGGCGGGTTGGCGCTGCTGTTGGGCTACAAGACGCGTGTTGCCGCGACTCTGCTCATGCTGTTCACTGTCGCGGCTTCGGTTCTCTATCATCCTTTCTGGGCGATATCGGGCGCGCGGAGAATGCAGGAAGTCATCATGTTTGCCCAGAACATTGCAGTCGCGGGCGGCCTGCTGGTTCTCGCAGGTCAAGGTGGCGGCCGTCTGAGTATTGATAAAGATTAAGAGTCTTAAGTGTTGTCAGGTCAGTTTATTTCAGTGTTTCCAGGTTGCATGGCGAGCGTTTCATTGCCAATGCGAAAGCCGGAGGCGAACATTCACAACGGAGAAGCGTGATTGAATGATTCGCCAGTTTCAGGCGGGCGGTGGTCATGCCGGGCGGTTCGCGAGATCGCGAAGGATCTCTTCGTCGCAGGCACGCCCGTGGGAATCACCTACCTCTCGGCTTTGTTTGTGATTGCCATTGCGCCGGACAAGGATAGTCATCACGGATGGTCCGTGGTGGCGATGTCGATTGCGCTGGCGTTGATGATATTGACCTATCCACTGGGACTTCGGCTTTTGCGCCGCTGGTTTGTCCATCTCGGCGTGAGGGGTGGATACGTCTCGTTATGGGTGTCCTATCTCGTCACTACGTTGTTGTTTCAGCAGCCGCTCTGGTTGATCTGCCAGAAGTTCGCGTTGATCGATAGTCGCAATGCGCTGGACAACGCGTATTTCACCCTGGTGACCTTCCTGACGATCGGGTACGGCGACATGGTGCCGCATAGCGGCCCCGGCCGCGCCTTTGCCATGGTAGTCGGCATCCTGGGCGCAGCACACAACATTTGCTTTATTTCCTATCTGCTCACCATGGGGCAGTCGGCAAAGGGAATAGAAACCTGATGGGCTTATGCAGGCCCGGAGATTGGAAAGTCGAGCCCTGACGAAATCTATGCGAAAAGAAACATCAATCGAATTGCTCATATCCCGATGTGGGGTTGCGTTGCTGCTCGCCGCATCGCTGGCAGGGTGCTCGTTGCCACCTTCCATTCCGGTTCTGGGTGCCTATTTCCCCGGGTGGCTCTTTTGCCTCGTGGGGGCGCTCGTGCTCACGGTCATGGTGCGCGCTCTGCTGATGCGCCTGAATCTGGAGCGGCTCGTTGGGTCGCCTGTCGTCTTGTATTCCGCATTGTATGCCTTGTTTTCCCTGCTCTTGTGGGTGTCGTTTTTTTAGTATCTCTTAAAGGAATACGGTTATGGCCGGTTCATCCAATGAAAAGCAGAACAGGAAGTGGCCAGCCCTCGCTCTTGCTCTCCTGGCGCTGCTCCTTGGCATTTACGTGATATTTCGCCTTGATACGGCTCCGCGCACGGACGACGCCTACGTGTCGGCCGATACGATCGACGTAGCCCCCGAGGTGAGTGGCCGTATTGTCGAGCTCGCCGTCAAGGACAATCAACGGGTTAAAAAGGGCGATGTGCTGTTTCGCATCGATCCTCGTTCCTTCGAGAATGATCTGGCGCGATCCAACGCTTCGCTGGTTGCGCTCGACAAGCAAATCGAAACGGCCCGCAGAACGGTGAAGTCTCAGGAATACGCAGCCGAATCCGCGCGCGCCAAGGTGGAAAGCGCGCGAGCAACCGCCGCCAAGGCCGCGCAGACATTCAAGCGTACCGAGCCGTTGCTGGCGCCCGGCTATGTGTCCAGCGAAGACCTGGACCAGGCGCGCACAGCAACGCGTACGGCCCAGGCCGATCTGGCGTCGGCCGAACAGCAGGCGCATGAGGCAGAGGCCGCGGTGACGAGCGTCGAGGCCCTGGTGGCCCAGCGTGACGTCGTTCAGACCGAAATTGCCCTCGCGCAACTGCATCTGGATCAGGCGACGGTGCGCGCACCGTTCGACGGCCGGGTCGTGTCGCTGAAGACCGCCGTTGGGGAGTTCGCCTCGGCGCAGAAGGCCATCTTCACGCTCATCGACACGGGGCACTGGTACGTGATGGCGAATTTTCGCGAAACAGAGCTGAAAGGCATTCGTCCCGGCATGGCGGCAACCGTCTATTTGATGAACGATTCGACCAGGCGTTTTCACGGCGAAGTCGACTCGGTTGGCTACGGTGTACTCCCCGACGATGGCGGTAGCGTGGTGGACGGCTTGCCCAAGGTGCAGCGCACGATCAACTGGGTGCGGGTTGCGCAGCGTTTTCCCGTCAAGATCCGCGTCGACAATGCCGATCCGGAGGCGTTTCGCATAGGCGCGTCGGCGGTCGCTCTGCTCGAGCACGCGCAAAGCGCCGGGACGAAGAAGGGGAGTTAGTTGCCATGACGACAACCGGGCCTTTCTCCGGAGAGTTATCGACGATCACGCGCTTTTTCAAGCTGGAGCTGGCCGACTATCCCGGTCGCATGGCGTGGACATTGCGTCTGCTGCTTATCGGCTTGCTTCTCGTTCTGATCTCGATGACATTGGGTGTGCCCTATCTGGTCTTGTCGATTGGGGCTGTCGCTTTCAACGTGGTCCAGCCCAACGTCGTGCTGACGCGGCTTGTCGGCATGACGTTCGTGATATCGACGTTTGTTGTCGTCGCGACCATTCTTCTGGTGCTCAAATTTGCATACGGATATCCGATGGTGCGCATTGTCGTGTCGTCGCTCATCTTTCTGGCATGCATGTACCTGATGCGCGTTCACAAGCTGGGGATTGTGTTTTTTGCGGTCGCGGTGGCCGTGCTCATCGGCCAGACCACTCCAGACACGCTCGACTATCCGGAGATCGCCGTTCGCAGCTCAATGTGGATGGGCATGTCGTTCCTCTATCCGGTGATCGTCATCTGGATTGTCTATGGCTGGTTTTTTCCCGCGGAGCCCCTGCGCCAATTGCAGGAGGAGGTTGGTCGGCAGATATCGGATATCGCCGCACGCCTTGAGCGGGGCGCTACCCCGGAGGGCGGCACGACCGCGCTGACTCAAGGCAATCTGGACGCGGCAGCCGGGAGGTTGCAGAAACTGCATGGATTTGCCGCTATGCGCAGTGCCCGCTATCGGTCGGCGCAAGCTTACTGGAAAGTCTGCATTGATGCGGTGTCCTATATGCACGGCGTGATATGCAGTGCTTCCGGAGTGAGTGAACTGGGTTCCGGCGATCACGCTCGCCGTTTGCTGGCCAGTTTGCGCGATCAGGTCGAGGCCTTGAACCGATCCTTTATCGACCTGACGCCGTATCGGTCCGACTGGAAGCCGACGGCAGAGGAAGCCGACCAGTACGAGCAACTCGGTTTGGGCGGCGTCTGCAGAGCGCTGCAGGAGCTGGCGCGTCTCGACCCGGCGCAGTTGACCATGCCGCCAGCCAGGAAAGGCGGCATGTTCGTGCCCGATGCGTTCACCAATCCGGCTTACCTTCGCTTTGCCCTGAAGACGCTACTCGCAAGCCTGATTTGCTATGTGTTCTATCACAGCGTTGATTGGGACGGTATTCACACCAGCATGATCACCTGCGGTCTGGTCGCCAATCCTACTCAAGGCGCGACTTCCCGAAAGCTCATACTGCGCTTCGGTGGCGCGCTCATGGGCGGGGCTTTGGCGCTGCTGTGCAGCGTGACCGTTCTTCCGCGGATAGACGACATCGTGAGCCTCCTTTTGATGGCGGCGCCTGTGTTCTTCGTCGGTGCGTGGATCGCTGCGGGTTCCGAGCGCTCGTCATACATCGGCATACAGATGGTGGCGACGTTCTGCATCGCGGTCATGGCGGATCAAGGTCCCAATGTCGATCTCACCGAAATTCGGGACCGTGCCATGGGCATCTGGATTGGTACGGCAGTTTCGGCAGTGGTGTACACCATGCTCTGGCCGGAAAGCGAAGCCGGCACGCTCCGCCAGAAACTGGTCGATCTCGTCAGGCAGCTCGGCCGGCTCGTGGCCCAGCCCATTCAAGGCGCAGCCGACGAACAGTTGCACTATCTGCAGCAGAGGGAGGCTTGCCATATGGCGATCGTGGCCTGCGAGGAGACGCGTAATCGCGTGTTTCTCGAGGACACGCGGCCGCATGGCGAGCGACGAGCGTTGCTGGAGAACGGCGACCAGGTGCTCGAGCAAAGCCGCGCCATGCTCCAGTCGTGGGACGCGTTGCGAGACGGTCTTGCAGCGCAGCGGGAGGGGGATGCCACCCAGCGCAATTCGACAGCCTGGCAGGAGAGGTTACAGGCGCGGCTGCAGCGCTATGCCGAGGGGATGGCGGGCGAACCGGCAGAAGCCACGCATGTCCTGTTTGGCCGCGATGACGCCATCGAGGTTCCGCGTCTCGCCGCGAAAGCGGAGCGACTCATGGACGATATTCGCGATCTGCCGGAATGGGGTGGACCTCAAACCGGCGCGCCGCTCATTTATATGCCGGGTAAGTAAAGGTGTCGTGTAATGACGTTTAAAAGAAAAGCTCTGCGCATTTCCGGCGCCTTCCTCATCACGGGGCTGATGTCGAGTTGCGCGTTAATCCATCACGACACGGCGCCACACGCGCAAATCGCCGCACAGGACATCAAGCTGGCCAGCGACATTCATCTCGCGAGTGACGGATGGCCCGACGCGCAATGGTGGACACGCTTCAACGATCCGCAGCTCAACGCCCTCATTGAACGAGCGCTGGCGGGCTCGCCAACCATGGCTACGGCCCGATTGCGTGTGACGCAAGCCCAGGCGCAGGTTGATGAAGTCAGGGCCGAAGGCGGCCCGCAGATCGGCGGTCTGGGCGTCGTGATGCGTGGACGCGGCCCGGCCAGCGGCTTTCTGGTGCCGATGAGCCCTTGGTATACCGCAGGTTTGCTCGGCGTATTCGGTACGTGGACTATCGACCTGTGGGGCAAGAATCGGTCGTCTGTTCGGGCCGCGATTGGCGAGGAGAACGCAAGTGTTGCTGAGGCGGCCTCTGCGCAGCTCGGCCTGGCCACTGGCGTCGCCCAAGCCTACTACTCGATGCAGATGAGCTACCGGCAGCTCGATCTTCTCCAGCAGTCGAAACAAGTCCTCGAGTTCATCGTGCAGGCGCACGCGGACAAGTACGCGCGCGGCGTCGAGGCGCGAACGTCGTTGCAGTCCGCACGTGCCCAGCTGCTGGCGCTCGAGCAGCAGGCAACCGCCACGCGTAGCCAGATTCTGGAAACGCGGGAGGGCATTCGGGCACTGATTGGCGCCGGCGCGGACGCCATGCCCGAGATCAAGCCAGCGCCGTTGCCTGAAGCGGTGTTGTCCGGTGTCCCGAGCACGCTGTCTTATGCGTTGCTGGCAAGGCGCGCCGATCTGCAGGCCATGCGTTGGGAGGTGGAGTCGTCACTCGATCAGGTCGCGGCAGCCAAGGCGGCCTTCTACCCGAGCCTGAATATCTCGGCGTTTTATGGATTGAATGCCATTCCCCTGTCCAAGCTGTTCAAGAGTGCGAGCCAGCAGGTCAATCTGATTCCCGGACTCTATCTGCCGATCTTCGACAGCGGCAGTCTGAATGCGCAATTGCATAGCGCTCGGGCGTCGAGCGACATCAAGATCGAACAGTACAACCAGGCCGTACTCGACGCGGTACGTGACGTCGCGGTGAACGGCAGTCAATTGCAGACGCTGGCCGACAAGCGCAAATTGCAGGCGGACAAACTGGAAGCCACGCGCTATTCCCAAAGTGCCGCCGAAGCGCGGTATGAGCAGGGATTGGGGAGCCGGCTTGCCGCCATGGAGGCTCGCTTGCCCATTATTGAGGAGCAGGCCAGCTTGCTGTCTGTCGACGGACAGTGGGTCAATCAGCAGATCGCCTTGATCAAGGTTTTGGGCGGCGGATATGACGCCGAGGCGCCTGCCAGCCAGGGTGCGCAATGAACTGGCGATATCGAACGGCGTTGGGCCTGCCGTGTCGTGCCTCGACGAGCGGCATGAATCACAGGCAGGTAGAGAGCCTGCTCTAAAAGCGCGCGGGCATAAAAAAACCAGCCAGGGCTTGCGCCCGAGGCTGGTTTGTGCAGCGTGTAGTTTTTAGCTGCGCGGTCTCGCTCGCTTCGCCGGGGTGGCTCGTCAGCCAGTTCCGGCGCCGGGCCGAAGCCCGGACTAAAGCGTTGCTTAGAACTTGTGGCGGATGCCGACGCTGACCAGGGTCTGCGAGCTCGAAGCCGAGTCGAAGCTGTACGAACCGATTGCTGCGCCAGCGGTCGTCGTGGTGCCGTCCGCGTTGCGCTGCGTGCCGTTGGCGTGCTGGTAGGCAGCCACAGCGTAGAAGTCGGTGCGCTTCGAGATGTTGTAGTCCGCGCCGAGCGAAACCTGGTTGTACGTGTTCGACGTGTCGCCAGCGCCGTGCGTCCAGGTGTAGCCGAGGCCGAGCAGGAGAGCCGGGTTCAGCTGGTAGCCGAGGAAGCCAGCAGCAACGTTGTAGCGCTGGTTCGAAGCGAATGCCGAAGCGGCGTCCTGGCGCATCTGGACGTTGCTGTAACGGCCGCTCATCGTGAACGGACCAGCAACATATTGCAGTGCAACCGAAGCGATGCCGACCGACTTCGCCGTGGTGTAGCCAGCGGTGATCTGGTTGTCGCCGAAGATGCCGTCCGACGTCGACGTCGACGACCAGCCTGCGCGCTCGACTGCCGACGCCGCGTTGTCCATGCGGAAGTAGCCAGCAGCGACGTTGAACGAGCCGATGCCGTACGTTGCTGCGCCGCCCCAGCTTTGACCCGAGCCCGTTGCGCCAGCCACGCCGCCCAGTGCGTACATGCCTTCGAACTGGAAGCCTTGCAGAACCGGCGAAACGTACTTGATTGCGCTGTTCGTACGCGAGGTGTTGTCGTTGTTGTCGACGTCACCCGGCGTTGCGAACGTGCTGCCGAAGTAGTTGTCGGCGGTCAGCGGCTGAACCATGTCGACCAGCGGGTCGTACTGGCGGCCGAGCGTAACCGTACCGTACTGGTCAGCCGTCAGGCCGACGTAGGCTTGACGGCCGAACATCTTGCCGCCTTGACCGAGCTTGCCGGTGTTGATGTCAAAGCCGTTTTCCAATTGGAAAATTGCCTTCAGGCCGCCGCCCAGATCTTCCGTACCCTTCAAGCCGAAGCGGTTGCCCGACAGGTTGCCGCCGGCCAGGCCGACCAGATTCGAATTGTTGCCGTTTGCGTCGACCGTGTTGTGGGCCCACTGGATCGATTCGTCGATCACACCATAGAGGGTCACGCTGCTTTGAGCGTGCGCGGTGCCAGCAGCGGCCAAGAGGGCCAGCGAGAGGGTCGAGAGAGCGACTCGTTTCATTCTGTTTTCTCCACGCAGAAATTGTGTAGTTGTTGCGCGATGGAGAATAACGCAGCAGGTCAGGCGACCTGAACTGAAAAAATAAAGTTTGTCGCAAAAACCTGACACCAGCCAGAATCCCTTGTCAGACGGGGGCTGCGTCGATTATGCCGATTTCAGAAATATTGGATTGTTGACCGAGCATTATTGTCGTTTTTGATAAAAGTTCCGTAAACGACTGTTATTTTTTTGGCTTGCTGCGACCATTGGAAGCAGCCTCGATTGGCCCGGCTTCGTGAGGGTGACGGCGCCTGCCAACGGCCGTCATGGCGAGCGCCGCGCTCGCGGCGAACAGCACCGAACTCCACGGATGGCGCTTCACGTAGCGGTCGGCGGCGGCCACCGTGCGGCCCGCCTGGACCAGCGTGAGCGCAGCCGCGTAGGTGGCGCTGTCCTCCATGCGCACGACCGAACGGCGAATCTGCAGCCCCGACTTCATCCTCCCGAACGCTCCGCCACGCGCACTCGCGAGCCCTACCGCGCCGAGCGGAGTTTCCGATAGTGTCGATTTGTCTGCCGCAACGGCCGCCGCCAGGGCCGCGGGCATTGCCGTGGCTGCTGGACTGCCGTTTCCGATCGGCACGGCCAACGGCTGCGGGGCCGCGGCAGAACGGTCCGCCTGCTTCGTGTCGTGGCGCGCGACGATGGTGGAGGCGGCGAGCACCGAGGCCAGCTTGGCGCGGCTGCCAGGCGGTGTTTCCTCAAGGAAACCCCACGCGCCGCGCGGGTCGTGCAGGCGCCCGCGCGCCGCCGAGAATTCGGCGCCGAGCAGCAGCACCGCCGCCGAAAAATAGAGCCACATGAGCAGCACCGCTAGCGAGCCGGCGGCGCCGAACGCCGTTGCCATGCCCGCGTGCGCGAGATAGAGCGCAAACAGCTTCTTGCCCGCCGAGAACAGGACGGCAGCGACGATGCCGCCCACCATCGCGTCGCGCCAGCGCACGTCGGCGTCGGGCAGGAAGCGCAGCAGGGCGCCGAATGCGACGGCCAGCACCACGAGGCCCACCCCCAGCTGCATCAGGTTGCCGATGATCACATAAGGAGAATTGCCCCAGAGCCACTGGCCGACAAAGGTGATGGCCGTGTCGAGCACGAGCGAGACGATCAGCAGGAACGCGACGCCCAGCACGAGGCTGAATGAAATGAGGCGCACGCGCACGAGCGCCAGCACGCTGGAGGGGCGCTGCCCGTCCGGCGGCCAGACGATATTCAGCGCGGAATTGAGCGACGAGAAGGTTGCGGACGCGCCGATCACGAGCAAGCTGAGCGAGATGATCGCCGCGACACCGCCCTTGCCGCCCGCGCGGTGCGCGTTCTGCACGATGGTGGTGATGCCGGCGGCCGCGTCGTTGCCGAGCACATTGTGGACCTGGCGGAAGAGTTCGCCGCGTGCGGCGTCGTCGCCGAAGAACCAGCCGGCTACGGCAATCACCATGACGAGCGTGGGCGCGAGCGAAAACGCCGAATAAAACGCGATGCTCGCCGCGAGCGACGGGCACCGGTTGGCAATGAACTGGCGCAGCGCGCCCACCACCCACGACGCTTCCTTGCGTGCGGCATGCTGCAGTCGTTCGGAGGAAAGCGTTGACATGAGGGAGCGCCCCGAAGTGGTTCTTCCGTGGTTCGTTTCGTCACACACCTGGCTCATTCGCCATCCAATATTAGCAAGCGTGGTTCCCGGGCGGCCTCGCGCTGTACGCGTGCAAAGCTCGCGAACATCCAGCGCGATCCGTCGCCCAAAACGTCTTATACTGAAAAAACCCACAACCAGGCCGAGGACGAATCATGCTGCAGATGTCCCGGCGTCAGTTTCTCAAGGTCACGGCAACGTCGCTGGCGGGTTCCAGCCTCGCGCTGATGGGTTTCGCGCCCGACAACGCGCTTGCCGAGGTTCGACAATACAAACTGGCGCGCACCACTGAAACCCGCAATACCTGCCCGTACTGCTCGGTCGGTTGCGGGATCCTCATGTACGGTCTCGGCGATGGCGCGAAGAACGCGACGGCGAGCATCATCCACATCGAAGGCGATCCGGATCACCCCGTCAATCGCGGCACACTGTGCCCGAAGGGCGCGAGCCTCATCGACTTCATCCACAGCGAGAGCCGCCTGAAGTACCCCGAGTATCGAGCGGCGGGTTCGAACGAGTGGAAACGTATCTCGTGGGACGAGGCGCTCGACCGCATTGCGAAGCTGCTGAAGGAGGATCGCGACGCGAACTTCGTCGAGAAAACGGCGGACGGCAAGACCGTGAACCGCTGGCTGACCACCGGAATGCTGGCGGCATCGGCGGGCAGCAACGAAGTCGGCTATCTCACCCACAAAGTGGCCCGCAGCATGGGCCTGCTCGCATTCGACAACCAGGCGCGTGTCTGACACGGCCCGACGGTGGCAGGTCTTGCCCCGACGTTTGGCCGTGGAGCGATGACGAACCATTGGGTCGACATTCGCAATGCGGACGTGATTCTGGTGATGGGCGGCAATGCGGCCGAGGCGCACCCGTGCGGCTTCAAGTGGGTCACGGAGGCGAAGGCGCACCGTAAGGCGCGGCTCATCGTGGTGGACCCGCGTTTCAATCGCACGGCATCGGTCGCGGACTTCTACGCGCCGATCCGCACCGGCACGGACATCGCGTTCCTTGGCGCTGTGATCAACTATTTGCTCACGAACGACAAGATCCAGCACGAGTACGTGAAGAACTACACCGACTTCTCGTTCATCGTGCGCGAGGATTTCGCGTTCAACGACGGCATTTTCTCGGGCTACGATCCGCAGAAGCATGCGTACCCGGACAAGTCGTCATGGAACTACGAGATCGGCGACGACGGCTTCGTGAAGACCGACGACACGCTGCAGAACCCGCGCTGCGTGTACCAGTTGCTCAAGCAGCATTACTCGCGCTACACCGCCGACATGGTCGAGAAGGTGTGCGGCACGCCGAAGGACAAATTCCTCAAGGTGTGCGAAATGCTTGCGAGCACGGCCGAGCCGGGCCGCGCGTGCACGATCCTGTACGCGCTCGGCTGGACCCATCACTCGATCGGCGCGCAGATGATCCGCACCGGCGCGATGGTGCAGCTGTTGCTCGGCAACATCGGCATTGCGGGCGGCGGCATGAATGCGCTGCGCGGCCACTCGAATATCCAGGGGCTCACGGACCTCGGGCTGATGTCGAACCTGCTGCCGGGCTACATGACGCTGCCGTTCGAAGCGGAGCAGGACTACGACGACTACATCAAGAAGCGCGCTTCGCAGCCGATGCGGCCGAACCAGCTCAGCTACTGGCAGCACTACGGCGCGTTCTTCGTGAGCTTCATGAAGTCGTGGTGGGGCGCCGCGGCCACGAAGGACAACAACTGGGGCTACGACTGGCTGCCGAAGCTCGACAAGCCCTACGACCTGCTGCAGACCATCGAGCTGATGAATCAGGGCAAGGTCAACGGTTATATCTGCCAGGGCTTCAACGTCATCGCATCGGCCCCGGACAAGGCCAAGACGCTCTCGGCGCTCGGCAAGCTCAAGTGGCTCGTGATCATGGACCCGCTCGCCACCGAGACTTCCGAGTTCTGGAAGAAGTTCGGCGACTATAACGATGTCGATACCGCTTCGATCCAGACCGAGGTGTTCCGTTTGCCCACCACTTGCTTCGCGGAAGAAAACGGTTCGCTCGTGAGTTCGAGCCGCGTGCTGCAGTGGCACTGGAAAGGCGCGGAGCCGCCGGGCGAGGCGCGCAGCGATCTCGAGATCATGTCGGGCCTGTTCCTGCGCATCCGCGCGGCGTACCAGAAGGACGGCGGCAAGCTGCCCGATCCGATCGTCAAGCTCGACTGGCCGTATTCGGATCCTGCCAGCCCCACGCCGGAAGAACTCGCGAAGGAGTACAACGGACGCGCGCTTGCCGACCAGACCGACGCGAAGGACCCGACCAAGGTGCTCGTGAAGAAGGGCGAGCAGCTTGCGGGCTTCGCGCAGTTGAAGGACGACGGCACGACGTCGAGCGGCTGCTGGATCTTCTGCGGGGCCTGGACCCAGGCGGGCAACCAGATGGGCCGGCGCGACAACTCGGACCCAACGGGCATCGGCCAGACGCTGAACTGGGCCTGGGCGTGGCCGGTGAACCGGCGCGTGCTCTACAACCGCGCCTCGTGCGATACGGCGGGCAAGCCTTTCGATCCCACCCGCAAGCTGATCGGCTGGAACGGCAGCGCCTGGACGGGCGCGGACATCCCCGACTTCAAGGTCGACGAATCGCCGGACCAGGGTATGGGGCCGTTCATCATGAACCCCGAGGGCGTGGCGCGCTTCTTCGCTCGCGACGGTATGAACGAGGGTCCATTCCCCGAGCACTACGAACCATTCGAGAACCCGCTCGGCTATAACCCGTTCCATCCGAACAATCCGCTTGCCACGAACAACCCGGCGGCGCGCGTGTTCCCCGACGATCGCAAGACATTCGGGACCGTGCAGCAGTTCCCGCATGTGGCGACCACGTACCGGCTCACCGAGCACTTCCACTTCTGGACCAAGCATGCGCGGTTGAACGCGATCATCCAGCCGCAGCAGTTCGTCGAGATCGGCGAGGCGCTGGCGAAGGAGGTGGGCGTGGTGGCGGGCGACCGCGTGAAGGTGTCGAGCAATCGCGGCTATCTGATCGCCGTGGCGGTGGTGACCAAGCGCATCAAGCCGCTCACGATCGAGGGCAAGACCGTGCATACCGTTGGCGTGCCGCTGCACTGGGGCTTCAAGGGGCTCACGAAACCGGGCTATCTGACGAATACGCTTACGCCACCCGTGGGCGACGGCAATTCGCAGACGCCCGAGTTCAAGTCGTTCCTCGTGAAGGTCGAAAAGGCATAGGGGGCGCGAACCATGGCATTTCAATCACTCGACGTCAGACGCATTTCCGCGACGACTACGCCCCCGCCCGGCGTGCGCGAGCCGGTCACGGGCACGGTCGCGAAGCTCATCGACGTGACCAAGTGCATCGGCTGCAAGGCGTGCCAGACCGCGTGCATGGAGTGGAACGACCTGCGCGACGAGATCGGCGTCAATACCGGCGTCTACGACAATCCGCACGACCTTAGCGAGCATTCGTGGACCGTGATGCGCTTCGCGGAATACGAGAACCCGAACGGCAACCTCGAATGGCTGATCCGCAAGGACGGCTGCATGCATTGCGACGATCCGGGCTGTTTGAAGGCATGCCCGTCGCCGGGCGCGATCGTGCAGTACACGAACGGCATCGTCGATTTCCACGAGGAAAACTGCATCGGCTGCGGCTATTGCATCACGGGCTGCCCGTTCAATATTCCGCGTCTCTCGAAGACCGAGCATCGCGTGTACAAATGCACGCTTTGCTCGGACCGCGTGGCCGTGGGGCAGGAGCCGGCCTGCGTGAAGACCTGCCCGACCGGCGCGATCGTGTTCGGCACCAAGGAAGACATGAAGCAGCACGCGGCCGAGCGCATCGTCGATCTCAAGGAGCGGGGCTTCGAAAACGCGGGGCTTTACGACCCGCAAGGCGTGGGCGGCACGCACGTGATGTACGTGCTGCATCACGCGGACCAGCCCTCGCTCTATCACGGCCTGCCCGACAACCCGCGCATCAGCCCGATGGTGCGGCTTTGGAAGGGTATCGCCAAGCCGGTTGCACTTGGCATCATGGCGCTCACGGCGCTGGCCGGCTTCTTCCATTACACGCGCATCGGCCCGAACGAAGTGACGGCGGAAGACGAAGCCGCCGCGCGCGACGAGGCGCGGCGCATCCGTGGCGAACCACCCGAGGAGCGCAACGATGAAAGACGATGAACCGCAACTGATCGAGCGCTACACGCCCAACGAGCGCAGCAACCACTGGATCACCGCGATCTGCTTCATTTTGCTCGCGCTCTCGGGGCTCGCGATGTTTCATCCGGCCATGTCGTGGCTTTATGCGGTGCTCGGCGGCGGCCAGTGGACGCGCATTTTGCATCCGTTCATCGGCGTCGTGATGTTCGTCTCGTTCCTGATCCTTGCGCTGCGTTTCTGGCACCACAACTATCTGGACAAAGACGACATCCAGTGGATGAAGCAGATGGGCGACGTGCTCAACAACCGCGAAGACCGGCTGCCGGAGATCGGCCGATACAATGCGGGACAGAAGCTGTTATTCTTTACGATGGTGGTTTGCCTCGTGCTGTTGCTCTTGAGCGGCATCGTGATCTGGCGGCGGTATTTCTCGTTCTATTTCCCGATCGAGATTATCCGGCTCTCTTCAGTGGTGCATGCGGTCGCGGCGTTCGTGCTGATATGCGGCATCATCGTCCATATTTATGCCGCGCTATGGGTGAAGGGATCGATCGGCGCCATGACGCGCGGTTACGTCACTTGGGGCTGGGCGAGAAAGCATCACCCGCGCTGGTTCCGCGAGAGCATCAAGTAACGCACAGGCTGCGCGCCGCCTGCCGTCGAGGCAGGCGCGGCGCGAGCGGCAAACCGCCGGCGCCCGCAAGGGCACGGCGGTTTTTTCTTGGTGAAGCCGTTCTGGAGCAGACCCGTCGTGACGCAACGCATTCTCGACCCGCAGCAAATCGAATCGCTCGACCCAACGGCCATTCCGCGCATCCGTCTGCCCGAGCGCTTCGCCTTTTTCAGCACGCGCGCCGTGCGCCTGCGGCATCTCGCGGATCACAATCCGATTGGCGGCTATGTGCGATTGATGGCGGCGCTCGTCGACGCGCAGCAGGAGGCGCTCGAACAGTGCAGCGCACCCATGCCTTCTCGCGACGCCATTGCGAACGCGCAGCATCATTGCATGCCGATTCTGCCGGCGCTTTCGGGCGAGCGTGATCCGCAATGGCGCGCGGTGCTATACCGTCTCGCCGATCGCGTTGAAGCCGCGGGCGCCGTTGCGCCGGCGCTCGCGAAAGTGCTCGCCGATCTGCGCGCCATGAATGCCGCGCAACTCGACGCCCAGGCCGACGCAATTCTCGCGCAGCGCTACACCGAAGTCGCACCTGCCACCGCGCCGTTGATCATGGCCGCGCTGCAGGTGCTGTGGACCGACCTCGCGAGCCGCATCGACGTGCGGGACATTCCCTATGTCGACACACCGGGCGTATGCCCCGTGTGCGGCTTGCCGCCCGTTGCCAGCATCGTGCGCATTGGCGGCGCGTATCAGGGCTATCGGTATGTGCAATGCGGCCTGTGCGGCACCGAGGTGCACGTGGTGCGCGTGAAGTGCACCAACTGCGACTCGACCAAGGGCATTGCGTATCACGGTATCGAAGGCGGCAATGCCGCACTCAAGGCCGAATCGTGCGACGAGTGCCAGACGTACCGCAAGATCGGCTATCAGGAGAAGGATCTCGACTTCGAGCCGCTCGCCGACGACCTCGCGAGCCTCACGCTCGATTTGCTGATGAGCGACGCAGGCTACCGCCGCGCGAGCCCGAATCCGCTGCTATGGCCCGAAGTGCCTGCCGATCAGTAAAGGAGTCGCGCACACCATGAGTGAAACCGTGGGACAAGCAGCGGAGCACGATGCACGCACCCTCAATGCGCTGCTCGCAACCATGCCGGCGGTCGAGCGGGTGATCGCCTCGGAGCAGGCGCAGCCGCTGATCGCACAATATGGACGCACCCAGGTGCTGGACGCGATACGCGCCACGCAGGACGCCTGGCGTCTTGACGCGCGAGCCAGCGTATTGACGAATGAAGACAAGGACACCGAACCGTTTTCGCTAGAGCGCATCATCGCGGCCACCTCGCGACGGTTAACCGAACGCACGCAAAGCCGCCTGCGGCCGGTCTTCAATCTTACGGGCACGGTGCTCCACACGAATCTCGGCCGCGCACTGCTCCCCGACGAAGCTGTAAAGGCCGTCGTGCAGGCGCTCACGCAACCCGCGAACCTGGAATTCGATCTCGCGAGCGGCAAGCGCGGCGACCGCGACGATCTGATCGACTCGCTCATCTGCGAACTGACGGGGGCCGAGGCCGCGACCGTCGTCAACAACAACGCGGCGGCGGTGCTGCTGCTGTTGAGCGCACTGGCCAATCGCAAGGAGGTCGTTGTTTCGCGCGGCGAACTGGTCGAGATTGGCGGGGCGTTTCGCATTCCTGACATCATGAGCCGGGCGGGCGCACGGCTGCGCGAGATTGGCACGACGAACCGGACACATCTGAAGGACTATGAAGCAGCGATCAACGCGCGCACGGCGCTGCTGATGAAGGTGCATTGCAGTAACTATGCGATCAGCGGCTTTACGAAGAGCGTCGAACTCGATGAACTCGCGCCGCTGGCGCGGCAGCATGGCTTGCCGATAGCGGTCGACCTGGGCAGCGGGACGCTCGTCGATCTCGCACAGTGGGGCTTGCCCGCCGAGCCCACCGTGCGCGCGACCGTGGAAGCGGGCGCGGACCTCGTGACCTTTAGCGGCGACAAACTGCTGGGCGGCCCTCAGGCGGGGCTGATCGTCGGACGCAAAGAACTTATTGCGAAGATCAAGAAGCATCCGCTCAAGCGCGCGTTGCGGGTGGGCAAGCTCACGCTCGCCGCGCTCGAACCGGTTTTGAGGCTCTATCAGGCGCCTGAATTCTTGCAGGAGCGGCTGACTACGCTGCGCCTGCTCACACGTCCCGCCGCGCAAATGCAGGAGGCTGCGCAGCGCGCGCTGCCCGCGCTGCAGCGTGCGGTTGGCGACGCGTATGCCGCGAGCGTCGAGCCGATGTTCAGCCAGATCGGCAGCGGCGCGTTGCCCGTGGACGTGCTGCCGAGCAGCGGGCTCGTCGTGCGCCATGCGGGCAAGGGCGGCAGCGGCCGCGCGCTGCTCAAGCTCGAACGCGCCTTGCGCGAACTGCCTCGGCCCATGATCGGCCGCATTGCCGACGACGCCCTGCATCTGGACCTGCGCTGCCTCGAACCGGCGGACGAAGCGGCGTTCGTTGCGCAACTCGCGGAGCTGCGCCTGTGATCGTCGGCACGGCGGGGCACATCGACCACGGCAAGACCACGCTGGTCCGCGCCTTGACCGGCGTCGACACCGACCGCCTGAAGGAAGAGAAGGCGCGCGGCATTTCGATCGAGCTGGGTTACGCGTACCTGCCGCTCGCCAATGGCGACGTGCTTGGCTTCATCGACGTGCCTGGCCACGAAAAGCTCGTGCATACGATGGCGGCGGGTGCATGCGGCATCGACTTCGCCTTGCTCGTGATTGCCGCCGACGACGGCGTGATGCCGCAAACGCGCGAGCATCTCGCCATTCTGCAACTGCTGGGTGTGCAGCAAGGCGCCATTGCGTTGACCAAGGTAGATCGCGTGGAGGCGGCGCGGCTCGACGCCGTGCGTGCAGAAATCGCTGCATGGCTCGCTAACACGATGCTTGCGGGCGCACCGGTCTTCGAGACGAACGCAACGCAGGCGCATGACGAAGGCGTCGCGCGCCTCGACGCCTGGCTGCGCGAGCGCGCGAGTACGCGGCGCGCGCGACGAGACGATGGCCTTTTTCGCCTGGCGGTGGATCGCGTCTTTACGCTGGCGGGCCAAGGGACGGTGGTGACGGGCACGGTATTCGCCGGGTGCGTACGAGCCGGCGACACGCTCATGCTTGCACCCGCCGGCACGCCCGCGCGCGTACGTGGCCTGCACGCGCAGAATCGTGCGGTCCACGCTGGCGACGCGGGTCACGCCGGCCAGCGTTGCGCACTCAATCTCGCGGGCATCGACAAAGAACAGATCACGCGCGGCGACTGGATCGTCGATGCGCGTCTCGCTGAGCCCGCCATGCGGCTCGACGTCGAACTGCGCTTGCTCGACGACGCAGACGTGACGTTGCAGCACTGGTCGCCGCTTCATGTGCACCTGGGCACGACGCATCGTGTTGCAAACGTCGCGCTGCTCGAAGGCGAAACGCTCGCACCGGGTGCAGTCGCCCGCGTGCAACTCGTTTTCGACGCACCGTTGCACGCGTTGCCGGGAGATCGGTTTATTGTTCGCAACGCGCAGGCAAACCACACCATAGGTGGCGGCCGTGTGCTCGATCCGTTCGGCCCATCGCGACGGCGCAGGACGGCCGAACGGCGCGCATGGCTCGACGCGTTGCGCATGTGGCTCGACGAAGCGAACCTCGCGCCGCTAATCGAAGAAGCGCCGCGCGGCATTGCGCGCGCGACGTTGGTACGGTTGACCGGCTACGACGATGCCGCGCTGGCATTGCCCGCCGATGCGATTTCAATCGCACCGCAAGGGCGCGACGACGAAGGCGCGGTGATCGCGCGTGCGCACTGGGTGAAGCTCGCCGAGCGCATTGATGAAGCACTCGGCGAGTTTCATGCGCGCTCGCCCGACGAACAGGGGCCGGACGCGGCGCGTTTGCGGCGCATGGCGGCGCCGCTAGTGAGCGATGCGGTGTGGCGCGCCGCGATCGAAGCGCTCGAACGCGAGGGGCGCGTGGCGCGCAGTGGCCCGTGGCTGCATTTGCCTTCGCATGCGGTGACGCTCGACGCCGACGACGAAGCGCTCGCGGCACGCCTCATGCCTTTGCTTGCGCAAGGGCGTTTCGATCCGCCGTGGGTGCGGGACCTCGCGCGCGAGACGGGTCAGCCGGAGGAGAAGGTGCGTGCGTTGCTGCGCAAGCTCGCACGCCTTGGTGTGGTGTATCAGGTCGTGCGCGATCTCTTTTACGATCGGGACGTGGTGCAGACGCTCGCTCGCGCCGTGGCGCAGATTGCGGCGGAGCAGGGCGGCGCCGTCAACGCTGCGGCGTTTCGCGACGCCACGGCGTTGGGCCGCAAACGGGCGATCCAGATTCTGGAGTACTTCGACCGCGTTGGATATACTCGCTTTCAGCGCGACACGCATCTGTTACGGCACGATAGCCGGATGCGAGAGTGGTTGTAGGCACATCGATGTGTGCTTTCGATTGCAGTTGCGGTTGCGGTTGGTTTCGACGAAGGAAGGCATTCGTATCCGGTGGTACGGCCGGGCTTCAAACCCGGTTGGGGGCGTCAGCCGCTCCCGGGTCGGTTCGACTCCGGCTGCCTTCCGCCAGTTCACGCTGTGGGTCCTAAAGCTGCTCCCCATTCACGGTGATACCTGAGGGGCGGCTATGGTCGAATTGTGAGCGTAGCTCGCACGTTAGGTTCCAGTGTCCTGTAGTCGTTCCAACAGCAGGATTCTCGTTCGCTCAAGACAGATCGTGGCCACATTGAGGCGGCCGTTCGCAAAATCCACCAAACGTCTCCAGGAAGTCACCGTGGGCAGGGCGGCTATGCCACGGCCGAAAGCTCTTTTTCGGCAAACGCCGCTATCAATGCAAGAATACTTATTGCAATAGCTCCGTTATATGTCGATTTACGGGAAACCTGGACCCTGCGCGCTCCGGAGTGGGACCTTTGGGAGGGGTTTGCAGCGCAGAGAGCTTTACGTCGGGATGAGCAATTCGCGCACGCTATTGGCGGCCACTTGAAACAGTTGCCACCGCAGAACCAGCATTAACTTAAACCAGCCAGCCTCCATGATTCCCGGGGCGGTTCAGTTGCGCTGGCGCAGGCGTAATGCCGCCGAGGCGGCAAGACGAATTCTTCAGGGCCGACTTCTGAGACGCACGGTAAAGACGATATAGAGGCGGTCTGATACCGTCGTTTTTTTTCCGTGCAGTGAAAGTTCACACGATTTCGCGCTTCACGACGCGAAACGAACCTATATAGAAGCCTGCGAGAATCACGGAGTCAGCGAAGGTGAGGTCGGATGGAAACGGTTTATCGGATGCGTGGTACGTGAGCGAGTAGCAGGACATATGGTCGACCTTACAGCTGTGCTATTCAAGCGCTACAACCGTGTTATGTGGGGCACGTTTGTCGGCGTTCTCCTCGTTGCTTGTGCACTCGTCTATTTTCGGTTCAAGCTGATACTTGGCGCGGAAACGGCAAGCTTGGTGCAAAGCGTGCAGGAGCAAGCCGTCGTGCTCGATGCGATAGTCAAAAGCAACGCTGACGCAGTCAACGAGATGCGTATTCACGCGCAGAGCTGGTATCGTCTGCATCCGGAGGGGGCGCGGCCTTCCCAGTTGCGGCGGGCGCTTCAGCCTTGCCCCGACTCGGGCCGCGTGTGCCTCGACCGTTTGCCGCCACCCTGGACGACAGCAGATGCCGGAAACCTTACCGGTCTGATAGATTCGCCTGCGCCGCCGCTCGACAAGGAGCTCGAAATGGCGTTGAGTCTGAATGACGTATTCAAGGCGATCAAGGCGAACCTGGCGGGTGTGACGTGGGCCTACTACTCATCCAGGCGCCGCTTCAGCAACGCGTATCCGTGGGCCTCGTCAAAAGAATTCTTTTACACCGATACGGCGGCGCAGCGTGAGTTTCTGGACAGCGTCGAACGCGCTCCCGATCCCAAGCGAGCCGTGGTGTGGTCGCCCGCGTACCTGGACCAGGCGGGGCGGGGGGTGATGATCACGGCTTCGGCCGGCGTCTATGGGGACGGCGCCTTTCTCGGCGCAGTCTCGATAGATGTCACGCTGAATTGGCTTAATCAATTCCTGCGGAATTGGCGCAGCCCGTTCGGGACACTGTTCATCATCAACGACCGCGGGCAACTGATCGCGCATCCAACGCGGGTCCATGATGGCGCGCTCGGGGTCGAGTCAGCGGCCGTGGCCTTTCCACGTTCTCTGGCGCAAGACATGAACGCGACGCTGGAAGCGTCGACCGGACGCCTGGTGCTGCTGCACGGTTATTACGTCGAGACCGTAGCCATCCAGAACTCGCCGTTTCGACTTGTCTTGCTTGCGCCGCAGTGGGCCCTTGTCAGTACGGCGCTGCAAACCGGTTTGCCGAGCATGTTCCTGCTGCTTATCAGCTTGGCCATCATGCTGGTTACTGCAAGCCGGTTTGCGTATCGCGACGTGATCGTTCCCGCGCAAAAGCTCGTGCGCTACATTCAGGATGAACAACGCGGCTCGGTGAAGTCGATTCCGGATATTCCCCGGCCTTGGCGCCCTTGGTTTCTCACCATTCAACATGTCTTCAACGCTCATACGCAACTCGTGTCGATCCAGCAGGAACTGGATGTTGCGCGGCGTATGCAGCAATCCATTGTCCCTACGCGTTTTCCGTCGCGCCCCGATCTGCAGATGTTCGCGCGCATGATTCCGGCAAAAGAGGTGGGCGGCGACTTTTACGATTATTTTTGGCTCTCCGACAACAAGATCGGTATGGTCATCGCGGATGTATCAGGCAAGGGTGTGCCCGCAGCGCTTTTCATGGCAGTGGCGAGAACGCTGCTGCGCGCGATCGCGCCCGGTGCTAGCGGCCCTGCAGCTTGTCTTGCCCTCGCTAACGACCTTTTGAGCCAGGATAATGAAGCGACGATGTTCGTGACGTTGTTTTACGGCATTCTGGATATCCGCACGGGTGAACTCGAATATGCGAATGCGGGCCATAATTCGCCATATGTGATCACCGCGGACGGCACGGTATCAGCGGTTCAGCGAACGTCAGGTATGGCGCTCGGTGTAATGGATGGTATTGCTTACGAGCAGGGGCGCATGCGGCTGGAGCCCGACTCTACGCTGCTACTCTATACCGACGGTATTACAGAGGCGTTCAATCCGGTCAACGAGCAATACGGCGAGGCACGCCTCGCGTCTTGTCTTACCGGAGGGGAGGAATTGACTGTGGAGGCGTTGCTGAGCCAATTGGTCAATGACGTTGTCGCGTTCGCGATCGACGCGCCTCAGTCTGACGATATTACCTGTTTCGCGGTGCGCTTTGGGGCGATGTCGCTCGTTATGGAGTAGCAGTGAAGCACACATTCGACGCGACTCTCGCCCCTGCCGATCCCGACATCAACGGATTGCTCGATAAACTGCAGCAATTTTTTGCGGACCATAGCCTGCACAGTTCATTAGTGCAGTGCTTTGCGCTTACATTTGACGAACTGATTAGCAATATTGTCATGTACGGTGCTGCGCGCGAGCCCATCCAGGTTCATCTAAGCATCACTGACAGTGAGGTCAGTGCGTGGATAATCGATGACGGTGTGCCGTTCGACCCGTTAAGTTTGCCTGATCCGGACGTGACGAGCGGCGTCGAAGAACGACCTGTCGGCGGCGTTGGCATTTATATCGCCCGGAAAATGATGGACAGGATGACTTATGAGCGCGACGAGCTGCGTAACCGAATCAGCCTTTCAAAGCGCATAGATACGCCGACGCCCGAATGAGGCGAGCAATATTGTCGAGCTCGCTCTCACTTCTGGTCTGGTTGCGGCGAGATTAGCCTTAGCTCAAGCGGTCTGGTTGAAGCGCGAGAGCGCCTGCTCGCGCGATTCCGCCACATCGAGAATATTGAAGAATCCGCTGATTTCAAAAACTTCCCGGATCGGGTTGCTGATGCCACAAAGTGCCATCTGGCCGGCCGACTGTTTGAGCCGTTTCGCGGTCACAAGTACGACCCGCAGCCCGGCGCTGGAAATATAGTCCAACTCCCCAAGATCAATCACCAACTGGTTTGTGCCCCGGTTGATGTGCTGCAGGATTTGCGCCTCCGTTTGCTCCGCATTCGTGCTGTTTAGCTTCCCCTGCAAACAGGCTACGAGGACGGTGCCGATCATTTCGAATTGGTTGGCCATTTTAGTCTCAGGTATTGCATTTTAAGATTGAACAGATCAATTTCGACTGCTACACGTCTGAAGCACGTGCTCAAACGGTGGTGTTAAAGTCAGTTTCGCTATTGAATCGTCAGGATTTCTGACAATCATTTGCGCTAAAGCGAACGATAGGGCTGAAATCGTTTTCTCTACTGCGGTCGCGCAAGCTCTCCTTCCAGAAAAAAAAGAAGGCGCGGTGCTTATCGGTCGAGAAGCGCACCCGCGAGCGGTTGGCTGCGGGGAGCGAGGCGACATCAACGTGGCTATGCGCAATAGCCCTCGACGATGGTTGCGATGGCCGGTTGGCGGCCCGGGTAGCGTATTGGTCCATTATTTTGACTCCGGCCGTGCGTAACGTGACGCCGCGGGTTGGCCGATTGTATCCGATGCGGGAGCGACTGCAACGCCCACGAAAGTCCGTACGGCGTTTGTAAGCAACGATGGCTTTCCGGGGCGAGTCCTGGCTTGGTCATTTGAGGCGTGATCGCTGAAAAACTGAGACGCACGGTCAAGTGAATTTTTCGGGCCGGTGCTACGATTTTCGCCGATCACGTCCTGCTTATCGGACAGGTTGTGAAAGGCTGGAGGCAGGCGTCAACGCCAGAGGAGAAGCCATCGAAAGTGGCGGGAAACGAACCTCAACGCTTGAAATCAGCCTCAATGCGACAACCGAAGAAAGCTGAACTCGAGTTGAGATTGTGTTGCTCGAGAAATGATGTGCCAGTACGTTCAGGTGGCATGGTGCGCTTGCGCCGGGTCGAATTTTCGCGGTCTTTCAGGAGGGTATTTGTGACACCCGCTGGACGATTTTTCCCTGGATGACTTGTAAGGACTGTGCGCTGCCCCGCAGAAGGGGGCAATGGCTTCGTTCGGAAGACCGCTGGCGCTTGTCGCAGGCGAAGCTATCCGACCTTGACGCCCACGCACATACAGCGCTCGAACGGCAGATGAGCGATTCCACTAGCGAGCACTGGCTGTAGCAGATTTTTCGCGGAACGTATCAAAAAGATCATAAAAATAGCTTGGGTTTTCAACTTTCGTTGTTTTTGAATTGGGGGTAAGCATGGCATCCGACGGTTCAGTCGCTCCTAAGGAGCGAGTCAATATTGTGTATCGTCCGGCCACCGGAGATGCAAAAGCGGAAGTCGAGTTGCCGCTGAAATTGCTCGTGCTCGGCGACTTCACGTTGCGCGATGACGACACGCCGCTCGAAGAGATGAAGCCGACCAGCGTGGACAAGGACAACTTCAACGAAGTGCTCAAGGGGCAAAAGCTTTCGCTCGATCTCGTGGTGCCGAACCGACTGGAGGCGAACGCCGAGGGGCGCGAACAACTCGCAACGAGTCTGAAGTTCGACTCCATTGACGACTTTTCTCCCGATGCGATCGTCGAGAAGGTGCCGGAATTGCGCCAGATGATCGCCTTGCGCGATGCGCTCAAGGCACTGAAGGGGCCGCTCGGCAACATTCCGGATTTCCGAAAGCGCGTTCAGGAACTGATCGAAGATCAAGGCGTGCGCGCTCGCTTGATGAGCGAACTCGGCATCGAAGACAAGTGACTTTCGTATTTATCGGTGGACGCAGCGGGGACCGCACATGAGTGATTTGGAAAAAGGACCGGGAAGCGCGGTCACGACGGAATCGGAATCAACCGTTTCGCTGCTCGATCAACTGATCGAGTCGGCACGGATCAAGCCAGGCGACGAAGCCTATTCGATTACGCGCCAGGGCATCCAGGCCTTTATTTCGCAACTACTGGAGCCGAACCTCGCGGTCGAGCGCATCACGCAGGCGACCGTCGACAGCATGATCGCGGACCTCGATCAAAAGCTGTGCGCGCAGGTTGACGCGATTTTGCATCACGCCGACTTTCAGAAGATGGAATCGGCATGGCGTTCGCTGAAGTTCCTGGTGGACCGCACGAACTTTCGCGAGAACGTCAAGATTCAGGTGCTGAGCGTCAGCAAGGGCAAACTGCTCGAAGACTTCGAAGACGCAGCGGACATCACCAAGTCGGGTCTCTACAAGAATCTCTACACCGCTGAATACGGGCAGTTCGGCGGCCAGCCGTTCGGCGCCATCGTGGCGAACTACGAGTTCGGGCCGGGCACGCAGGACGTGAAGTTGCTGCAGTACGCGGCAAATGTCTCTGCCATGAGCCACGCGCCCTTTATCGCAGCAGCGGGGCCGCAATTCTTCGGTGTCGACAGCTATGATCAGCTGCCGAATCTGAAGGATCTTTCATCGATTTTCGAAGGCCCGCAGTTCGTCAAATGGAATGCGTTCCGTGAATCGGAAGATGCCCGCTACGTCGGCCTCACCTTGCCGCACTTTTTGCTGCGCGTGCCCTATGGGGCGGATACGGTACCGGCCAAGAAGTTCAATTACAAGGAAGACGTTTCGGGCGGTAACAGCCAGTTCCTGTGGGGTAATGCGGCCTTTGCGTTCGCTTCGCGCCTGACGGCGAGTTTCGCCGATTACCGCTGGTGCGCAAACGTGATCGGACCTCAAGGCGGTGGCACGGTGGGCGACCTCCCCGTGTACACGTATGAATCGATGGGCGAGTTGCAGAACAAGATTCCGACGGAAGTGCTGATTTCCGAGCGTCGTGAGTTCGAACTGGCGGAGCAGGGTTTTATCGCGCTTACGATGCGTAAGAATAGCGACAATGCGGCATTCTTCTCTGCCAACTCGGCGCAAAAGCCGAAGTTTTTCGGCAATACCAAGGAAGGCAAGGAAGCCGAACTCAATTACAAGCTCAGCACCCAACTGCCCTACATGTTCGTTGTGAGCCGTCTTGCGCACTACATCAAGGTGATCCAGCGCGAGAACATTGGCACGTGGAAAGAGCGCGTCGATCTCGAAGGCGAGCTCAACATGTGGATTCGCCAGTACGTTGCGGATATGGACAATCCCGCGGAGGGAGTGCGCAGCCGCCGTCCGCTGCGTCAGGCGGAGATCGTCGTGGCCGATGTTGAAGGCGATCCGGGCTGGTATCGCGTGGATATGAAAGTGCGTCCTCATTTCAAATACATGGGCGCATCGTTCACGTTGTCCCTGGTGGGCAAGCTGGAAAAAAAGTAGGCGGAAAATTGCCGTGAAACAGGCCATGTTTCATCGATAACGCAACCTGGAAAGACAGCGACAGTCCGGTCGTCGCGTCTTGCAACAGGTGAAACATGAGCCACACGAACAGCAGTTGAGCAAAACCACGGCGGTCGGCTGGCCGCCGTGGCGAAATGGAAGTCAGTGCGAGACGTCGAACGCGACTCGCAGTTCAATTCCGTACCACTAATTATTTACTGCCGTAAAACGGGGATTACTATGCCAATGCCGTGCTATCTCACTCTCGAAGGCCAGAACCAGGGCAAGATCGAGGGCTCGACCAAGGTTCAGGGCCACGAAGGAAAGATTCTCCTCCAGGCCGTCGACCACTCCATCGAAATTCCGAAGAGTCCGCAAACGGGGCTGCCGACCGGCAAGCGTGTTCATCTGCCGATGACGCTGACCAAGGAAATCGACAAGTCCTCGCCAAAGCTGTTTCAGGCGCTGACGTCGGGCGAACAGATGAAGAACGTCACGCTGGAGTTCTATCGCATTTCGCCGAAGGGTACGGAGGAGAAGTACTACACCGTGAAACTGTCGAATGCGATCCTGACCAATATGCGGTCGTGGACGCCGAACTGCCTGTCGCCGGAAAACAAGCAACTGGGTCACATGGAAGATATCTCGTTCACCTACGAGAAGATCACCTGGACGTTCGATCCGGACGGCATCGAAGCCGAAGATTCCTGGCTCGCGCCGAAGTCCTGAACCCAACCTGAGCTGGAGCGACGGTGAGAGAGCAGCGGCTGTTGGAGCGAATCGCGAGGTGGGGCCCGGATCAAGAGCGTACCAACGAAACGAAGGTTGACGCGCTCATTGACTCGGTGATGAGCCACCTCAGCCGTCTGCTCAATACCCGGCAAGGCAGCGTGCCGATTGACCCACTATTCGGTGTGCCCGACTTCACCAACCTTGCCGGGACGACTTCGATGGGGTCCACGCGCGAGATCGAAGAAGAGATTCGCCGCATGATCGTGCGCTACGAACCCCGTATCAAGTCGCCGCGCGTGACGCTCAATCGCGAGGAAACGGATGTGCTGTCGATCCGTTTCGCTCTCGAGGGCACGCTCGAAGTCGCGGATCGGGAGATTCCGCTGCGTTTGTCGACCACCGTTGGCGCCAACGGCCGCGTCAGTGTCGGCTGATTTCATCCCGTTTGCACTCTGTCTTTTCGATCCAGCTGAAGCAGTCACGCATGTTCAATCGATACTACCAGGATGAGCTGAACAAGCTGAAGGGGCTGGCAGCTGAGTTCGCACGCGCGAATCCGGGCATCGCTCCGATGCTGTCGGGCAGCTCCGCGGACCCCGATGTCGAGCGCCTGCTGGAAGGGGTTGCTTTTCTCACGGGTCTCACGCGCCAGAAGCTGGACGACCAGTTTCCCGAGTTCATCCAGGAACTCACGAATCTGCTGTTTCCGCACTATCTGCGGCCAGTGCCGGCGTCGACCCTGATCGGGTTTTCGGCCAAAGGCCGACGCTCGGGGGCAGCGCGGGTTGCGGCTGGCAGCGAGCTCGCGTCGGTGCCAGTGGACGGCACGTCGTGCCGCTTTCGCACCACCCGCGATCTCGACGTCGAGCCGTTGCAGATCGCCGAAGTGAATCTGTTGAGCCACGCCGGCGCGGCGCCGGTGCTGATGATCGACTTCGAAATGGACGACGGTCTCAGCATCGCGCAGTGGAACGGCGACTCCATCCGTCTGTTCCTGAACGGCGGCTATGTCGCGGCGTCCCGCTTGCTGCTGCTGTTGATGCGCCACGTCACTGATGTGCGTATATCGAGCCATGGAGGCGAGCGGATCTCGGTAGGCGCAAAGAGCTTGCGCGCGAGCGGATTCGACACCGAACTGCTCGCCTGGCCGAGTCACGCGATGAGCGGCTACCGCACGATCCAGGAATTCTTCACGCAGCCCGAGAAATGTCTTTTCGTCGATATCGTTGGGCTCAAAAACTGGTCGGCAAATGCGAAAGGCACGAGCTTCAGCATCGTCATGACGCTCGATGCGCTGCATGGCTGGATGCCGGAGATCAACGCCGAAAGCTTTCTGCTCAACGTGGTTCCGGCAATCAACCTGTTCTCGCACGCCGCAGACCCGATCACGCACGATCATCGCGTCGCGGAATATCGGGTGAATCCGGAAGGACGGGACCGTCGTCACTTTCAGATCTATTCGGTCGATCAGGTGCTCGGGTATCAGCAGGGCAACGCGCGGGAGCGCGTCTACCAGCCCTTCAGCATGTTCCGCCACGACGGACGCGGCACGCAACTCAGTTATCGAACGACGCAGAAAAGCTCCAACGTCGAGCGGGGCAGCGACGTGTATCTGTCGTTGAACTATCCGCCGTCCGAAACGCCGCTGCCCGAGACGCTGTCGATCCGCGTTACCTGTACGAACCGCTCACTGCCGGAGGGTCTGAAAGCGGGCGACATCAACGTCGCGACCAGCACGTCGCCCGATCGGATGAGTTTCGCCAATATTCGCGCGATCACGCCAGCGCAGGATCCGCCGGCGGGCGAAGAACTGTTGTGGTGCCTGCTTTCGCACGTGTCGCTGAATCTGGCGTCGCTGGCGAACGCCGATAGTTTGCGCAAGCTGCTCGGACTTTATGTATTTGCCGGAACGCAAGGCCAGGAATTGGCGAATCGCCGTCGCATCGAAGGTATCGTCGACGTGGCTGCGACTGCAGAAACGCGTCTCGTGGGCCGTGGCGGCACCCGGCGCGGCCAGCTGATCCGCATTCGTTGCCGGGAGGACCATTACGCCGGGATTGGTGATCTGTATCTCTTTGGCTGCGTGCTCGAACGATTTCTCGGCGACCACGCCGGCATCAATTCGTATACACGCGTCGAGCTCGAAGACACGCTTTCAGGGACCGTATTCAAATGGCCACCGAGACTCGGACAACAAGCGATGCTGTGAAGGCGCTGCTTCTCACCAATGGTGAAAAGTACTCCTACTTTCAGGCGATCCGGCTGCTACGGTTGTACGACCGTCACACGGGGCTTCGTCAGGAGAACCTGCGCATCCGGCCGCGGCTCGCGCTCGGCTTTCCCGAGAACGACATCGATCGCATCGAGCCGACGGCGGAAGGCGGGTATCGCATTACGGCGAACTTCTTCGGCCTGTACGGCGTGGCCTCGCCGCTGCCGACCTATTACACCGAAGATCTGCTCGAAGAGGCGCGCGAGGGTCGTCACGTTACGCGTGAGTTCCTCGACATCGTGCATTACGCGATGTACCCGCTGCTCTTCGACGCGTGGGCGAAGTATCGGGTCGAGCAGCGCGTTGTCGAGGATCGTCACGAGGCGTCGCTCAATCAGTTGTATGCGTTCGTTGGCCTGCACGATCCAGACCTGCGCGCCGATCTGCTGCCGGGGAGCGCGGAACTGCTGCGCTACGCGGGCCTGTTCAACCAGCGGCCGCGCTCGGCGCTTGGGCTGAAAACGCTGCTTGCCGATGCGTTCGCGCCCGCCCGCGTCGAGGTCGTGTGCGGCGTGATGCGCCCAGTGCCGATTCCCGACGACCAGCGTTGGCGGCTTGGGGAGGGGCAGAGCTGCCTCGGCGAGGACGCGTGGCTCGGCTCCGAGGTCGACGACTACGAAAGCACGATCAGGGTCGAGTTCAGCGATCTGCCGCAAGCGCTATTTCAACAGATGCTGCCCGGCGGAACCGCGCATGCGCGGCTTGGCTTTTTCACGCGCCACTACCTGACGGATCCGCTCGATGTGGAAGTGGACCTTCAGCTGCGTCGCGACGAAGTGGCCGCTGCGCGCACGGGGCGTGGCCCGTGGTCGCGGCTCGGCTTCGACACCTGGCTCAATCCAGGCGAGGCGGAGCTTGCGACCCGCGTGCAGTACCGCCTTTAAACCGGGCTTCATGCAGGATTCCATTCCCTTTGCTGGCTATTGCTCGAAAGACTAAAAAAAGGACAAACGATGTTGCTCGTTGAACTGAAGCCGCTGGTGGGCCGCCTGAACGGCTTTTGCAAACAGGCGCTCGAAGATGGTGTCGGGCTGTGCGTGTCGCGCGGTCACTACGAGATCACCGTCGAGCATCTGCTGGTGAAGCTCTTCGACGATCATCAGGCCGATATCGCGTTGCTGTTGCGCCAGAACGATGTCGACGTTGCACTGATGCAGCGCGCCGTCAACTTGTCGCTCGAACAGATGAAGACGGGCAACGCGGGGCGGCCCGCGTTCTCGCCGCTCCTGCTCGAATTGCTGCAGGACGCCTGGCTCATCGCATCGGTGGACCTGCAGGAACCGCTTATCCGTTCCGGAGCGGTCTTGCTCGCCTTCCTCGCGCGCCCGACCTACTACGCGACCGGCGACTACGCCGCGCGGCTGCGTGCGTTGAATCGCGAAACGCTGATCCGTGCGTTCGACGCTATCTGCGGCGGCTCGGTCGAGGCCGGCGCGCGTGGGGCGTCGGGTGACAACCCAAGCGATGGTTCGGCGCCCGCGAGCGGCGACGGCAGCGCGATTGCGCGGTTCTGTGAGAACTTCACCGAGAAGGCACGCTCCGGCAAGCTCGATCCGGTGTTCGGTCGCGACGCCGAGATTCGCCAGATGGTCGACATCCTTGCGCGCCGCCGCAAGAACAATCCGATCTGCGTGGGCGACCCGGGGGTCGGCAAGACGGCGGTGGTCGAAGGGCTGGCGCTGCGTGTGATCGAAGGCGACGTGCCCGATTCGCTGAAGGACGTGACGATCCTCGGTCTCGACATGGGCTTGCTGCAGGCTGGCGCGAGTGTGAAGGGCGAGTTCGAGAACCGCCTGAAAGGCGTGATCACCGAGATCAAGGCGTCGGCCAGGCCGATCATCCTGTTCATCGACGAGGCGCACACGCTGATCGGCGCAGGTGGTCAGGCGGGCACTTCCGACGCGGCCAACCTGCTCAAGCCGGCGCTTGCGCGCGGCGAGCTGCGTACGATCGCCGCCACCACGTGGGCCGAGTACAAGAAGTACTTCGAAAAGGACGCGGCGCTCGCGCGGCGCTTCCAGCTCGTCAAGCTCGACGAGCCGGACGTCGACACTGCCGTGCTGATTCTGCGCGGCTTGAAAGCGAAATATGAAGACGTGCATGGGGTCGTGCTGCGCGACGATGCGATAGTCGCGGCCGCCGAGCTGTCGAGCCGCTACATCATGGGACGTCAGCTGCCGGACAAGGCGGTCGACCTGCTCGACACCGCCTGCGCTCGCGTCAAGGTGCTGCAAAGCGCGAAGCCGGACGTGCTGGAAAATACGGAGCGCCGCATCCAGGCCTTGCAGCGCGAGAAGCACGGACTTGAGCGCGATGCGGACAACCAGCAGCCCGTCAATCTCGCGCGCCTGGAAGAGATCGATACTGAGCTTGCGACGCTCACGGCGCAGGCGGACGAATTGCGCGTCTTCTGGGAAAAGCAGCGTGACGCGGCACGCGCGCTGCTGGAAGCGCGTGCGGCACGTCACGCGGCAAAGGCAAGCGATGCACCGGTCGATACGCTGCAAGCGCTGTCCGTGGCGATTACGTCCGCTGCTGAAGCGTTCAAGGCCGCGCAGGGTAGTCAGCCATTGGTCCACGTCGACGTCGATCCAGACGTGGTGGCGCGCGTGATTTCGGACTGGACCGGCATTCCGGTCGGCAAGATGCTGCGCGATCAGGCACAGAGCGTCATGCGCATGGCCGACACGCTGAAGGCGCGCATTCGTGGGCAGGATCACGCGATGGACCAGATCGCGGAAGTGCTCAAGACCGCCAAGTCGGGGCTGAAGGATCCCGATCAGCCGCTGGGCGTGTTCCTGCTCGCCGGACCGTCGGGCGTCGGCAAGACGGAGACGGCGCTGTCGGTGGCGGACATCCTGTTCGGCGACGAAAAGTCGACCACCGTCATCAACATGAGCGAGTTCCAGGAGAAGCACAACGTGAGCCGCCTGATCGGCTCGCCGCCGGGCTACGTGGGCTACGGCGAAGGCGGTGTGCTGACGGAGGCGGTGCGCCAGCGGCCGTATTCGGTCGTGCTGCTCGACGAGGTGGAGAAGGCCCACCTCGACGTGATGAATCTGTTCTACCAGGTGTTCGACAAGGGCATGCTTTCGGATGGCGAGGGCAAGGAGATCGACTTCTCGAACACGGTGATCTTCCTCACGTCGAATCTCGCGACCGATGTGATCACCGAGATGACCGCCGGTGAAGACAAGCCCGATGCGGCGACGCTGCTCTCCGCCGTGCGGCCGATCCTCTCGAATCATTTCAAGCCGGCGCTGCTTGCGCGCATGACGGTGATTCCGTACTTCACCCTGCAGGGCGAGGCGCTGGCGGGCATCGTGCGGCTCAAGCTGGACAAGATCGTGCGGCGCGTTGCGCGTAACAACAAGATGCGCTTCACCTACACCGAAGCGGTGGTCGAGCAGATCACGGCGCGCTGTACGGAAGTCGAAACGGGCGCTCGCAATATCGATTTCATCCTGCGCGGCACGGTGCTGCCGTTGATGTCGCAGGAGATCCTCACGCGTATGGGCGAGGGCTCGGCGTTGCCGGAAGTAGCGCTCGGCGTGGACGAGAGCGGCGATTTTGTTGTGAGTTTTCCGGGCTAGTCGCCGCGCGCAATCAGGCGTTGTCAACCCGACGCCATTGATGTTGGTCGGCGACTCAGCGCCACCAACACCGAAGAAGAACAGGACAGAAAATCAACATGGACTCAGCCGCCAGTCAGATCACCGCCAACAGGCGTTTCGATTTCAGATCGAGCGCATTCGCCAAGGACAACGACAAGTTCGAAGTGGTCGAGATGGAGGGGTTCGAGTCGATTTCGCGCCCCTTTCGATTTACGCTGACTTTGTCGTCCAGCGACGCGGCAATCGATTTCGACTTGATGCTCCGCAATCCCGCGACCTTCACGATCTACGGGCCGGAGAGAACGTTGAGCACGCCCTATCACGGCGTGCTCGCGGAGTTCGAACAGTTGCACCGTGCGGATGGGTACGTGTTTTACCGGGCGGTTCTCGTGCCGAGACTGTGGCGCTTGTCGCTGTACCGGCTCTCGGAAGTCTATCTGCAGGAGCAGACCATTCCGGAGTTGATCGAGAGCATCCTGAAGAAGGCGAAAACAGGCGGGCCTGACGACTTCGAGTTCAATCTGAAAGGAAGCTATCGGCAGCGTAGCTTCGTCTGCCAGTATGAGGAGACTGATCTCGACTTCATCTCGCGGTGGATGGAAAAGGAAGGCATCTACTACTACTTCGATCACTCCGGCAAAGCGGAGAAACTGCTCCTGATCGACGACAAGATCAAGCAAGCGCCGGGCGCGCTGAAGGTCAGCTATCGGCCCGACGACACGCTGGATACAGGTGTCGCGGCTGATTCCGTGCGCAACCTGGTCTGCCGGCAAAAGCCTCTTCCGGAAGCCGTTGTGCTGCAGGATTACAACTACTGCAAGGCTAATGTGGATCTCACCGCGAGAAAAGAAGTGTCGGCGGATGGGTTCGGTGAAGTGACCATATATGGAGAAAACTTCCTCGACGCGGACGAAGGCATTCGCTATGCGAGCCTGCGCGCTGAGGAGATCATTTGCGGCGCGAAGGTTTTTTCCGGTGAGGGAGTAGCGGTGGGATTGCGCAGCGGGTACGCGATAGAACTGACGGGACATTACCGCGGCAGCTTCAACGGCAGCTATCTCGTGACCGAAGTCCATCACGAGGGTTCGCAGGCCGGCGCCCAGCTCAATGGTGTGAGCAATCCGTCCAGTTCAAGCGGACGCAGCAATGAAATCGTGTACCGGAACAGCTTTCGGGCGATTCCCCTCGACATCCAGTTTCGCGCGGAACGGGTGACGGCCAAACCCCGTGTAGCCGGCACGATGAATGCAAAGATCGACAGTGAGGGGAAGGGAGAGTACGCGGATCTCGACGAGTTTGGACAGTACAAGGTGCAGTTGCTGTTCGACAAGACTGACAAGGACCCCAACAAGGGATCGGCACGCTTGCGTATGGCAACGCCGTATTCTGGTACCAACCATGGCATGCATTTTCCTCTGCATAAGGATGCCGAGGTGCTGCTGTCATTCATCGACGGTGATCCGGATCAGCCCGTGATTGTGGGCAGTTTGCCGAATTCGGAAAATCCGAATGTGGTGACGCAGGCAAATGAAAGTCAGAACGTCATCGAGACGGCCGGCGGGAATCGGGTCCAACTCGATGACGCAAAGGGCGACGAGAGTATCTGGCTTCATTCGCCAGCGGGGAAAAGTTCGATCGGCATCGGCTCAACGACGATGGCGGGAGGAGACGGAAGTCTGTGGTTCGGTACGGCCGGCAGTTCCGGAAGCCTGGCCGCAACCACGACGTCATCTATCAGCGGAATCGCGAACTCCGTAGTGGCGGGCGTTAGCAGTAGCGTGACGGCCGGATCAATCAGTCGCAGCTCGTTTGCCGAGAGTGCCATCAGCCGAACCTATACAAGGTGGGTAACCGAAAGCAGCGAGACGGTGGTTGAGGGGGAGTCCTATGAAGCCTGCGGCGATAAATTTTTGAAGGCTGATAAGGGTGTATTGATTTTGGGTGGGATAAAAAACGTCGCCGTAGCGAAAGAAAATAGTGAAATCAGATGGTGTTTTAAACATCTCTCCGGATTTTTTGCATGCTTTGATTTGTTAATGGCTGCGGCTTCGGTAATTGAGTACGCGGCGACAGAGTCTGTCCAGTGGGGAAAAGGTGACAAGGCTGGAGCAACGAGCAAATCGGTCGTCGGTGTGGCGAAGTTCGCTTTGGCACGCGCTCAAAATCTATTTCAACTTAAAAGAAGTTCTAGCGGTAGGCTCGTGAGGACTGGAGCGGAGAATTATAAAAGCAGCCTCTCGCTTAACGAAAATCGTGCGTCTTTAGTATATAAAGATGATTCAATGGGGGGCTCGTGCGCGTTAGCATTGGCATACGACCATGCTTCATTGGAGGTTAATAAAAGTTGGCTGAGGCTAAAAGAAAGTGAAATGTGTCTGCAGTCGTTTTCTCATGATGGTTCACGTTGGAGTGCTATTGATTTTGATAAAAAAGGAATAACTATACAATTCAAGGATCATGACTCATTTCGTAGTGGTTTGGATTTTAGAGAAAAAGAAGCATCTCTGAAGGTTTCAAGTGGTGGGCAGTTGTTTAGCAGCGGTCTTGAGGTCAAGGAAAATGAAATATCGATGGGTTTTAAGTATTTTGGTAAAGAAGTCCTGAGCCCGAGCTCGTTGAAGATCGCAACGCAGGAAGTGTCGATGAATTCGCAAGGGACTATGAATTTAAAAGCAGGCGCGGACATAACCGTGAAAGCCGGGGAAGGTAAGCTGATACAGCTAGGCTAAAGATGAAGATCCTCTGCTCCAATGATCTCGCGATGCATTATCGCAGCCTGCAGTTCGCCCAGCGTAACGCACTCGTGATCGGCATGATGGCGTGCTTCCGGTTCGCACAAACCGGCCGGAATGCGCTGATCCCTGGCAATGAGATGTGGCCGCTCGTCACGCAGGTGTTGGGCGAGGCCGGCCTATTGGATGAGGTATATCCGAAGCCCGCGGGAGAGTACGCGGTCTACGGGGCAGCGTACGCGCCGGAGGGCCGGGCTGTCGAACAACTTCGCGTCAGTGTTTGCCTCGGTTCGTTGAAAAAATCGCTCATCGTGACCGGCAATCGCCAATTCAATGCCATCGGGCTCATGTCGCGGCCGAAGCCGTTCATTCGCATGCCGATCGTTCCCGAGACAGCATTCGGCGGCGACGGCTTTGCGGACAACCCGCGCGGGAAGGGTTATGGCGAAACGGGAGACGCCGACGGCGCAACAGTCTGGCCATTGCCGAATATCGAATATGAATACGGTCGTATTGCAAGCCGTGGTGAACGTATTGCACCCGCTGGTTTCTGGGGGTTCGACATCGCGTCGCCGCCGCGCCAACAGTACCTTGGTACGTGCGACGATCACTGGCTCAAGCATGATTGGCCACACTTGCCAGCCGACACGCGCTCCGAATTGTTTATGAGTGCCGCCCCCGACCAGCGGCTGCGGACCGGCTATTTCTCGGGCAACGAGTCCTTTGAAATCGCCAACATGCACCCGGTGCGGCCGACGCAGAGAGGGGCTCTGCCGGGGCTTCGCGCACGATGCTTTGTCAACCAGAAAACGTCCACTGGCGATTTGCTGAGCGAAGTCACCGCCCATGCAGAGACTGTCTGCCTGTTCCCCGAACTCGACTGCGGGGTCGTAGTCTATCGCGCGATTTTCCATTGCGCGGACGACGAAGCGAGCGACGTGAAGCATATCAAGGCCGTATGGGAGACGTTGAACGAAGTGCCGCTGCCTTTTGAGCACTACCGGGCCGAGTTCGAGCGGGAAATCGGCACTGTGAATGCTGAAGCGGCATCCGCCCAGCCGCTAGCGGGAACCGGTGAGATACAAGCGGAGCAGGCCACCGCTGAGGCGCAGCCGCCCGGTAATGCAGCCGTGAACACGGATACGGAGGCGTCGGCCACGGTAGACGTGGAGCGCGACGCACAGTTTGCAGGCATCCATGCAATGGCTGAACAATTGGACGCGGAGATGCGTGCACTGATGCGGCAGCACAACGTCAGCGACGTTGACCTCGAGAAATTCATGCCCAAGCCGGAACCGGTTGGGCCTGCGCCCACGTTCGAGGAGCTGCAGAGGCAGGGTGACCAGTTGGGTGATGAGCTTCGGTCGTTGATGGAAAAGTACAACCTGACCGATGAGGACGTGAAGAAATTCATACCCGAACCGGAACAGGAGGACACGCCCTCATTTGCTGCAATGGGAAAAATGATGGCAGAACTGAGCGCCGAGACCCGGGCGCTCATGCAAAAGTACAACCTCACTGAAGAGGATCTTAAACGCACGCTGCCGCCAGAAGTCGTGGAAAGCCTGGGTGAAGGTTCGCTTTTGGAACCGCCCGATGTCGATTTCGCTGCGCTCGATATGAGGCAGCCGCCTCCAGCACCTGAGTCGGAACTCCGATCAGGGGCAGTTCCTCCGGCGCGTGCAGCCGCGGAAGATGCCGCCGCCGCTGCACTGACGCGCGAAGACGTTGCAGCCCGCCATGCAACGCGTGGCAGCTTTGCGGGCTATGACCTGACGGGGCTGGACCTTTCCGAACTCGACCTCACGGGTGCGGACTTCTCGGGCGCGACGCTAGATAGAGTCTCGTTTGCAAAGAGCCGGCTTGACGATGCCGTTTTTGCGCGCGCGTTGCTACGCGGAGCCGATTTCAGCGAAGCGACGCTTGAGCGCGCGAGGCTCGATGGCGCTAGCGCCGAGGGCAGCACATTCGCAAAGGCCAATCTGCAAGCCGCGCAACTTGTCGGGGGCGATTTCAGCAGCAGTGACTTTTCGGAGGCTTGCCTCGCGAAGACTGAACTGGATCGGGCAATATTCGACAAGGCCAGGCTGCCTGGTGTGAATGCCGCCTCTTGTCGAGCGCAGCAAACGAGCTTTACCGAGTGTGATTTGAGCGGTGCGAACTTCAGCAACGCAACGCTGCAGAGCGCGAGCTTCAACGAAAGTCGCCTTGCTCAAAGCCGCTTCTGCGGCGCGCTTTGCGAGCACGCCGAGTTCTATGGTGCCGAAGGCCACCAGGCCGATTTCACCGGCGCAGACCTGCGCAAGTCGCGTGCTGACGAGAAGACCTGCTTTGATGAAGCGGACTTTGCGAGCGCGCAGATCGCGCACGCGTGCTGGGACGGTACACAACTGCGCAAAGCGTCGTTCGAAAGTGCAAGGCTCGACCATGCCGACTTCACGCGCGTGCAGGCAAGAGGCGCACAGTTCCGCCTGGCCTCGGCCAAAGGTACCCGCTTTGAGCACGCCGACCTGAGCGGCGCGGAAATGAGCGCCATTAACATGTTCGGCGGCTCGCTGCGCAAAGCCAACCTGAGCGGCACCCGCATGCAGGACGCCAACCTGTATGGCGTGGACTTCGGCGGCACTCAGCCGACGTTCGCGAGCGTCGAGCGAGCAAACATCGACTGCACCATTCTTCAATACCGTCCGCCCGTCATATGAGCCCTACGAATCCAGGTACACGGACGCGCATGGATGCGAACGAGGCACGAGCGGCACTCGCGCGCACCCAACGGATTGACGATGCGGACCTCTCCGGCGCAGATCTGTCGGGTTGCGACCTGTCCGGGTGTCGCCTTTCTAACGTGACGCTCGAAGGCGCAAATCTGCGGCAAGCGAGACTCGACAACGCGGACTTGCGGCAAGTCAGTTTTGCGGGCGCACAGCTCGAAGGCGCGACGGCTCAGCAGGCCCGCTTTGAAGATGTGGACTGGAGTGGCGCTGTCGCGAGCGCTGCGGACATGAGCTTCGCCACCTTCGACGACTGCAACTTTACGCGGACGTCGTTCGCAGGCGCGCGCCTCGCGCGCTGCGACACGAATAGCTGCATTCACGTCGACACGGATTACACGAAAGCTGATCTGTTCCGCTGGTCGGCGTCGCAAGCGGATCTGAGCCGGGCGCAACTGGGCGGGGCATCGCTCGTCAAAGCCTTTTTGCGCGGCGCCAACCTGAACGGTCAGGACTTGCGCAGCTGCGACCTGACCATGACGAGTCTTGATGGGGCCTCCCTTCAGAGGGCGAATCTGGCCGGGATGACGCTCGATAGAACCAGTTTCCTCGGCGCGCAACTCCAGGGCGCGGATCTTCGCGGTGCGCGCGGCCAGTATGTTGGACTGATCCTCGCTGTGCTGACGCAGGCAGACATTGGCGACACGCATTTCGACGGCGCGAATGCGAGTGAAGCCGATTTCGGCGGCGTGCAATCGGGCGGTGCATGCTGGTCGAAATCCGTGCTGCGCCACAGCGTCTGGCGCGCAGCATCGCTTCACGGCGCAAGATTCATTTATTGCGATCTATCGCACGCCGATCTGTCCGACGCCGACTGCTCGGGCGCGGATTTCAGCGGTGCCAATCTTCACTCGCTCGTGCAGAAAGACACGCTCTGGAACGGGGCGAAGCTGGATGGCGCGCGGCAAACCGATCCCGTATTGGCGCGCGCCGAAGCGTGGCAGCCGCCCCACACCGATAAACGCTAAAGAGGGAGAGTCCTTTATGAATCCCGCACTCGTATCAATAACGCGCCCTGGCAGCGATCAAGCTGTCTCGATGACATACGCAACGGTAACTGGTCGTGCCGGTCAGTGGTATTTCCTGCAGACGGCCGATGGCGTCTCGACACGCGCCCTGCGCGCCGACAGTTGCCTGATCGATCCAGACTGCGGAGATCGGGTGCTGGTTTGCACGGGCGGTTCGCATACCGCTTCGTACATTCTTGCCGTCCTTTCGGGCGCAGTTCAGGGTGCCGCCGCAATCGTGCTGCCCGGCGAAGTTTCCCTGCACACGGACGACGGCGTCTTGAGGGTCGAGGCAGACCAGATCGACATGCACGCACGCCGGCGGGTGGAACTGGATGCGCCGGAGATCGGCATGTCGGGGTTGCGTGGCGAGTTCAAGTTTGCCCGGTTCGACGCCACCGTACAGCAGTTGCAAGCCAGTCTGGGTTCCGTGCGCACTCTGGCTCACACGATGACGAATACCGTAGGGCGGCTGATCCTGCGCGCTCGCGACAGCCTGCGCTGGGTCGAGGACACCGATGAAACTCGAGCTGGGCGCGTACGCATGCATGTGGACGAGCGTTTCCACATGTCGGCGCAGCACGCAACGGTACTGGCGGAAGGCCAGGTCAAGATCGACGCCTCGAAAATCGACCTCGGATAGGACGCCATCATGTTTGCAGTTACCGTGGAAGCCGGTCAGTGCATGAGCACACCGGACGTTTGCAAGACGCCCGCGCCGCCGGGGCCACCCGTGCCAGTGCCGTACCCGAACATCGCGATGCCGCAGATGGGCTATCAGCTGACGCAGAAGGTACTGATCGTGGGCAAGCCGGCACTCACGAAGGCGTCTCAAATCCCGAACTCGTCCGGCGACGAACCCGGCGTCGCAGGTGGTGTGGTGTCGGGCAAGGTGATGGCCGAGATGAAATTCACTGCGGGCAGCAAGACAGTCAAGTTCGAAGGCAATGCGGCTGTGCGCCTGAGCGATCCGACTCAGCACAACGGGGGCAACGCGACGGGCACGGTCCTCGCCCCGAGTCAGAACGTCGTAATGGTCATGAGTTGATAATCAGGAACGAGCAATGAAGACCATCTGGATCACAGCATTCGACAAAGAAAAAGACGCCACCCGCGTCGCCGCATTGTCGCAGTTGCTAAAGCAGTACGGCCTCGCGACGCAAGGCCACTTCTGGGTCGACGAACCCGAAAAGCTCGCGTGGCGAGCGGGGCTCGATGCGCTCAATGCCGCGCGAGCCGACCTCTGGCTGATCCTCGCCGACGACGACACGCTCGCCAAGCCTTCAGTCCGCTACGGACTATCGGTGTTCGCTTCGAGCCTGCGCGCAGCGCGCGGTTCGGGCTTTCCCGTTGTGGTGTCAGCGGTGAAGGGTATTGAGGACATGCCCACGCTACTCGGCGACGCGACCGTGCTCGTAGAAAGCCATGCCGCGTGGCCGGCGAAGATCGTCGCGCGCGCGAATCTCGCGAAGGCGAGCGAGCCGCAAGACCATCGCTTCGAGGTGGTCGGCGAAGAGCAGCTCGGCCAGTGGTTCGCCATCGGGCCGCGTAGCGGCGAGTGGCACGGCGTCGTGTTCGGCGTACACGGCGGTGATGCGAAGATCGATTTCCAGGCGGTGGGCCCGCGCGGCAAACTGCCGGAAAAGACTGTGCTCGAATACGCGCAGGAAGGTCTGACGTTGCAGGTCGGAGAGCGAGAGTACACGGCTTGGGCGGTGCGCAACCGGCTTGGCGATGGCGATGCTTACTACGCCCGGGTCAAGGGATCGCCGGAAAGCATTCTTTTCCTGCCCTACACCGAGGACAGCGAGGCCAGCGCAACGATTCTGCCGCTGGTTTGACGCGGCGTTCCCCAGATCGCTTTCGATTCAGTTTTGAATAATGCCGCATATTGGTCTTTCTTCACTGCTTCAGTACACCAGAATATCTGCAAAATTCGTGGCGGCGGGCAACGCTCCACTGCAAAAAAATGAGGCACTGACAATGGCCGAGTCTGTAAAGAAGAGCAGGGCCGCAAAGCGCCTTGAAGCTTGCGCGCGGGTTGCGCGGCCGCTAGCCGGGTTGGCCAGCATCGCGGGTGTGCTCGCGCTCGCCGCATGTGGAAGCACGCCGCCGAAAGATCCGCTCGCCGACGTGAACTGGAGCTATGCCGCCGACTCGATCATTCTGGAGATAAGTGCCGATCCGGCGCTCAACCAGTACGACGGCCAGTCGCACACGCTGCTGCTCGGGATCTACGAATCAGGCGATGCACAAGCCTTCCGCAATCTCACCGCCGAGCCCAGTTCGCTGGCGGATACGATGGCATCCGGCAAGGTGCCACAGGCCTTCAGCCAGTTTTCGCGCTACGTGGTCTCACCAGGTCAGCACTCCTGGCTCATTCTCGATCGAGCGCAGAACACACGCGCGATCGGCGTGGCCGCGGGTTATGCGCAGTTCGGCGTGGCCAATGCGGCTCGGCAATTCGACGTGCCAGTTGTCACCAAAACTTCAGGTTTCATTTTCCGTACGCACAGCCAGTTGCCCGGACCGCTCGTCGTGCGGCTCAACCTGGGCACGCAGGGCATCCTGAACGCCGAAGTCCAGTCCGACGGGCCAGACCCCGCAGCGTTTCAGCACGCGCAGCCGCTCGAAGGCGGCGGCAAGCAAATTCGTTTGAGTGGCGCCGCTCCGGCTAATCCGGATGCAACAGGCGCCACGACAGGCATTCTGGGCGCCGCGAGTGCGCAAGACATGTCGTTTCGCAAGCTCGCTAACTAGCATATCGATCCCATCACATGGACCATAACAAGGGTATCTATTGGCACCAGGGCATGTTCATGCAGCCCCAGCACTTCCAGCTGGCGGCGCTGCACGAACAGTCCCGTAACAAGCCTGTCTTCGAGACAGGCTTGCCGCACTTTTGGGGCGTGGGCGCGCTCGACATCGCGGCGGGCGCGATTGCACGCCAGACCATCGAGGTGCGATCGGCGCGGCTGATCTTTCCGGATCACACGTATGTCGAATTTCCCGGTAACGGGGTGCTGGCGCCGCGCTCGTTCGACGCAAGCTCGATCGGCGAAGGGCGCACGCTGACCGTCTATCTCGGTGTACGCAAACTCGCTGCCGAGGGCAACAACGTCACGTTGTGCGAATCACTCGACGCCGCTGCCGCCGTGCAGACGCGCTATGCGAGTCTCCAGCACCCGCCCGAGGTGCCCGATCTGCACTCGAACGGTCCCGCCGCGCCGGTGCATACGCTCCTGCACGTGCTCAAGATTTTCTTCGAAGGCGAGACCGCCAATCTCGGCCAGTACGATCTCATTCCGATCGCGCAGCTTGCGCGAATGGGCGATACCGTGACGCTCTCGGACCGCTTTGTTCCGCCGTGCCATGCATTGTCCGGGTCCGATACGCTGCTGCGCATCGTTCGCGAGATTCGCGATGACGTGGTCGGGCGCGCGCACCAGTTGCAGGAGCTGAAAAATCCGCGCGAGCTGCAGAAGGCCGAGTTCGATCCAGGCTACATGATGCTGCTGCTCGCCATGCGTACGCTCTCTCGCGCCGCCCCGAGCCTCGTGCATCTTGCGCAGACGGCAACAGTCCATCCGTGGCACCTGTACGGCGAATTGCGCCGCCTGGTGGGCGAACTCAGCGCGTTTTCCGAGCGCTTCGACATGCTCGGCGAGGCGCAGGACGGCACGCCCGGTCTGCCGTCTTACGATCACACCGATCTCTACACGTGCTTCTCGCGCGCGCAGGTGTTGATCGGCTTTTTGCTCGCGGAGATCGCAACCGGACCCGAGCATCTCACGGTGCTCGACTACCGCGATGGCATGTTCGCGGGCGATCTGCCGCGCTCGTTCTTCGACCGGCGCAACCGCTTCTATCTCGTGCTGCGCACAGAGCAACTGGCAGCCCAGGTTGTCGATGGCGCGCTGCACGATGCGCGCCTCGCCAATGCCGCCGACGTCACGCGCCTCGTCACCCATGCGTTGCCGGGGCTCGAACTCATCCATCTGCCGAACGCGCCTCAAGGCATGCCGCGTCGCGCGTCGTCGAATTACTTCCGGATCGAGCAGGTGAGCGAGCTGTGGGATGCCGTCGAACGCGACGAGAACATCGCGCTGCAGTGGCCCGATGCGCCGCAAGATCTGCGTGCCGAAATTGTCGTGCTGCGGAGATAGCGTGAAACTTGCAGACATCTTCATCCCCCTTTTCGCGCAGATGCGTGCATTCGCGCTGTCGCCCTCGTGCGATGCCGAAAGCCTGACCGTGCGGCTCGATGGCGCGATCGCGTCGACGCGGCGCGGCGCGCACGACGCCGGTTTTCAGGAAACCGACATCGACGAGGCGCTGTTCGCCTTCAACGCGTGGGCCGACGAGCTACTGCTCACCACGCAGTGGGACGGCGCCGCGCAATGGCAGCGTCATCTGCTGCAGCGTCGCTACTCGGACGTGAGCAATGCCGGCGTCGTGTTCTACGAGCGACTCGCCAAGCTCACCCCTGCGCAGTTGCCGGTGCGCGAGGTGTTCTACCTGTCTCTCGCGCTGGGTTTTGGCGGCCGTTACGCCTACGACCGCAACCAGAAGACGCTCACCGACATTCGCCGCACCAATCTTGCGATGCTGCTGCCGGACGCCGATCTGCTCAGTGCGTCCGCGCGCGCGTTTCTGTTTCCCGACGGCTATCCGCTCGCTGGCGTTGAGGGGGCGGCGCACGCGCAAACTGCGCGCACGCGTCTCGCCGCACGTTTTTCGCGCTTCTCGGGCCGCAAGCTGACCGCGTACCTCCTTCCGCTTTTCCTGCTGGCGTTGCTGTACGGCGTGTATCACACCGTCGTCGCGCAGTCCGCCGATACGCTTCTTGCGCAGATCCATCTATGAAACTGCTGGGCATCGCATTGCTGTGGTTGTTGACGCTGATCCTGCTGGCGCTCGCCAGCTGGGGCGTCGTCCTCTATTTCGGCTGGCCGCTGTGGGTCGCGCTTGCGATATTCGTCGGCGTATTCGCACTGTACTTTCTGGTGACCTACGTTCGCCGCATGATCGTGATGATGCGCTCGCGCAGCCGTCTCGCGGCCCAGGCGGCGGCTCTCAACAGCGAGGCGGCCGCTGCTTCCCCGGAAACGCTGCTGCGGCGCAAATGGAAAGCTGCCGTCGCCACGTTGCGGCAATCCAGTCTGCGCGGCCAGGGCGACCCGCTGTACGCGCTGCCGTGGTTCATGGTGATCGGTCAGTCTGGCACCGGCAAAACCACGGCCCTCACGCGTGCCCGTCTAGCGTCGCCGATCCAGAAGGTCAGCCAGCAAGCCAGCATTGGCCAGACAGCCAACTGTGACTGGTGGTATTTCGACCGTGCCGTAGTGATCGATTGCGCCGGTCGCTACGTGCAGGCGGAGGACATCGAGCAGGATCGGCGCGAATGGGAGGTCGGCCTCGATCTGCTGGGGCGCTACCGGCCGCGTGAAGGGCTCGACGGGCTCGTGCTCGCGATCAGCGCGGACCGGTTGAACGCTCCGAATGCCGATACCTTCGCCGATGAAGGGCGCATCGTGCGCGCACGCATCGAGCAGCTGATCCGCATGTTCGGCAAGCGCTTTCCGGTCTACGTGCTCGTCACCAAATGCGATCGCCTTTATGGCTTCGAGGAGTGGGCGAAGTCTCTGCCCGCCGACGCGCTCAGTCAGGCGATGGGCTATCTCGCGACGGAGAGCGAGACCGGCGAAACCGCGTTCGTCACTCGCGCGTTCGACTCCATCGGTGCGCGTTTGCAGGCGCTGCGCCTGGCTTTGGTGTCGCGCGAGGCGAAGCCGTCACCCGAATTGCTGATGTTTCCGAGCGAACTGGAGCAATTGCGCAGCGGTCTGACGATGTTTCTCGGCACCTGTCTCGCCGACAGCCCTTATCTCGAGAGGCCGCTGTTGCGCGGCATCTTCTTCAGCAGCGGGCGACAGGAGGGCGGCGCAATGTCGGCGCTGTTGGGGGCGGCCCTGCCACCGTCGCCATCGCACGAGGCCAGCACGGCAGGCGTCTTTCTGCACGATTTTTTCGGCCGCATCCTGCCGCAGGATCGTCACGCCGCCAAGCCGACCGTGCTCGTGCACCAGTGGCGGCGCGTCACGCAGCGCGTGGGCGTGATCGCGTGGACGCTGCTGCTTGCGACATTCGGGATTCTGATCTCGGTTTCCTACGCGGGTAACAAACAGACGCTCGATCTGCTCCGAAGCGCGCGGCCCGACAAAGTCGCCCTCAATGGAAGCCTGTTTCACGACGCAGCCGCGCTGACGTATTCCGCCAACGTTCTGACGCAGGCCGAACAGAATGACCAGCGCTGGCTCTCGGGGCTGCTCGGCAACGGCGCCGGAGTCGCTGCCGTTCAAGCGCGTCTGCATGCCGTGTTCGTGCAGCAGTATCAGCAGGGGATTCAGTCCGCCACGGACCAGACGCAGGAGGCGACGCTGGCGGCGCTATCCGGTTTGGCGCGGCAACCGGGGCAAGCCGTGCAATCGGCGGAGCAGGCGCAGCAGATCTTGAGCCTTGCCCGCTCGGTCGCCCTGCTGCAAGCACGTATCGATGGTGCGGATCGGGCCGCGCTCGAAGCGATGCCGCAGCCTGGCGGCAGTTCGCTCTATCCTGCGCAGCTCAACGAGGAACTCGATTCGCTCAGGCTGTCCTACCTCGCCTGGTCGCCGAAGGATGCCGGCTATCTGCGCGAGCGCCTGAAGCAGCGGCGCGCACTTCTGAATCAGGCAGTCGCGGCCGACCCTCAGCTGACCTGGCTCGTCGGGCTCGTGCCGGACGGGGGCGAGCTGGCGCCAGTGCGCGCGGCGGAGTTCTGGGGGGGCGACGCCCAGCCCGTGAACGCGCTGTACGGTCCTGGCCAGCACACGGTAACGGGCGGCGTAATTGGCGCTGGCGGTACGAGCAGCGCAAGCGTGCCCGAAGCCGCGGTGCCCGCGGCCTTTACCCTCGCGGGCCGCAAACAGATTGACGAACTTGCGGCGCAGATTCGCGCGGCCATTAGCGACCCGGCGCAATTCGACAGACAGCGCGCGGCGTTCGACGGCTGGTATCGCACGCAGCGCGTGATCGCGTGGCGGAACTTCGTCGAAGCGTTTTCGGACAATCCTGGCGGCTACATGGGCGAGGCCGACTGGCGCGCCGCGCTCGGCATGGTGAGCGGGCCCGTGAGTCCGTATTTCCGCCTCATCGCGCGACTCGACGAGGAATTTGCCGGTGAGGACGCCTCTGCGCCGCTGCCCGGCTGGCTGGCTCTCGCACGGCAATTCCAGCAACTGCGCGAGCAGGCGACGCGCGTCGGCGCGGCCAACCACATGGTCAGGGTGGCTGGCGCCATCAACGCGGTCGGCGGTTCGGCGATCAAGGACGTGCTCGCCGGTGCTCCCATGCGCGGTGGCCAGGCGGTGGCCAACAACCTCGGTGCAGTCGATGCGCTGGCCAACTACTTCGCAAACCTGAACAAGCTCGCCATCGACAGCGGCGTGGGCAGCGGCAAGGACTACCAGCTTGCGGCCGATTTCCATCAGTTCGCCGTCAGTGCGCAAGCACAGCCGTCGGAGATGATCAGTGTCTTGCAATCGTTTACGCAGCTTCGCTCGCTCGCCGGCGCGGGCGCGGGTGATGGCGATGGCGATGGCTCTGACGCGCTGACCTGGCGACTGATCCGCGGGCCGTTCGATTTCCTCGCGGCTTATATCGAGCGGCAGGCATCGTGCGAACTGCAGCACAGCTGGGAGTCGAGCGTCGTGTTTCCGTTGCAGGGCGCCACTGACGAGAGCGCGGCGAACGATCAGCTGTTCGGTGCGAAAGGTGCGGTCTGGGCATTTGCCGAGGGGCCGGCCAAGCCGTTCCTCACGCGCAACGCGAGCCGCTATGACGTCGTGCAGACGCAAGGGCTCAGTGTGCCGTTCACGACGGCATTCGTCTCGACGCTCAACGGCGCGTACGCACGCCAGGCCGCGCAGCAGCGGTCGGCCGCGCGCAGCGCTGCGGACAAACAGGCGCAGCAACTTCAGGCGCAGCGCGCCCAACTGGACGCGCAGGCGTCACTCGACCAGCTCGACCGGGCACTTGCGACAGCGAAACAACAGGCTGACGCGGCGCGTGCGTTGACGGTGCCGCTCACGCTCACCGCGCAGCCAACGAACGTCAATGCCGACGCGCAGGCGAAGCCGTACGCGACGATCCTTACCGTGCAATGTGCGTCGGGCCAACAGACACTGAATAACTTCAATTTCCCGGTCAGCACGAGCTTCGCGTGGACGGCTGGGCAGTGCGGCGACACACGCCTGCAGATCAAGATCGGCAACCTGACCTTGACCCGCAGCTATGCGGGGCCGCTTGGCGTCGCGCTATTCCTGCAAGATTTCGCGAACGGCCAGCATCAGTTCGGACCTGGCGATTTTCCGGCGAGTGAAAGCGCGCTCAAGACGCTCAACGTGCAGTCGCTGAGGGTGAGCTTTGCAGTGACAGGTGGGGACCAGGTGAGCGACGCCGCCCAGAAGATCGAGCGCTACGAGGCTCTGCTGAAGACCACGGCGCAGCAAAAGCAGCAGATTCAGGACGCGCTGCTGCAGCGTCAGCAACTCAATATCGCGGATCAGCTCGCCGCGACGAATCCGCCGCTTCCCGCGAACCTGCCGACGGTGGCTGGCAATCCGGTAAGTTTGGCGGAGTTGGGGTTGCCGAAGACGATCGGTGCTTGCTGGAGCGCCCAGGCGCCCCAGATGACGACCGGCTTCTGAGCCGGTCGAGCCCGGCTGGTCAGGTAATCAGGCGCACCGCGATGGCGGCGTTCAGCGGTGCGATGCGCGCGAGCAGGGCCGCCGTCTCCGCTTCGTTCTGCTCGTTGCGGCTGAGGATCGCATAGGCGGCGCGCAGTGCGTCGGCGGTGAGCTCCGGTTCCCACGCCGCCGCGCCGTAGCGATCGATTTCCTCCACGAGCGCGCGAGCGAACGCATCAAGCCGCGCGCCCGGGCGGTTCTCCAGCAGCAGGTCGCACAACGCCGTACGTAGCCGCAGGCGAGTGCCGACTGCCGTGCTCTGGGCAATCCCGTCTTGCAGGCATTGCGAGGCGGCGTGCAGATCGTTGTCAGCGGCGAGCGCACGCGCGCGCGCAAGCACTGCGGCGAGCGGGTCCGGCGCGGCGGCCGTCTGCGTTTGTCCTGCCGACGATGTGAGCGTGCCCAGCCACTCCACAGTGTCGGCATTGGCGAATGGCACCCCGTTGGCAAATTTCAGACGCTCGATGCCTTCCATGCGGGCGACGAACTTCGCGGTCTCATTGCAAACTTCGCGGTGCGCGCTATGCCAGGCGTCACCGAGTTGCGCGAGTGCCATTGCCGCCGCGTGGTTCAGATCGAGCCAGAATGGGTATTGCAGAATCTGTGTCTCGGCAAATGCAACGATGTCTGCATATGCCGCGCGCGACAGCAGCCCACGCAGCGCATCCTGCAATGGTGCAATCGGGCCGGCAAGCTGAGTCTCCGAACCGTTGGCGGCCGGCGCACGCTCGATGCCCGTCCACGCGGCGACGCGCCGTAGCCGGAAGCCAGGTGCGCTGGAAGGCTGGTTCTGCGCGTACCATGAGCCGATAGTCGCAAGGCGATCGAGTGCTTCGTCGATCGCACGGCTTGCACTGTCGATTGAATCGACGGCGAGTGGCGTGAGCGCTTCGGCCTGCAACGCGGGCGCAGGCGCGGCCGCTGGTGCGGCCAAAGGCGTGGGGGCAGGCTTGTACTCAGGCTCGGGTGCCGGTGGCGGCGCAGCGGCGACGATCGGTTGCGGCGCCACAGGCTCTTCCACGGCAACCTGCATGGTGTCCACGAGTGCGCGCAGCGGCTGCATCGACGGCGCGTCGTCGTCCTTTTCGGCTAGCACGCGGTCGATACTCGCGAGCGCAGTGCGCACGTTATCGAGCAGGGCGGGATTCTGCGGCGGCCAGCTCGACCAGTCGCGTTCCGCACCGTCGGCCTTCACCCGGTCGATCAGCCATTGCATGGCGTTGCGCCTCGCACGCATGCGTTGCAACGGCGGATACAGTTCGTCCCAGTAGGTCTGCAGCAGGTCGGCCACCACCTGCACGCCGTCCGCGAAACCCGTCAGGCCTTGGGTCTTGAGCAGGCTGGTCGCCAGATAGGACGCGACGAGCACGTCTTTGCCCTTGTTCGCCAGCAGCGTCGTGGACAGGTCGCTCACGCGGTTCCAGTCGACGCTGCTCGTTGCGGAGGGATTCGAGAGTTTGCCGATTTCGTTCTGCAGCAACTCGAACTCGGGTTCGTCGCGGACATCACTGCCGCACGGTTGCGCGGGAGTGACAGGCAGTTTGCCGAGGCTGGAAAGACTGGACATTGGGTCAGATATCGTTATTGTTCGGGGGCACAGGGCGGCTTACGCCAGAGCCGTTCACCTTTGCCGCCACTATGGCGGGATTTTCCCAGCTAGAGCGCGCAATGCGCCGATGGGACGCGTGACAGCCCAACACTCAAACGTCATCAATGGGTTTTCATGGCCATTTCCCGGTCTCGCTCGGGGAAGAACAAGAGTGCAATAAAACTAACAAGGCATGCAGGCGCGGCATACCAGGCGGCCGCCATGGGATTACCGGTCCACTTGATCAATGAAGTGATGATCAGTTGAACTGTGCCTCCGAACAGTGCCACCCCGAATGCGTATGAAATTGAAAAGCCGCTGGCACGCACCTGGACTGGAAAGGATTCCAGGACCAACACACTGCCCACGCTGCTCAACGGTGCGACAAACACGCTGATTAGCGCCACACCGGCCAGCACCGTGGTTAAGTCATGTGCATGGGTGATGATATGGAATACAGGGAAAATGAGAAGGGTGGTCGCGCCAGCTGCAAACAGCAATAAGGGTTTGCGATTCTGAAGTCTGTCAGCCAGCAGGCCGGTAAGCGGGGCGAATAGCATAAACACGAGACCAAAAACGACCGAGGCAAGAAACCCGGCGATAGCTGGCCAATGCATCACATGTGTCAGGTAACTCGGCATATAAAAGGCAATCGCGTAAGCCGGTATCGTGCGGCCAGCGATCATGAGCGTTGCCAAAGCGAGTGTCTTTCCATGGCTCCTGGAGAGTTCCGCGAGAGGAACCAGCTTGCGATTCGGCGATGCCCGACCAACCATGTCGTCGGGTAGCCGCCGCCGGACGTAAAAGCCGAACGGAACGATTAGCAGGCCAATCAGGAAAGGGACGCGCCAACCCCACGCGGCCAGATTCGCGGCAGACAGGCTGCTGGACATCACGACGCCTAGCGACGCCCCCAGGATTGCCGAGCTCGCCTGGCCGACCAGTTGCCAGCTCACCAGATAATTGCGCCGCCCGAACGGGCTCGCTTCCATGACATAAGACGCCGCGCTGCCGACTTCACCCCCAGCGGCGAGCCCTTGAACCAGACGGCTCAACAGCATGATGACGGGTGCCACGATGCCGACTTGTGAATAAGTCGGGCAAGCTGCAATTGCCGCCGTGCCTGCCGCCATTAGCCAGATGGTCAAGGTCATGGCGGCCCGGCGGCCTGAACGGTCGGCGTAGGCGCCGATGACGATCGAGCCGAGGGGGCGAAACAAAAAGCCGACTCCGAATGTGCCGACTGCCATCAACAGGGAGGACATCGAATTCGTTGATGGAAAGATTTGACCGCCGATCCAGCCCGCGAAGAGCCCAAAGGCAGTGAAATTGAAGATTTCGAGGCAACTGACAAAGGATGTCGCGATGACGACTCTCACAAGGCGACGAGAGGCGAGGGCGGGTGAGGGCAAATGGCTGGTCATTCTGGAAAGGGAATCAACTGATTTCGGCTTTTCGGGCGTCGAAGCATGATTTGCGAGCCGCACCGGGAACGGGTTCTCCGACGAGGGCTATCGTTGCGTTTCGCGTACTTGAAAGCGGGGAAGCAGCAGCAGGTGGAACTGGCGCTCGACTTGACCGGCATGCTCAAGCCGCTTTGTTCAGGGAAGCCTCCCGAAAATCGCGCGGAGCCATGTCAAAAGCGCGTCGAAAAGCGCGCGTGAAGTCGGAGGAACTGGTAAAGCCGAGTCCAAAAGCGATTTCCGTCACCGAAAGATGCTGGCAGCGGGCGAGTTCCTCTGCCGCCTGCTTCAGTCGAAGGTGCCGGATATAAGCGTTCAGTCCACCCTCGTGCTGGAACAGTCGGTACACGCTCGGTCGTGCAAGCTGCAATGCTTGCACCACGCTTTCGGGGGACAGTCCGTCGCTGCGAAGATTCGCCTGAATGTACCTGCGCACACGACCAAACATCGCCGCCCGCACTGCCGATCTCGCGTTTCCGGTTAATCCAGCGTCTTTGCCAAAGGCGGTGACCAGAAGTTCGGCGCCAGCAAGAATGGCACTTCTCGCTGCGCTCGGGTCCATGAACGGGATTTCCCTGCTTAGCGTGGCTGCGTGCTCGACGACCAGTTGGGTGAAGGGCGTTTCATTGCGCATCATCCGTCCGTGGACAGCCTCGGGATCGGGAAAGATCTTCGCCGTGAGCGTGCCCGGCACGAAAAACGAGAGCACATGACAGGTATTTCTGCGCATTCGCACCGGTTGGCCCAGGTCAAGCGCGAGGAACGTTGCTCGAGTGGCCGCTCCAGTGCGCGCAGATGGGCGTGCCGTCACGTTGTCCACGTCTCCTTCCAGAAAAACATGGAACATGAAATCTCGCTTGTTGTCGGTCGAGATACGCGCCAGTGAGCGCTCGAGAATCATCGTCTCGGAGCGGCAGTCGGTGAATGAAAGGTCGTCGCCGACGCCGTATCGGTCAATGGATGCGCGGAATGGCGTCTTGACATCGGATCGGGAGGGGAGAACGTCGATGACGTGGCTGACCCTTTCCCGCCAGGCAAGCAATTGGCGGCTGGGAGGGAGCGACATGACATCGAAATGGCTATGTGCAATACCACTCGAAGGCAATTCCGGCGGCACGTTGTTGGTCAATGTAGTTTACGAATCTATTATTACAATTCCAGTCGCTTGGTCCCCATAATCACCGATGGGAATTGTTAACTAATCATACCAGACCGCCTTGCGGCGACAGCGCATGTCCCGGTGGCTCGTACCGGGATGCACCCGGCGCCTCCTTTCGGAAGACACGGATGGACGGCAACCTGACGGCGGCATCTGAATTGCCTTGGACGGCTTCGAGCGAAGATCAGGGCGCGCTGTGCACTTCAATGCGACAAAAATTGATTGTCAAACCGCGGAGTTAATTCCTGAACTCCGCAGCGCCCCATATCGGCCAGAACTCGCACGAAAGCGAATCAAGGCTCGACAACATTGAACTGCCCGCTAAACGTGTCCAGCGATCCAAGAAGCGAATGAAACACGCTGGCGTCGCCGTTGATCGCCAGTTGGCCTTGCCCGATCGCTTCGGCGAAATTGGTCTCTCCCAGCAGGATGCGGTCGAGCGTTTGCCGCGACATCGACACTTGAGCCTGCACCTGGTGCGTATCGGTCGAGGTCGCGCCTGAACAGGTCAGTGCTCCGTGCTGGACATTCAGCGTATAGCGCCGGCCCGTGTCCGTGAAATGCCAGTCGATGCGGGCATGCATCGTCTGCACCTTCAACCCGTCCAGACGAATCGCCAGATAGTCGAAGAACATCGCGTCGGTCATCGCGCGAACCATGTCGGCGCTTCGCGAACCATAGGCCTTGTCGCGCGGGTTCCCTTCACGCAATTCGCGCGCGCCGAGCAGAAAGGCGTTGCGCCATGTCGCGGATTCCGCCTGAAAGCCCATTTGTTCGAGCGCTGCCGCGCCAAGCTCCCGCGCTTCGCGTAACGTTGGCTGCGCGAACACGAGATGATTCATGACCTGCGCCACCCAGCGATACTCTCCGCGCTCGAAGTCGCGGCGCGCCCGTTCCAGCATCGCATCGGCGCCGCCCATGTATTCGACGTAACGCGCACTGGCCATTTCGGGCGGCAGCGAATTGAGGTTGCTCGGATTGCCGTCATACCAGCTCAGGTAGTGCTGGTAAATCGCCTTGACGTTGTGCGAGACGGTGCCGTAATAGCCATGCGCGTGCCACTGCGCGGCGAGGCTGTCGGGCAAGCGCATATGCTCCGCGATTTCAGACGCGGTGAAGCCATGATTCATCAGGCGCACCGTCTGATCGTGCAGGTACTTGTACAGGTCGCGCTGCTGCTCGATGAACGCGCTCAAGCGTGCGTTGCCCCAGGTCGGCCAGTGGTGCTGGGCGAACACGACGTCGGCCTGCGGAGCATAGCGTTCGAGCGCCTGGGCCAGATAGTGCGACCAGAGCTTTGCATTGCGCACCTGTGCGCCGCGAAGCGGGCAGAGATTATGCAGCGTGCGTGTGCCGTTTTCCGCGAGATTCAGCGCGCGAAACTGCGGAAAGAAGAAGTGCATCTCCGCGGGCGCTTCGCTCTCCGGCGTCAGCTGAAAAACGATCTCCACGCCGTCGACCACATGTGTCTCGCTTTGCTCGCGGATCAACATCGTCGGTGCGATGAGCGTGAGTGTCCCCCGCGGGATGTTCTTGCCGAGGCCCGAATCGATCTGGCAGCAGGCGCTTTTCGCCAGCGTATGGCCGAACTGGAACTGGGCGCGTCGCGCCATCGCCGTGCCGACCATGATCTGTTCGGAGACGGTCTCTTCCATGAAGCCATCTGGCGCGATGATGGCCACCTTGCCGGCCTTCACATCCGCCTCGTCGACGACGCCCTTCACGCCGCCGAAGTGGTCCGTGTGACTGTGACTGTAAATGACGGCGACGACGGGCTTTGCGGGACGGTGTGCGAGGTAGAGGTCGAGCGCGGCGTGCGCGGTTTCCTTGCAGGTGAGCGGGTCGATAATGATCAGGCCCGTGTCGCCTTCGATGATCGTCATGTTCGCAAGATCGAAGCCGCGCACCTGGTAGATGCGCGAGGTCACTTCGAACAGGCCGTGATACCGGTTCAGTCTCGCTTGCCGCCAAAGCGATGGATGCGCTGTCGACGGCGCATCCGTCGCGTCGAGAAAGCCGTAGTCGGCAAGACTCCAGACGAGGCGGCCATAGGCGTCACGCACTTCGGCGTCGGGTATCGTCCCGATGAAGCCGCGTGTGGCTTCTGCTTCATCGAGGCCATCTTCGTGCGGCAATTCAGCAAGCGCTTTCTGGTGGGCGAGAAGGGTGGCTGCAGTTGCCGCGCCGTGTGGGAGCGTATCGGGCGCGCAGTCGGATTGCGAGGCGTTGGAGAGGGTTTGCATGTCGGTATCGCGAGGCATGGAGCGAGGAGGCAGCGAGCGGTCGCGACGCGCCTTCCGCCGGGTTGAATGAGTTGACGGTGCGCTGCCAGTTAGGCATGCCAGGGGGCACAGAGCGCTCGCTGTCGCAATTGCGCCAGGTAGTGCGGCATGGGCGACCCGTCTCCTGTGTGTCTGTGCTTTTCGCGCGGTGGTATCAGGCGTCTGTAGAAGCCAGCGCCGCCTGATGCGGCGCGCCCATATAGAAGACGCCGTTCGCGTGCAAGATGGTGCGGCCATTGGCGGTCGCGACACATGTGGCGTTCGTGAGCCGTCTGCCTGCCTTCACCAGGGTAACGTGCGCTTCGAGCCAGGTGCCGGGCCGTACCGCAGCGATGTAGTCGACGCCAAGGTGAACGGTCGGCGTCGCCATGCAGTTTGTCTCGCGGCGAATAATGGCGCCGAACGCCGTGTCGGCGAACGTCGCGAGGAATCCGCCGTGGGCGATGCCGAGCACGTTGAGGTGTTCAGGCTGCACCCGCACCGCCAGAACCGGCCGCTCGCGGTGCAGAAAAAATCCGCCGCAGGAGGGAATAAAGCCCGTCGACACGCGCAGCGGTTCGAAGCCCTCCGGTACGGAACAGGACAATGTGTCGGCGCGCGCGGGCGTTGCGAGCGAGCCCGACGTAAGCAGCGTGGTCATCAAAAATGCTCCGGATCGGGGAGGGTTAGCGCGGCTTGCGCGAGTGCGCCGACGTTCGCGGCGACTGGCGGCGCTTTGCCGAGCATCAGATCGGCGGCTTTCTCCGCGATCATGATGGTGGGCGCGTTCGTGTTGCCGCTCACGAGCGTCGGCATGATCGACGCGTCGACAACGCGCAAACCGGCCACGCCGCGCACGCGCAACTGCGTATCGACCACGGATTCCGGATCGTTGCCCATCCGGCACGTGCCGACGGGATGGAATGCGGTCTCGGCGCGCGAACGGATCAGCGCGCGGATTGCCTCGTCGCCGCTGTCGTTCGCATGCAGCCAGGCGTCGACCGGATCGCCGCCAAAGCGCCGCAGCGCGGGCTGATCGAGAATCTCTTTGAGCAGACGCACGCCGCGCACGAGCGTATCCATGTCGCGCTCGTCGGTGAGCATGTTCAGGTCGATCACCGGCGCCTCGCGGCAGTCGCCCGAGCGCAGCGTCACCTGGCCGCGGCTATGAGGGCGCAGCAGGCAGACGTGTGCGGAGTAGCCATGGCCGAATTTCATCGGCACGGTGATGGCTGCGTTGGCAAAGTGGACCTGCAGATCGGGCTCCGCCAAGTCGGGACGACTCTTGAAGAAGCCACCCGCTTCGGCGACATTGCTCGTTAGCATGCCTGATCGTTCTCGACGGTAACGCCTGAACTCCTGCCACATACGCAGGCCGCCGCGAAGCGAAACACCGAGCAGATCGCGGCTCGGCACGTTGCGTTGCACGAGCAGCACATCGGCGTGTTCCTGGAGATTCTGCCCGACGGCAGGCGCGTCGCGAACCACATCGATGCCGAGTTCCCGAAGATGCGCCGCAGGCCCGATGCCGGAGGCCATCAGCAGTTGAGGTGTGCCGATCGATCCCGCGCTCAGCACCACTTCGCGGCGTGCCGTGAGCCGCACTTCCTGACCGTCGCGCAAGATGATGACACCCGTCGCGCGACCGTCCTCGACCAGAACACGCATGACCTGCGTATCGATCAGCACGTTCAGGTTTGGCCAGCGGCTGTTTCCGGTTGCGGTGTTGCTGGTTTCGCCGCGATGAAGATACGCGCGCGCCGCGTTCCAGCGTTCGCCGTCGCGCTGCGTGACCTGGTAATAGCCAACGCCCAGTTGCGTCGCGCCGTTGAAATCGGAGTTGTAGGGGTACCCAGCCGCGAGCGCCGCTTCGATGAAGTAGCGCGAGAATGGCCCCGGCGAGCGCAGGTCGACCACCGACAGCGGGCCCGCGCCGCCATGCAGCTCGTCTTCGCTATGGCCGGCTAGGCGCTCGTTGCATTCGGCCCGCTTGAAGTAGGGCAGCACGTCTTGCCACGCCCATCCGCTGCAGCCTTGCGCGGCCCACGAGTCGTAGTCGGCGGCATTGCCGCGGACATACACCATGGCATTGATCGACGAACTGCCGCCGAGGCCCCGGCCGCGCGGCACGCGCACCTGGCGGCCGTCGAAATGCGGCTGCGGCGGTGTGCGGAAGCCGTAATTGAATGGCCCGCGCTTCGGCGCCGTCAACGCGAAGCCGAGCGGCGTGGTGACTTTCGGATGGTGGTCGTGCGTACCGGCTTCCAGCAGTGCAACCGTGTGCGTCGAGCCTTGTGCGAGGCGGCCAGCGATCGCGCAGCCAGCCGAGCCGCCGCCGATCACGATGTAGTCGTAACTAGTGTCCATTGAGCTTCCGCAACGTTGAGCGTGCCGCAACGCACGATTGAGTGAGGCGCCGTTGCGCCCGATACGGCGATGAACAAGTAGACCATCGCCCTGCGTGCGCTGGGCCCACCCGAAAAACAGGGGGCTTTGGCGCGCGTGCGGGTGCGAGTGGTTGTTGCGGGAGGGAGGCGTTGTCGGCCGCGCGGCGGCCGGATGGGTTTGCGCTTTCGGAGGACGCCGTAGCCGGAGCCGTATCACCGGCAGCGCGCAAGTCGGGGTGTCAGCTTCGCCGGGTCACTCTTGCGGCTTCGCGCGCACGAGACCGGGCCCGGAACCCCACTGGATATCGCGAATGCGGTCGAGCGCCTCGTCCCGCCCGCAAACGCCGAGCTTGCCGTAGATGTTCGCGAGGTGCCACTTCACCGTTTCGGGCGAGAGGCCGAGCGTGCGAGCGATCTTCTTGGCCGTGAAGCCTTCTGCGAGCAGGCGCACGACATCCGTCTCGCGCTGGCTCAGCTTCGCGATGCTCGACGACTGCGCGCTTGCGTTGGGCACGGGTTGCTCGCGCGTCGCGCCTTGCGCGGCTCGCGCTTCCAGCCGCTCGACATAGAACGCCACGACGGGATCGTCCGCGCTTTCCTGATTCACGGCGACGATCAGGGCCAGCGCGTCGGGCGCCGCTTCGATCAGCGTGCGGTAGAGCCCCAGACGGTGGCCGCGTTGCAGCGCGTCCAGCGTGTCGACACGCGCGGCGGGTTGCCTTCCCAGCCTGGCGAGCGTGACGGCGCGCTGCATCAACAGGCTGACCAGTTCGCGCTGGCGGCCGTGCGTTCTGCAATAGTCGATTAGCGGGGCGAGCTGCTGTGTGGCGTGTTCGAGGTCGCCCGTCGTGAGGCACCGTTGAATCTTCGCGTTTTGCGCGACGAAATGAATTTCGCTGAACGCAGGATGTGCGTTGCCATGGTGTGCCGCCTCGAGCGCGCCGAGGCGTTCGAGCGCCGCCAGTGCCGCGTTGGATTCGCCAATTGCGAGCCGGCAACTGGCCTGAGCGGCCAGGCTGTGCGCGATCAGACGATCGAGTCCGAGTTGGGTGGCGTATTCTTCGAGCCGTTCCAGATAGCCAAGCGCGTCGAGCCGGTGGCCGCTGCCCCAGTGCGCGGCGGCGAGCGTCATCATGACGCGCAACACAGCATCGGGAAGCGAAACGCGTTCGAGCATATCCACGCGCTGTTCGAGCAGGTCGCGCGCGGCTCGATATTCGTTGCGTTCGACGAGTATTTCGCCAAGCAGCGCGGCAGCGAGGTTTGCCGACTCGTAACAGGCTTTCCCCCTGAGTTCCGCATCGCGCAGCACGGAGCGGTAGATGGGTTCGGCCTGCGCGAAGTCGCCTTCGTATGCATAGGTCAGGCCTACGAAACAGCGTCCGAACAGTGAGCCGGCGATGCTGCCTATGAGCGGCGCACCTTCGACCGTTGCCACGGGTGTATCGAACTGCACATCGCGGGCGCGTTGATATTCGCCGCGTTGCAAATGGAGCCACGTGAACACGTGCCGCGCCATCGTTGCGATGACCTTTTCAGCGGACTCCGGCATCGCCTTGAGCGCTGCTTCGAGCGCCTGCACTGCGTGCACGTCGTCGCGATGTATTTCGAGCCCGGCGCGCAGCACGGTCGCCGAGAATCGCGCCCGCGCATTGCCGGGCGGCAGCGCGGCGTCCAGCGCGTCGAGCGTGGCGGCGCACGCGTCGAATTCCCGCCAGTAGATCTGCACGTGCGCCATCCACGTGCGCAGCGGCAGACTGGCCTGCACGTACTCGGTTGGCAATTCGCGCATCAGGCGCATCAATTTCGCGCGGTCGCCGCAGAGGAACAAAGTCTGCGCGCATTGCTCGAGCATGGCTGCGGCACGCGCTGGCTCGCCGGCGCTCAGCGCGTGGCGAATCGCTTCGTCGAGGTGGCCGTGCTCGTGGAACCACTGGGACGCCTTCGCGTGGACTTCGTGCCGCGCGGCTTCGTCCCAGCCGTTGAAGCGCTCGGTCAGCGAGTCGCGCAGCAGTGGGTGCAGCGCGTACCACGTTTCCCATTCGCTGCGATCGACCGTCGATACGAACAGGTTGTCGGCTTCCAGGCGCTCGAGGGTTTCGTTGACGTTTGCGCCCGCATTCGTTTCGTGGAGCAACGCGGCGCACAGCGAGGCACAAAAGCGGTTGCAGGCGCTGGCGCGAATCAGAAGACCCAGATCCTGGGGGGCGAGACGGTCGAGCACTTCCTCGTCGAAGTACTGGGCGAATGCGCGCGTGTCGCGCAACTGGTTGTGGAAGAACTTGCTCGTGGCGCCGGGCTTCGGTGCACCGCGGCGCCGACGCTTCCACGCGACGGAAAACAACTGGAGCCCCGCCGCCCAGCCGTCGGTCAGTTCGTGCAGGTGCCGCGCGCTCGCGTCGTCAATCGAGCCGAGTTGCCGGTTGAGAAAGAGCACGGACTCTTCTTCTGAAAATCGCAGATCGGCGGGGCCGAATTCGACGACCTGGGCTTCGACACGCAGGCGGTCGAGCGAAACGGGCACGGACGAGCGGGAGGCCAGGACGAGATGCAGGTTGTCCGGCGCGTATTCCAGCAACCACTGCAATGCAGTGTGTATCGCGCGGTCCTTCACGTAGTGAAGATCGTCGAGCACGAGCACGAGTTCGCGTTTATGCCGCGCGATACCGCGCACGAGCGCGATGACGGCACGTTCCGCCGCGGCTTCGCTGTCGCCCGTTTCTTCGAGTTCTTCCGCTTCGAGCGTCATCGTGGGCGAGACAGCAGCGATGCTCTTCGTCACATAGCGCAGCCAGACAGGCAGGCTGTCGTCCTCCGGCGCGAGAGACAGCCATGCCACGTCGTAGCCGAGCGGCATGAGCGAGCGGCACCAGGCGGCGAGCGTGGTCGTCTTGCCGTAGCCGGCGGGCCCCTGAAGCACGAAGCAGCGCTGACGGCGCGCTTCGGTCAGCCTTTTGAGCATCGACTCGCGCGTGACGACACCGCGCACGATACGCGGCGGCACGAGCTTCGTGTCGATGACGGATTTGAGCGGCGCGTCGTTTGCGGCAGACCAGGCGCCAGGTGGACTCTCAGGCATGCGCGAGGGGCGCCGGTCGTCGCGGCGCGGGTCATTCTGAGAAAGCAAATCTAGCATATCCGGACAGCTTTGAAGACCAGGCTTCGCGCGGCCTGGGTGAAGGCGCGGGGCGCGTGCGAGGTCCCGGGGCGGGCGTGCGAACGCGGCGGGACGGGCCTTGCGGACGGTCGTTGCGAGCGGCGGAGCGCCTGCGTGACCGGCCCGAATCATCGGCGCCGCCGTTTCCGAGAATAGGCCGGCTAGCGGTGCGCAAACACCACCGCTTTTTGGGGGGGGCGGCGTCGAGCGCTTGGCCTGCCCTTGGCGCTGGGGCGCAGGAAATCGTGTCAGAAAGGCTGGCTCGGGCGGCCAGCGCCGCGCCGACAGGGTTGGCGATCCGTGCAACGGTCGCGTCCCGCGGGTATTCCAGCCCCCTCACATCAGGTAGGTTTTTGCCGAGTGCTCCCTGAAACACTGCTGTCAGACGGGGCCGGTGCGCCGTAAAAGGGGCGCGCCGGAGGCGTCCGCTTTACCCGATTCCATTCGATGCGGCAAACATAAAGAGGAGACATGCATGCGAGGTTTCAGCAAGGGCAAAGGCATTTGCGGCGTTACGCTGGCCCTGGTGGCAGGCAGTGCGGCGGCGCAGTCGAGCGTCACGCTGTATGGCGTGGCGGACACGTTTTACCAGTACCTCGACAACGGCGGCAAGCATTCGTATTCGATGCGCAGCGGCGGCAACACGGGATCGATGGTGGGCCTGAAGGGCAACGAGGATCTCGGCAACGGCGTGAAGGCCGTATTCGATCTCGAGAATGGTTTCAACGTCAACAACGGTACATTCTTCGCGGACTCGACCGCGTTGTTCTACCGGCAGGCGTGGGTCGGCCTCGCCGCTGACAAATATGGTTCGCTCACTTTCGGCCGCCAGTATCAGCCGACGTTCTGGGCCGTCTATCCGACCGATCCGTTCCGCGCCAACGAGATCCTTTCTCCGCTGTCCGCAGCGGTGCTGGCGGTCGACCGCAACACGCTTTCGACGCAGTCCCCGACCGGGCGCACGAGCAACTCAGTGCTCTACAAGTCGCCAAATGTCGGAGGATTCCAGTTCTACGGCATGTACGGGCTGGCCGCGACGGTCACGCAGCCGGTGCCTGAGAGCATTGGCAACACGCTCGATCTGGCCGCGACCTATTCGGGCTATGGGCTCTACGCCGCCATCGGGTATCAGTTCCAGCATCCTGGCACGGAGACCGTGCCAGGCCTGCCTGCCGCGCTGAACCTCGTCGGTACCGAGCACTTCCTCGGCGCGCTCGGCTACCGCATCGGCATTGTGAATCTGCAGTTCAACTATTCGTACAGCAAACCGAAAGACCCCGCTGCGCATTCTTTGGCCGCGCTGCTGGGAACGGCCAGGTCGAACAGCATCATCGAGTTTGGCGCGACGATCCAGGCGAGCGCGGCCGACACCATCGAGATTGCCGGAATCGAGCGCGACGTGCGCGGCGTGCACGACAACACGATCGGCGTCCAGATCGGCGCGGACCACAGTCTCTCCAAGCGCACGTCGCTGTATATGCGCGCGGGCTACCTGAAGAACAATGGCCAGGCGACGATGAGCTGGCCGGGCATTTCGGTGACGACTGCAGGCACGAATCAGACGCTCGTCGTGCTCGGCATGACCCATCGTTTCTGATTCCGGCAAGTCAGGACTTCTGCCGCTTTGCGCGGCGGGGGAAATTCCAGAGCCAACCACAAGAAGAGACCTACATGAAATTCCATCGAATTGGCGGGTGCGTCGTGGGTGCGTTGATCGTCGCCGCGTCGCTTCACGCTCACGCGCAGAGCAGTGGCGCCGCGCCGGCTGTCGTTGCGTCGGCGGGCGCGTCTACGCCGGTGCAGGCGAAGGCCGCAGACAGGGCATTGCGAAAGCGCGTGCTGACTGCGCTCGGCAAGGCAAAGGGACTCCGTGCCAGCGGCGTGACGGTGCGGGTGAACAATGGCGCCGTCACACTACAAGGATGGGTGCCGGAACAGGCACAGATCGAGCGGGCCGCTGACATCGCGCAGAGCGTGCCTGGCGTGACAGCGGTGAAGAACGAGTTGACGCTGTCGACATTCTGATCGGGGCAGGCGTCATGCGCTGACGCAGCGAAGGGCGAAATGACGAACGGGACCGCGAGGTCCCGTTTTTCATGATCAGTGATCCTGATGAATCACGCCGACGTAATCGACTTGCACTCGAGGAATTCCGCGAGACCGGCTGCGCCGAACTCGCGCCCGTTACCCGAGCGCTTGTAGCCGCCGAATGGCGCGGCAAGGTCGAACGACGCGCCGTTGATCAGCACGGTACCGGCGCGCAGCCTTGCAGCGACGCGCTGCGCGCGGGCCGGATCGCCCGATGCGACGTAGGCGGCAAGGCCATATTCGGTGTCGTTTGCGATTTCGATAGCCTGCGCTTCGCTCGTGTAGGGAGTGATCGCGAGAACCGGCCCGAAGATTTCCTCACGGGCGATCTGCATGTCGTTGCGCACATCCGCGAACACGGTTGGCTTCGCGAAGAAACCCCGTTCGATGCCCTGCGGGCGGCCGGGTCCGCCTGCCACGAGGCGCGCGCCTTCGTCGATGCCGGTCTGAATCATGCGCTGGACTTTTTCGTAGTGCGAGCGGTTCGAGATCGGCCCGAGTTTCGTTGCCGGGTCGTCGGGGTTGCCGACCGCAATCGCGTTTGCCACACCCGCCGCAATCGCGACAGCCTGCTCGTAGAGGCCCGCCGGCACCAGCATGCGGGTCGGCGCGATGCAGGTCTGGCCAGCGTTCATCATGCATTGCATGACACCCGTCGCCACGGCCGTCTTGAGATCGGCGTCGTCGAGAATCACGAGCGGCGACTTGCCGCCAAGTTCCTGTGTCACGCGCTTGACCGTCGGCGCGGCGTTGATCGCGACTTCGACGCCGGCGCGCGTCGAACCGGTAATCGACACGACGTCGACCGACGGATGCGAGGCGAGCCGCGCACCAACGACGCTCCCTTCGCCGAAGATCATGTTGAAGACCCCGGGCGGCGTGTCCGCTTCATGCATGACTTCCGCGAGCATGATCGCGTCGAGCGGGGCGATTTCCGAAGGCTTCAGGACGACCGTGCAGCCCGCGGCGAGGGCGGGCGCGACCTTGGCCATGATCTGGTTCAGCGGCCAGTTCCACGGCGTGATCAGTGCGGCGACGCCGATAGGCTCGCGCACGACGACGCTCCTGCCATGGTCGGTGCTGAACGCGAAATTGCGCAACGTGTCGATGGCCGCGTTCAGGTGGGCGAGGCCGAGCGGCGCTTGCAGAGTGCGTGCGAGCGTGATGGGCGCGCCGATCTCCTTGCGTACCGCCTGTGCCATGTCTTCGAGACGGGCCTGATAAATCCCGGCGATGCGCTCGAGCAACGCAATGCGTGTCTCGCGGCTCGTGGCGGACCAGGCGGGGAACGCCGCCCGTGCCGCACTGACGGCGCGATCGGCGTCGGCGCTCGCGCCCATGGCGAGATAGCCTGCCGGTTCCTCCGTCACGGGGTCGACTCGTTGCAACGGCGTCGCGCCGTCGAGCGGCTCGACCCATGCGCCGCCGATATAAAACTGCTTGAGCGTATTCAAGGCGTACTTCCTTGTGGTTTGAGAAAAGAGGACATGCGCCGCCTTTGCGCGGATGCAAGGACAGGACGCGAAGTGCAGGCGTGTCGATCGCCCGCAAGCGATCGACACGTTCAAAGATGGGGCGCGTGCGGTGCGCGGCCGCCGAGTCAGACCGCCGCAGCGACGGCGACCGGATCGAGGGCTTGCCTCGAACGATCGGGATGCAGCCAGCGCAACGACACGAGCGCGGCGACCACGAGCAGCACGGCGCCGAGGGCGAAGCCAAGCTCGTAAGCCTGTGCCGCGCTGCCGCTGCGCGTCTGCACGAGGTGGCCCATGACCACGGGTGCGATGGCCGCGCCCAGGCTGGAAATGGCGGTCTGGATCGCAACCAGTGCGCCGCGCTGCCCTGCGGGCACGACTTCGGCGAGCAGGGGCGGTGCGAGCGAGAAACAAAGCGTAGGCAACGCGGCTGCGATCGCGTAGAGCATCACCTTCTGAACCGGCGAAAGCGCAGCGAGCAACAACACCGCGTAAAGCAGGCTGCCCGCAACAAATGCGCCCGCAATCAGTTGAGCCCGCGCGCGGCGCGTGGAGATGCCGCGTTCCACCATCCTTTGCGACACCCAGCTCAAGCCGATGTTGATGGGCGAAGCCGTGCCGATGATCAGCGCGAACCAGCGCCCGGAGGCGAGGCTGGAGAATCCCAGGCCTTTTTCGAGGTAGGTGGGCAACCACGCAATCCCCTGGCCAAGCGACCAGTAAGCCGCAAATCCGAGCAGAAGAATCGACAGCACAGAGGGGTCGGTCAGGATGCGCCGGTACGGAAGGCGTTCGCCCTGAGCCGCTGCATGGCCCGCGCGACGGTGTGCGTCGAGCGGCCCTTCTCGTCCGAAGCAGAGCCACAGCACGCTCCACGCCGCGCCGATTGCCGCGAGCAGCAGGAAATTGCTGCGCCAGCCCCACATCCGGGTGATCGCCGGAATGCCGAGCCCGGCCACCAGCAGCCCAAGCACGGCGCCCTGATTGACGACGGCCACCGGCAGTCCGCGCTTGGAGTCGGGGAACCACTTGAAGAGCGCGTGGACCGATGTCGGGAAGGACGGGCCTTCGGCGGCGCCAAGGATCACGCGGCACGCGAGCAAGGCCGAAGCGCTGGTCGTGAGCGCCTGCGGAATCTGCATCACGGCCCAACTGATGCCCATGGCGAGCAGCAGCCAGCGGGTGCGTACGCGATTGGCGAGAAAGCCGACACCAATCGTCGAGGCCGAGAACAGCCAGAAGAAGCTGCCGGCAATCACGCCGAACTGCTGCGGCGACAGATGCAGATCGGCGACCAGCGGCACGGCGATCATGCCGAGCACGATCTTGTCGAGAAAATTGATCAGCGCGAGGGCAGTCAGCAAAAGCGTCATGGTCCAGGCTGAGCGCGGCTCATAGCTGGGGGATTCGGTCATGGAAAGTCCCGGTATCAGGTTAGCGGCGCGACAGAGATCAGGCGTAGCTATCCGACAAGATGTCCGCCGCCTTGTGTGCTGCCCCGAGTACGGTGCGGCACTCCCTGACCATGCGCGACACCAGGTCCTCGCAGGACGGAATATCGTCAATCAAGGCGATCGCCTGGCTGGCGCAAATCAGGCCGCCGTGAACATCGCCGGAACCCATGGCCGCGCGCCCCCGGCTGCCGGCCAGCAGGTGCTGGAGATCTTCGTAGGTGGCGCCGCCGGGGCGATGCTCCATCGCGACGATCTCCTGAGCCACGGCGTTCCGGTAGAAACGACCCGTATGCTTCAACGTTCTCTTGATGAGGATGGTGTCGCGTTCGTTTGCCGCCAGTAGCGCCTGCTTCACGTTTTCGTGAATCGGCGACTCCTTCGTCATCATGAAGCGCGTGCCGATATTCACGCCGTCTGCGCCCAGAGTCAGCGCGGCCGCGATGCCGCGGCCATCGCAAATGCCGCCAGACGCGAGGATGGGGGCCTTCAGCCGGTCGGCCGCAAGCGGCAGCAGGACCAGTCCCGGCACGTCGTCCTCGCCTGGGTGGCCGGCTGCCTCGAACCCGTCGATCGAAACGATATCGGCGCCATAGCGCTCCGCGGAAAGGGCATGTCGAATGGACGTGCACTTGTGGATGATCGTGATTCCATGTTCCTTGAATGCTTCGATCAGTGCGCGTGGATTATTGCCCGCGGTCTCGACGATTTTGACGCCGCTGTCGATGATCGCGCGAATCCAGTCGTCGTACGTTACGTCTTTGGCTGAGAACGAGAGCGTGAGGTTCACGCCGAATGGCTTGCCGGTGAGTGCGTGGGTGCGGTCGATCTCGTGACGCAATGCATCGGGAGAAGGCTGGGTGCGTGCAGTGACCATGCCGAGGGCGCCGGCATTCGAGACCGCCGCAGCAAGCTCGGCGCGGCCAACCCACTGCATGCCGCCCTGGACGATCGGATATTCGATGCCGAGCCGTTCCGATATTCTGGTTTTCACCGTCTGTCTCCCTCATTTCGTAATCGGACTGATGAGACACGTCGAGTGCGCGCCCCTCCACTGCAATGAGCGTAGCAGCGAGCGGCTGCGCGGTTCCCACCCGCCTGCGGTGGGCCGGCGTGCAAGCCGCGCACCACGTTTCGTGCTGCGTGGCGTTCGCAATGGAGGGCCCCCATTCGCGGGTGGGGAGCGCGGCGGGACGCACGCCAATAATGGGCTCATCGCGTATCGCTGCAGCCCAGGATGCCTTATGAACGCTCGACCAACACCGCTTCGACACGCAACGCTCGTTATCGACGACGGCGTAGCCGTCTTCACGCATCAGCGCCCCGAGGCCCGCAATGCGTTGTCGGCGGAGTTGCTTGAAGACTATTCGGACATGCTCGACGCCGTAGAGGGCGACAGCGGCGTGCGCGTACTGGTTTTGACGGGCTCTGGCGGCAGCTTTTGTGCGGGCGGCGATCTCAAGTCGCTCAAGGCGGCGCGCGCCCAGCCGCCAGACGCCATTCGCCGTCGTGTGATGAACGCGCACGGCTGGCTGCAGCGGCTGCGCAACCTCGAAATGCCGGTGATTGCCGCGGTGGACGGCGCGGCCATTGGGGCTGGCTTTTCAATCGCGCTGGCTGCGGACTTCATCCTGGCGTCGTCGCGGGCGCTCTTTTCCTTGTCGTTCGCCAGAGTGGGGCTCGTGCCCGACCTGGGCGCGGCCTATATCCTGCCGCGCCTCGTGGGCCTGGCTGTCGCGAAGGAACTGGTCCTGACCGCGCGCCGGGTCGATGCAAACGAGGCAAAGCAGCTCGGCATCGTGCATGCGATTCACTCCCCCGAAGCACTCGCCGAGGAAGCCCACGCTTTTGCGCGCAGATTCGTCGCGGGACCACGCGAAGCGATGGGGTTCAGCAAGCGCTTGCTCAACATGAGTTTCGAATCGCCGTACCCGTTGCTCGCCGAACTGGAGGGGGCGACTCAGGCCCTCGCTTCCAGCCTTGCTTATCACACCGCGGCGGTCACCGCGTTTCTCGAAGGCCAACCGCCCGCCTACGACTGGGATCGCCAACGCGGCGCATGAACAAGGGCGGCATGTGCGCAACGCCGACGCGACGTCATCCCGTTCGCGTTCGCGACGACAAAACGAGCCCGCCATCGAGTTTCAGCGGCGGGCAGCAGACAAATAGGGAGGAGCAGACAACATGGATCTCGGATTAGCCGGAAAGGTGGCGCTCGTCACGGGCAGCGGCCGGGGGATCGGGGCTGAAATCGCGCGCACGTTTGCGCGCGAAGGTGCACGTGTCGTGGTTTCGGATATCGACCTCGCCGCCGCCCGGCAGGTGGCCGCCGCGCTGAACGCAGGCGGCGCGCAGGCCATCGCGGCGCGCTGTGACGTGTGCAGCAAGGACGAGGTGGCGAAGATGGTCGCGAACGCCACCGAAGCCTTCGGCGGTGTGGATATTCTCGTCAACAACGCCGGATTCAATAAGGACCGCTATCTGACGAAGATGGACGAGACCGAGTGGGACGCCGTCGTCGATACGATCCTCAAGGGCGCGTTTCACTGCAGCCGCGCCGTGCTGCCGGGCATGATGGCGCGCAAGTGGGGGCGTATCGTCAATATCTCGTCGCGCTCGGTGTTCGGTAATCCTGGTCAGACCAACTACAGCACGGCGAAGCTCGGCCTGGTCGGCTTCACGCGGGCGCTCTCGCTCGAGCAGGCGAAATTCGGCATTACGGTGAACGCCATTGCACCGGGCTTCGTTGAAACCGAATTGATGCGCGCCAACCCGACCTACGAAACGCTGCGCGATACGGCGGTCGCAAAGAATCCCGTCGGCTTCCTCGGCGCGCCCGACGACATCGCCTCGGCCACCGCGTTCATGGCCTCCGAGCGTGCACGCTACATCACCGGCGTCACGCTGTACGTGACAGGCGGACGCTTCTCTTCGTGATACGCCACGCGCGCATCAAGCTATTGAACAGGATGACTACCGATGGACTTCGAATTCGACGCGGATCAGATCACGCTGCGTGACAGCATTCGCCGTTACATGCGCAAGGAAGTGGCGCCGAGGATCGACGCGTGCGAGAAAGCGCGCGGCATCCCGCTCGACCTCCTTGCAGGCGTCAGCCAGTTTGGCTATATCGGCGGATTGTTGCCGGAAGAGGCGGGCGGAATGGGCCTCGACTTCGTCACGTGGGCGATGATGCTGGAGGAGGCCGGTTACTTCTGGGGCTCGTTGCGCACGATCGTCAACATCACGAACGTGTTCCTGCGGCTCGTGAGCGAATATGGCACGCCGGAACAGAAGACCCGCTTTCTCGAGCCCGTTCTCGCTTCGCAAAAGGCCGTGTGCGTGGCGTTCAGCGAGCCGAATCACGGCTCGAACCCGGCCGGCGTCGAAACGCGGGCGCAAGACAAGGGTGACCACTACCTGCTCAACGGCAGCAAGCTCTGGATCACCAACGGCGTAGCGGCCGACTACGTCATCGTGCTCGCGCGGACATACAGCGCGACGTCGGACGGCGGCCACACGCTGTTCCTGCTCGACAAGTCGGTCACCCCGATCGACGCGCGCCTGGTCGACAAGATGGTGCTCAAGGCGTCCGGCACGTCCGAACTCTTTCTGGAAAACGTTCGCATTCCAAAGGAAAACAGACTGGGCGACGAAGGAAGCGCACTCAAGTCGATGGCGATCGGCCTCAACTACGGCCGCATGAATATCGCCATGGGTGCGGTCGGCGCGGCACAGGCGGCGCTCGATCTGTCGATCGAATACGCGAAAACACGCAAGCAGTTCGGCAAGCCCATCGGGCAATTCCAGCTCGTGCAGAAGCATATCGTCGACATGATGGTTCGCACCGAAGCGGCGCGCGCGCTCGGCTACAAGGCGGCGGTCTCGCTGCAAAAAGGGCTGCCGTCGCGAGTCGAATGTTCGATCGCGAAGCTCTACGCGGCGGAGGCGGCGCACGAGGTTGCGCGCATCGCGATCGCCGTGCACGGTGGTCTCGGCTACTCGACCGAGTACCCGCTCGAGCGGATTTTCCGCGACACGAGCGGCGGTGTCATTCCGGAAGGAACAGCCGAAGTGCAGACGCTCATCGTGGGCCGCGAAGTGCTCGGCATGTCGGCGATCACCTGAGGAGCCGCGATGACAACGATGAACAGCGTCCATCCCGGCTCGCTTGGCGCCATGCGCTACTACTGGGAAGACATGGAGCCGGGCCTGCAGTTCGAGACATCGAGCCGGACCGTGACAGAAGCGGATGTCGTGAGCTTCGCCGCGCTGAGCGCCGACTATAACCGCGTGCACGTGGACGCCGAGTATGCGGCAGGCACGTCATGGGGCAAGCGTATCGCGCACGGCATGCTGGTCGCCTCAATCATGTCCGGGCTCAATACGCGCACGATCGTCAACCAGCTGCTCGAGCCCTCGCTCATCGGCATGCTGGAGGTGAGCTATCGCTTCCCTAAGCCCACGCTGATCGGCGACACCATCAAGGCGCGGATCGAAGTGACAGGACGGCGCGAAACGTCGAACCCTGCGCATGGGATCGTCGAATTTCGCCGCGTGGCCATCAACCAGCACGGCGACGCCGTGTGCGAGTGCCAGGTGAAGATGATGGTCGGCAGGCGGCCGGCCGCACATTGAATACGGAACGCATCATGATCAAGACGGAAATTGGCTACACCACGATCGACAAGATCACCGTGCGCGGACGCGACCTGTCGAACGAGATTCTCCCGACGATGGACTTCGTCGACACGATGATGCTGACGATCCTGAACCGCGTGCCGAGCGTAGAGGAGAAGCGGATGATCAATCTCATCCTCGTGACCGCTTGCGACCACGGCCTCACGCCTAGCGCGATGAGCGCACGCCTGACCTACCTCGGTGCGCCCGAGGCGATGCAGGCGGCTGTTGCGGCAGGCCTGCTCGGCGCGGGCAGCGTGTTTCTCGGCACTACGCAGAATTCAGCCGAACTGCTGATCGAAGCGGCGAAGCATCTGGCCGACAATGCGAGCGACGAGGCGATTCTCGAGTGCGCACGCGCAACCGTGCAGCGGGCAAAGGAAAAGAAGCAGCCGATCTATGGCGTGGGACATCCGATCCACGTGAACGGCGACCCGCGTGTGCCGACGCTTGCTGCGGTGTCGCGCGAGAACGGCTTCTTCGGCAAGCACTGGCGGCTCATGTACGCCATCGAAAGCGTGTTCCGCGAGGAGCTGGGCAAGTCGCTGCCGATCAACGCGGTCGGTGCGATCGGCGCGATCATCGGCGACATGGGCCTCGATCCGCTGCTGGCGCGCGGCTTCATGCTCGTGGGGCGCGCGGCAGGGTTGATCGGCCACCTCTATGAAGAGCGGCAGAATCCGGTCGGGCAGTCGCTGTGGGATCTCATTCTGAACCAGGACCCGCGCAACGAGATCCCAGTGCGCGCGCCGAAAAACGCGCGCTAGCGCAAGGCAGGCCGCCCGACAAGCGAGCGCAAGTGTCGAGTGTCGGCGCGCAATGAAAAGAGGAGTGCAAATGAGACTGAATTATTCGGCGGAAGACCTTGCGTTTCGCGACGAGGTCAGACGTTTTGTCCGAGCAAACTTGCCGGATTCGCTTCGCAACAAGGTGCTGGGGCACCATCATCTCGGGCGCGACGAGCAGGTGCAGTGGCAGAAAATCCTGCATCAGCGCGGCTGGGGCGCGCCGGGCTGGCCAACGTCGCTTGGCGGCACCGGATGGACGACGTTGCAGCGGCACCTGTTCGAAGTGGAATGCGCGATTGCGGGAGCGCCGCGGCAGTTGCCGTTTGGCCTGAGCATGATCGGCCCTGTTTTGATCAAGTTCGGCAATGAGGCGCAACAGAAGCGCTTTTTGCCGCGCATCGTTTCGTGCGACGACTGGTGGTGCCAGGGCTACTCGGAGCCCGGCGCGGGTTCGGACCTGGCCTCGCTGAAAACGCGGGCGGTCCGCTCGGGCGACCACTATGTCGTCAACGGCCAGAAGACCTGGACTTCGTTTGCGCAGCACGCGAACTGGATTTTCTGTCTGGTGCGAACCGATCCGCAGGCCAAGCCGCAGTCCGGAATTTCGCTGCTGCTGATCGACATGAGCACACCGGGCATTACCGTGCGCCCGATCACGACGTTAGAAGGGGCAAGCGACGTCAACGAGGTCTGGTTCGACGACGTCAAGGTGCCGCTCGAAAACCTGGTTGGCGAAGAGAACGCTGGCTGGACCTACGCGAAATATCTGCTCGGCCATGAGCGCACCGCGATTGCGGGTCTTGGCAATTGCCGTCGCGAGCTTGGCTTGCTGAAAGCGTTTGCGAGCCGGGTGCAGCAGGGCGGCGAGCCGTTGATTTCCGATATCCGCGTGCGGGAAAAAATTGCGCGAATCGAAATGGAAATCATGGCGCTCGAGATGCTGCTGTTGCGCGTCGCCACCGAGGCGCGCAGCCGGACTGCGGGGCCGGAGGCTTCGATCCTCAAGATTCGCGGCTCGGAACTTCAGCAGGAGATTTCGGCGCTTCAGCTCGACGTCATGGGCCCCGACGCGTGGCCGTATGCGCCCGCGTGGCTCACGGGCGACTTTGACGGCTGGACGCCCTCGACGCTCCACGGCCCGGGGGCGGCAAGCAGCTATCTGGAAATGCGCAAGCCGACCATTTATGGCGGCACGAATGAAGTGCAACGAGAGATCATCGCGAAGGCGATCCTCGAACAGTGAGGCATCCACATGGACTTTTCCTATACCGAAGAACAGCGCCAGCTGTCCGATAGCCTGCGACGCTTTGTCGAAAGCCGCTATACCGTCGAGCATCGTCGCAAGATCGCGCGAGAGCACGACAGCTTTTGCCGGGACGCGTGGCGCTCGTACGCCGAGTTCGGCGTGCTCGGGTTGACCATACCGGAGGCCTACGGCGGCTTCGACGGCAAGGCGACCGACACCTTTGTCGTGCAGTACGAGGCCGGTCGCGCGCTGCTGCTGGAGCCGATCATCGCGAGCAGCGTGGTGAGCGCGGATCTCTTCGCGCAATACGGCGGCGATGCGATGAAGGAGGCCTGGCTGCCCGCACTCGCCGACGGCAGCAAGATCGTCACGCCGGCCTGGCAGGAGCGCAACGCGCGCTACGGTTTCGATGCTCCGCAAACCAGGGCTTCGGCCGTGGAGGGCGGCTACCGGCTCGACGGTTGCAAGCTCCACGTCTGGCATGGCGGCGTGGCGGATGCTTTCATCGTTCCCGCATGGAATGCGGCGGTGGAGGCCGTCACGCTGTTCGTCGTACGGGCCAGCGCGGCGGGCGTGACGGTTCGCACGTATCCGACCGTGGACGGCCAGAGCGCAGCCGAAGTCACGTTCGAGTCGGTGTTCGTCGTGCCCGGAGATGTCCTCGGCGACCCGCGCGCGGGCGTCGAGATGCTGCAGGCTGGGCTCGATCGCGGCATCGCGGCGCTGTGCGCGGCTTCAGTGGGCGCGATGGACAAGCTGATCGAGGCGACGGCCGAGTATCTGCGCACTCGCAAACAGTTCGGACAACCGCTCGCGGCATTCCAGGCGCTGCGTCACCGTCTTGCGGAAATGCTGGTGCAGAAGGAGCTTGCACTCTCGATGGCGCACCTTGCGGCCGCGGCGATGGAATCGGCGCCATCGGAACGGCGCAAGATGATCTCGGCGGCGAAAGTGATCGTCGCGAAGGCGGGGCGCTTCGTGGGCCAGCACGCGATCCAGCTGCATGGCGGCATTGGCGTGACGGCGGAACTCGTGGTCGGCGACTACTTCAAGTTCCTGATGGCCGCGGGGCAGCTGTTCGGCGACGCCGATCACCACATGGACGCATTCGCGCGCTTGCCGTTTGAGGAGTCGGCCGAGGCGGCCAGCGTGGCGTGACGCCATGCGTGACACGATGTCGGCAACACCGGCATCTCGTGCGTCTGTGCGGCATGCGCTTTCGAGCTTGAAGACCCGTTGCACGCATGCCGCCCATACCGAAGCCTGTGTGGCCGCTCAAGCGTTGGCGCCGCCGTCAACGGTGAGCGTGGCGCCGGTCACGTAACTGGCGTTGGCGCTCGCGAGGAAGACCACGGCTTGCGCAATGTCTTCGCCTTTGCCGTAGTCGCCGGTAGCCGTCAGCGATTTCAGCGTCGGTCCGAACGGACCTTCCACCGGGTTCATGTCGGTATTGATGGAGCCGGGCTGGACGAGATTTGCGGTAATGCCTTGCGGGCCCAGTTCTCTCGCCAGCCCCTGGGTGAACGCAACAAGCGCGGACTTGGAACTCGCGTATACGCCGAGCAGCGAGGCCGGGACCCGGTCGGCGAAGTAACTGCCGATTGAAATAATCCGCCCTCCCGCCCCCAGGTGGGGGATTGCGGCCTTCGCGGCCACGATAGGCGCGCGCACATTGACGTTGAGCGTCGCGTCGATGTCTTCGAGGGAAATATCCTTGACATCGCCCATCCGAAGAATACCGGCGTTGTTCACGAGGATATCGAGCCCACCCAATGCTTCGACGGTCTTCTGCACGGACGCCTGGACTGCCGACGCATTGGCGCTATCCGCCTGGATGGCGACACCGCGCCGGCCTTCCGCCTCGATCGCCTTTACAACGCTCGCGGCCTGCTCTGCCGACTTTTCATAGGTGATCGCCACATCTGCGCCCGCGGCCGCTAGTGCCTTTGCGATTGCAGCACCGATACCGCGGCTTGCTCCGGTGACCAGAGCGCGTTTGCCATTGAGTGTCATTTCAATCTCCATTGCGTGATGGTTGATACAGTCAGTTATGCGAAAAGACCTTGGATCTCGGAATACGGCAGGGGATGGCTATCGAGAGCTTCAAAACGGCCGCTTTCCAGAAAGTCTTGTGCGAGGGTCTTCGCCTTCGCGAGCACGGCTTGCGAAATGGCGCTACCTGCACTTAAGCGCCGCACGCGCAGTTTTCCGAGCGTCGTTGCGTCGGCGAGTCCTGGTACGGCCATGACGTTAAGCGGCAAGCGAATGGCGCCGACGATCGTTTCGATATCGGATGACCGCGCGAGCGCCGGAAGGAAAAGACCGTCCGCGCCGGCTGACGCATACAGGTTGCCGCGAGCGATCGACTCTTCCGGCTGCTTCGATGGTTCAGCGAGCCGTGCAAGAAATACGTCGCTGCGCGCGTTGACGAAGAGATCCGAGCCCGATTTCGCAACGGCATTCCTGATCGTCTCGATCTTCAAGGCGAGAAGCGATGCCGGGTCTGTACCGTCTTCGATATTGATCCCGGCGACGCCAAGATCCACCAGCCGCATGACATGGCCTGCAACGGTTTTGGGATCGTCTGAATAGCCATGTTCGATATCGACCGACAAAGGCACGTTCAGCACGCGGATCATGCGTCGAACGCAAGCCGCGACCTCGTCGAACGGCAGCATGCGGCCGTCCGGGTATCCCAATGCCCATGCAAAGCCCGCGCTGGTCGTGGCGATTGCGGGGGACCCCAACGCCTCGATGAGACGTGCACTGCCGGCATCCCAGGCATTCGGCAGCCGAAGCGGCGAGGTATTGTCGTGCAACTGACGGAATGTGTTTGCGTAAGACATAGCTCTTTCCTTGTATCGGGATGGAAACTCAAGCCGCTACCGCGCGCTTTGCCGGGTTCGCAGACGCTGCAATGCGCCGCGTTGCGAGTTCGGAAACGAGAATCGCGATGACCACGGGAATGCTCGAGAGGTAGCCCAGGTTGTGACTGCCGATGACCGGGATCACGGCGGCGCCGAGCGCGCCCGCGATGGAGACACCCACATAAGTCGCCGAAGTATTCAGGCCTACCAGCACGGCGGTCATCGGCGGATTCAGGCTCGCAAGGCGGAACTGCTGCGGCACCAGCACGCCCCATGCACAGGCGCCCCAGATCGTGACAGCGATCGCTGCGCTCCAGAGGTGTGCTCCAGTGATCGGCATGGTGAGAATGACGATTGCAACAATGGCCAGCTTGATCATGACGACCTTGTGCGAACCGATCCTGTCGAGAATTCGCCCCGTCAGCAGATTCGAGCAGGTTCCCGCCAGGCCCCAAAGCACCAGCAGTCCACCGAGCACCGTGGCGCTGTGGCTAGTGGCACGGTCGAACACGACGGAGAAGTAGCTGAAGATGATGAAGGTGCCGATCTGGGCCAGCACCGTCGTCGTGAGCGTGAGTCCCACGCGGGAGTCGGTGAGCGGAGACAGGCGCTTGCTGAGGGAGATGGCCGGCGGCAGCGGCACTTCAGGCAAGAACGCCAGAATGCCGGCGAATGCGGCCGCGCCGAGTGCGGCGACGAGTACGAGCGTCCAGTGCCAGCTGGCGAGGCCGCCGATCACGGCGCCGATGGGCGAGCCCAGCGCGGTAGCGGTCGTCAAACCCGCCACGATGATGGACAACGCATAGCCACGACGCTCCGGCGGCACGAGCGATGCGCCCGTTCCGCTGGCAGTGGGCGAGAACATGGCTGCGCCCAGACCCGCGAGAGCGCGGGTGGCCAACGCGATGCCGAGATTCGGCGCCACGATGGTGCCGAGATTGGCGATCACGAACAAGCCGATGCCGCTGAGCAGCAGACGCTTTCGTGCGACGTTCGCGGCAAGCGCTGCAATGGTTGGGCCGAGCAGCGCATAGCTCAGTGCATAGACACTGATGAGCTGGCCCGCAGCGCCGATGCTGACGCCAAACGAGTGCGCGATTTCAGGCAGGATGCCCGCGAAGACGAAGCTATCGGTGCCGAGCGCGAACATGCCGAGTGAGAGTGTTAGAAGACGGCGATCCATGTCGACTTCTCCAGAAAAATGAGAACGTTAGTCTTGTGACGAAACTATAGGGAAGCCGCCTGGATCGCACTACGGGCCGCAAGCAGGAAGCTGTTCCCCATAAACCGGTTAAGTGGTGCCTTCGGCTTAGTTGGCCTGAGCCATCTGCTGGTGCGGGGCATCCCATCCGCCTCCCAGCGAGCGGAACGTTCGTACTGCCGCGCGGGCGGCGTCGGCTTTCGTTGCGTCGAGATCGTCGCGTGCGTCGAGAAGTTGCCGGTCGGCGTCGAGCACATCGGTCAGCGTGATCGAGCCCGCGCGATACGCTTTCTCCGAAAGGTCGCGCGCCTTCGTCAATGCATCGACTTCCTGTTGAATTTCCTGCGCGCGAATCTCCGTTTGCGAGAGCGTCATCAAGGCGTCTTCGACGTCTTCGGTCGCTTTGAGCGCGGCCTCGCGATACTGCGCCAGGGCTTGCGCGTACGCTCCGCGCGCATTCTTGACTTCTGCGTCCACCTTGCCGAAATCGAACAGACGCCATTGCAGCGCGCCGGTCCCGACCGGTTGGAACGACTTCGCGCTCAGGAAGTGGCTGGCCGAGATGCTGTCGAATCCCAATGCGCCAGAGAGCGAAATCTTCGGATAGTAGTCGGCGATTGCGACGCCGATGGCTTCGTTCGACGCCGCCAGATGGCGCTCCGCGGCGATGATGTCAGGTCGACGCCGCAGAACGTCCACGGGCTGATCCGCGCTGCCAATGGCAGGCACGTCGGGAATGGCACCAGGGTTCGTGGCGAGTTCCGCCGCATAGGTCCCAGGCTGCGCGCCCATCAGCACATCGAGCCGGTTCAATTGCGCTTCGAGCGCCACGCGCAAGGTCGGCACGGTGGCACGTGCGCCACGCAGCAACGCTTCAGCCTGAGCGACTTCGCGTTCGTCGGACGCACCGGCCTGTTTGCGCGCTTTCACGAGTTCCAGCAGGCGCGCGTCGGTATCCACCTGATCCTGGGTAACGGCCAGCTCCGCCTGCAGCCCTCTGATTTGCAGGTAGGCGTCGGCCGCGTCGGCGGCAACCGTCACGCGCGTTCCGAGTTGCGCGGCTTCGGCGGCCTGCTCTTCGTCGGTGGCTGCCGCGTGCGCGCGCCGCAGTCCACCGGCGAGGTCGATTTCCCAGCTGGCCGTTGCGCCCGCGATGTACTCCTTCTGATCGCGGCTGTAGTTGGGGAATGCGCTCGCAAGGGCGCCAAGCGGGCTCTGCACGCTCTGGTGTAACGCCGTGTACGACGCGTTGGCATCCACCGTCGGCAGCAGCTGGGCACCCGCTGCCTGGGCCGCAGCGCGCGACTGGGCGACGCGCGCCATCGCGGCCTGAATATCGAGGTTTTGATCGAGCGCCCGTTGCACCACCTTGACCAGTTCGGGGTCATTGAACCCGGTCCACCAGCTATCGAGGCTCGGGGCCGGCAACGTCGTTTGCCGGTCGGCCACGATCTTCGCGTTGTGAAACGGCGCCATCTCCGTAGTGGGCGCAACATAGTTCGGCCCGACAGCACAGCCCGCAAGAAACGCGCTGACGATCAGACTACCCACGAGCGCTTTCGAAGTCCTGGATACGAAGCCGTTCATTTCACTTCTCCACTGCGAAGTTGCCGCAAGGCAGCCGTGCCTTTCATGCCGAGCTTGCGAACGAAGGCGTAAAACGCCGGGGTGAAGGCGAGCCCGAAGATCGTTACGCCGAGCATGCCGAAGAACACCGTTGTGCCGAGCGATTGCCGCATTTCCGAGCCTGCGCCGCTGGCAATGGCGAGCGGCGCCACGCCCGCGATAAAGGCAAACGACGTCATCAGGATCGGGCGCAGCCGCACATGGGCCGCATGGGTGGCGGCGTCCTCGGCATCGACCCCGTCTTCCTCCTGGCGCTGTCTCGCGAACTCGACGATGAGGATGGCGTTCTTGGCGGCCAGTCCAACGAGCACCACGAAGCCAATCTGCGCAAGAATGTCGATGGGCATGCCTCGCATGTTCAGACCGATGGCCGCTGCGAGCAGACACATCGGCACGATCAGGACGATCGCAAGCGGCGTCTTCCAGCTTTCATATTGCGCGGCGAGCACGAGGAAGACGAACAGCGCCGACGCCGCGAAGATCACGAGCGGCGACATGGTCTGCTCTTTTTGCTGGTGGGCGAGATCGGTCCACTCGTACGTGATGCCGTTGGGCAGGACCTGTCCGGCGAGTTGTTCCATGTGTTCGATGGCTTCGCCCGACGAGAATCCGGGCGCGGCGGCCCCCATGATTTCCGCTGCGGGGTACATGTTGTAGCGCGGCACGCGATACGGCTGGGTGGTATTCCTGAACGTCGCCACACTGCTGATCGGCACCATGTCTCCCATCGCGTTGCGCACCTTGAGTCTGCCGATGTCGTCAGGTGTCCTCCGGAACGCTTCATCGCCCTGAACCCGCACTTGATACGTACGTCCCATGAAGTTGAAGTCGTTCACGTACTGCGAACCTAAGTAAAGATCCATCGTGGAAAACACATCCGTGGGGGTAAGGCCGAGCTTTTCTGCCTTGAGGCGATCGATGTCGGCGTAGACAGACGGTGCGCCCGCGTTGTAAAGCGTGAACACGCCGCCGAACACCTTGTCCTTGTTGGCCGCGGCCACGAGGGCGTGCGCGGCGTCGGCGAGCGCCTGCGGCCCCAGTCCGCCACGGTCTTCCAGCATCAGCTTGAAGCCGCCCGCCGCGCCCAGCCCCTGCACGGGCGGCGGATTGACCACGACGACCACCGCGTCCTTGACACCCGCGACGCGCTTGCGCAGTTCGATCAGTGTCGACGCGGCATTCACGCCGGGAACATGCTTGCCGTACAGCGAAGGCAATCCGTAGAACAGCGTGCCCACGTTGGGCGCGATCGTGCCCGTCGTGACGTCGAAGCCCGACACGGGCGACGTGTGAGTGACGCCCTTGAGTCCCGGCGTTTCGAGCACGATGTCGTTGATCTCGCGGATCACCTTGTCGGTGCGGTCGAGACTCGCGCCCGGAGGCAGGAACGCGATCACAGCCTGATAGCCGATGTCCTGCTCGGGAATGAAGCCGGTGGGCATTCTCGACATCTGCAAGGCCGTTGCGCCAATCAGACCGGCATAGACGATCAGCATGACGGTGGTCGCGCGAACGAAGCGGCTCGTCATCTTTCCGTACCGCGACGACAGCCAGTCGAACGAGCGATTGAACCGGCCAAACACCGCATGATGGAGGCGGCTCAGCACCGTCGAGCCGCCGTGCGGCTTCTCCATCTCGTGCGGCTTGAGCAGCACCGCGCACAGGGCAGGGCTCAGCGTCAGCGAGACGAAGCACGAGATGACGGTGGAGGCGGCGATCGTGATCGCGAACTGCTTGAAGAACAGCCCCGAGATGCCGGACATCAACGCAGTGGGCCCGAACACCGCACACAGCGTGAGCGCAATGGCGATGATCGCTGTCGAGACCTCGTCCATCGTTCGATGGGCGGCTTCTTTCGGCGACATGCCGAGCGCCATGTTGCGTTCGACGTTCTCGACCACCACGATGGCGTCGTCCACGACAATCCCAACCGCGAGCACCAGTCCGAACAGCGAAAGGTTGTTGATCGACGCGCCGAACAACGAAAGGACGGTGAACGTGCCGACCAGCGAAACCGGGATCGCGACAACGGGGATGATCGTGGCGCGCCAGTTCTGCAGGAACAGATACACCACACCGACTACCAGCAAAATGGCGATGCCGATGGTTTTGGCTACCTCGTGAATCGACTGGGAAACGAAAGTAGTCGGGTCGTAGATCTTGATGTAGTCGACGCCGGGCGGAAAGCGCTTTTTCAGCTCGGCCATTTTGGCCCACACGTCATGCTCGACCTGCACGACGTTCGCGTCGGGCGTGGCGATGACGAACCACGGCGTGGCGGCGTACCGGTCGGCATACGCCTTGGAACCATAGTCCACGGAGCCGAGTTCGACACGGCCGATATCGCGAATGCGTGTGACGCGTCCCTGTGCATCGGACTTGACGACGACGTCGCCGAACTGCTCGGGGGTCGAGAGACGGCCGAGCGCGTCGATGTTGATCTGATACGCGCCCGTCCCGTTGTTCGACACCGGAGGCTGATTGAGCACCCCGGCGGAAACGGCGGCGTTCTGCGCGCGAAGTGCGGCGAGTATTTCGCTGGCGCTGATGTTGTACGAAGCGGCTTTGTCCGGATCGATCCAGATTCGCATCGCGTACTGCCGCTCGCCGAACAGCTGAAAGTCCGACACGCCCGGCAAGCGCGCGATCTGATCACGTACCTTGAGCATGTAGTTCGACAGGTATTCGGGACTGCGGGAACCGTCGGGCGAATAGACGTGCACGCCAAGCAGCAGCGCCTGGATGGTCTTCTTCACCTGGACTCCCTGCAACTGCACTTCCACAGGCAGGCGCGACAGCGTGTCTTCCACACGGCTGCGTGTGAGCAAGAGGGCTGTGTTCGGGTCCGTGCCGACCTTGAAGATCACCGTGATCGTCAACTGACCGTTGCTGGTCGATTGGCTCGAAATGTAATCCATGTTCTCGACGCCATTGACGGACTGCTCGAGCGGCGTCGCAACGGTGCGCGCAATGGTGTCGGCCGACGCACCCGGATACGAGGTCGTGATCTGAATGGTCGTGGGCACGATGTTCGGATACTGGGCCACGGGCAGCTTCACCATGGTCGCCAGTCCAATGAGTACAGCGAATATGTTGAGCACCGCGGCAAAGCGCGGGTGCTCAATAAAGAAGTGAGTCAGTTTCATGATTTTGCTCCTTCGTCGCCGTGCTCTGCCGAGAACCGGATCGATCCTGCGTGCGGGGAAATCTTCGAGCCGGGGTGGACCGCGGGAATGCCGTCGATCACGATCCGGTCGGTCGGCGCAAGCCCGGACCGGATGACGCGCAGACCGCCTCGCAGGTCGCCGATTTCCACCTTTCTGGGCGTGGCCACGTTGTCTTCTCCCACGACGTACACCATGTGGTCCGTTTGATCTTCGAGCACGGCGGCATCGGGAACGAGCAGCGCCGGTTGCGGCGCAGTCGTCGCGAGGCGCAGGCGGGCGAAGCCGCCGGGCGTCAATGAGAGGTCGCCATTCGGGATCGTTGCGCGCGCATGGATCGTGCCGCTCGCCCGATCGAGCGTGTTGTCGATAAAGTTGAGCGTGCCCGTACGCGTGTACCCGCTGTCGCCTGTCGGCGAAAGCGTCACGGTGTCGGCCAGGGGGCCGCTCTGGTTTTCGCGTGAGCGCTGGAAGGCGGCGTAGTCGCTTTCGCTGATATCGAAATCGAGGTAGATCGGGTCCAGCGAAACGATGGTCGCAAGCAGCGTTGTCGGGCCCGTGCCGGCGCGGCTGCCGGATACCAGATTGCCCGTCGACACGAGGTGCGTGCCGATGCGGCCGGTGAACGGCGCCGTAATCTTGCAGCGGTCGAGGTCGAACCTTGCGTCGCGAACGAGCGCGTTCGCGTTGTCGACGGCCGCCTGTGCCGCGCGCTGCTCGGCGACTTTCTGGTCGACGTTCTCGGCCGTTCCCGCTTCCGAACGCTGCAGTTCCTGCGCTCGGGCCAGTTCCCGCGTGGCGAGTGCCAACCGGGCGTTTGCGGATTCGAGTTCGGCCATCGCTTCGCTCAACTTGATCTGATAGGGCTCCGGGTCGATTTCGAAAAGCAGATCGCCTTGGTGGACGATGTCGCCGTCCTTGAAGTTGATCCGCGTGAGCGTGCCCCCGACCTGGGCACGCAATTCAACGCGATTGACCGCTGAAAACTGGCCGAGAAACCCGAGTCGGCCCTCGATATTTCGCTGGAGTGGCGCGCTGATGCTCACTGATGGAGGAGGCGGAGCGGCAACGGACGCGGCACTTGACCCGTGCATATGAAACGCCGTAGCCGCGGCGGCGACGATCACAACGGTGGCAACACCTTTACCGACCCATCGAACGGAGCCGGACGTCGCCGAGCGCCGTGGAGTCGTAATCTCCACCTCGGTCTGATCAATTCGGTTATTCATGGCATTCCTAAGTGTTTGAACAGGCTGCACGACGAACAGAGGTGTCGCAGTTTGCCCGTCGGATGATCAATGTTTGCTATCTGGTATGACGATAGCGGGGTGATCCGGAGTGAGGCAGCGATCCGGGGTGACTTCCCCGGAACAACTGCCGGCTAAGTTTCGTGACGCAACTATAGGGAACGCCGTTGCGTCACGCTACGGGCCGAAACCGGGAAGCTATTCCCCAGAATCTGGTTAAGTTGCATGACGAAACTTCAGCTACGATGCGTTTCATCATGTACAGAAAACGCTTCGATGGAATGGACTGCTCGATCGCTCGCGCCCTCGACGAGGTTGGCGAGTGGTGGACGCTTTTGATCGTTCGGGAGTGCACGCAAGGCAGCAGGCGCTTCGACGAATTCCAGAGCGGGCTCGGCATCGCCCGTAATGTCTTGACGGCACGGCTCGAACGTCTGATCGAACTGGATATTCTTGAGCGGTTCCCGGTCGCGGAACGGGCAAACACGTTTGGCTACCGCTTGACCTCGAAAGGGGCGGACCTGTACCCGGTGCTGGTCGCGCTCATGCAATGGGGGGACAAGTGGCTTGCGCCGAATGGAAAGCCGCGGATCGCATTGGTAGAGCATGCGAGCGGGAACCCCGTCGAGGCGGTGGAGGTTCGCGCAACGACCGGGCAGGCGCTCACGTATCGAGACGTTCGGTTCGCTGCCGGTCCAGGCGCGACGCAAACAACGCGCGAGTTGATCGACGAGCGCAATGACCGGGTACTCGGCGATCAACCGGGCGAGTGATGAGTTTTGATGGCGGTCGTCCCTGGCCCGGCTTAGCGCCGCTTTTGCTTCCCGAATCTGGACATCGATTCCCTGAGCCTGGGCGCCGCGAAGTCGATGAAATGGCGAAGTTTTACGGCCATGAGGTTTCTGGACACATGAACCAGATGCACAGGCACAGGCTCAACTTCGAACTGAGGCAGGAGTATTTCGAGCTGGCCGTTTCGAAGCGCTTCATCGGCATCGTGCTCGAATACGAAGGTGATGCCCACGTTGTCCACGGCGGCGCTCACTGCGGCGTCGGGTGAAGTCACCTCGAGCCGAGGCTTCACTTCGAGCAGATAGACCTTGTGGGTGGCGGGAAGGCGAAAGCGCCACGGCGAAAGATACGGGCTGTTGAAGACGATGCACGAATACTTCACGAGATCATCGGGCTCGCGCGGCAGCGTGTGTTGGCCGAGGAAGGCCGGACTTGCGCAGACGACCGGCCGCAGTGAACCAATGCGCGTCGCGATCATGCTGCTATCGGCGAGTTCGCCGATGCGCACTGCGAGGTCGGCGTGTGAATCGATGAGGTCGATGTTTCGATCGGAAAGCAGGAGCCGAACGGTGATGTCCGGATACTGAGCGAGGAACTGATTGATGACGGGCAAGACATGCAGGCGGCCCAACTGCACGGGTGCAGTCACGACCAGTTCCCCTTTTGCTGTCGCAAACTCGCCCGTGGCTTCGCGCTCCTGTTCACGCACGAGGTCGAGGATGCGCCGCGCCGCTGCGACGTATGCGATGCCCGCGTCGGTCAAGGTCAGCTTTCGCGTGGTTCGTATCAGCAAGCGGGTTCCCAGCATCTCCTCGAGATCGGCAACTTTACGAGTGAGTGTGCTGACTGGAATCTTCAGTTCGCGAGCTGCTGCCGACAGGCTGCCCCTGTCCACTGCGCCCAGCAACATTTCCATGGCTTCTAGTCGGTCCAACGCGTTCGCCCACGTGGAATCAGGTCGCCCAATTGTATGGGAAGTTCAGGCCGGCGTGGCGGCTTGTTCAGTCCATCGCGTGACTTTACGAAAACATCTGTTCAAGGAGAGCCCGATGTATGCACAGGCCATTGCACAATGCGTGCAAGCAGTCAGAACCATGGAAACCTACCTCGACAAAGCGGAGCGCTTCGCGAATGCGAGAAAGTTCGATGTTGCCGTTCTGTTATCGACACGTCTCGCTCCCGACATGGGAGGATTGCTCTATCAGATACAAAGCGCCTGCGACTATTTGAAGGGTGGGGCCGCCTGGCTTTCAGGGCAGCAGCCACCGCGACATGAAGACAATGAGCAAACGCTTGACGAAGCGCGTGCGCGCATTCGCAAGACAATTGAGTTCGCTGAAAGCGTGCCGGCAGACCGGTACGACGACGCAGCCGCGCAAGTCGTAAAGGTATCATGGGTGCCGGGGAAGCTGACGGGAGAAAACTATCTGCTGCAGATCGTGATTCCGAATGTGTACTTCCATGTCGCCATGGCATACGCGATCTTGCGCACGAATGGGGTCGAGGTTGGCAAATTGGACTTCATTGGTCCGGTAAATGCGTTCGACGCCTGATTGGCGGGGCGCTTTTGCGTGACAAGAACAGAAGAAACGCTCCGGTTGGCGTTTCACCAACCGGAGCGAGTGCGAGAAGCGACGTTGTTGTGGCCGGCGCGTTACTGCAGATTGCCGGCTACGGCGATGGTCTGGCCGGTGATGTAGTTCGATTCGGGCGAGCAGAACAGGTACACGCCGCCCGCTGCCTCCTCGGGCTTGCCGCCACGGCCGAGCGGATTGCGCTGGGCATGCGCCTTGAAGAAGTCCGCATTCAGGCCCACGCGGATATCGCGGCCTTCGATCTGCACGGTTTCGGCGGCTTCGGTGCTGACCGTCATGCGCGTGTGGATGAGACCGAACGCCACGCAGTTCACGTTGACGTTGAAGCGGCCCCACTCGCGTGCGAGCGCGCGCGTCATGCCGATCACACCGGCCTTCGCGGACGAGTAGTTCATCTGGCCGGCGTTGCCGTTGAGCGCGGACGTGGACGAGATATTCACGATCTTGCGATAGACTTCGCGGCCTTGCGCGACGTCCGCCTGATGCAAGGCCTTGATATGCGGATAGGCGGCGCGCAGGATACGAAATGGCGCGGTCATGTGGCAATCGAGGATCGCGTACCACTGCTCGTCGCTCATCTTCTGGATCACGTCGTCCCACGTGTAGCCGGCGTTGTTGACGATGATGTCGATGCCCTTGTACGTGCTCATCGCCGTGTTGACGATGCGCTCGCCGAAGTCCGGCGCGCTCACGTTGCCGACGCACGCCACCGCCTCGGCGCCCATTTTCCTGAGCGTTTCGACCGTTTCGTGCGCCGGATCGGCGTCGAGGTCGTTGATGACGAGGCGCGCGCCTTCGCTCGCCAGCTTCTCTGCAATTGCGCGGCCGATGCCACGCCCCGATCCGGTGACGAGCGCCACCTTGCCGTCAAGCTTTCCCATCTTGCTGTCTCCTGTGAGTCGATGCGAATTACAAGGCGACCACGGCGTCGCCGACGACGCGCGGTTCACCATACTGATTGGATGTCTGGATTTCGAGGCGCACGCGCTTCTCGCCATCCACCTCGAACTTCTCGACCACGCGCCCGGTGCAGGTGATTTGATGTCCGAGATGCGTGATGCCGACGAATCGCACACCGAAATGACGCAGCTGCCGCTGATCGACCCACTGCGTGAGCAACCGGCCGAGCCACGCCATCGAGAGCATGCCGTGCGCGAACACATCGGGCATGCCGGCGCGGCGCGCGTAGTCGATATCGATATGCACGGCGTTGTGATCGCCCGACGCGCCCGCGAAGAGTGCGAGCGTCGTGCGGTTCACGGGCGGCAGCGTCAGCGGCGGGAGCGTGTCGCCGGCCTTGATGTCGTCGAAACGAATACTGTTCATGGTGTTCTCCCGTTCAGCCGTTGCGTTGCACGAGCACGCTGCGCAGATCCGCCACGTGTTCGCCGTGCTGGTTGGTCACGCGCGTTTCGCGCACGACGAACTCCAGCGCGCCGCCTTTCTTGTCGTAGATGTCCGCGATGCGGCACTGAAAGCGCAGCACGTCGCCGGCGTACGCCTGGCGGTGATAGGTGAAGGACTCCTCGCCATGCAGGATGCGCGCCATTTCGATGCCGACTTCTTCGCGCCATGCGGTGTTCGGCTGCTCCAGTTCCAGCGAGAACAGGAAAGTGGGCGGAAGCGGCAGGGCGGGATGACCCGCGTCGCGTGCCGCGGACTCGTCGAAGTAAACCGGATTGGTCTCGCCAGTCGCTTTCGCGAAAAAGCGCAGCTGTCCGGCTTCGGCCGTCACGCTGAACTCGGGCATCGTCTTGCCGATGAATTGCTTGTCGATCATGTCGATCGCTCCTCCCGTGCCTGGCAGATCAAGCCGACTTGTAGACCGTGACGACGCACGCGCCGCCAAGACCCACGTTGTGTGCAAGCGCAACCTTCGCGCCTTCCACCTGGCGCTGATCGGCGCGGCCGCGCAGTTGCTGCGTCAGTTCATAGCATTGCGCAAGGCCGGTCGCGCCGAGCGGGTGGCCCTTGGAGAGCAGGCCGCCCGACGGATTGACGACCCATTCGCCGCCATAGGTGTTGTCGCCGTCGTTGACGAGCTTCTCGGCTTCGCCTTCCGGGCACAGGCCCAGCGCTTCGTACGTGATCAGCTCGTTCTGCGCGAAGCAGTCGTGCAGCTCGATAACGTCCACGTCCTTGGGCCCGATGCCTGCCTGCTCATAGACTTGTTGCGCCGCGAGGCGCGTCATGTCGAAGCCGACGACGCGGATCATGTCGCGAGCGTCGTAGGTGCTAGGCAGGTCGGTCGTGAGCGATTGCGCCGCGATCATGACGTTGGTGCGCAAGCCGCGCTTCTTTGCGAATTCTTCCGACACGACGATCGCCGCTGCGGCGCCGCAGGTCGGCGGGCAGGCCATCAAACGTGTGAGCACGCCTTCCCACAGCATGGGGGCGGCCATGACGTCTTCGGTCGAGACGATGTTGCGGAACACGGCGAGCGGATTGCGCGCGGCGTGCTGGCTTGCCTTCGCGCGAATCTTCGCGAACGTTTCGAGCTTGGTGCCGTACTTCTTCATATGCGCGTGGCCCGCGCCGGCGAACTGGCGGATCGCGCTCGGCAGGTCGGGGCGGTCGACCAGTTCGTCGACGAGGTTCAGTGCACGCTCGAGCGCGCGCTCACGATCGTCCCAATGTCCTTTGAGCGCCCCCGGCTGCATGAATTCGAAGCCAACCGCGAGCGCGCAGTCGACCGCACCGCTCTGCACGGCTTGCCGGGCGAGAAAAAGCGCCGACGATCCGGTGGCGCAGTTGTTGTTCACATTGATGACCGGGATGCCGGACATGCCGACGTGATACAACGCCTTCTGTCCGCAGGTCGAATCGCCGTACACGTAGCCGGCATATGCCTGCTGCACGTCGCGATATTCGAGGCCCGCGTCCGCGAGCGCCTGACGCGTGGCGATGGCGCCCATCGTGTCGTACGTTTCGCTCGTACCGGGCTTCTTGAACGGGATCATGCCGACACCGGCAACATAGACATTTCGGCTCATGGAGCGACTCCTTCGGAATAACAGGTTAGGGTTAAGACTTGCGCGCGACGAAGTCGCATATGGCTATACAGTTCGCCATCCTTATCAAATATCATTCGACCGATCTGCAAGGCGGTGTCGCAAGACCATGAGCGACGCCGCTGCGGGCGGCTAAATCAGCGAATGCGGGCGATATGCGCGTCAGGCTCGGCGCGGTACAGGGCTTCGACGAGATGCGCCCGGCGCGAGCGCGTGACGGCCTGATTGACGTATCCCTTGTCGGCGATCTCGTTGGCGTCCATCGAAGGGGGCTCGTCCATCAGCATCAAGCGCTCGACGCTCAGGCTGGCTGCTCCGGTGCGGGTCTTGCCAAGCCGTTTGCGAAGTTCGGAAACGAGCACGGGATGCCGGACGAGCGCGGCGGCGTCGAGGCCGGCGAGTTCCGGAAATGCGCGCTGACACGCACCGACGTTGGGCCACGCAAGCGCCGCGAGAAAGTCGTGATCGTGGCCGCAGATCACGGCGTCGCTGAGGAGCGGCGCGCATTGCTCCAGCAGCGCGAGGCGCACGGCGCCGGTGCGCACCCATGTGCCGTTGGTGAGCTTGAAGTCCTCGACCACACGGCCTGCGAACATCATGCCGGCGGCCGGATTGTCCGGATCGACGAGCCGCACCGCGTCGCCGAGGCGGAAAAAGCCTTCTTCGTCGAACGCCTGCGCGCTCTGTTCCGGATTCCTGATATAGCCGCCGAAGATGTGCGCGCCGCGCATGCGGAATTCGAAGCGTCCGTCGCCGCCTTCCAGCGGGCAGAGCTTCACTTCGGCGCCGGGCACGGGGGTGCCGATGTTGCCGACTTGTTCGGTCGGCCAGCTGCAATAGGTGCCCATGCCGGTGGTTTCGGTCGCGGCGAGCCCCGAGCAAAACATGATGCGTGTACCGGTCGTCTGCTCGGCAACGCGCTGGATGCGCTGCCAGACATCCACGGGCAGGCTCGCGCCGCCGTAGCCAAAGCATTGCGCGTTCGAGAACACGCTGCGCGCCAGCTCCGGATCGCGCTCCAGCTCATTCGCGAGGACCGCCCATGCGGAAGGCACGCTCGTGAAGATCGTCGGCGAGACTTCACGCAGGTTGCGCACGGTGCGCTCGATGAGACCCGGCAGCGGGCGTCCGTCGTCGATGTAGTGGGTTGCGCCGAATTCGACCGAGCGGCCGAGGTTCAGCACGCCGCCAAGGGCATGATGCCAGGGGAGCCAGTCGAGGAACACGGGCTGCGCATCGTGCAGCCACGCGAGATTGTCCGCATAGTAGGAGGCGACTGCCCGGAAGTTGCGATAGGTCAGCGCCACGCCTTTGGGCACGCCCGTCGAGCCGGATGTGAACAGCACCCGCACGGTGTCGTCGAGCCGGATCGCGGCGTGCGCCGCCGCGACCGCGGCACGGCGCGCCGGCGTAAGCGACGTGGCCGCGAGGGCGCTCCACGCAAGCTGGTCGCCGCGCGGTTCTTCGACGGCAATGACGGGTGCTTCAATGTCCTTGAGCAGGTCCAGTGCACGCTCGAACACGCTCGCTGACTGTACGAAAATCGCGGCAGGCGGCACGAGCTCGACGACCCCCTTGAGCCTCGCAAAGTCCTTGCTGAGCATGGCGTAAGCAGGGCAGACCGGTGCAGTGGGTACGCGCACGTATTCGGCGGCGAGCAGCAACACGGCCTGCTCGAGGGAGTTGCCCGAAAGCAGCATGAGCGGCCGGTCCGGGCCCAGCCCCAGGTCGAGCAATGCGGCCGCAACGCATTGGACCTGCTCCCACAGTTGCCGCCATGTCATCGCGCGCCACGCGCCGTCTTCGCCGCGCTGGCAGAAGGCCGCCGTGTCGCCGCGCTGCTGCGCCCAGTGCGCAATGAAATCGGCAAAGCTCGTCTGGCTGATAGCGGGCGGCGGGTTCGCGGAGCGCAGAATCAGCGTGCCGTCAACGCGGCGCTCGACCAGCGTTCGCCGTTGAGGAAATCGGGCGGCGCGCCAGGGGGGCGCCGCGTGTTGTGGGTCGATGACGTGGGTCACTACGCCTGTCTCCTTGGCATCCAGACGCGGCATGTCGTGCTCCGCGCCTTGTTCTGTGGGCTCTACGGCTTCTAGGATAGACGGCGGCTCAAGGGGGCGAGCCCACCCTAAAGTGGTGGTGTTCGCCGGCGGGTTGCGCGGTGAAACGCCGTCCGGCGTGGCGGCGTTGCGGCATCGGGACGATACGAGGGAAAGCCGATTCGCTCCGGCGCGCTCGATAACGAGGTTGGGAAGACCCGCGAAGACAGACCGTCTGAGCCATTTCCGGCTGCGCCGAAGCGCGTGCAGGCGGGAATCACACCGGGCGCCTGGTCATGAATACGCGCTTCAGGCCATTTTCCTCGGCCCGGTAGACGGTCGGCGAGAACGGCGGGTCTTGAATGCGGATGCATCGAGGTGTTTTGCGGGGCGGTGATCGGGTATCAGAAGGATTGCAAACGACCGGCCCTGATCCAGAGGATTCGCCCGGTAAGCATACAGGCCCGGTGGTGACGGCGGCTACCGGTCACGCTCGACTATGCAGGAATCCGCCTGTGCTAGCCTCCTTGGTGCCCGTTGGATACAGGGCCTGCACGGCACACGATTTTTCCGGTAACCATCGCTTGGAGGAAAGCCTTCATGAAACGTCAGGGCCAGTGTTTCGCCTTTCTCACGCTTGCGGGTCTCGCGCTCGTCGGTGCAAAGGTTGCCTTCGGGCAAGACTCGCATTACGACGCGCTCGCCAACGCACCGTTCGACAAGGACTATCCGACCGCCGCCACGTCGCGCAGCATGCAAGAGGAACTGATCTTCCAGCGCGCCACACAGGCCTACCTGTGGGGGCTGCCCGCCATCAACATGTGGGCGATGAAGGAAGGCTCGGAGAAAATATTCGGTGCGGGCTATAACGTGCTGCCGGTGTGGAAGGAGCGCATCAAGGCCTCGACGCAGGTCACGACGCCGAACTCGGACGTCGTATACGCGATGGGCTATCTCGACCTGCACAAGGACGGACCGCTCGTGGTCGAGGTGCCGCCCGGCGTGCAAGGCATGTTCGACGACTTCTTCCAGCGTCCTCTCGTCGGCCCGACGATCGGCGGCCAGACCTGGACGGGCGACGTCGGCTTTGCCGGCCCTGACAAGGGCAAGGGCGGCACCTATGTGCTGCTGCCACCCGACTACAAAGGCGAGCCAAAGAACGTGCCGAAGGATGCGTTCATCTACCGCTCGCGGACGTATAACGTGTTCCTGTTCTGGCGCGCCTTCTTTAGCGATCCAAAGGATCTATCAAAACCGAATGCCGAAATCGCTGCTACGCATATCTATCCGCTCGGGCACAAGGAAACGGCAAAGCCGATGCAGTTTCCGAATGCCAACGAGAAGCCCGCCAACCTGCTGTTTGCGCACGATGCCAGCTACTTCGACATGATGTCGCGCTTCATCGACAGCGAATATGTCGACCCCGCCGATCTCGACATGCGTGGCTTCCTGCATACGATCGGCATCGACAAGGGTAAGCCCTTCGAGCCTTCGGCCGATATGCGCGCGCTGCTCGACAAAGCCGCTGCAACCGGCTTCAAGATGAGCAAGGTGGTCATCACGGACATGATCGCGCGCGAGCCAGGCGGCAAATACTATCCGGATCGTCAGTGGATCAACGTCTTCGCCGGCGAGAACACGGCATTCCAGTCAAGCGAGACGTTCACCAATCTCGAACAGCGCTCCGGGTACTTTACGAGCGCCTATTCGGCGAGCCCGGGCATGGTGAAGAATCTCGTGGGAGCGGGCGCCAAGTACCCCTTCACGTTCCGCGACAAGGATGGCCATTTCCTCGACGGCGGCCAGTCGTACACGTTGCGCTTGCCGCCGCATATTCCGGCGAAGAACTTCTGGTCCGCGACGGTCTACGACGCCACGACGGCCTCGGGTCTCGACAACGGCCAGCCGTTCCCATCGCTGAACCAGATGGACAGGCCGGTGCAGAACGCCGATGGATCGACCGATCTCTACTTCGGTCCCACGGCGCCCCCGGGCAAGGAGAAAAACTGGCTGCGCACGGTGCCAGGCAAGGGTTACTTCGTGATCTTCCGCCTGTATTCGCCGGAACAGGCGTTCTTCGACCAAACGTGGAAGCCAGGCGACCTTGAAAAGAGCAGCTAAGGTTGTCGGGTGGGCGTCGAGGCACGACGCCGCTCGGACATCGGCAAGCTCTCGTCACATGGTTCCGCTGCCGCTGCCCGTTCCGCCCGTGCCGGAAGAAGGGGCGGACGTTGCGGTAAGCGGATGGGCGAGGCCCGCCGCGGACAACAGCGAAACGGCGGCCGGATCGGGCATGCCATTGGCATCGATCGCTCCCGCTGCCGCTAGCGCGACCAGATCGCTGTCGACGCCTGGCTGGCCAACCGTGAAGGATGTCGTGAGAAACGCCGGTACCGCCAGCGTGAGCGCGTAGTGCTGCTGCAGATTCGTGACGACTGCGGATTGCGCCGCCTGCACGTCGGCCTGGCTAGCCAGCGCTTGCTGGTACTGCGAGTTGGTCGGGAAGCCCGCTATCAAGCCATTCTCGTTCGTGCCGAGTTGCGAAGCCATGTAGACAACCATCAGCTCGGTCTCCGGCGTCGTATTGAAGGTCCCACCGGCAAATGCCAGCGAGTGCAGGCTCACGCCGCCGGAGGTCACGGTGAGGATGCAGGGCGGCGTGGCATTGAACGCGATCGTGTAGTGCCCGCCACCGTCGGATAGGGCGGACGCCGAACCCTGCACACAACTGACGTTGAGCGTCGCGCTGGCGAGCGCCGAACCGGTGGCGGCCGTGCCGGAGAGGGTGAGGTTGGGTGTCACGGTTGTGCCGCCGCAACTGCCGAGACCGATGCAGGCGTTCCCGCCGCAAGCGGCAAGCGTTGCGAGGGAAGTCACGCAAATCGCAGCGAACGCCGGACGAACGAAACACGCGTGGTGAACGTTCATGATGGTTCGAGGCCCGCGTCAACCGCGCTCCGGATGGCGCAGTCGCGAATGATGGCGGCCATAAGACATGTAGATCAGCATGCCGATCAGCAGCCAGACGATCAGCCGTACCCAGGTGACGAGCGGAAGTCCCACCATCAGCAACAGGCAAAACGCGATCCCGAGAATGGGGACAATGGGCACGCCGGGCGCGCGGAAGGGGCGGTTCGCGTCGGAGTCGCTGCGCCGCAGATAGATGACGGCGCCGCACACGAGCACGAACGCAAACAGCGTCCCGATGCTGACCATTTCGCCGAGTACGCCGATGGGCGTGAGGGCCGCCACGATGGCGACGACTATGCCGATCATGATCTGGCTTCGATGCGGCGTGTGCAGGCGCGGATGGACGGTGGAGAACAGATGGGGCAGCAGCTTGTCCTCCGACATCGTGAAGAAAATACGGCTCTGCCCATAGAGCAGCACGAGTATCACGGTGGTCAGCCCCGTTAGCGCGCCGATCTTGATGAGCACCGAGAACCAGGTGAAACCAATGGCGTCCACCCCTTTGGCAATCGGATCGGGGACGTTCAGTTGTGCGTATGGAACGAGTCCGGTAAGCACGGCGGCCACGAGGATATAGAGCAGGGTGCAGATAACGAGCGACCCGAGAATACCGATCGGCATGTCGCGCTGCGGCCGTTTCGCTTCCTGCGCAGCGGTCGATACCGCGTCGAAGCCGATGAACGCGAAGAACACCACCGCAGAGCCGCGCAGAATGCCGCTCGCCCCGAAGCTGCCGAATGTGCCGGTGTTGGGCGGCACGAAGGGATGCCAGTTGGCGGAATGCACGAAGAACGCGCCGATGGCGATGAAGGCCACGACGACCGTCAGCTTGACTGCCACCATGATGTTGTTGATACGTGCAGACTCCCGCGTGCCGAGCACCAGCATCGTGGTGAGGATCGCGATGATCAACACTGCGGGGAGATTGATCGTGCCGGTGGCAGTGGTGCCGTCAGCAAGCTGGACGGCGGTGCCTGGAGCGGCAGCGAGCGTTGGCGGGATAGTGATGCCGACGTTATGCAACAGACTGACGATATACCCGGACCACCCGACCGCGACCGTTGCGGCACCCATGGCGTACTCGAGAATCAGGTCCCAGCCGATGATCCACGCAAACACTTCGCCAAGCGTCGCATAGGTATACGTGTACGTGCTGCCGCATACGGGGAGCATGGCGGCCAGCTCGGAGTAGCAAAGGCCCACGAACGCACACGCAATTCCGCCCAGCACAAACGACAGAATGATGCCCGGTCCAGCAAATTGCGCCGCCGCGGTGCCCGTGAGGACAAAAATACCGGCGCCGATAATGGCGCCGATGCCCATCGCCGTGATGCTGGGCGCCCCAAGGGTCTTCGAGAGCGCGCGGCCGCCTTCGGCATCGGCGCTTCCCACTATGTCGGCGACGGACTTGCGCGCCATGTAGCTCGTGTCGGCCATGATAGGTTGTCCCATTCAAATGCGACTGGAAACGACTCGATACGGCTTGCGTTACTTCTTTAGAATAGACACAGGCGCGTGCTCGCGAGGGCTAAGTTTTCAATTTGCCGAACGACGACTGGCGTGCGTGGACAGAGATGTTTCGGAACACTTCAAGTTCAGCCGGATGGCGGCTGGGAGAAGAGGGATGCAAGACGACAAACCGTCGCCACAGGGCGCGACGTACGAGAAAGGGCTCCGGATCGGCGGGACTGGATGGTTCGGGCGAATGGTGGCCGTCGTCGTGAGCGCAATCGTGCTCGTGGTGGCCGCAATGTTGTCGCTGGTGCTGCTTGCCGTGCTGTTCGCGGTGGGCGTGGTCGTGGCCGGCTATCTGTGGTGGAGAATACGCGCGCTGCGCCGGCAGGCGCGCGAGTTCGGCGACGATGGCCGCACCATCGACGTGGAGGTCGTACACAAGGACACGCGCGGCGACGATGGCCGCACCATCGACGTGGAGGTCGTTCACAAGGACTCGCACGGCGACGATATCGCGAAACGCTGACCTTCGATGCTCGCGCAAGCACGTTGAGCGAATGCGCGAGCGTATATCAGCAGTCCGAATAATAGTTGCGCAGAAAAGTTTTCGGCCAGGTGCTACTGCACCGTGATGGTGGCCTTCATATACGGGTGAATGCCGCAGAACACCTTGTATACCCCCGGCTTGTCGAACTTGAACTGATACGTATCGTTCTGGTCGAGCGCCGCCGAGTGAAATACGCCCGCGTCGTTGACGACCGTATGCGGTTCGCCGTCCATGTTTTTCCAGGTGACGGTCGTGCCCGCCTTGACCGTGATGGCCATGGGCGAAAACATGAAATTCTTGATGACGATCTCATTGGGCTCCTGCGCGTGAGCGGCAGGCATGCCAAGGGACGTCCCCGCCATGAGCATGCCGAGTCCGTAAAAGAGGGCGAACGCGCGACGATAGTGAAGGGAGAACATGGCTCGGATCCTTGTTGAATGAGCGATAAGCAAAGTCACGCGAGGGACATGTCGGACAGCGTCGCCGCGAGGGGATGGCGCGAAATCCGGATGCTGGTGACGCCAAGCATCTTCGGCAACTGGTCGCTTGCCACCTTGAGCGGCCCGGGTCCGGGGCCATCGCCGGCAGTCGGTTGCGGATACGCGGTCGAGCGTGCCGTGTGGAACGTGATATTGCCCTCCACCTTCGAAACGATCTGATGAATATGACCGTTGAGCACGGTCACCGAGCCAAAGCGCTTCAGATAATCCATTGCCTGGCCCGCATCGCCGGTACCCCAGCCCCACGGTTCATAGATCGTCCACATAGGCATGTGAGTAAAGACGACGATCGGCGTGCTGGACGTGCGGCCCTTCAGGTCGTTTTCCAGCCATGCGAGCTGGTCCTCGCCCAGATTTCCGAGCCCGTTCGGCTTGAAATGCATCACGTTGACGAGCGCGATGAAGTGCACGCCGCTGTGGTCGAAGCTGTAATAGCCCCGGTTGTCCGATGCCTTGCCGAAACGCTTGAAGTATTCGCCTTGCGGTCCGTCGGTCACATCGTGCTCGCCAGGCGTGGTGTGCAATTCCGTGATGGTGAGACCCGACAGCAATTGCGCCGCCAGATCGAATTCCGCGGGCTTCGAGAGATGGGTGATATCGCCCGTGTGAATGGCCAGCGCCGGTTTGACCGGCATGGCGTTGACGTAGTCGATCGTCTGCTTCAGCGTAGCCGCGACATCGGGATTCGCCTCCTTGTTAAAACCAATATGCGAGTCGCTGATCTGCAGAAAGAGCGGCACGCCGGAATCCGCGGCGTTTTCTTTGGTGCTGGCTGCCAGCGATAGCTCCACGGGTGTGAGGACGCCTCCGGCCAGAACAAACACGGTGCCCATGCCACCGAAGGCGAGGCACTTCAGGGCGTTGCGGCGTGACGGTTGGGAAGGAAGATCTGACGACATGATGTCCTCTCGACTGGGTTCAGGAAGTCGACCGCCAGTGCGATCTGGTGCGATCGGGAGCGCCTCCCGGGCGGGCTTCACGTGCAATACCGCAAACGCTGCTGTTTTATTCCCGGTTGTCGCACGGGAATAACCGGCGTGGGTGTGCGGTAGTGCAGGCGTGCGAAACGAGATGGCGGAAACGAAAATGGACATCATCGAGATGAGCCGTCGCCGCGCCGGCGAAATGAGAATCAAGCTGCAAGTCGTTCTACGTCGAATGCAACTCGCGACGGGCCTCGTGATGCTGACTTACCTTTTTCTGCATCTGGTCAATCACGCGCTCGGCATCTGGTCGCTCGAGCTTGCCGGACGCGGTCTCGTGCTCGCGCTGCGGCTTTGGCGCAGCTCGCCCGGAACGCTCGCGCTGTATGGCGCCGCATCGGTGCATTTCGTGTTGGCGTTGCGCACGATCTACGGGCGGCGTCACTGGGCGCTGCCGCCCGCGGAATGGATCCGTCTGTGGGCAGGGCTCAGCTTGCCGCTCCTGCTGATCCGCCATGCCGTGACGACACGGCTTGCGTCTTCGCTCTATGGTTTCGAGCCCAACTACGAGCGTGTCATCGTCGTGCTGCTCACGAGCGGCACCCAGGGGCTGCAACTCGCGCTGCTGGCGCCTGGCTGGATACACGGATGCCTCGGGCTATGGTTCCGGCTGCGCCACCATGCGTGGGCGCGTCGCATGCGGCTGGCGCTGCTGACACTCTTTGTCCTGCTGCCGCTGCTTTCCGCTGCGGGCTTCATCCACATGATGCGGGTCGTCGAGGGCAAACGCCACCTGCTTCCGCCCGTCGATGCCGCGCTCGTCGTTCATCAAGCCGCCCTCAACGGCGTGCGTCACGATCTCGTCACGCTGTATCTCGCGCTGATTGCCAGTACGCTGCTCCTGGGCCAGGTGCGCAATGCGCTCGAGCGACGAAGGCTGCGGAGATTCACGGCCAACGCCTGTTTGCTGGCACGCGGTCCGTCGCGCGAACAGGATGTTCGGGAATGACTTTCGATGGCGAATTTGTTCCGCCAGGAAGGCGAAATATTTATATTCAGCGCACGCGCGCTGGGGAGAAGATACGCGTTCCAGACGTTGTCGAGAGCGGGTGGCGCTTCGCCAACGAGTCGCGAGAATCCGGGAGGAGACATGTCCGCAGTGTGTGCGATCCACAGTGACTCGCGTTCCGGGACGCTGAGTTCGGTCGCTGAGCGATATAAAGGCAGGACGGTGCGCCTGTGTTCAGGCGGGCCGTTGATGACGGTGAACCAGGTCGTGCCTACGGCCTATGGGCCCCAGCTTTCTTGTGCGTGGTTCGATCCTCCCGGGTCGACGAAGCTGGTCAGGGCCGTGTTCAGCACCGAAGCGGTTCAGTTCGCCTCGGCGTAGTTGGGAACGCTGCCGCTATAGATGATTGCGTCGCGCATCGACTGGCGCGACATCGCGCCGCCCAGGCCTCGCGAATTGGTGCCAAAATAGGCGCACAACCCGAAACGAGGCGGCGCCGCACCGAATGTGCGGGACGATCCGCCCCTCTTTGCTGAGCCAGGCCTGCGCATCGAAGGCGCCCGGTTACGCTTGAGAACAGGACGCCGAATCCCATTTAGCTTTTGTGAACCAGCGCATTCGTCCCCCCTTGCCGCCTGAATGGCCTTTTCCGCCGTATCGCGACGTCTCCGGCCGCGCGTTCGGCGATCTCGTCGCGCTTCAATATCGCGGCGCTGGCGTGTGGCTGTGGCGGTGCCGATGCGGCGCGCACGTCACGGCTGCGCTCGAGGCGGTGGAGAGCGGCCAGACGCGGGACTGCGGCTGCCGTGAGCAGCGCCGCGTGTGGCGCTCCCGGCCGGGCTCGCCTGCGCTGAAAGGCGGCGAGGTGTTCGGCCAGCTGACGACCGACCGGTACGCCGGCGACGGTATGTGGGTGTGCCGCTGCGACTGCGGCAACGAGGTGACAGTGAGCGCGGGGCGCCTGCGCCTCGGCCAGGCGCGATCGTGCGGCCGCTGTTTTGGCGGAATGTCTGCTTAATGTAAGGAAAGACGAGGCGTGGGGTCGAACGCCGCCTTGAGAAACGCCGCGACTTCGGCAGGAGATTGCTGCTGGGCTTGCGGGTCGCCGCCCAACATGACGCCCCGCGTCAGGCAACGTTTCGATTCGGCCACGGCCGAGGAACCGGAGAGCGTCTGGCCGTCGCGGATCATGGTCAGCGTTCGGGTGTCGAGGTCGTAGGAGCCGTGGCAATCGCGTGCGCTGGTTGCAAGCGGCAATGCATGCAGGCGCGTCGGCCGGTCGAAACCATGATACGCATCCGGAAACGTTTGAACCGTGACCTGTGCGCCTTCCGCTCGCAACGTCTGGGCGTAGGCCATGCAGGCGGGCGCCGGCGTGTAGTTGTCCTTGCCGCCGAGCAGCAACATGACGGGCGCGCCGTCCAGATGCGCCGAGCTGTAAGCGATGCCGCACGACGGATAAAAAGCGACATGGGCGGCAAAGCGCAGATTGCCGTCTATTGCGGCCTGGCGGAAAGGCTCCAGCGACGAATAGAGTGCTGCCACGCCTCCACGCGAAAATCCCATGACGGCGATCTTCTCTTTGTCGATTCGAGGATCCGTGGCTAACAGGCGCAAGGCGGCATAGGCGTCTGCAATGTCGGCGCTCATGGAAAGCTGCGACTGGTCTTTTTCAGTATTCCTGATACCGCGGCCTGTGAAACTGTCCACGACGAAGCTGGCGTAACCCAGCGCGTTCATGCGTTGTGCCCAGATCCGCTCACCGGGATTTACGCCGCTGCTTCCATGCAGAATGATCACAGCGGGTACGGCGCGCGGCGCGTTGTCCGGCATGCTCAGATCCCCCGTAATGGCGACCTTGCGGGCACTGGCGTAATGCAGCAGAAAGTCGAGGGTATTCGCGGGCGTGATCGATTCGAACGTAATGTGTCCGCTACTGCCGTCGCCGAGCGATGTCGTGACAGGGGCGCTCACGTTGGCGGCCGACGTGCACGCTACCATCACGCTCGCGGCAATAGCAGGCGAAACGATTCGAATAGCGCGCCAAAGTGTGCCCTTCTTCATGGCTTTACCGGAACCCCGTAGGCGCTGACAATGCGCGCGTCCTGCCTGTCGTTTCGCGCTCGCACTCGCGCTCCAGAAATGCGGACACCGCAGACGCGTCCATCGGGCGGGAACAATAATATCCCTGAATCAGCGTTGCTCCGAGCGCCGTGACCGTTTGCAGTTCGGCGGCCGTTTCCACACCTTCGACCACGCAGTCGAGCGACATCTGCCGGCTGAGATTGAGCAGCGTGCGCACGACGGTGAATGCCGTCGTGCGTTCCTTCAGACCGCTCACGAACATCCTGTCGATCTTCAAGCGCGTGAGCGGCAGCTTGCACAGGTACGAGAGGCTCGAATAGCCGGTGCCGAAATCGTCGACCGACAAACCGCAGCCCAGCGCGCGCAGCACCTTGGCGGCTTTCTGGACCTGCTCGAAGTCCTTGGCCATTGCGGTTTCCGTGATCTCGAAGTCAAGCCGCGCCGGGTCGATGCCGCTGCTGACAATGCACTGCGCCAGTTCTTTCACCGCCGATTCGCTGGCGAAATCATGCGCGGAGAGGTTAAAGGACAAGCCGATACGCGCCGGCCATTGTTTCGCGCAGGCGAGGGCCTTGGCGAACAGCGCGAGGGTCAAGCCGTTGATGACCCCGTTGCGTTCCGCGGCAGGAATGAATTCGCCGGGCGGGACCGTGCCGAGCAAGGCGCTTTGCCAGCGCGCAAGCGCTTCGAAGCCGACAGTGCGCTGGCGCTCGAGCGAGAAGATCGGCTGGAAGGCGAGGTGAAGTTCGCCGGCGAGATCGGGGGAGCGCAGCGCCTGGGCGATCTGCGACTCGCGGATGATCGCGTTGCGATGGGTCTCCGAAAAGATCGTCACCGAGCCGCGCGAGCGGCGTTTGCCTTCGTAAAGCGCGTAGTCCGCTGTTTCGAATAGATCGGCCTTGTTGCGCGAAATGTGCGGATAGGTCGAGAAACCGATCGTCGCCCCGAGCCGCACGGAGATCTCGCCAACACGCACGGGATAATGGAAGACATCGCAAATGGATCGGCCCAGTTGCGAGAGGCCGGCGTCCGAGCAGTCGCTGGTGACAATGACGCCGAACTCGTCGCCCCCCAGCCTTGCAAGCGTGATCGTGCCGCGCGCCGCTTGTGCGAGGCGCGCCGCGACTTCGGCCAGCACGTGGTCTCCCAGTGAGTGGCCGTGAATGTCGTTGACGGACTTGAAACCGTCGAGATCGACGAGTCCCACCGCGAGCCGGCCACCCGACGCCATGGCGGCATCGAAATGCTTGTCGAGCGAAGCGAAAAAGGCCCGCCGGTTGGGCAGGTTCGTGAGACTGTCGATATTCGCGAGGCGCTTGTTTTCGCCTTGCGTGGCAACGAGGTCGGAGAAGTTCTTGAATTGCGTGAATGCCACGATCAGCATCGCCAGCGATACCAGTGACGTGTCGATGGCAATTGCCTGGAATACGCCATTGCCGGAACTCAGAAACGTGACGACGAGCGCGCCGTTGACAATGGCGGTAACGGTGAAAGCGGCCTTGACGACATTCATCAGACAGAAGATGACGCCGATGACCGTGATGGCCATGTAAAAGGCAACATGAAGCTTGAAGGCCGCGCCGCCATGAGGCAGAAGGGACAGTGACCACGCCGTGAACGAGATGGAGAAGACCCACGCGAGCCTGCCGGAATTGCGCAGGATCGTCACTGCATCGTCCGCGCTCACACGCATCCTCGCGAGGCGCAACCAGGAGAGGACGCGTACGAAACAAAATACCGTGAGCACGAGCGGACAGAACACGCCCTGCCATGCGGGAATCTCGTTCTCGTGAGGCAGCACCATGCCCCACGTGTTGACGACCAGCAGCCCATACATCATGGGAAGCTGATAGATCATCACGCGCAACTGCGCGAGCTTCAATGCTGCGCTGTTTCCGGCGACAGTGCGCCGAATCGTTCCCCAATACTGGGCCACAACGTTGAACATGGTCTTGCGAGTCGATGTCGTCCCGTTGCAGCCGCCGGGAACGAAATGTAATACCTCCGTTTACGACCGCCCGCATGATTTCTGGAGGAAACGCGCGTGCTTTTCATTGTCGTGTGCGCGGCCCCATTTTTCGTCAGGCTTTCAACGCGCCTGTTCGTGTCTTTCGTTTCTGCAGCGAAGCGACGACCTCGTCGACCATAGGGTGATGACGGTGCGTGTTCCACAGCAGCGCGGCCGTGACCACTGAGATTTTTTCCTTCAATGGCCGCACGACCACATTGCCGGGTGCGAGCTTGCGCATTGACGCCGGCACGAGCGCCACGCCCTGACCACAGCCGACATAGGCAATTTGCGAAGTGACGGTGCGCACCTCGTGGGTGACGTGCGGCGTCAGGCCATGCGAACGGCAAACCGAAGTCAGGAAGTCGAAGTACACCGGGCTGACCTGCCGCGACGACATCACCAGTTGTTCGCCGGCCAGCGACTGCAGCCGCACGCGGGGCAGGGCCGCCAGAGGATGGTCCTTCGGCAGCGCCACGGCCAGACGGTCCTCGGCCAGCGGCATGGTGGCGATGCCGCTGCCTACCTCGCCGTCGATGCGCACGAAGGCGAGATCGAGTTCGCCGGCTTCGAGCATGGGTATGGCGTCGACGCTATCGATCTCCTTCACGAGCACGGTCAGTTGCGGGTGAGCGCGTTTGAGCGCATCCAGCACGGGCGGCACCGTTTCGAGCATGGCGGACGTGATCGCCCCGACATGCAGCACGCCCGACTGACCGGCGGCGACTTCGCGCACGACCCGCGCGAGCCGCTCGACCTGGCCGGCGAATTGCCGAACGGCAGGCAGTATCGCGGCGCCCGCCGGGCTCAGTTGCGTGCCCTGCCGGGACCGGTAGAACAGTTCCAGCTTGAGCGATTGCTCGAGCACCTTGATCTGCTCGGTAAGCGGCGGCTGCGACATGTTCAGCCGCTGGGCGGCGCGCCCGAAATGCTGTTCCTCTGCAACCGCGAGAAACATCCATAGCTGCCGTATCAGCCTGAAGTCGATCGTAGTGTTCATGGTGCACGCATTTTCCGGTGGTCAATTGCTGTTCCGGAAATCGTATCACCGAGATACGAACTGCGAAATTTACATATCAGCCGCGCGGCGCGAGGATGGGCGGACTTTTCAACGGAGCCGAGTGTGATGACTACGCCTTCCTTCCTCGATCGACTCGCGTCGCTGGACACCAACACGGTGTCCGACGCGCTCGACTTTCTCGGCCTGCCCGGCGCGACTTACGGCCTGCGCCCGCTTTGGGACTGCCCGAAGATCGTTGGCCGCGCGAGCACCATCTTGCTCGGGCCCAAGCAAGACGCTGAACCCGGGGTGCACCTCATCTCTCCCGTTGTCGATGCGGTCACGACGAGCGATCGCGTGCTGGTGATCGCGGGCGGCGTGGAGGGCATTTCGTGCTGGGGCGACATTCTCGCCAATGCCGCCACGGCGAAGCAGATACGCGGCTCGGTCATCGATGGCGTGAGCCGCGATATCGACGGCAGCGAGGCGATTGGCTACCCCGTATACGGCCGGGGCGTCACGATGATCAGCGCGCGCAATCGCGTGGTGCAGGTCGAGTCGGGCAAGCCGGTGCAAATGGCGGGCATCACCGTGCATGAAAACGACTATGTGATCGCCGATCGATGCGGCACGGTGTTCGTTCCCGAAGGCGAGATCGAAGCGGTGCTGGAGCTTGGCGAGCGGATCGCGCGCCGCCAGGACGGCATGGTGGCGGCGGTGCGCGCTGGGCGTCCGGTTGCGGACGTCATGCACGACAAGGCGTTCGAGGCGATTGCAGTCCGATGAGCGAGAAAGTCCCGGTATTGAACCGCTTCCTCGCGGCCGCGAAGCCTTCGGCCACATACAAGGTCATGGACCGTGTGGCCGCACGGCGCGCGAGTGGCGCAACGGTCATTTCGCTTAGCGCGGGCGAGCCTGATTTCGACACGCCCCCGCACGTTTGCGAAGCCGGCATCGCGGCGATTCGGGCGGGCCATACGCGCTATACGCAAGTCGCAGGGTTGCGGGCCTTGCGTGAAGCGATCGCGGGAAAATTTCGGCGCGAAAACCGGCTCGACGTAAACTGGCGCGACACGCTCGTATGCAGCGGCGGCAAGCAGGTGATCTTCAACGCACTCGCGGCGACGCTCAATGAGGATGACGAAGTCATCGTGCCTGCACCGTATTGGGTCAGTTACCCCGAGATCGTGCAGTTGTGCGGCGCGAAATCCGTGATCGTGCCATGTGGCGCGCAAAGCGGCTTCAAGCTGACCGCCGACGCGCTGCACGCCGCGATTACGCCGCGTACGCGCTGGCTGATTCTGAATTCGCCATCCAATCCGACCGGCGCGATTTATCGTCGTGCCGAACTGCAGCAGCTTGCGCAAGTGCTGCTGGCCCACCCGCAGGTGCTGGTTCTTTCCGACGACATTTACGAGCATTTGATTTTCGATGGCCTCGAATTTTCCACGCTTGCGCAGGTCGAGCCCCGCATGCGCGAGCGCGTGCTGACGATGAACGGCGTCTCGAAGGCCTATGCGATGACGGGCTGGCGCATTGGCTTTTGTACCGGACCGCGATGGCTGATCGACGCAATGGAAAAATTGCAGGGCCAGCAAACGTCCGGGGCGTCGAGCATTTCGCAGCATGCCGCGCTGGCGGCGCTGAGCGGGCCGCAGGATTTCATCGAGCACGCGCGCAGGGTATTTCAGCGCCGACGCGATCTCGTGGTCGATCAACTGAATCAGGCGCCGGGGCTGCGCTGCGCGGCGCCGCAAGGCGCGTTCTACGCATTCGCCTCATGCGAAGGCCTGATCGGTAAAACGACGCGAGGAGGGGCATATCTCAAGGATGACGAAGCAGTGGCCAACGCGCTGCTCGACGAAACCGGCGTAGCAACGGTGCATGGCAGCGCGTTCGGACTTGGGCCCTATATCCGTATCGCCTATGCACTGGATGACGTGTCTCTGCGGCATGCTTGCACCGCAATCCAGAACTTCTGCCACACACTTGGGGAGTGACGATGCTTCAAGAATTTACCCGCTCGGCGTTTTCGTTCGATGTAGACGGCACGGCGATCGCGCTTTCCGCCATTCACCGTGAAGGCGACAAAGCGCCGATCGTGTTCCTTCACGGGTTCGGGTCCACGAAAGAGGATTACGCCGATATTGTGCGTTACGCCGAATTCGCGGGGCACCCGTTCATCGCGTATGACGCGCCGGGCTGCGGCGAAACGCAGTGTGCCGATCTCTCGAAAGTCGGTATACCGTTTCTCGTCGATACCGCACTCGCCGCGCTCGAACGCGTTGGCTTTGACCGCTTCCATCTGGTCGGTCACTCCATGGGCGGACTGACCGCGCTCATGCTCGCGCACCGGCACCCGGAGCGCGTGCTCAGCTTCGTGGATATCGAAGGCAATATCGCGCCCGAGGACTGCTTTCTCAGCAGGCAGATCGTGGACTATCCACACACGGACGCCGAGCGCTTCTTCAGCGATTTCATCGAGCGCACGCGCCACGCACCGGCCTATGCCAGTGCGCTCTATGCCGCGAGTTTGCGCTGCAAGGTCAGGGCCGAGGCGGTGGGGTCGATATTCCGCTCGATGGTCGAACTCTCCGACAACGGCGACTTGATGCGCAAATTCCTCGCTCTGCCGTTCCCGCGTATGTTTATGTATGGGCAGCAGAACGCGTCGCTTTCGTACCTCGATCACATTCGCGAGCAGGGTGTGGCCTTGGCCGAAATTGCGAATTGCGGGCACTTCCCCATGTATTCGAATCCGGTCGCGATGTGGCGGGCCATTGCGGGGTTTCAGCAGCGCGCATAGTGCGGGCGCAAACGTTTGGCGTCCTCATCTACGTGGGCGAAGGGTTGCGTACGTTTTTTAATTCGAAGGGGAGTCCACTGCGCCAGCCTAAAGTTCGTCTGGCCGTTGCCGAAATACCAGTCATGGCGCGCAAACATCCAGACTATCCCGACAAACCGCCCATCTGGGCCGAGGCGCGCGCGCTCGAGGCGAGCATTCGCGCCATTCGCCGCGCGCAAGGCAAGAAGAACCCCGAGGATTTCCCGGCAGGGAGCCCGGAGTGCACGGCTGCCATGGAAGAATTCGTGCGCGATGTCTGCCGTGTTCTCGAGATCGATATCGACACCCTCGGCAAGGCCTCCGGCGGCGTTTAACGCTCGCCACCCCGTTAGCCAGACTGGGCGGCCGTTCCTGGCCCGCACACGCAGGAATGCGGTTTGCGCGCGCCGTAGCGACTGGTGACGAGTTGACGAGGTGGCGCGTGAATACGACTCTTACGCTCGCGTTGTCGTCATGTCTTGGCCTGGCGTTGCTCGCGACCCAGCCGGCATATGGCGCAGATCCCACTCCCAGTCCTGATGCCGCGCCGCCGTGCGGCAGGCTCGTGGGGACGAACGCGGCGGGGGGCTTCGCCTTGCGCAGCGGCGAGCCAGTTGATTTCGTTTCCGCAGGACAGGCCACGCACGGCACGCTGCTCGTGTTCAGCGATGGCCCGGTATTTCGTGCCTATTGGCAGCCACAAGGCAGCGAAGAAAAATACGCACTCGCGAACGCGGGTCCAGACAGTGTGCGCCTCGTTTCAACGCCGCCACAGGGCACGCCGACCCCTGGCGCCCAGCCCGGTGTTGCCGCGCAGCCATTGCAAGTGCTTTCGTGTCCGAAGCTTTAATTCGGCTTTAATCGCGCTTTCGGCTTCGCGTTTGGCTCCGCGTTTGTCTCCGCGTTTGGCTCCGCATTTGGCTCATTTCCCACCATGTGAACCGTCCTTTCGTATCGCGCCGCGAGCGACTAGTCTGTATCGATACCAAACCGACCGGCCCGTGACTGGCGCACCGCGCCGCACCGCGGGCCTCGAAGGAGACACCTATGGAGCTTGAAGCCCGGACCATGGCGCGCGTGACCGCGAGGCTCGTGCCGTTCCTGATCGTTTGCTATTTCGTGGCGTATCTCGATCGGGTCAACGTCGGCTTTGCTGCACTGCAGATGAACAAGGCGCTCGATCTTTCGGCGAGTGCGTTCGGCTTTGGGGCAGGGATCTTCTTCATTGCCTATTTCTTTTTCGAGGTGCCTTCGAACCTGCTGCTCGAGCGCTTTGGCGCAAGGCGCTGGATCGCGCGCATCATGTTCACGTGGGGCATCATCGCGGGGGCGATGGCGTTTATCCCTGATATCGCCCGCATCACCGGCATGTCGAACGCGCATGTTTTCTATGGACTGCGTATCTTGCTGGGCATCGCCGAGGCGGGCTTCTTCCCCGGCATCATCTTTTTGCTCACGCTCTGGTTTCCCGCCAAATATCGCGCGCGTGTGGTGAGCTATTTCATGGCGGCGATTCCCTTGTCGACGGTCATTGGCGGCCCCGTGTCCGGCACGCTGCTTTCGCTGGACGGAAAAGGAGGGCTCGCAGGCTGGCAATGGGTCTATTTGATCGAGGCGATACCCGCGCTCGTGCTCGCCGTGGCCGTGCTGTACTACCTGACCGACAAGCCCGCCGACGCCGACTGGCTGGCCGACGACGAGCGCCGCTGGCTCGTCGAGCGCCAGGCGCAGGAGCGCCGTCATCGCGAGAAGGTGCGCACGTTCGGCGTGCTGGAGGCGTTGATCAATCCGCGCGTGCTGGCCGTGGCGCTGATCTATTTCGGTGCGAACGCAACCAATTACGGCCTGAGCTTCTTCCTGCCGCAGATCGTCAAGGCGTTCGGGCTCACGAATGTGCAAACCGGCTTCGTCACTGCGCTGCCGTACGCGGTGGGCGTCGTTTCGATGGTGCTATGGGGCCGGCATTCCGACCGCCGCATGGAACGCAAGCGTCATGTGGCATTTGCGCTGGCCGTTGCAGCGGCGGGTATCGCGGCTGCGGCGGGGCTCGACAATCCGGTGCTCAAAATGCTGGCGCTCTCCATTGCGGGCTTTGGCATTTTCGGTTGCCTGCCGGTGATCTGGACGCTGCCGGCCGCGTTCCTTTCCGGCGCGGCAGCGGCTGGCGGTATTGCCGCCGTCAACTCGCTCGGTAATCTCGCGGGCTTTTTCGGCCCCTATGCAATGGGCTGGATCAAGGACAGCACGGGCGGCTTCGGCGCGGGCCTGCTATGTCTTGCGGGAGCCGGACTCGTGGGCGCGGGCGCTGCGCTCGTCCTTCATCACAACCCGGCGCTCGAAACGCTCGACGAATCGGCGCTCAGCGAAACGCCCGGGGAGGGCGGTGTGGTGAGGCCGTGAACGGTGCGTATGCACGCTGTTGGCTCACTTCAAGCGCGCCATCACAAGCGTCGCGACTTTGCGATAGACGCGCTTGACCTGCGCCCATGACAGCGCCAACTCGACGAGCCGTCCGCGCGCATTGAGCACGACAATGCGCGACTCGTGGCGGGTTTCGCGATCCGCCCAACGCACCTTGTAGTCGCCGTGCAGCGGCCGAAAGTCGAAATCGCGGCCATGCGCGTGAGCCCATTGTGCGATGTATTCGATCAGCAGGTTGCCCACTGAAAACACGCTGAACGCCTCGTCATAGGTGGTGATCAAATACTCGACGCTGCGCGCACCGACGAGATTGACCGAGGCCGCCACCGGCTGCCCGTTGACCTGCACATAAGCGACGAGCGGCAGGCGGGCCAGGTCGGTTAGCTTGGCGAGGCCGATGAAGAAATCGCGTACGCGGTCGTCCATCAAATAGGGCGACTCGACGCCGCGCTTGAGCGCCCATTGACGTTTGTTCGCGAATAGCCATCGCAATACGCGTTCGGTGTCCTCGGCGCTTTCACACCACCCAAAACCGACTTCGCCTTCGCGCCGCAACCGTTTTGCGCTCGAGCGCAGCGCGGCGCGCAGCGTTGAGTGCCGCGTGGCGAGGAAGTCGGTCCATGTGGGTGCGGCCCGAAGATGGATCGAATAGCCGGGCATCACGCGCCAGCGCGGCGGCAGCGCGCGCTGCACCCAAGACTGTGGCGCGGCGTCGAGCGCGCGTTGCAGCGTGCTGCCGTATTCCAGCATCGGAATGTAGAGCACGTCGGCGTGTATTCGCGAGACTGCCTGGACTGCCGCGTCGTAAAGTTCCGCGCGCCGGGTGTCGGCGATCAGCGGGCCGCCGTATTCCTCGCCGCATCCGCAGCCCAGCGTGTGGGCCGCTCGCCACGCGCCTTGGCGCGTGATGGCAACGGGCCATAGCACCAGCAGGTCGCGCGCGTCGTGCACCGTCGCAACTTCGACCTTTGCGCCGCTCTTCAGTGCTGCCGCAACCGCCGCCTCGCAATAGGCAAAGCTGATGAAAGGCGACCAGGCCTCGGCGCCGGATAAAAGCGCCTGCCATTGCGGCTCGAAGGCGCGAAACGCATCGACGGTCTCGCACGTGCGTAACGCGTACCGCAGGGATGCGGCCGGCGACGACTCGTATATCGCCACGGCGGAGGTCGGCACTTGTGTCTCCTGAATCGATTCGTCGTGCTGATGACTCAGCTTTCAAAGGACGTGCTGAGCCGGTCTTTCGTTGTAATGCGGCGGTTGCGGTCCGCGAAAATAGCAGCGCGCGCGCCGCTCACGCTCTGCCAGACGACGACGTTCTCGTGGTCTTCGGGGCCGAAGCCGACTTCGCCATGATCGTACGGAAATACGCCAGCGAACCAGCGTTGCAACAGTTGCGATCTGTCGAAGATTTCACTACATACAGGGTTGTCGTAGACGATGAATAGATGCTGGATGGCGCCGCTCGAAAGGCCTGCTTCGAGTTTTTCCAGCAATGATGCCATCAACTCTGGACCGAACGGATTGAACAGAAAGACGACGACTTTTCCTGACGGCACCTGCAAATCGGCGACATTGGCGTGCAATGCGCGAATGGGCGGCCGTTGCGGAAAGCGCCGCGCCATGACGACCGCGTTCGCGTTCGCCGTTCTCACCAGGTCCGCACTGATGTCGTAGCCCAGCGCCAAAGCGAACGGATACTCGGAGGCGACGATCATCGGCCGGCCTTTGCCGCAACCGATGTCCACGAACGTATAGCCGCCAATCTCGCCCAGGGTGTCGAGCGCGCGGCGGATGATGCTCGGTTGCGAGCCCATGTAGGGCCTTAGCTGCCCGGCAAGGCGGGCGTCGCGCTGCAGCGCGTTGGAATCGACCAGACCGCTCGTGTCGGTGCCGTACTGCAGGTCGATGGGATGGCGCCGCAGGCAGCCTGAATACACGGCGCGCAATACCGGCACGCGAATGAAGATGCGGCGTATCGGCGATATGAACATCGCGCGCTGCACGCCGTCGGGCAGCCGGGCCACCGCGTTGAGCAGCGGTTGCTTCAGTGCGCGTCCGAGCGCGAATCGGGGGCCGCCGTGTGTCGTGGTTCGCATGGATTTGCGCGCTGTGAACCTTCTGGAACGAGGTTGCCGATTCATCATGATCGCGCGGCGCGACGTTAAGCCGCCGCCATTCATCGGTTGAATTTCGACAAAAAAAGGCATGATTCCATGGCTCACTGACGAGCCGAGTGGCATAGGTGTCATATGGCCGGCGTAACGTCGTTGGTGAATGGAGAGTCAGATCGCCGTGGGCTATGTGCCCTGATTCGCGTTGCCGGGCGAAAGCGCTTTCAGAAAAACCGCCCTCAATACTCTCCCTGATGTTTCCGCCTTTTTTTCCGTGCCTTAATGTGCGTTCACGCGAGGTTCAGCGCGAGTGAAGCAGCAGCTTCGCAAGGTATCGGTGCAGGTGGGTCTCCAGGCTTTTGTCTGCGCAATACTCAGTCGGAAAAGGCGAAACGATGAACGCGCGAATCGACACCGAAGCACGCCGCAAGCGGTACGCCATGCACCGCCTTGGTCTGGCCATGAAGCGGCTGATGAATGCCGAAGCGGCAACCGAAAAAATGATGGCGACGCGCTGGGTGAATGCCTGGAGCGCTTCCGTGGGCGAGCGATGGTTCGCAGCAAGCCCCTATGGCAGGCTTAATCATGCGGCTTTGATGCGAGTCCCAATAAGGGGTCGCGAAAGCCATATGTAATGCGCTATATCGGGACCGCAGCCGTTAATATGAAACAAAACGCATATTTAATTGACCAATGGGGGCGCGAAACGCTATTGTCATAATTTAGACATTTCCGCGTTTACCTTGGCTCTTGCAGAATACGAAACCGCGCATCCGTTGAATATCGAACTGGATGGCGTGAACTACGCGGGCACATACCGCGTGATGGCTGGAAGCGTCATCGTCTACTTCGAAAACGAAATCAAGTCGGCGCAGCACGGAACGAATCGTCCCGAGATCATTGCACGCTGGGTGTTGACCGACCTTTGCCGTAAAGCCGATCTCCGCAGGCGCAAAGCCGGCAAGCGCTGATTCGAGCATGCGCGTGGCATTGGCATGCTGCCGCGCAAGCGTTCAGTGCGCATTCTTGCGCATGTTCCGAAGGTCCTCCCGAACGCGCCGCGAGACGAGCACGGTCAGATAATCCATCACGCGTGCGCCGTCACTGAACTCCGCCCACGTTTGCTCATACATCTGCGCGACGATTTCCAGCGGCGTTTGCGTTTCGGTCGCGATCGCCTTCACGATCTCTTCTGCAGCTTCCTGTTTCATCAACGCCTCCCTGGCGCAAAGGCGCCTGGCGTGAGAACACTCGTGCACTGACGTGGAAGTTATTGCACGGCAACCGCTTTATTTGCGACGTCGTCGCTTTTATCTCCGTGCCATTGCGCGCGGATTTTTGCCACGACTACCGCGGGCAGCGGAATATAGTCCAGCGCCTGGATCGTCGGCGCGCCGTGCGTGAACGCCCAATCGAAGAACTTCAACGTTTCGGCGCTACGCGCCGCATGGTCCGGCGTTGCCTGCAGCAGCACATAGGTCGCGCCCATTACGGGCCATGCGTCCTTACCCGGCTGATTGGTCAGCACCTGAAAGAGCGAGCTCGACCAGTCCGCATTCGCGGCAGCCGCGCTGAATGTCTGGACGCCCGGCTCCACAACCGTGCCCGCCGCGTTGGTCATGGCCGTGTAGGTCAGATGATTCTGCTTCGTAAAGTCCCAGGCGATATAGCCTATCGCCCCGGGCAGATAGCCGACGAACGTGGCAACGCCCTCATTGCCCTTGCCGCCTATTCCCAGGGGCCAGTGAACGCTGGTGCCTTCGCCAACCTTGTGTTTCCATTCGGGGCTCACCTGCGAGAGATAGTGCGTCCAGATCAGCGTCGTGCCCGAACCATCCAGGCGCCGTACGACAGCGATTGGCGTGTCGGGCATCTTCAGATTCGGATTGAGCCGCGCAATCGCCGGGTCGTCCCAATACAGGATCTTGCCGAGAAAGATCTGGCCCAGCACCTCGCCGGTCAGCATCAACTGCCCGGCCTTGATGCCGGGAAGATTCACGACGGGAACCACGCCGCCGATCGCGGTGGGAAACTGCCGCAATCCTTCCTTGCTCAATTCCTCGCTCGTGAGCGGGGCGTCGGAACCGGCGAAGTCGACCGTGTGCGCGACGATCTGCTTGAGGCCGTCTGTCGAGCCAGTGCTGTGATAGATCACCTTGCCGCCGCCGGACTTCTGGTAGTCGGTAGCCCAGTGGGTGTAGAGGGGGGCGGCGAGCGTGCTGCCGCAGCCAGTCACATCTTGCGCGCGGCACGTCAGCGCACAAACACCGCAAATGAGCGCGGCAATCAGGGGGCGCAATGGTCTCACTAGCCTCTCCCGTTATTCATGTTCTGCGGGGCTTCACGGATGTCTGATCGCGTCCGCGTAGAGTCAATTACAGGATGATGACAGGCAGGATTCAAATTGAATCCTGCTATCGTGCCGCGGTTTTTGACGAAGCGTTGCACGCGCGATTCGCTAGATGATGAGGATAACAAACTATGTGATCTACGCCGAAGCCTGGCTGAAGAGACCGGTTTCCGCAGAGGAAATCGCATGGGCGAAGCGGAAACACTGCAACGAATCTTTCACAATATTTCGCTACGGTAAGCGGGATTGACCCCGAGTTCGTCTTGACAAAATGCTTGTAATTCCTTTCGGAGACGCTACAGATGGCCATCCATACCCTTCGCTCAGCCTTGTGCGGCGCCTGCTTTGCCGCACGTCCTTCGCGTCTTGCCATTGCCGCTGCCTTGGTCTGTACCAGTGCAGGAGCCGCCGCAGCCACGCAAAATACGGACGCGTTTTTCGGTGGTTCGGGCTTGCTCGTCGTGAGCCGCAGTGTGTACGACAATGTGTCGAGCAACGTCACCGCCGGTATGACGCTGCCGCCCAGTTGCAATAGCGCGCAGGCGAGCTGCCCCACGGGCGGCGCGCCGAGTGACGGCACCTACCCGGCAGTCTGGAACAACGTGCTTTACGATCCGAGCTTCGGTATCACGTCGCGCATTTTCCTCGACACCATCACGCCGGGAGGCCAGGTCGTCCGCACGCTGGAAGTGCCCAACAGCCTGCATCCGGGCCATGATCACGACCAGCTCGTGACGAGCTTCAGCTCCAAGTCCGAACTCGCGCTCAACCTCTCGAGCGACGGCCGCTACCTGACTTTCATGGGCTACGTTGCGCCGGTCAACGCGATCGACGTATCGAACTCGAATACGCCTGGCGCGATCGACCCGACGAATCCGGACGGTCAGGTGTTCTATCGCGCCGTGGCGCGGCTCGATGCCGAAGGGCACTTTTCCTTCACGGAGACTAATGCCTACAGCGGCAACAACGGCCGCAGCGCGCTGCTCAACAACGGCAACGGCAACGGCAACGGCGAAGGCAACGGCTTTTACTACACGGTGGGCAATGCAGGCAACGGCGCGAATCCGCAGCCGGCAGGCGTGATTCTTGGCGCGGGTTCGCAATTCATCGAAGCGACGCACCAGCACGAAGCGCAGCAAACGCCTGGCACGCCCACGCCGCTCGCGAGTTTTTCGGTCACGCAGCTCGGTGCGAAGGCCGACAAGGTCGGCAAGGACGACAACTACCGCGGCCTTACCGTCTTCAACAACGTGGTGTACTTCACGAAGGGCAGCGGCAGCAACGGCGTGAACACGGTGTACTTTGTCGACACCACGGGCAAGGCGTGTCCCACGAGCGGGGTAGGCGTGCCGGTGGCGGGCGCGAAACTGCCCACCAACCCGCTCGCGTACGACGCGTCCACGTTGACGACCAGCGGCTTGCCGAGCAATGTATGCGTGCTCGCGGGCTTCCCGGCCACGCCGAACAAGTCGGCAACGACGCTTTCGTACCCCTTCGGGCTGTGGTTCGCCGACGCGAATACGCTTTATGTCGCCGACGAGGGCGACGGCTATGCGGGTGGACGGACCTGTACACGCATGCGGCACAGCAGACCACTGCGGGCCTGCAAAAATGGGTGTACAACGCGGGCACGAAATCGTGGAAGCTCGCATACACGCTCCAGAACGGCCTGAACCTGGGTACGTCGTACACCGTGGCACGCTATCCGGTCGGCACGAACAGCGCGACCAACCTGCCGTGGTCGCCCGCCACCGACGGCTTGCGTAACATCACGGGCCACGTCGAGCAGGACGGCACGGTCACGATCTGGGCCATCACCTCGACGGTGAGCGGCAACGGCGACCAGGGCGCGGACCCGAATCGCCTCGTCGCCGTGCGCGACGTGCTGCGCAACAGCACGGCGACAAGTGCTGCGAACGAGCGCTTCGTGACGCTGCGCAATGCGGGCTTCGGCGAAGTGCTGCGTGGCGTGTCGCTGGCGCCGGGCGGCCCGTTCGGCAAGTGGTTCTGATCGCCGCGTAGTCAAGCGGGAACGGCCAGGCGTGTACGGCGGCTGGCCGTTTTTTCATCGCGGCGTGCGTATTATTGGCGGTTGAATTTCGCAACGAGCGGGCCGAGCACGTCTGGTAATGCGGTCGTGCCGAAACGCCGCTCGCTGCGGCTCGCTTCCACATCGATGCGGCCGGTGTTGTAGACGTCGTAAAGGTCGGTGATGAGCCGCGCGTGATTCTCGCTGAGTCCGGCCTTGAGCAGCATAGGCGTCCACGATTCGCGCGGCAGCGCATGAGGCGTGATCGTGCGACCGCCCGCTTCGCTGAGTGCCGCCGCGATGTCGTTCACACTGATTCTCTGCGGTCCCTCGATGCTCACAATTCGCGCCGTGTCCGACTGCTGCGAATCGAGCAGCAACTCGGCGCTCGCTGCGCCGACGTCCTGTGCGGCCACCGAGGGAAAGCGGTGCTCCAAAGGCAGATGGAGGCTTGGCAGCGTACCGCTGGCAAGCGCGCCGGGAATGAACGCCGCCCAGTTCTGCAGGTGTTCCGCTGAGCGCAGCAGCGTGAGTTGCGTTGCAACGGGCTTCAGCCGCTTTTCCAGGTAGTGATACAGCCGCGTAATACCCGTATTCAACGGCAGTTCCGCACCATAGTCGGAAATGGCGAGTAGCGCGGCGGGCGGATTTTCGCGCAAGGCGTCGGTGGCGACGTCGATCATCGCGCGCATGGTTGTTTCGGGATCCGTATCACCGGATGGAACGGGGCATAACAACTGAACGGCATGTGCGCCCTTGATCGCGGCCGCGACCGAGTGCGGGTCGGTGAGATCGGCGAGCGCGATTTCGCAGCCCAGCGCCGCGAGACTCTCGCCCTGGCGTGCTTGGCGCACCACGGCGCGTACCGGCTTGCCCGCACGGCGCAACGCGGCAGCGGTGACGCACCCGGCCTTTCCCGATGCTCCAAAAATCACGAACATAATCGCTTTCTCCTGGTTTGCGAGGTCTGCGTCATCGTAGGAAAACCAACGCACTGTGGCGCGCAGGAAAGGATGGCGTTGCGCAGAAACGGATGATTGAATACGTCCGCCATTGCACGGTGCGCGAGCGTTGCCGTAATCCAGTAAACTGGCCGCGAACATCACACGATTTCCCGCACGGCTTGAGCGTCGAAAAGGAATGTCATGAGCGCAGTGACTGCAGATTCGAACCAGCAGGCGGGAGCCAGCATCAGCCTGCGTTCGAGCGTTGGGTTGGGCTGGCATGGCGGCGGTGCCGAACTGCTGCGTGTGAGTGCGGGGCAGCATCGCCTTCCCGCGATGACGTATCACCGCGTCGGCATCCATATCGGCACGCCGGTGCGTGCGAGATGTGCGTGCGACGGCCGCCGGCAATCGCGGCTCCAGGCGCATGGCGACGCCGATGTGGTGCCGGCCGGGGTTGAAGGCGAATGGACGGACGATGGCGATTGCACGATTCTGCGCGTATGGTTCGACGACCGTTTCGTGAGATCGATTGCGCAGCAGATGGAGAACCCGTGGGGGCAGCGCGAGATCCGGCCGCATCTCCAGTTGCGCGATCCACGTATCAATGCGCTGGCGGGAGCGCTGCTGGCCGAGATCGAAGCGGGCACCGCTTGCGACCCGCTGTTCGCCGAGAGCATTTCCACCGCAATGGTCGTACGGCTGCTCAGTGGCGCGGATGCACCTCAAGGCCGGGCCGCCGTGCTGGCGGCACATAAAGCGGCGCGCGTGACCGATTACATCGAGAGCCATCTCGATCAGCGCCTCACGCTCGGCGAACTTGCCGCGCTGGTCGACTTGAGCGTGCCGCATTTCAAGGCGCTGTTTCGCGAGACGCTGGGCATGCCGGTGCATCAATATGTCGTGCGGCGGCGCGTGGAGCGGGCGAGGGCGCTCCTTATCGAAGGCAAACTCAGCCTGAGCCAGGTGGCGCTCGAAGCGGGGTTTGCGCATCAAAGCCATATGGCGCACTGGATGACGCGGCTTCTCGGCGTCACGCCGCGCGCGTTCGCGAAGGGGCGCGTGACTGGTTGGTTCGCGAAAGCGGCGAAATCATGAAGCGTTGAATCGCCGCTGCTGCGCCTGTTAGCGCTTGACGTCGACTACGAGCCGCCCGCGCACACGCCCGGCGAGCAGTTCGCTTGCGGCCGGAATGGCTTCGGCCAGACCGATTTCATGCGTAATCGTATCGAGCTGCTTGAGGTCGAGCGTTTCTCCCAACGCATGCCACGCTTGCTGCCGCTCCGCGAACGGACGCGTCACACTATTGATGCCGAGCAGGCTCACGCCGCGCAGAATGAATGGCGCGACCGTGGCCGGAAAATCCATGCCTTGTGCAAGGCCGCAAGCGGCCACTGCGCCGTCTGCGCGCAAGCTCGCGCACACGTTTGCCAGCGTGTGGCCGCCCACCGAATCGATCGCGGCAGCCCAGCGTTCTTTTTGCAGCGGGCGGCCCGGCTCCGATAGCGAGGCACGGTCGATGATTTCGACGGCGCCAAGCTGTTTCAAATATTCCGCCTCTTGCGGCCTGCCGGTCGAGGCCGCCACGCGATAGCCTCGGCGCGTGAGCATCGCAATGGCAAAGCTGCCTACGCCGCCGCTCGCGCCGGTGACGAGCACCTCACCATGCGAGGGTGTGATGCCGTGCCGTTCGAGCGCGAGAATACACAGCATGGCCGTGTATCCGGCCGTGCCGACTGCCATCGTTTGGCGCGGCGTGAACCCCGGCGGAAGCGGAATGAGCCAATCGCCCTTAACGCGCGCCTTTTGCGCGAGCCCGCCCCAGTGCTGTTCGCCAACGCCCCAGCCGTTGAGCACGACCGCGTCGCCCACCGCATAGGCAGGGTTGGCGCTGTGCGCGACCGTGCCGGCGAAATCGATGCCCGGAACCATGGGAAAGCTGCGCACGACCGGGCCTTTGCCGGTGATCGCGAGGCCATCCTTGTAGTTCAGTGTGCTGTAGCCGACATCGACGAGCACGTCGCCTTCCGGCAAACGTGCGTCGTCTAGCTCGGCGATGCGTGCCTCATACGATCCGGATTCCTTATCAATGAGAATGGCCTTGAACATGATGCATCCTGCTCCTGAAACGGTGAATGGTTGGCGTTGTCTCGGCTCACGCGCGAGGCAAGCCGGCGATGAAGCCTTTGAAGAAGGTGTCGAGGGGAGCCGCGCTGCGCACGAGTCGCGCTCTCAGCACGGCGCCTTCCCAGCCAATCCAGAAGAAAGCGGCGAGGGAAGTCAGGTCGATTCGCTTGGCGAGCACCCCTTCGCGCTGGGCCTCGCGCAGGCACGCCACGATACGCGCCTGCCAGCCCTGCAGAATGCGTTCGAGCGTTTCGCGAAAGTCGTCGGGCAGGATGTCCACCTCCACGCCGAGATTGCCGACGAGGCAGCCGCGCGTGTAGTGGTGGCGGGCCATGCCTTTGCTGGCGTCTTCGACAAAGGCGCCAAGGCGCTCCAAAGCGGGGCGCGTGTCGTCCTGCAGCCAGCGGTCGAGCTTCGCGCAGAAGTACGTATCGTACGCGCTCATCAACTCGCGCCCGAACGCTTCCTTGCTCTCGAAGTAATGGTAGAACGAGCCCTTGGGAATGTTCACGCGCTTGAGTACGGCGTCCAGCCCCGTGGCCGCGAAGCTCTGTTCGGTCAGCATTTCCATGCCCGCGCGAATGAGCGTTGCGCGTGTGTCGGCATGCGCGCGCGGGTCTTTCGGCGGCCTGCCGCGGCGCGGTTTGTCGATGGTCGGTTCCATGTCGACGATATTAGACCGATCGTCTATAAAATTCAAGCGCGGTCGTGCTGGCTCGCTAGTGGGCCAGTGCTTCGAGTTCTCCGCGCAGCACGCCCCACAACGTGCGGACGGCCAACAGGAGCAGCAGCGGCGTGACCGTTGCGAGCAAGAAGATCGCGATGCCATGCGTGACGGGACCCGGCGCATGGTCGGCGTAGCGTTCGGCGCAACTCACCGAGCCCGCAAGCGGAAAACTCACGGCCCACCACGAGAGCCGGAAAGGGCAGGTTATCGCGATGTAACGCAAGCGGCCCACGAGCACGGTGAGCAGGAACAGCGTGAGCATGTAGAGCGCGTCGGCAAAGCGATCGACTTCGCCCGTCACGGTGACATAGGCCGAGAAGCCCACGGCGAACGGCGCGAGCAGAATGAGGAGCGTCGGCTGCAGATTGTGGGGCATCGGCTCTTCGAACATCAGGCGCGAAAAGATGAGCGTGAAGAGCGGCACAGCGAAAAAGAGGCCTACCGCGAGCGCGAGCAGCAGGACGCCATTCACCCCCGTGATCTGAATGGCCGGCGTGGCGAGTGGAATGTCGATGAGCCCGACGACCGGCACGATCCACGCGGGCGTGGCGTGCGACGGCTGCTGACGCTGACTGAGCCAGCGCGTGATGACGAACCACGCAAATACGATCATGCCGATTGTGCCGGCGATCCACACCGCGCGCGCGAATGGCACGCTCAAGTCGGCAAGCGGGATGGGTAGCAGAAGCAGGCTGATGAACACGGTCCCAAAGAGATTGCCGGCAATGGGGTGGTTGAATTCGGCTTTTACGGCATGGGGGCCGGTGACCCATTTGACGGCGTAGCCGAAGCCGATCAACAAGAACGCCAGCAACGCAAGCACGCCGAAGGCCTGGGCGACCCACAGCGGCATGCCATACACGCGGTGCGCGAGCCGCCATGCGGAAGAGAGCCCGGCGAGCCCCATGACCGAACCGAACAGCGCAACGGGCAGGTAGCCGAGTCGTCCGGTCTGCGTGCTCGCCTGCGGACTGCCAAACGAGGTCGGCGTTTCGATGCTATCGCTCATGCGTGGCTCCTCGCCGTTCGAAAGACGCACCGCAGGATGTTTCTAAATGTTTGTCGTGCGAAGTATGGGTGGCTATTTCGCGCCACACGCGATCATAGCGGCCTGATGCAAATGCAAGCGCCAGGGCGCGCGACTCAAAGCCGCTCGATCAGCCGCTTTTCGCTGTGCGCGCAATAGTCGTGACACGCCGCACGCGCGGCGTTCGCCGCGCCGTGCACGAATAGCGGCGCGTCGGTGCGCCGCGACATCGAGACGACGATCGAAGGCGGCGATGGCTGCAGCGGCAATTCGACCACCTCGCCGCGTGCAATGAGATCGTCGACGAAGAGGCGCGGAATGGCGGCGACACCGAAGCCGTCGCGCACGAGCTGCACGATCACCGAGATCGAGGGCGACCCGGTAATGCGTGTGTCGGAGATGTTCACCCCGTTCGCGAGCGCGAGCTTGCTCACGATGTCTTCGAGTGCGCGATGCGGCGCCGTTCCGCGGCCGAAGGTCAGGATTGGATGCTGTAGCACGCGCCGCGCGAGCGAGCTGCGCGAGGGCGGAAAGAGGCCCGCGCGTGCGATCCAGTGCACGGGGTAGTTGGCGAGCGCGTCGCACACCACCGAGGCCTCGTCGCTGCCCTCCACGCGAATGATGAGGTCGAGCTCGCCCGCCATGAGACGCCGCTGCAACACGACGCTCACATCCACAGCAAGCTCCACTTCGAGTTGCGGATAGTCCTGGCTGAGCCGGCGCATGTAATCGGCGAGCCAGCTATGCACCACCGTTTCGATCACGCCGAGGCGCAGCTTGCCCCGCATGGTGCCTTCGGTGGACGCTGCGGCCTGCAACTGGCGCGTCGCCTCGACCACCGCTTTCGCGTAGCCGAGCAGATGTTCGCCATTGGGCGTGAGGCGGAATTCGCGGCTCTCGCGATCGACGAGCACGGTGTGCAGTTCGTCTTCGAGCGCCTTGAGACGCTGCGAAATGGCGGCGGGCGTGGCGTGCAGCGCCGTGGCCGTGGTGCGAAAGCTGCGCAGCTTCGCGAGCGTGACGAAGGTTTCGAGGAATCGCGTATTCATGGCGCGCGTGGGCGAGAGTAACGATGAAACCTCGGGAAAACCCGCGATTCCGTTAAGAAATTCTATTCGTCCGACTGAAGAAAAACTAGTTGGCGTCAATATTTTGTCTTTTCTATGCTTCGGCCTAATCCAGTCACGCCAGTCACGCCCCGAAGCCATGACCCCCTACGAATTCCGGCTTGCTGTACGCACACGCGACTTTCGCGGCCCCACGGCCGGACATTGCGGCGAGTACGCGCAGGCCAATCTTGCGATCCTGCCCGAGCCGTACGCGCACGACTTTCTGCGCTTTTGTCATGCGAATCCGAAGGCGTGTCCGTTGCTTGGCGTGGGCGCGCCCGGCGATTTCCGTGTGCCGGTGCTCGGCCGCGATATCGATATCCGCACCGACGTGCCGGCGTACAACGTGTATCGCCATGGCGAACTGAGCGAACGCGTGGATTCGCTCGAAGCGCTCTGGCAGGACGATTTCGTCGTGTTCGCCATTGGCTGCTCGTTCTCGTTCGAGCACATGCTCGCGCTCGAAGGCATTCCTTTGCGTCACGTGGAAGAGGGCCGCAATGTGCCGATGTACCGCACGCGCCGCGCAAACCAGCGCGCGGGCGTGTTCGGCGGCGATCTCGTTGTCTCGATGCGTCCCATGCGCGGCGCCGACGCCATACGCGCGGTGCAGATCACGAGCCGCTTTCCAGGCGTGCACGGCGCGCCGGTGCATATCGGCGATGCGGCGGAGCTGGGCATTGCGGACCTCGCGCGGCCCGAGTTCGGCGACGCGGTCACGATCCGCGCGGGTGAACTGCCGGTGTACTGGGCCTGCGGCGTGACGCCGCAAACGGCGTTGATGGACGCGAAGCTGCCGCTCGCGATTGCGCACGCGCCGGGCCACATGCTCATGACCGACATCACCAACGCATCGCTAGCGGTGTTCTGAGCCAGCCGCGCCCGTATTCATCAGCACGTCTATCAAAAGGAGCAACAGATGGACAGCAAGACACTCGCGTCGCCTGCCGCTGACTCGGCGCTATCTTCAGCGCAGGAGCGTTCCTGGTACGCGCACGCTTCGCCGCAGGCGCGTCAGGCGTTCTGGAGCTGCAAGGTCGGCTACATGCTCGACGGCATGGATACGCAAATGCTCTCGTTCGTGATTCCCACGCTGGTCGCGAGTTGGGGCATCAGCCTTGGCAATGCGGGCTTCATCGGCACGCTCACGCTGCTTTCGTCGGCGCTTGGCGGCTGGCTCGCGGGCATCCTCTCCGACCGCATTGGCCGCGTGCGCACGCTGCAACTCACGGTGCTATGGTTCGCGGTCTTCACGGGCCTGTGCGGCCTCGCGCAGAACTACGGGCAGTTGCTGGCCGCGCGTGCGTTGATGGGCTTCGGTTTTGGCGGCGAATGGACCGCGGGCGCCGTGCTGATCGGCGAGGTGATCCGCGCGAAGGATCGCGGCAAGGCCGTGGGCCTCGTGCAAGCGGGCTGGGCGCTCGGCTGGGGGCTCGCCGCGCTGCTCTATGCGGTCCTGTTCTCGGTTTTGCCGGCCGAACTGGCGTGGCGCTCGCTGTTCCTCGTGGGTCTCGTTCCGGCGCTGCTCGTGCTCGTGATTCGCCGGTATGTGAAGGAACCCGAAGTATTCCGGAGCGCCAAGGCGGCACAGGCCGAAGCGGGCGACGCGCCGCGCTTCACGGAAATCTTCGCACCGAAGCTGCGCTGGACCACCTTGCGCGCGGCGCTGCTCGCAACGGGGGCGCAAGGCGGCTATTACGCCATCACCACCTGGCTGCCCACGTTTCTCAAGACCGAGCGCCATCTCACGGTGATGGGCACGGGCGGCTATCTCGCGATGATCATCGCAGGGTCATACGTGGGGTATCTCTCGAGCGCCTGGCTCACCGACCGGATCGGCCGCAAGCCGAACTTCATCCTCTTTGCGGCGGGCTCAATGGTCATTGCGTTCGCCTACACCTCGTTGCCGCTCACGAATGCCTCGATGCTGTGGCTCGGCTTTCCACTCGGCTTCTTCGCGTCGGGCATTTTCTCGGGCATGGGCGCGTTTCTCACCGAACTCTTTCCCACGCGCGTGCGGGGCTCGGGGCAGGGCTTCTGTTACAACGTGGGCCGTGCAATCGGCGCGCTGTTTCCGTTTCTGATCGGCGCCCTCGCCAAGCAGTTCGGTCTTGGGCCGAGCATCGGCATCTTCGCGATCGCGGCCTATGGCGTGCTGATCGTGGCCGCGCTCACGCTGCCTGAAACACGTGGGCGCGAGCTCGAATCGGCTTGACGACGCTTGCGCGCTTACGCGAGTTCGCGCGCCTTGATCGTGTCGCTCGCGCGCACGAAATTGCCGGCGCCCAGATGGTGGATCGTGTGCAGGTCCGCGTTGCTGCTGTCGAGTTCCCAGTGGCCATTGCGGAAGGCGCGCGGATCGGCTGCGGCTGAAACCACTTCGGCGAAGCACGTGTCGTAGGCGTCTTCCGTGTGCCGCTCGGGAATCAGGCGGCATTCCATCCACGCGGAGCAGCCCGTTTCGAGCAAAGGCAAGCCGAGCTTCGGGCCGGTAATGGCGGCGATCTTGAAGCGCTCGAACTTGTCGGTCTCGCGGCCGCTCACACTGCCCACGGCATAGGTCAGATCGATGGCGGCGGCGCCCGGAATGATCACGCCGAACGTGCCGCTCGCATGGATCAGTTCGCGCGTGAACGTGCGCTTGTCGATCACAATGGCAATGCGCGGCGGCGTGAATTCCACGGGCATCGACCACGCGGCGGCCATGACGTTGTGGCGCTTGCCGTCGCTGCTGGTGACGAGCACCGTGGGGCCGTGGTTGATGAGGCGGCTCGCGTGTTCGAGCGCTACCGGCGTGAAAGTGGAGTGGTTTTCCATCGGCGTTGGATTCGCTGTGAGTCGGAACCCGAGCGACTTTACCTCAGAAAGCCGAAGCTTGCGGGGCGATGCCGTCACCGCTTTGCGCTTGAATCGCGCATTACGCCGTTGCTGGCGGTAAATTCGCCTGCAGATAAATCGACATCGGCGTTTGGAGCGGCAAGCTCGCGGCGGCGCCGCGGTTGTAGTGGGCGAGAATCACCTCGACGGCGCGTACGGCCTCGACGAACGGGCTTTGATCGAGCACCGCGTCCATCACGCCTTCGGCGAGCAGCGCACGGCTGATAGTCGTGAGTTCGTGGCCGATCAGGGTCGTTGCGTGCTCGCGCTTGAGCGCCTTGAGCGCACGCGCAATGCCTTCGTCGCCAACCGAAAGATTGTAGATGCCGCGTAATGCCGGGTATTTCTTGAAGGCGTCGCGCGTGAGGCGTTCGGTCGAGGCGGCGTCTTCGCGGCTTTCTACCGTGGTGACAACTTCGCAAGCCGGAAAGCGGCTGCGCAGCACCGAGCGGAAGGCGCCGTCGCGTTCCTCGTGCCCCAGGTAGGTGCGCAGGCCCGCGATCACCAGGACCTGGCCGCCCGTCTCGCCGAGAAAGCGGCCCATCAATTCGCCCGCCGTGCGCCCCGCGCAGCGGTTGTCGATGCCCACATAAGCAAGGCGGCCCGTGTCGGGCAGATCGCTCGCAAGGGTGACGAGCGGCATCTTGCGCGCCACGCGCGTGAGCGCATCCACGACCACGGGATGCTCATAAGCGACGACGATCATGGCGTCGGCCTTCTGCGCGGCGCGCTCGATTACGCGCGCGAGCGACTTCGGTTCGAGGTCGTCGAAAAACGTGAGCTGACACATCACGCGGTAGGTTTCGAACGACTTCTGCGCAAGCTCGAAGCCGTGCCGCAAGGCGACGTAGTAGGGCGAATCGGGCTGCTGCGTGACGATGGCAACGCGCAGCCAGCGCACGGACACTTCGTCCAGCGCGCGATCCATCTTGAGCTTGCGCGCCCATTCGAGCACGCGCGCTTCCTTGTCGCGCGCCACGCCGCCGCGCCCGTTCAACACGCGCTCGACCGTGGAATAGCTCACGCCCGAGGCCTTCGCGACGTCTTCCATCGTGGGTTTGCGTCTCGTGTTCATGCGCGCTTTCCGTGCTTTCCAGTAGACAAGTGATTCTGAGGAATTCTCCTCAAGAATCCGTTTGAGAGCGGAAATTCATTCAACTACATTTTAACCATCCAAACGGGCTGTCCGCGCGGACATCGACACGACACAAACTGGAGACACCCCATGAACATGACGAGATTTCGCGTGGGCCGCATGTGCGCGGCCGCGCTCGCGGCAATGGCGCTCTGTAGCGGATTCGCGGCGAATGCGGCGCATGCCGACGAGCGCTTCGTGATGGTGAGTCACGGCTCGGATTCGAACGTGTGGTGGAACACCGTGAAAAACGGCATGCGCGACGCGAGTGAAGACTTCGGCGTGCCGGTCGATTACCGCAATCCGCCCACGGGCGACACCGGCGACATGGTCCGCATTCTCGAACAGGCCTCGGCGCGCAACTACGCGGGCGTCATCACCACGGTGCCGAATCAGGAGATGATCCAGAAAGGCCTCGCGGGTGTGAAGGCGAAGCATATTCCGGTCATCACGATCAACGGCGGCCCGGAAGCGGGCATGAAGCTCGGTGCGATCCTGCACATCGGCCAGCCCGAATACGAAGCGGGCAAAGCCGCGGGCGAGCGCGCGAAAGCTGCCGGCATTCACGACTTTCTGTGTGTGAATCACGGTGCGGACATCCAGGCGCTGTGGGACCGCTGCAAGGGTTTTGCCGACGCCATCGGCGCCGACTACAAGAAGTCCACGATGGATAGCGGCGAAGACCCGACCGTCATCGAGAGCAAGGTGGCCGCGTATCTGCGCTCGCATCCGAACACCCAGGCGATTCTCGCGCTCGGCCCCGATCAGGCAGCGGGCGTGCTGCGCGGCGTGACCGACGCGGGCAAGGCCGGCAAGCTCTATGTCGCGACGTTCGATCTTTCGCCGGATATCCTCAAGGCCGTTCAGGCAGGGCAGATCCAGTTCGCAATCGATCAGCAGCCCTATCTTCAGGGTTATCTCTCGGTGGCGGCGATGGCGATCGCGGTGCGCGACAAGACCACTGACCCGGCCCATATCGTCGCCGCGCTCAAGGACGACAAGAAGGTGGCGGCGCGTCTCGCGAAGTACGACCTCAAGCCGGTTTATACCGGCTCGACGGTGAGTTCCGGTCCGAGCTTCGTTACGCGAGACAACCTTGCGCCCGTGCAGAAGTACGCGGGTTCGTACCGGTGAAGGCAGGCATGAAAGAGACAACCTCTCGCGCGGAGCACGGCAAATGAACATCGACATGAATGCGTGGTACCGGGTGGAAATCGACCGCAAGCGTCTCAAGGCATTTTCCACTCGCACCAACGCGCGGGGGCTGATGCAGGTGGGCGGCTTCCTCGCGCTCGTCGTGGCGACTGGCGTGCTCGCGTGGTATTCGCTCGGCACGGCCTGGGCAATTCCCGCTTTCTTCCTGTACGGCACGGTGTTCGCGTTCAGCGAGGCCGCCGCGCACGAGCTGGGGCACGGGACCGCGTTCAAGACGCGCTGGATGAACGAGACCGCCTACTGGATCATCTGCTTCATGTCGTGGCGCGAACAGGTGTACAGCCGCTGGCTGCATGCGCGGCACCACACCTTCACGCATCTGACCGCCGAACCTTATCAGGACCCCGAACTGGCGTTCAAGCGGCCGCTCAGCTACGTGAAGCTCGTGACGGATTTCTTGCGCATTTCGCATGGCATCCAGTTTCTCGGCGCGATCGTGCTGCACAGCTTCGGCATCGTGACGAAGGGCGCGAAGGACGTGGTGCCGCCAGCCGAGTACCGCAAGATGTGCGCGAATTCACGCGTGCTGCTCGCGTGCTACGTGGCCGTGTTCGCGTGGGCGCTGCTCGCGCATAGCTGGCTGCCGATCCTGTTCCTGTTCGTTTCGCGTGCCTATGGCACCTGGCTGCATGAGCTGTGCGCGCTCACGCAGCACACGGGGCTCAAGGAGAATGTGCTCGATCACCGCGTGTCGAGCCGCACGGTGCTGCTCAATCCCGTGGTGCGCTTTCTCTACTGGAACATGAACTATCACATCGAGCATCACATGTTTCCGAGCGTGCCGTTTCACGCGCTGCCCGGTTTTCATGCTGCGGTAGCTTCGCAAATGCCGAAGCCCTACGCGGGACTGTGGCCAGCGTGGCGCGAGATTCTTGGGATCTTCGCGCGCCAGCAGCGCGATCCGGAGTATGTGGTCGTGCGCGAACTGCCGATGGGCAAGCGCGGCGACGCGGTGGCGTAGTGAACGACTTCCGCTCAGGAAGCCTGCGCGCCGCGCGCGTTGGCGGCGCGGCGGCCGAATGCCTGGCGGACCCAGCTTTGCGCGTTCACCACCAGCAGACCCACCAGCACGAGCGCCGAGCCAAAGAGGAACGCGGGCTCCACGCGCTCGTGCAGCAGCACGACGCCGAACGCCACGCCGAACAGCGGCGTCATGAACGAGAGAATGCCGAGGCGCGCGGCCAGATAGCGGCGCAGCAGCCAGAACCACACGAGATAGCTGACGAACGAGACGAGCAGCGTCTGGAACGCGAGGGAGGCCAAGGCGAGCGGCGTGCCCCGAAAATGCGCCTGGCCGGTCAGAAACGCGAACGGCATCAGCACGACGAAAGCGCCCGCCAGTTGATAGAAGAGCGTTTGCGTGGCGGGGGCCTCGCTCAGGCGGCTCGTGCGCACGACAACGGTGGTGAGCCCCCACGCCGCGCCCGCGCACAGGCCCATGAAGTCGCCGAGCAGCCACAACGGCGAGCCCGGTGTGCCGTCGCCCAGCAGCGCGGGCCCGAGGAACGTGATGGCGATGCCCGCGAAGGCGATCGCAATGCCGACCCATTGCAGCCGCGCGAGGCGTTCGTCTGGCAGGCGCACATGCAGGCCGATGGCTGCGAACATCGGCGCGGTATAGAGAAACACGGCCATGTGCGAGGCATTGGTCCAGCGCAGGCCCATCGCCACGAACACGAATTCGATCGCGAACAGGCCACCCGTGACGAGCCCGGCGCCGCGCGCGACGCCCGGCAGCCAGCGCTCGCGCGAAACGAGCCGGTTGAAGAGCCACACGAGCGCCGCCGCCACGCCCGAGCGCAGCCCGATCTGCAGCATGGGCGGGATGTCCCCGGCCACCGCCTTGATCGCGGCCTGCTGCAGACCCCATGCGAGGCATAGCGCCACCATGATGGCCACGGCCGTTGCGTCGACTTGCTTTCTCATTGCGGACTCGCTGACTTGAAGGATTCGGCTGAAGTTTGTTGGCAGTGGGCGTAGTATTGATGCGTCGGGATGCGCGCATATAGCGCAAAACTGACAATCGATAGCCCCAGACCGCCATGCCGAACATGCCTAAAGTGCCTGACCGTGCGCGCCCGGCGCGCCATCTGCGCCTGCCGCCCTTTACCGACGTGCTGCCCACGCCGGTGTTCTTCCGCATGGAGCACATGCCTTCGCACGCCACTTATCCGCAGATGTGCCACCCGTGGGGCGAGTTCGTCTACGCGTTCAGCGGCACGACCGAGGTGAAGGCGGGCGACGAGCACTACATCACGCCGCCGCATCTCGGGCTCTGGATCGCGCCGGGCACGGAACACGTGGGCTTCAACGAGCAGGAGACGGTGCATTGCTCGGTGTACATCAGCCGCGACCTGTGCACGCGCATGCCGGCAACGAGTTGCGCGGTCATGGTGTCGCCGCTCGTGCGCGCGATCCTCGAACATCTGCGCGTGACGCCGGCGGAAGAAGAGGGGGAAGCGCCGCGCGCGCGTCTGTTGCGCGTGCTCGTGGATCAGCTGTCGACCTGCGCGACCACGGGCAGCTTCGTGCCGCATACCGACGACGCCGATCTCAACGCGATCCTCCAGGTGCTGCGCCAGAATCCTGCCGACAATCGCTCGCTCGCCGAGCTGGCCGATGCATTTCACATGAGCGAGCGCACGCTCATGCGCCGCGCGCAAAACGAGCTGGGCATGTCGTTGACGGAGTGGCGCCAGCGCATCCGGCTCGTGAACGCGCTGCCCATGCTGCACGCGGGGCGCAGCGTCGAGGCCGTGGCGCTGGATTTGGGGTACGCCACGTCGTCGGCTTTCATTGCAATGTTCCGACGATTGACGGGCACGAGTCCCGGGCAGTTCGTGGCGCGTACGCGTTAAGCATAGGGGCGCGCGCAACCATTACCAGACCTCACGAAACCCCACAAAACCCTAAAGATTCCCCGCGCGTGCGCCGTTAGAGCATGCATGAAAACCCTACTCACCCAGACCGACGCACGCTTCATCCTGTCGATCGCCCTCGAACTGGCCGAAAGCCAGGCCGCCGCGGCCGGGGTTCAGTTCGAATCGGCGGCAGGATCGGCAATTTGCGACGATGTGATCGCCGCCACGCTTTCGCAGTTCGCGCCTACCGTGACGATCGACGAGTTCTACGGCCTGCTGGACCGGCCCGAGGTGCTGCACTGAACGGCAGCGCCGCTGAAAAAAAGCGGGCGCTCACGCCATGAGCGCCCGCAGCTTCGTTGCATCGGCAACGAAGTCGAAGTTTGCTTAGAACTTCTGACGCAAGCCCACGCTCACGATGGCTTGCGACTGCGTGGCCGACGAGTGACCGTTGCCCTTGTCGGACACCGAAGCCGTCGCCGCGACCGGATTGCCGGCGGCGTCGAGCGTCATGCCCGATGCATGCTGGTAGCCCGCGAGCAGATACACCGTCGAGCGCGTCGAAAGATCGTAAGTCGCGCCTACCGAAACGTTGTGGTACTGCGCGTCCTCATCCACGCCTTCCACGGCGCTGCCACGGGTGTAGCTGTAGCCCGCGAACAAATGGGTGCGCGGCTGCACGTTCCACTGCGTGAAAATACCCGCGATATTGAAGATCGCGTTGCCCGAGAACAGCGAATTCGCGCCCGAGCGGTACTGCACGTTGCTGTAGTTCACGCCGACCACGGCCGGGCCGAAGTCCCACGTCGCGCCTGCCGCCACGACCTGCTGCGATTGCGCGCTCGCATAGCCTTCGTTGATTGACGAGTTGAAGGTGCCGTCGTACGTGCCCTGCCACTTGCCGTAGGTGGGGTCGTCGAGGCCGGTCTTGCTGTTGTCCGAGCGCTCATAGCCCACGCCCATGCGCAGCGGTCCGTTCGCATAGCCCGCGCCCACGCTCCACGTGTTCTTGCGCTTCATGCTGCCAGGCTGGCCGCCAAATCCGTACAGCGCGCCGAACGTGAAGCCCGCATAATTCGCGCTCGTGTACTTGATCGAGTTGTCCACGCGCGTGGTCTGGTCGAGGTCGTCGATGTCGCCCGGATGCGCGCCGAATCCGCCGATGAAGTTCACGGGCGCGACCGGCCCGACGAAGTCGTCGAGCGAGGTGTACTGGCGGCCCATGGTGAGCGAGCCGTAGCGCTGGTCCGCGAGCCCCACGAAGGCCTGGCGGCCGAACAGGCGCCCGCTTTGGCCCGAGGTGCCGTTCGTGATGTCGAAGCCGTCTTCGAGCAGGAAGATGGCCGCGAGCCCGTTGCCCAGATCCTCCTTGCCCTTGATGCCCCAGCGGCTGCCCGAGAGATTGCCGGTGGAGAGCGCCACGTTCGAATGGCCCGTGTACGCGCCCGTGGTGCCCGTACGCTCGTTGCTGCGATACGTGATGCCGGCGTCGGCAATGCCATAGAGCGTGACCGAACCTTGCGCCAGCGCGACGCCGGCCAGCGAGAACAAGACTGGTGCGGCGAGCAGGTGTTTTCTCATCATTTGTTGTTTCAACGTCTATAGATCGCCTCGTGAGCGATTTTCTGGTTATGCGCGCACGCGCTCGCGGCCTCGTAGACGAGACCGCAAGCGCGAAACGCGGGGGAGGAAAAGGGGCGGCGCTAAGTGCGTTAGCGCTTGAGCGTTGCGCCGGGCGGTGATTCCGGCGTGCTCACGGTGACGGTCTTGCGGACCTTCGCGACGTCTTCGGCGCTCACTGGCGCGCCGGCGTTGCCCCAGCTCGTGCGCACGAAGGTGGACACGTCGGCCACTTCCTGGTCGGACAGACGCCAGCCGAACGGCGGCATCGTGAACGACGAGGGCGCGGATTTCGTGCCTTCGAGCGCGCTGCCTGCGAGCAGCACGTGAATCAGCGAAGTGGGGTCCTTACCCTGCACGACCGGGTTGCCGCCGAGTGCCGGGAACACGCGCGTGTAGCCGCGTCCGTCGCTGCGGTGGCAGGCCATGCAGTTGTCGCGATAGACCGCCGCGCCGCGTGCGCTCGCATCGCCGTTTTGCAGCTTGTTCGCGGCGGCGGGATCGTAGGCGTACGACGTCTCCTTCGGGTCGCTCGTGGGCAGCGTCTTCAGGTAGCGCGCGATGGCGAGCAGGTCCGCGTCGTTCATGTGCTGCATGCTGTGCTGAACCACGTCGGTCATGCCGCCGAACGCGGCGGTATGCAGATTGCGCCCGGACTTGAGGAGCTGCACGATGTCGTCCTCGCTCCAGCTGCCTAAGCCCGTGCGCGGGTTGCCGCGCAGGCTCGAAGGCACCCAGCCGTCGATCGGGCCGCCGCCTGCGAGGAAGTCGTCGCCTTCAAGATCGGTGAGCGCGAGTTCCTGCATCGTGCTTGCGCGCGGCGTGTGGCACGCGCCGCAGTGGCCGAGGCCCTGCACGAGATACGCGCCGCGCGCGACGATCGCATCGTTGTAGTGCGCGCCGTCGAACGCCTGCACCTTCGGTGCGAACAGCATGCGCCAGGCGCCGAGCGGCCAGCGCATCGAGAGCGGCCAGGGAATGTCCACGGCGCGGTTCTGCACGTGTACGGGCCCGACGCCACGCATGAAGTACGCGTACAGCGCTTTCATGTCGTCGTCGCTCAGGCGTGCGTACGAGGGGTAGGGCATCGCGGGGTAAAGCGTCTCGCCGTTCGGCCGCACGCCTTCGCGCACGGCTTTGGCGAAGTCGTCGTAGCGCCACTTGCCGATGCCGGTGTTCGCGTCGGGCGTGATGTTGGTCGAGTAGATCGCCCCGATGGGCGTGTCGAACTTCAGGCCGCCCGCGAACGGCTTCCCGCCCTGTGCGGTGTGGCAGGCAATGCAGTCGCCGGCGCGTGCGAGGTATTCGCCATGCGCGACGAGCGCAGCGTTCGGCAGTTCGGCCGCGTGCGCCGCGAATGATGCGAACGCCGCGACAGCCGCACCCGATACCATTGCGCGTGCAACGTTCGCCCGCGCGGAGAAAAGATTCTTCTTCATGCGGCTCTTCACACGCTCACCAGCGGACCGGGGTTCTTCAGATACTGGTTGCGAATGGCTTTCGCGCTCCAGTAGGCGAGGGCGGCGACGAGGCCGGTCGGGTTGTAGCCGATCCCCTGCGGGAACGCGGAGGCGCCCATCACGAACACGTTGTGCACGTCCCAGCTCTGCAGATAACGGTTGATGACGCTGGTGTTGGGGTCGTTGCCCATCACGGCCCCGCCCACGAGGTGGGTGGTCTGGTAGCGGCGCGAGTCGAAGTGCGCGCCGAATTCGCGCGTGTACACGTTGATGGCCTTCGGGCCCATCGCCTCGGCAATCTTTTGCATCTGGCCCGTCACGTACTGCGCCATCTTGATGTCGTTGTCCTTCCAGTCGAAGGTCATGCGCAACAGCGGCTGGCCGTACGCGTCGCGATAGGTCGGGTCGAGGTCGAGGTACACGTCGCGGTAGGACATGTTGGAGCCGTGCGCATCCATCGAAATGGTGTGCGCGTAGTGGTCCTTCACTGCCTTCTTCCACCCGGCGCCCCAGTTCGGTGTGCCCGCGGGCGTGGCGATGCCGCTGATCGGCTTCACGCCCGCCTGGTTCACCCACAGCGGCGAGCCGCCCACGAAACCGAGCGGCCCGTGGTCGAAGTTGTCGGCATTGAAGTCGTCCACGGCCACGCCGTTGCCGCCCGCGCCGATGAACGGATTCGTCCACGTGTCCTTGTCGAAGAACGCCGTGATGGTCGAGAGGTTCTGGTACGCGAAGTTGCGGCCCACCACGCCCTCGCCCGAGACCGGGTCATAAGGCTTGCCGATGCCCGAGAGCAGCAGCAGGTGTACGTTGTGATACTGGAACGCCGAGACGATCACGAGGTCGGCGGGTTGGAACACTTCCTGGCCTGCCGGATCGATGTAGGTCACGCCGGTGGCGCGCTTTTTCGTGCCGTCGAGTTCCACGCGCAACACGTGGCACTTCGAGCGCAATTCGAAGTGCTTTTCCTGCTTGAGCGCGGGCAGAATGTTGAGATTCGGCGAAGCCTTCGAATACATGTAGCACGCGTAACCGCTGCAATAGCCGCAGAAGTTGCACGGGCCCATCTGCACGCCATACGGGTTCGTGTACGGCCCCGACGTGTTGGCCGAAGGCAACCGGTACGGATGCAGACCGAGGGACTTCGACGCGTCGAAGAAGCGCTGCGCCGAATACGTATTCAGTTGCGCGGGCAACGGAAAGTTGTCGCTGCGTGCGGCTTCGAACACGTTGCCGTCGCCAACCACATTGCCTTTGACCTTGTACGCCTGGCCCGAGGTGCCGAATACCTTCTCCGCGAAGTCGAAGTGCGGCTCCAGTTCGTCGTAGCTCACGCCGTAGTCCTGGATCGTCATGCCTTCGGGGATGAACTTCTTGCCGTAGCGCTCCTCGTAGTGGCTCTTCAGGCGCAGCTCTTCGGGCGTGATGCGGAAATGCACGCCCGACCAGTGCAGGCCCGCGCCGCCCACGCCTTCGCCAGGCAGGAACGCGGCGAGCTGGCGGTAGGGCAGCGCGGTGTCGTTCACACCGTGGCGGATCGAGACGGTGGTCTTCGAAAGGTCGAGGAAGAGCTTCTTGCGGATGTTGTACGTGAGTTCGTCGATGGTGTTGGGGTACGCGCCGTCCGGGTAGGTGTCGCGATACTCGCCGCGCTCGAGCGCGACCACGGTGAGGCCCGCTTCCGTCAGTTCCTTCGAGAGGATCGCGCCGGTCCAGCCGAAGCCGACAACCACGGCATCGACGTGAGGTTTCTTGATCGCCATTTACGTACGCTCTCCGTTGATCGAGACCGGGCCGTACGGGTAAGGCTTGCCGTTCTGGTTGACGAAATCCATGAAGTCGGCGCGCGCGCCGGGGAAACCGATCATCTTCCACGCGGCCATGTCGCGGTTGCCGCCGTGGATCGGGTCGCAGAAGTAGCCTTCGCGCGTGTTCTGCAGCAACTGGCCGAAGAACACGGAGGCCGGCACGCCGTCCAGTTCGACCTTGCCCGCTTCGAGCGCGCCGAGCACGCTGTCGCGCGTGCTGGCGTCGAGCGCGTCGAAGTCCTTGCCGTACGCCTTCGTGCAGTACGCGTTCACGGCCTGGATGCCGAGCCGGTAGATGTCGCGCGGCACGAGCTTCAACTGGTAGCCGAGTTCGGGCACGCCTTGCTGGAACGGCCCCTGCAGGTACCAGAGCGCGCCGTGCGCGTAGGGCGTGTCCATCTGCCGGTCGATGAATTCGGGCACGCCCGCTTCCAGCGCGCCGGGGCCTTCGGAATCGGCGGGAATCAGGCGGTCTGCGGCGGCTTCGACAAAGGCCCACTCGCGCGCGTCGAAGAAGCGCGGCTTGTAGGCGGCGGCCTGCCCGGCTTGAGGCGCTGCGTTCGGCGCAGAGGCGGCGCTGCCCGCCGTGGCGGTTGCGCCCGACGGCGCTTTGCCGCCCTCGCAGCCCGCCAGGGCGCTGGCCGGCACGAGCACCGCTGCCGTGCGTAGGAAGCCGCGGCGTGTCGTGAGAGGAGATTCAGACATTGTGGGATTCTGTATGAGTTCGGCGCGGCGTGATTCGATCGTGTCCGCGTAGCGATCTTGCCCGCTGCGCGCGACATGCCACCGCGACGGCCAAGGAACGCAGATGTTAAATGGAACCGGTTCCACGATTGGGACGCGATTCTACAATATTCCTTTACGGGGCCTGTACCGGCCGCGCAGGGGCGGGGCGGGCCCTGCAACGGGGCTCTCCGAACAAACCCTAACAAATGCAACAAGTTGTTTGACAACTAAGGCGGGCCGATGCTACTGTGCACGGTATTGACAACCCTCCATCCCAGCACGAGGCCTCATGAACGTGTCCCCGATTGTCGAGAGCGAATTCGCCTCGACTGTGATGGCAGTGCCGCCGCTCGCACGCCGCCCCGACTTCTCCCTCGACGTTGAACAGAACGGCAAGCTGATCCGCCATATGGAAGCGGGCGGCATTCGCACGCTGCTGTACGGCGGCAATGCGAACCTGTACCACGTCGCCGTGAGCGAATTCCGTGAGTTGCTTGACATGCTCGCCGACCTCACCGCGCCCGAAACGCGCGTGATCCCGGCCATCGGTCCCGACTACGGCAAGATGCTCGACCAGGCGCGCATCCTCGCGCAAACGTCGTACAAGACGGCCATGGTGCTGCCGTTGTCCGGCTTCACCACGCCCGCAGGCGTGGAAGCGGGCCTCACGCGCATCGCCGACACCGCAGGCATTCCGCTCACGCTCTATATCAAGAGCGAAGACTATGTCGACGTGGACACGCTCGTGCGCCTGATCGACCGCGGCACGCTCATCGCCGTCAAGTACGCCATCGTGCGCAAGGACCCGGCGAACGACCCGTATCTGCGCCGCCTGCTGCAAAGCGTGCCGGCTTCGAAGGTCGTCTCGGGCATGGGCGAGCGCCCGGCGCTCGTTCACGTGCGCGACTTCGGTCTGGCCGCCTGGACCACGGGCTCGGGCTGTATCGCTTCGAACACCATCATGGCGCTCTTGAAGGCCGCGAAGGAAGGCCGTGCGGAAGAAGCGCAACGCCTCTACGATGCCTTCATGCCGCTCGAAACGCTGCGCGACGACATCTCGCTGATCCGCGTGCTGCATGACGCCGTGACGCTCTCGGGCATCGCCGACATGGGTCCGATCCTGCCGCTGCTCTCGCAGTCGCCTGCTGAAGCACTGCCGGCGATCGGCGAGGCTGCCAAGGCGCTGCTCGCATTCGAGCAGAAGCTGGCCGCTTCGGCCCAGACGGCCAACGCGTAAGCGGCGGCGAAAAGCAATTGAACGGAGCGAACATGCAGATTACTGGAGCAATGCTGCTGGGCGCGCAAGCGGTGCGCGGCGAGGCGGGCGAGATGCGCGCCTTCGCGCCGGCGCTCGGTCAGGAGATCGAGCCGTCGTTCGGCCTCGGCGGTAAGACCGAAGTCGCGCGCGCTTGCGAACTCGCGGCGCAGGCGTTCGACGCCTTCCGCGCGGCCCCGCACGAAACGCGTGCGCGCCTGCTCGAAGCGATCGCCGAACGCATTCTCGGCATCGGCGACGCGCTGATCGAGCGCGCGCATCTCGAATCGGCGCTGCCCAAGGCGCGCCTGGAAGGCGAGCGTGGCCGCACGGTTGGCCAACTGCGTCTTTTCGCGTCGCTCGTGCGCGACGGTCGCTGGTGCGGCGCCGTGCTCGACTCGGCGCTGCCTGAGCGCAAGCCGCTGCCGCGCTCGGACCTGCGCGCGCATCGCATCCCGGTCGGCCCCGTGGCCGTCTTCGGCGCGAGCAACTTCCCGCTGGCGTTCTCGGTGGCGGGCGGCGATACGGCTTCGGCGCTGGCCGCCGGCTGCCCGGTCGTCGTGAAGGCGCACCTGGCGCACCCCGGCACCTCGGAACTCGTGGGCCGCGCGATCCAGCAGGCCGTGGCTGACGTCGGTCTGCCCGAAGGCGTGTTTTCGCTCGTCTTCGGCGGCGGCAATGAAGCGGGCGAAACGCTCGTGGCGCATCCGGCCATCAAGGCGGTGGGCTTCACGGGTTCGCGCCGCGGCGGTCTCGCGCTTTCGCATATCGCGGCTGCGCGCCCGGAGCCGATTCCGGTCTACGCCGAAATGAGCAGCATCAACCCGATGTTCGTGCTGCCCGCGGCGCTGGCCGCGCGCGGCGAAGCGCTCGCGCAAGGCTTCATCGATTCGCTCACGATGGGCGTGGGCCAGTTCTGCACGAACCCGGGCCTCGTGCTCGCGATCGACTCGCCGGAACTCGACCGCTTCGTGAAGGCGGCAAGCGCCGCGCTCACGCAGAAGCCCTCGCAAAGCATGCTGACGGCGGGCATCGCCTCGACGTATGGCGAAGCCGTTGCCGCGCGTAAGCAATTGCCCGGCATCGAGAACCTGGCCGAAGGCACGAAGACGGACGCGCATTGCGACGCGCTGCCGGTGCTCTTCAAAGTGAGCGCCGAGCAGTTCCTGGCGCAGCACGCGTTGTCCGACGAGATCTTCGGGCCGACCTCGGTGGTCGTGGCATGCCGCGACGAAGCCGAACTCGCGCGCGTGGCGGAGCACCTCGAAGGCCAGCTCACGGCGACCCTGCACATCGACCGCGACGACTACGCAATGGCTGCGCGCCTGATGCCGATTCTCGAGCGCAAGGCCGGCCGCATTCTCGCGAACGGTTTCCCGACGGGTGTCGAAGTCTCGTATGCGATGGTTCACGGCGGCCCGTTCCCGGCCACCTCGGACGCGCGCACGACTTCGGTGGGCGCGATGGCGATCGAGCGTTTCCTGCGTCCGGTCTGCTATCAGGACCTGCCGGCTGAACTTCTGCCGGTCACACTGCAGAACGACAATCCGCTCGCGCTGTGGCGTTTGCGCGACGGCGAGCTGGTGAAGCAGTAATCCCGCGAAGGCGGTCGGGAAAGCGCCTGCAGAAGCTTTGCAGGCGCTTTCTCCAAACGGATGCCGACAAGAGGCTCACAGTAGTCTCACAAAGAGCCTGACGTTGCTTGACAACTTGGTGCGTGGTTCGGCATCCTGTGTCCGGCTTGGGCAATACAAAAATGGCCGCGTTAGAACAAATTCCATAACAAGTGTGAGGAGATGCGATGTTCGATGGACGCTTGAAGGCCAGCGTGCTGGCCGTGTGTGTGGCGGCCGCCACGGCGCTCGGCATGAGCGCAGCCAAGGCCGATCCCGTTTCCCTGAACATTGTCGACGTGGCCGGTAACCTGCAGCTCACGCAGAAGGCCTTCGAAGCGTTCAAGGCGAAGAACCCGAACCTCGTCTCCAATATCACTTACACCAACGCGCCCGCGCCGCAGTTGCCTGGCAAGATCAAGGCAATGCAGGCCGCCGGCCGCGCCGACATCGATCTCGTGCTGACGGGCACCGACGCGCTCGCCGCCGGCATCGAACAGAATCTGTGGATGAAGCTGCTGCCGGATCAGCAGGCAGCGCTGCCGGGCGTGCTCGACAAGTACGCGCCGGGCCCGCGCAAGATGCAGGATCTCGCGCAAGGCTATGGCCTCGAAGTGTCGTACATGCCGGCCGGTCCGTTGATCGAGTACAACCCGGCCAAGGTCGCCAAGCCGCCGCAAACGCCGCAGGAACTGCTGGCGTGGTGCAAGGCGAACCCCGGCAAGCTGATCTATGCGCGTCCGGCCAACTCGGGCCCGGGCCGCACGTTCCTGATGGGCCTGCCGTACCTGCTCGGCGACAAGAACCCGCAAGACCCGATCAACGGCTGGGACAAGACCTGGGCGTTCCTGAAGGAATTGAACTCGTGTGTGCCCTACTACCCGGGCGGCACCTCAGCGGTGATGAAGGAACTGGGCGAGGGCACACGCGACATGACGGTGACCGTGACGGGCTGGGACATCAACCCGCGCGCGCTCGGCATCGTGCCGGCCGACTTCAAGGTGCAGGCGTTCAACAACATGACGTGGGTGAACGACGCCCACTTCATGGTCGTGCCGAAGGGCGTGTCGAAGGAGAAGCTCGCGGTGCTGCTCAAGCTCATGAACTTCATGCTCGAGCCGCAGCAGCAGGCCATGACGTATGACGACGGCTACTTCTACCCGGGCCCCGCGGTGAAGGACGTCACGTTGCAAATGGCGCCGAAGGAAAGCCAGGACGTGATCGCGAAGTACGGCCGCCCCGAATACGCGAAGTGGCTCACGGCTTATCCGCATGTCCAGCCGCTTTCTGCCCAGGCCATGGTCGCGGCATTCCAGAAATGGGACCGCGAAGTCGGTTCGCAGAAGTCGCAGTAACGAGAGGAAGGAAGAGGAAGACTCAGCAATGGACGGACGGTGCTTGTGTGGCTTCGCCGGGCGAGCGCCGTTCTCGATCCCTGCTCACGCAGGTTGATCTCATAGTCTTGTTGGTCAGGAACGTGTCATGAAGCATTCTTTCGATCGTCTGCGCCTCGACTCGGTATGCCGTAGCTTCACCAACGCGGAGGGGACGCAGCTCGCCGCGCTGCGTGATCTCGACCTCGACATTCGCCGCGGCGAATTCATCGCGCTGCTCGGCCCTTCGGGCTGCGGGAAATCCACGGCGCTCAATTGCATTGCAGGCCTGCAACCGCTGACGAGCGGCAGCATCTGGCTGGACGACCTGCGTATCGACGTGCTGCCGCCCGAGAAGCGCGGCTTCGGCATGGTGTTCCAGAACTACGCGCTGTTCCCGCACATGACGGTGCTGGAAAACGTCGGCTTCGGCCTGAAGATGCAGGGCGTGCCGCGCGAAGAGGCAAAGCGCCGCGCGCGCGAGGCACTGCAGCTCGTGCAGCTCGTCGGTCATGAAAACAAGCTGCCCGGCCAGCTTTCGGGCGGCCAGCAGCAGCGCGTGGCGATTGCCCGCGCCATCGTCATCGAGCCGCCGCTCGTGCTCATGGACGAGCCGCTCTCGAACCTCGACACCAAGCTGCGCATTGAAATGCGCGCGGAAATCCGCCGCATTCACGGCCAGCTCGAACGCGCCACCATCTACGTGACGCACGATCAGGACGAAGCGCTTTCGATGGCGGACCGCATCGTCGTGATGAAAGAGGGCGCCGTGCAGCAGGTGGCGACGCCGAAGGAAGTCTATAGCCGCCCGTCGAATCTGCATGTGGCGCGCTTCATGGGCTTTCGCAACGTGCTGCCGTTTGCGATTACGGGCGAGCAGGGCGACCATATCGCGATGTCGTCGTCGGGCATCACGCTCACTGGCGTGCCGATGGGCGAACTGAACGGCGGCGAGATCTCGGTGGCCATGCGTCCCGAAGATTTCGAGCGCGCGAACGCGGGCGACGCCAACGCGTTCGAGGTGGAAGTGGAAATGGTCGAGTACGGCGGCCGCGATTCGCTGCTGCTCGCCAACGCGCCGTTCGGCAAGTTGTGGGCGCGCGTGGAAGGCGAATTCGCAGCGGGCGAGCGCGCCACGCTGCGCGTTGCGCCTTCGCACGTGCTGGCCTATGCGGAGCGTGCGTCGTGAGCACGCTCATTGCGTCTTTGACCCGGGCGCCGCGCGATTCGCGCGGCTGGCTCATCACGCCTGCGCTCGGCTTCATCATCGCGATGTTCCTCTATCCGTTCGCCTACGGTCTCGTGCTGTCGTTCAAGCCGATGAACGGCGGCGGCATGTTCGCGAATTATCTGCAGTTCATTCACGACCTCGCGCTGTGGCCCACGGTATTCGTCACGCTCAAGCTGGCGGTGCCCGCGACCCTCATCAACGTCGGGCTCTCGCTGCCGGTGGCCTTTGCGCTGCGCCGCAAGTCGCCGTACCAGAAGCTCGTGACCACGCTGCTCGTGATTCCCGTCACGCTCGGCACGGTGCTGATCGCCGACGGCATGCTCAGCTACTTCGGCCCGAACGGCTGGTTCCCGCAGGCGCTGCACGCGCTGCATCTGTACACGAGCGAAGAGATCCGCCTCACGCACAACTACTGGGGCGTGTTGATCTCGCTGATCGTTTCGGGTTTCCCGTTCGCGTTTTTGCTCACGCTTTCGTACGTCACCGGCATCGACCCGACGCTCGCGCGCGCGGCGGCAACGCTCGGCGCAGGCCCGTGGCAGCAGTTCCGCCAGATCTATTTGCCGCTGCTCGCGCCCGGTCTCACGATGGCCGCGTGCCTTTCGTTCGTGCAGGCGTATTCGGTGTTCCCTTCGGCGGTGCTGCTCGGTGCGCCCGCTGGCCCCACGCGCGTGATCTCCATCGCGGCTTCCGAAGCGGCGTTCGAGAGCTATGACTACTCGCTCGCCTCGACCATCGCGATCGTGATGGGCTTCGTGCAGCTGGTCGTCGTGGCTGCGATGTTGAGCGCGAAGCGCTTCTTCTACTCGGGCCCGGTGAGTGGAGGGAAAGGCTGATGACCGCACATCAACGTAACGCGGCCGGCCTCGGTTCGGGTGCGCAGGTGGGCGAGGAACGTGCCACGCCCGCCGCCAATGCCGCGCCGGCAAAGCCCGCTTCGCGCCTGCCCGATGTGCTCTGGAAAGTGTTCATCTGGGGCGGCGTGGTGTTCTTCCTGCTCAACGTGGTGCTGCTCATCGCCACCGTGGGCGTGAACTCGATCGCCACGCGCTGGTTCGGCACGCCGTTGCCGCAAGGCTTCACGCTGCACTGGTATGCACAGGCGTGGCGCGACTTCCAGCTTTCGAGCGTGCTGTGGGTGACGTTCGAAGTGGTGGGCTCGGTCGTGCTGCTCTCCATCGCGCTGGGCGTGCCCGCCGCGTACGCTTTGGCACGCGCGCAGTTTCCCGGCAAGCGCATGGCCATGCTCGTGTTCCTGCTGCCGCTCATGGTGCCGCCCGTCACGTACGGCATTCCGATGGCGACCGCCATGTACCAGGTCGGCCTCGCGGGCACGCTGCCCGGCGTGATCCTCGCGAACCTGGTGCCCGCGCTGCCGTTCGTGATCCTCGTGATGACGCCGTTCATCGAGCAGATCGATCCGAATCTGGAATCGGCCGCGCGCATTTTCGGCGCAAACACGCTGCGCTATTTCCGTTATGTATTGCTGCCGCTTCTCGTGCCCGGGATGCTGGCGGCGGGGCTGCTCGTGCTCGTGCGCACGATCGGCATGTTTGAACTCACTTTCTTTACCGCCGGACCCGACACGCAAACGCTGGTGGTTGCGCTGTACTACGCCGTCTTTTCGACGGGCGTGCGTGCGCCGCAATCCATCGACGCCATGGCGATGATCTATATGGCCATCACGCTTGCGTGGGTGCTGGTCGCCCTGCAGTTCGTCAGCCCGACACAGCTCGTGTCGCGCGTGAAGGAGCAACGCTAGGCCAGTGCCGGCGGCTTTACTGGAAACACCTGGAGCAACGCAAGATGAGCAAGAAGCGAAAGACCCCCGAAGAACTGCGCAGCCACCGCTGGTATGGCGTGAACGACCTGCGGTCGTTCGGCCACCGCTCGCGCACCGCGCAGATGGGCTACAGCCGCGAAGAGTACGCGGGCAAACCGGTGATCGCGATCCTCAATACGTGGAGCGAGATCAACCCTTGCCATACGCACTTCAAGCAGCGCGTGGAAGAGGTCAAGCGCGGCATCTGGCAAGCGGGCGGTTTCCCGATCGAGCTGCCGGTGCAAACGCTCTCCGAGCCGTTCCAGAAGCCCACCACGATGCTCTACCGCAACTTCCTCGCCATGGAAGCGGAAGAGACGATCCGCTCGTACCCGGCCGACGGCGTCGTGCTGATGGGCGGCTGCGACAAGACCACGCCCGCACTGCTGATGGGCGCGATCTCGATGGACCTGCCCACGATCTTCCTGCCCGCGGGCCCGATGCTCAACGGCAACTGGAACGGCGTGACGCTCGGCTCGGGCTCGGACACCTGGAAGTACTGGGCCGACCTGCGCGCGGGCAAGATCACGGAAGAAGACTGGAAGGGCGTGGAAGGCGGCATCGCACGCTCGCCGGGCCACTGCATGACGATGGGCACGGCGTCGACGATGACGAGCGCCGCGGAAGCGCTCGGCTTCACGCTGCCTGGCTTCGCCTCGATCCCCGCGCCGGACTCGCGCCATGCGCAGATGTCCGCGAAAACGGGCATGCGTATCGTCGAAATGGTGTGGGAAGACCTGAAGCCTTCGGACATCATCACGCGCAAGTCGGTCGATAACGCCGTGACCACGTGTCTCGCGCTCTCGGGTTCGACCAACGCGATCGTGCACATGATCGCGCTCGCGCGCCGCGCCGGTGTCGATCTCACGCTCGCGCAGTACGACGAAATCGCACGCCACACGCCGGTGCTCGCGAATATCCGCCCGACCGGCAAGTACCTCATGGAGGACTTCTACTACGCTGGCGGCCTGCGCGCGATGCTCAAGGAACTGGGCGACCTGATCGACGGCACGCAGATGACCGTGAACGGCAAGACGCTCGGCGAGAACATTGCCGACGCCGAAATCTACAGCGAAGAGGTGATTTATCGCCGTGCGAAGCCGCTCATGCCGGATACGGGTCTCGCCGTGCTGCGCGGCAACCTCGCGCCGGACGGCGCGGTGATCAAGCCGGGCGCAGCGGAAAAGCACCTGCACGTGCATACGGGCAAGGCGGTCGTGTTCAAGGACTACAACGACATGGCCGCGCGTATCGACAGCGAAGATCTCGACTGCGACGAGAACAGCGTGATCGTGCTCCAGCACGCGGGTCCGGTGGGCGCGCCGGGCATGCCCGAGTGGGGCCAGCTGCCGATTCCGCAAAAGATTCTGCAGAAGGGCGTGCGCGACATGTTGCGTATTTCCGACGCCCGCATGAGCGGCACGAGCTACGGCGCGTGCGTGCTGCACGTGGCGCCGGAGTCGTTTATCGGCGGTCCGCTCGCACTCGTGCAGGACGGCGACCTGATCGAGCTGAACGTGCCGGAGCGCCGCCTGAACGTGCTGATCTCCGACGAAGAGATGGCGCGCCGCAAGGCCGCGTGGGTCGCGCCGGAACCGCGCTTCAAGCGCGGCTATGGCGCGATGTACCAGATGCACGTGATGCAGGCCAACAACGGCTGCGAATTCGACTTCATGCAGCGTGACGGCGTGGGCGGCGCGTGCGCCAGCGCGGGCGGCGAACCCGAGATTCACTAAGGAGACACCTTCGGCAAGGAGCGCTTCAGGGGTGTCGCGCTCCCTGCCGGACAGGAGGCAATGTAGCAACCAGGGTTTTAACGAGTATCAAACCACAACGACTAAAGATAGGACTACCGATGAAAAAAACTATCCTCGCTTCCGCGCTTGGACTCGCGGCGCTGGGCGCACACGCGCAAAGCAGCGTCACGCTGTACGGTATCGTCGATACCGGTATTGGTTATCAGAGCAGCTCGGCGAAGCTCGGCAGCAACGCCGGCGGCGCTTCCGTTGTCAAGATGGTGCAGGGCGTGTGGGCCGGCTCGCGTTTCGGCTTCAAGGGTAGCGAAGATCTGGGCGGCGGCACGCGCGCGATCTTCCAGCTCGAAGAGGGCTACAACTCGGCAACCGGTGCGCAATCGACCTCGGGTCTGATGTTCAGCCGCGCTTCGTGGATCGGTGTCGCGAACGCCAACTACGGCACGCTGACGGCTGGCCGCCAGTACGCGCCGTACTACACGCTGCTCTCGCCGTACAGCCCGACCACGTGGCTGACCGGCGCATACGGCGCGCACCCGGGCGATATCGACTCGATGGACACGATCTATCGCATCAACAACTCGCTGGTCTATACGTCGCCGAACATCGCGGGCCTGACCGTGAGCGGCATGTACGCGCTGGGCGGTGTGGCGGGCGCGACCGGTGCAGGCCAGTCGTGGAGCCTGGCCGCGCAGTATCTGCATGGTCCGGCAGGCATCGCAGTGGGCTTCGAGCGCCTGAGCAACGCGGCGAACGGCGGCGGCCCGTGGGACGCGAACTCGACGGCGAACAGCGCCGGCGAGCCGGGCGTTTCGGCGCTCACCAACGGCTTCCAGTGGGCGCAGACGCAACAACGCCTCGCCGTGACGGCCGGCTACCAGTTCAGCTCGCAGTGGGATATTTCGGTGGCCTACTCGAACGTTCAGTACATCCCGGGCGTGAATTCGCACTTCGGCGACACGCAGATCTGGAACACGGGCGGCGTCGTGCTGCACTACAAGCCGATCACCGTGCTCGACCTCGCGGCCGGTTTCGCGTACACGCGCGCGACCAAGGCCAACGGCATCCAGAGCGCCGCTTCGTACGCACAGTACAACATGTCGCAGTACTACACGCTCTCGAAGCGCACGGGTATCTACTTCGTCGAAGCGTACCAGCGCGCGGGTGGCCAGACGCTCGGCACGCCTAGCGCGACCGGCGCAAGCAGCATCATCAACGCGACGGCCGACATCGGCGACGGCCAGAACAGCGCGCCGTCCTCGTCGCGCAGCCAGGTTGCGGGCGCGATCGGTATCGTTCACCGCTTCTAAGTCTTTTCACGCTCCGAAAGCAGTATTTTCGGCGGTGCCGGGTTTGCCCCGGCGCCGCCGTTTTTTTTGTGGGGTGGGAATCGCTGCACAGCCACGCCGCTCATTGACGCTGCTGGCCGTCCGCTGCGTCAAAAGTCAAGACGAGATATGCTGGAGCCACATGAAATTTCGCTATTGGCTAACCGTCTTCGTCACGATCAGAGGCATTCAGCGCACACTGGTCACCCGTATCTCCGGCTCCGTAGAATCGGCACGACATTCATGACTTCCTCACTTCATCTCTCCAACGTTCGCCTCGCCGATGGCCAGCGCGTTTGCGTCGCGGTCACCAACGGCTGCATCGAGGCAATCGGACCGCACGTCGCGGCCCAGCCGGGCGTGCCGGTCGTGGACGGCGGCGCGGCCTTGCTCTTGCCGGGTTTCGTCGAAGGCCACACGCACCTCGACAAGAGCAACTGGGGCCGCCCGTGGTATCGCAACGAGGTCGGGCCGCTGCTCACCGATCGCATCGGCAACGAGCGCGAATGGCGCAAGACATCGGGCCACGACGCCGCTGCGCAGTCGCTCGCACTGTCGCGCGCATTCGTGCAGGCGGGCACGACGCGCATGCGAACCCATGTCGATATCGACACTGACGCGCGTTTGCGTTTTCTCGAAGGCGTGTTCGCCACGCGGCACACCATGGGCGATATCCTGGAGATGCAGATCGTCGCGTTTCCGCAGTCGGGCATGCTGATCCGGCCGGGTACGGTCGAACTGCTCGACAGCGCACTGGCGGCCGGCGCCGACGTGCTCGGCGCGCTCGACCCGGCGCTGATCGACGGCGATCCCGTCGCCTCGCTGAACGCCACGTTCGAACTGGCGGAGCGCCATCGCAAGCCGATCGATATTCATCTTCACGAGCCCGGCGAGGTTGGGGCGTTCACGCTTAAATTGCTGCTCGATCGCGTGCAGGCGCTCGGCATGCAAGGTCAGGTTGTCGTGAGCCACGCATTTTGTCTGGGCGCGTTGCCGGAGCGCGAGCGCGACGCATTGATCGAGCGCATCGCGCAACTGCGCGTGGCCTTGCTCACGAGCGCGCCGCCTTCGTGCCCGGTGCCGCCGCTCAAACTGTGCCGCGAAAAGGGCGTGACGGTGTTTGGCGGCAACGACGGCATTCGCGACACGTGGTCGCCATATGGCGTGCCCGACATGCTCGAGCGAGCCATGTTGATCGGCCTGCGCTACGACTTGCGGCGCGACGACGATATCGCGATCGCATTCGATTGCGTGAGCGATGCCGCCGCGCGTGGCTGCGGTTTCTCCGACTATGGCCTGCGCGCGGGCGCGCGTGCGGACCTCGTGGTCGTGGAGGCGGAGAGCGTTGCGCATGCCGTCGTCGCGCGGCCAAAGCGCAAGCTTGTCGTCGCGAACGGACGCGTCGTCGTGCGTGACGGCGAGTTGACCGTGTGAACAAGCGGCAGGACGTTCAGTATGTCGATGGGCCGATCGAGCACGGTTGCGTGATCGACGATGGCGCGCAGAACCATCAAATGTCGCGCCACTCCATCTCAACTATCTGGCGGCCATCCAGGTCGTTGGTCCGAAATCTGTCCAAAGATTGAAAGCCGTTTCGCTGATAGAACGATAGCGGCGGTCCTGTATGGCACCAGAGACGGATTCTCGCAGCATGCGAATCTGCTCTTGCCCATGTGACGACCTGTTGCACCAGCAAGCTGCCCAATCCTTTTCGTCGGTGAACCGGATCGACCCAAAGGCCCCCGACGCTATATGCGTCATCGTCCTTTTTAATGCCGAAAACGAATGCGGCAACGCTTTCAGGATGCTCGACGAGGAACATTCGGGACCCCGCCGGCGTCGTGACTATGCCGGCGCAGGTATTCCAGTACGCGTCGTCGCGAGCGCTGGCGTCTTCCACACTCTCCCAGTAAGACTGAGGGTCGCACGCAAGCGCCCTCAAACGAAGCGCCTTCAATAAACGCCATTCGTCTCGCTGTAGGCATCTGATTGTGAACTCAGAGGGGGGCACGGCAAGACCTCGCGCGGGCGTGCTTTTGGGGTCGGTCACGACGTCGGCGTATTCCACCGGCAACGTTGGAATAGTAAAACTAACAATACCAGGCTCATCAACGAAAATTCGCGAAAGCTGCGCCAAGCCTGTAAATCAATCACCGATACGACAGTGCTAGCCTGATGCGCACTTTCCGTTGACGGGCCGAGTCGTCCACGCGCGCATACCGTGGACGAATACGTCCGGAAGTCGCCAAACCGCTTATCGAGAACGGAACCCGGCCTGGCCAACGATTCGCTACTTGGCTGCGGCCGCTGGCGTGAGGAGGCGAATTTCACTGTTGCTGTAGTCGCTGACGTAGAGATTGCCGTTCGCATCGACGGCCACGCCGGTCGGGCCAGCAAACGAGGCAGCGGTTCCAATGCCGTTAGCTGAGCCGCGCGATCCCGAACCTGCGATCGTCGCGACGTCGCCGGTGGGCGTAATGTGGCGAATCGCATAGTTCATGGTGTCGCCAACGTACAGGTTGCCGCTCGCATCGAACGTCACCTTGTACGGCAGGTGGAATGACGCAGCGGTGCAGTTACCGTCTGCCGCGCCGGCAGTCGTGCTTCCGGCAAACGTTGTGACGACGCCTGATGCCGTGACTTTGCGGATCTCGTTGTTCGAGGAATCCGCGACATAGATGTTGCCGCTTCTATCGACCGCCAACCCAAACGGCGTGTTGAACGATGCAGCGGCACCCGCGCCGTCTGCCGAACCTGCAGTTGGCGATCCCGCGATGGTCGTGACGACGCCAGCGGAAGTGACTTTGCGGATCTCGTTATTGACAGTGTCCGCGACAAAGACGCTGCCGCCCGTATCCACCGCTACCCCAAACGGGGAGTTGAACGAAGCGGCCGTGCTCGTGCCGTCGGCCGAGCCCGCAGTTGTAGACCCCGCGAGGGTGGTGACGACACCCGCAGGCGTGATCTTGCGGATCTCATGGTTGAACGTATCGGCGACATACACGTTGCCCCCCGCATCAACCGCGAGGCCGTTAGGACCATTGAACGAAGCCGCTGCACCCGTGCCGTCGGCCGCGCCTGCGGCGCCTGACCCGGCAAGCGTGGTGACGTTCCCTTCGGGCGTGATCTTGCGGATCAGATTGTTTCCTGTGTCCGCCACATAGACGTTGCCCGCGGTGTCCACCGCGACGTCGTCAGGTAAATCAAACGAAGCAGCGGCGCCTATGCCGTTGGCCGAGCCGTGCGCGCCGGAACCCGCGAATGTCGCGACATCGGCTAGAGCCGTCGCGCACGCGATGTCCACGTTGGACACATTGGCTGTCGCGGTTCCGCTGCCGTTGCTCACCGCGCAATATTGCCAGAGAGGCTGCGTGCCAACAGTCACGGCGTAGGCAGCGTTCAAGGCGACCGGCGCGGCGAAGGTGAAGGCGCCGGAAGCGGCCAGCATCAGCAGATCGGTTCCGTTGTCCAGCAGAGTCAGCTTTGCGTTCGAGGACAGGCCGCTAACGGAACCGCCGATGGTATAGGAGGCAGTCACAGGGGCTGCCGCCGAGGAACCTGTTTTTGAGGCAGTCGAACCGCCCCCGCCGCACGCGGCGAGCAGCAGGCACAAGACGGAAGAGGCGGCCGTTGCGCGCGACGTTGAAGTTGCAGGGTTGATCACAGGGTTGGATGCGTTGTTATATGTTGGGTGTACCCGATAAGGTCGCCGAGGGCGTGCGCTGTCGACGAGCGTTCGCTGTTCCCAGTCAAGTGTCGACGCAGTTCCCGTGACGCTTGCCGATCGCGGCGTGATTCTCTGACTAACGGCGCAGCAGCGCAATTTCTTGAGTCGGAATCGTTCCCGTTGACGCGGTCTCCCCGAAAATCCGCGAAGAACCAAAAAAAAGCGCCCGCATGGGGCGCCAAAACGCAAACACCGGAGAAGCGGCGTTTCACGAATGCTTGCCGCGCTTGTCCACCGGCGTGAAATCGAAGCTGGCGAAACTGCCGCCTTGATAGCGCTGCGCCGTGGCGTCGAGCGGATTCTTTTGCGCGAGAATTTCAGCGGCCCAGTCTTCCGAGTTCTGCTTCGGCTCATAGCCGAGGCGCTTCGCGTCGTCGTTCGCGCCTTCCTGAATCCAGTAGCTGCGCGTGTTGTTCGACACGCCCCACACCACGGCAAAGCCGATCTCATCCACGTTGATCACGCGATCGACGAGATGGAACAGGTCCTCGTGGCCAAACCACGTGCTCAATTGACGGAACTCCGTGGGCTTCGGCAGGCAGCTGCCAATGCGCACGTTCACGGTCTCGATGCCGTGCTTGTCCCAGTACAGGCGCGCGAGCGATTCGCCCCATGCCTTGGAAAGACCGTAGAAGCCGTCCGGGCGGAACGCGCAGTCGAGCGTGAGCTTTTCTTCCACGGGGTACATGCCGATCGCGTGATTCGAGCTCGCGAACAAAATGCGTTTCGTGCCGTGGCGGCGCATGCCTTCGTAGACTTCGACGAGGCCGCGCAGGTTGTTTTCGATGATCTCGGGCAGCGGGCGCTCGACGCTCGTGCCGGCCATGTGGATCAGCACGTCCACGCCGTCGAGCAGGCGGTCGACCACGGCGGGGTCGCGCAGGTCGCCATGCATCACGTCTTCGCCCGCGACGAGCGGTTCAAGCGGCTTCGAGCCGGCCGCGCAACGCAGGTTCACGCCGCGTTCGAGCAGGCCCTTGCGCAACACGGTGCCGAGCTGGCCGGCTGCGCCGGTCAATGCAACTTTCTTCACTGTGATTGTCCTCACGTAGAAATGCCGAAAGCCGGCACCCTCGCAGGCGCCGGCCGGTGAACAGGGCGATCAGGCCTTCACTTTATGCGAGGACTGAAGCGCCGGGTTGGCCGCGTTGTCGTTCTGCTCGTTCGAGATCAGTCGCCATGCCACGCAGGCGCCGATGATGTCGAACAGCATGAGGCACACGAACAACGGGTTATAACCGATGGTACTGGCCACGATGCCGACGATGAGCGAGAACACCGTCGCGCCGAGGTAGCCGAACATGCCCGAGAGACCCGTGGCGGTGGCGACTTCGTGCTGGCCGAACACGTCCGAAGCCAGCGTGAACAGCGCGCCCGAAATGGTCTGGTGTGCGAACGTGCCGACGCAGAAGAGGGCGATGGCAGCGTACGGGCTCGCAACGAGGCCCACGCAGGCCGGTCCGATCATCAGCAGCGCGCCGGTCGTGATGACGAGCTTGCGCGAGGTGATGAGCGAGCAGCCGAACCAGCGGATGAACAGCGGTGCGAGGTAACCGCCCACCAGGCAGCCGAGGTCGGCGGCGAGGAACGGGATCCACGCGAACAGCGCGATTTCCTTCAGGTTCATGTGGCGCACAGTGACCATGTACAGCGGAATCCACGCGCCGAAGGTCTGCCATGCCGGTTCCGCGAGCATGCGCGGAATGCCGATGCCCCAGAAGCGGCGCGTCTTGAGCACTTCCTTGAACGAGGCGCGGCGGCCTTTGGTCGACTTCTGCGCTTCGGTCTGGCCTTCGCGGATGTAGTCGGCTTCTTCCTGCGAGAGCCGCGGGTGTTCGGCGGGCATCTTGAAGAACACGAGCCACAGCGCCACCCAGATGAGCGCGACGCCGCCGGTCAGCACGAACGCGAACTGCCAGTTGAACTTGAGAATGCACCACACGACGAGCGGCGGAGCGAGCATCGCGCCAATCGAGGTGCCGGTATTGAGCCAGCCGGTCGCGACCGAGCGCTCCTTGGCCGGGAACCATGCGCTGATGGACTTCATGCCGGCCGGGAAGATCGCGGCTTCGGTCATGCCGAGCATGCCGCGGAAAACTGCGAGTGCGGGCCAGCTGCCGGCGAGGCCGTGCAGCATGTTGGCAATGGCCCAGCCGAACGCGAAGATCGCGAAGCCGATCTTGACGCCCACGGAGTCGAGCACGAAACCGGCGACCGGCTGCGCGAGGGCATAGCAGGCCTGGAAAGCCGTGACCACGTACGAGTACTGCTGCGTGGTCATGTGAAGCGTTTCAGTCAGCGTGGGGGCGGCCACCGCGAGCGAGCTGCGCGCGAGGTAGTTGAAGATGGTGCCGATCATGATGAGGCCGATGATCCACCACCGCACCCCCTTGATTGTCTTGCGTTGCACTGCTCGTCTCCTGCTGTTGGCGGGCTCTGGCGTGAAGCTGTGCCGGAAGGTGAGCCCGAATGGCTGTGTTTCTGTGCGTGGCGTCCGTTGGTAGCCTGGTAGCCGCGTTGCTGGTCTCCCGCTGGCCGGGATGAAGGGCGGTGCCGGTGCGCATCGGGCCCTTCATGTAAGACATCATTCTATTTGGAGCAAAGTTGTAAAGCAAATATTGATGTGCTGGGGGTTTCCCTAGTGTGAAGTCGGGGTCGGACGCCCGCGGAGGCTTCTGGGCGCGGGTTTCTTGACCTGGATCGTGTTGTCTCCTGTCGCGCGCGCCGAATTTTACGATGTATTTCGCGCCTGTCCGAAGGCTGGTCGTCATACATCCTCGTGCGGGCCGCAGTGCAACGGCGGGTTGACAATTTCCGTGTTGTATTACAACAATGCGACCCATCCGCTCGACAGTTTTTTCGAGCCGCCGCCCGCGCCACGCGCCCCACGACACACGACAACGGACGAGACACGATGAATTCCCCCGCCATCCCCGTGAGCGACGCCGCGCTCGAACAACTGCGCCACGTTTCCAACGCCACGCTCACCACGCAGCTCTTCAAGCGCGGCCTGCGCAATGTCTTCCTGCAGGGCGTGAAGCCGCTCGCCGCACCGGCGCCCGGCGCGCCGAACCTGGTCGGCCCGGCCTTCACGATGCGCAACATCCCGGCGCGCGAGGACCTCGATCAGTTGAGCGCGTTCCAGAACCCCGAGCATCCGCAGCGCAAGGGCGTCGAGACCGTGCCCGCGGGCGCGGTGCTCGTGCAGGACTGCCGCGGCGTGACCGACGCCGCCTCGATGGGCTCGATCCTCGCCACGCGCATGAAGGTGCGCGGCGTGGCCGGCATGGTCTCGGACGGCCCGGTGCGCGACAGCGCGACCATCGCGGCGCTCGGCATTCCGGTGTTCTGCGCGGGCGCCTCGGCGCCGCTCAATCTGTGCAAGCACCACACGGTCGATCTGAACGTGCCGATCGGCTGCGGCGGCGTGGCCGTGTTTCCGGGCGACATCATCGTCGGCGACGCGGACGGCGTGGTCGTGATTCCGCGCCATCTCGCCGAGGAAGTCGCGCGCGACGCCACGGAGCAGGAAACGCTCGAACGCTTCATTACCGAGCGCATCGAGGCGGGCGCGGCGCTGCCGGGCACCTATCCGCCGAACGAGGCCACGCTTGCCGCCTACGAAGCCTGGAAGAAGGAGCAGCGTTGAGCACGCAGCAGGAAGTGACGGCAGACGCTGTGTCGACACCGCCAGTGCGTGCGCTTGAAGCGCAGGATGCGCGCCGCTCGTCGGTGGGCGAGTGCCCCGTGTGGCGCGCCAAGGAAGGCGCGCTTTACTGGGTCGATATTCCCGCGCAAACACTGGTGCGCTATGCGCTCGATACGGCGCGCCGCACGGAGTGGGCGCTGCCGGAGCGCATTGGCTGCTTTGCGTTTGCGCGCGATGGCGGCGTGCTCGCGGCGCTGGAGACGGGACTTTTCGCGGTGACGCTGCACGAACCGGCCACGAACGCGCGGGCAGGCGAGGTGAGCGCGCGGCCGCTCGCGAGCGTGGCGCACGAGGCCGCGCGCATGCGTTTCAACGACGGCCGCTGCGACCGCCAGGGCCGGTTCTGGTCCGGCACGATGGTGCAGGACGCGGCGGAGCCGAACCCGGCGGGCAAGCTCTATCGCTACACGGCGCAAGACGGCTTGTCGGCGCCGGTGGTCGAAGGCCTGTGCACGCAGAACGGCCTCGCATGGTCGCCGGACGGCCGCACGATGTATCTCTCCGATTCGCATGCGTCGAGCCGCCTGATCTGGGCGTTCGACTACGACATCGACGACGGCGTGCCCACCAATCGCCGCGTGTTCGCCGACCTGCACGACTACACGGGGCGCCCGGACGGCGCGGCCGTGGACGCCGACGGCTGCTACTGGATCTGCGCGAACGACGCGGGCCGGTTGCTGCGCTTCACGCCCGAAGGGCGGCTCGAGCGCAGCGTGGCCGTGCCGGTTGCGAAGCCTTCGATGTGCGCGTTTGGCGGTGCGAATCTCGACGTGCTTTACGTCACGACGATCTGCCCGCCGCAAACCGGCGAGCAGGATGGCCTCGTGTTCGCCATCGACGCCGGTGTGCGCGGTTTGCCCGAACCGGACTTCGCGGGCTCGTTGCGCGCGGCTGCCTGACCCTTGCCCCAGACTTTTGCTGATTAAGCGACACGATATGCCGCAATTTCAGAACCAGGACGTCGTCGAACTCGAGCGCGGCGCTTCGCGGCTGCTGCTCGCGCCGCAGGCCGGCGGGCGTCTGCTTTCGTGGACGATCGGCGGCGCGCCCATCATCCATTGGCCCGACGCGCCGGACTGGAGCAAACCGGGGCTGATCCGCGGCGGCAATCCGCTACTGTTTCCGTTTATCGCGCGGCAGTGGGTGGATGGTCAGGTGGGCCGGTGGCGCGACGCGCAGGGCGTCGTGCGGGAGATTCCGCTGCACGGCTTCGCACGTGATCTGCCGTTCGTGGCGCAGATCGAGCCGCAAGGCGACGCCGTGCGCATGACGCTTGGCGACAGCGCGGCGACGCGCGTGATGTACCCGTTCGGTTTTCGCTTCGAGGCCGCCTACCGCCTTGCCGACGAAACGACGCTCGACGTGGAACTGACCACGACGAACACGGGCGACGCCCGCATGCCGTACTACGCGGGCCATCACTTCTATTTCGCGCTGCCGCACGCGCAGCGCGGTGACACGACGATCACGCTGCCGCACAACGTGCATCGGCGTCAATTGCCGGACGGCACGACGACCGCAGCCGCGCCGGGCGCGACGCAATACCGCTTCGACGACGCGCAGATCATCGACCGCTTTCACTGTCTCGACGGCGAGCCGGAGGTGCCGGTGCGTATCGAAATGCCGTCGCAGCAGCGCGCGATCGAAATCGATCTGCGGCGGCCCGGATCGGCGTCGTGGTATGCGGTGACGACCTGGACGCTCGCGCCCGATTCGGACTTCTACTGCGTCGAGCCGTGGCTCGGCCTGCCCGACGCGATGCATACCGGGCTCGGCCTGCGCTGGCTGGAGCCGGGACAGACACAGAAAGCGGAGTTGCGCATCCGTGTGAGCGCGCTGCGGCAGGGCTAAGCAGTGCAAAAGCGGGACCGGCCGTAAATTGGCCACAAAGTGGTAAAGCGGGCCGCAACGGGCCCGAGCGGGCTGAAACAGCCGCAAAACGGGGCTTGCCGGGGGCGCAAGAGCGCTATCGGCCCGCCATATGACTTACAATTGACGACACTCCTGACAACCCAAAGTGCACCGTCCGATCATGTCTGAGCAGAAAGCGCCGAATATGCCGGCGCGGATTTACAGCGACATCCTCAATCGCATCATCGAAGGCGAGTACAAGGAAGGGGAGCGCCTGCCGACCGAGCACATGCTCGCGGAGCGCTTCGCGACCTCGCGCCCCACGGTGCGCGAGGCGCTCGCCCAGCTGCGCGCGGACGGTATCATCGCCACGCGCCACGGTTCGGGCACGACGGTCATGCGGCGCCCCGATCCGGACGTGCGCCGCTTCGCGCCGCTCGAAACGCTGTCGGATATTCGCCGCTGCTACGAATACCGCGTGGTGGTCGAAGCCGGGGCGGCCTCGCTCGCCGCGCAAAAGGCGGAAGACGAAGACATCGCCGCGATCCAGCGCGAGTGGGACAACCTGCAGACCATCATCGAGACCTCGGGCATTGGCGCGAAGGACGACTTCGCGTTCCATATGGCCGTCGCGCGCGCCTCGAAGAACCAGTTCTTCATCACGGCGCTCTCGGGCATCCAGGAACAGATGGTGTTCAGCATGAACCTGTCGCGCAACCTCTCGCTCGTGAAGTCGATCGAGCGGCAGCGCCTCGTGCAGCAGGAACACCTCGAAGTGCTCGAAGCCATTCAGGCGCGCGACGCCGAGCGCGCAGCGACCGCCATGCGCGCGCATCTCGAGCGCGCCGTGAACCGGATGTTCGGCTCCTGAGCTTTTTGCCGGCTTGTCAGGGCGGCGCGCGTGCCGCCCGTACGCGCTCGCGTGCTTCTCCTCTCGCGCGCAGCTTCCCTTGGGCTGAACTTCGCGGCGAGTGCCTTCATGCGTTCAAACGTTGTGTGGCGACTGGCAGTGGCGCTCGCGGCGAGCGCGTTCGCCGTTGCATCAGCACTCGCGCAGGCGCGTCCCGTGCGCCCCGTCAGCGTGATCGCCGACGCGCGCATGCCCGTCGATACCCCGCAAGGCCACGCGCAATTTCCGCTGTATGTGAGCGCCGACTGGAACACGCCGCAGCCCGCCGTGCAGCGCGCGGTGATCATCGTCCATGGGCGGCTGCGTAACGCCGATACCTACTTTCGCACCGCACAGCATGCGCGCGAGCGAGCGGGCGTCGATCCCGCTAGCACGCTGCTCGTTGCGCCGCAGTTTCTCGCCACCGACGATGTGAGCGCGCACCACGCGCCCAGCGATCTCCTGAGCTGGCGCGGCAACGCGTGGATGGCCGGGTCGAACGCCAGGAGCGGAGCGCCGGTGAGTTCATACGCCGTGCTCGACGACATTGCGCGGCATCTCGCCGACCGGCGTCTCTTTCCCAATCTGAAAACGATCGTGTTCGCGGGGCATTCGGGCGGCGCCCAGGTGTTGCAGCGCTACGCGATCGCCTCTCGCGCGGACGCGCTTGCCGCCAGGGGGATCGACGTGCGTTTCGTGGTGGCGAGTCCGTCGTCGTACGCGTATTTCGATGCGCAGCGGCCCGACGCGAACGGCGCGCCAGCGGCATTCGACGCCTCGCGCTGCGCGGCCTTCGACCACTGGAAATACGGTATGGAGAACCGGCCCGCGTTCATCGCCGACCGCACGCCCGCGCAGCTCGAAGCGGACTACGTGAAGCGGCGCATCGTTTATCTCGTGGGCGGCAATGACGACGACCCAGCCTCGGTCTCACTCGACAAGCGTTGCGCCGCGCAGGCGCAGGGCGCGCAACGCGTGGCGCGCGCGCAGGGGTTCTATCGCTACCTGCAATCCCGTCACACGGACGGCTTGAACCAGACGTTTCACGTCGTCCCTGGCGTGGGGCACGACGGCGCGCGCATGCTCACATCGAGTTGCGCACTCGCGACGATGTTCGATACGGCAGGCTGCGCGCCTTGACGGCTCACGCGGCGTCGCGCGGAGCCGAATAAACAAACGGGCGTGAACCTCGCATTGCACGAGGTTCACGCCCGTTTTCAGTCCAGCCGGCGGTAGGTGTTGCCGCCGCCAGCGGAAAGCGAAGCGTAACGCTTAAGCAGCTTGCTTGGTGGCGCGTGCCGACGCTTGGGCGACGGCCTTCGTGGCGGCCTTGCCGGCGGCGTCGAAGTTGCTTTCCGCGAATTCCACAGCCTGCTTCGCAGCCTTGTTCACCGACGAGTACGCGTTGTTGGCGGCGCTCAGTGCCGACTTGATCGCGGCGACAGCGGCTTCCGAGCCGGCCGGCGCATTCTTCGCGGCGTTGTCCACGAGCGTTTCGAGCGCGCGCTGCTGCGTTTCGTACTGCGACTGGGCGGCGGTAGCGAATTCGGCTTGCGCGGCCGAGACGATGCCGTAGACGCTGCGGCCGTAGGCGAGCGCCTTTTCAGCGGCGGGCTGGGCAAAGCCGGCTTGCACGGCGAAGAAGCCTTGCGGGTCCTTGGCCGAAAGCGCGCGCTGGGCGTGTTCCTGACCTTCGGCGAACGCCGAGCGGGCCGTTTCGATGTTGAGTTCGGCGAGCTTGATCGCGCCTTCGAATGCCTTGCTCGTCAGGCCGAAGAGGGCCTCGAGACCGGCTTTCTGGTTGGCGGCGAATTGTTCGGGGGTCGGCAGGTTCATGTCTCTTTCCTTTAGATGGACGCTACGCGTCGGTTTCGGTTACGAAAATGCGAAAACTTTCGGTTCGATCACCGGTTCGCGCAGAGAAGGTTTTGTGCGATGCAGCAATCGACTTCATGGTAACCCATCCATAAATCGTGTCAAGAAGTTTTTGTGCGTCGCAACAATTATGTAAACGCCTGATTTTGGGTGGAAATTTCCAACAGGGTGGCTCGCAACGTCTGCAACGACAAGCAGCGCGCCTGAATGGTGTGGGCAGGCCTGTGCGCGAGCGCGTGTTTGGCAGCTGGAAGACGATCGACACCGAAGTGGGGGCGGCCAGATCGAAGCTCGGGCTGCGAACGAACCGGAGCCGTCTTCACGACCGATCCGGCTTCTCCTGTGCGCCACGTCATTTCACCGGCGCTACATGACGGGCGACCACCGCCAAACTGGCAGAACCGCCATCTAGCGGATTCTGCAGCGTCAGGTACGAGGGGGCATAATGCGCGGGTCGCTGTGTGGGCAGCATTGCGCAACCCCGCCGGCGTGCCACGCGCGGCCGGAATAAATCTGCCGCGCCGTGCGTTATCCGTACTGATCCGCAACGGCCAAGCCCACGTGAAAACCTCCCTTTCCGCCGAATCCCCGTTTGTCGATGCCGCCACCCGCGCGCAGAAGTACACGCGCGTTGCCGTGCTATTGCACTGGTTGATCGCGCTACTGATTCTCACGAACGTCGCGCTGGGCCTGAGCGCCGCGCTGCTGCCCGACGGCGCGTTATCGGATACAGCCATCCGCTTCGTGATCGACACGCACAAGTCGATCGGCATTACCGTGCTCGGGCTGGCGATCCTGCGCGTGCTGTGGCGTTTCACCCATCGCCCGCCGCCGCTGCCCGCCGAGTTTCCAGGCTGGGAGCGCGCGTCGGCCCACGCCGCGCACGTCGCGCTCTACGTGCTGATCTTCGCGATGCCGCTCTCGGGGTGGCTGCACGACTCCGCCTGGGTCGCCGCCGCCTCGCATCCCATGTATCTGTTCGGCCTCGTGCAATGGCCGCGCATCGGCTTCATCATGAATCTCGATGCGGCCACGAAGGAACAGTTGCACAGCCAGTTCGGCGCGCTGCACACGGCGTGCAGCTACGCGCTTTATGGCGTGCTCGCGCTGCATATTGCGGGCGCGCTCAAGCATCAATGGATCGATCGTCATTCGGTGCTGCGCCGGATGATGCCGTGAGCAACACGAGAAGGGTACGACTTGAAAAACACGCTTGAAGAGGCGCTCGCCCGCACGTCGCCGCGCCTCGTGCCGCCTCGCACGCCGCTCGCGAGCATTGCGATTCATCTGGGCGTCATGGCGCTCTGGTTCGTGCTGTTCGCGCGCGCGTTCTTCCTGCAAGGCGTGGTGGCGTGGTCCACCGGCATTGCCTATGTCGTCTATGACACGGTGCTGCTGCTGTTCGTCGCCTGGAAAGCGCGCGTGCTGCTTGCGCCTGCGGCCACGCCGGCCGCCGCGGGCGAGGCGAAGCTGCCGACGCTCGGCGTGATCGTTGCCGCGCACAACGAAGCGGCCGTGCTGCCGATCACGCTCGACGCGCTGTTCGCGCAAACCCGCGCCCCGCAGCAGATCGTGATTGCCGACGACGGCTCGAGCGACGGCACGGCTGCCTTGCTCGCGCAGCGCTATGGACTGGCCGATCCAGGCGTTGGACAGATGAGCGCGCCTTCGCCCCAGTATCCGAACCTGCGCTGGCTGAAGCTCGCGCACGGCGGCAAGGCGCGCGCGCTCAACGCGGCGTTGCTTGCAATCGCAACGGAAACGGTCATGACCGTGGACGCCGACACGCTGCTCGAACCCGACGCCTGCGCGGCGATGGCGAGCGCATTTGGCCGCGAGCCGGCGCTGGTCGCAGCGGCGGGCCTGCTCACGCCGGTTTGCGACCATACGCTCAGCGGGCGCTTTTTCCAGTGGTTCCAGACCTACGAGTACATCCGCAATTTCATCTCGCGCTTCGCGTGGATGCGCGCCGATAGCTTGTTGCTGATCTCGGGCGCGTTTGCCGGCTTTCGCCGCGATGCCGTGATGGCCGTGGGCGGCTTCGATGCGGATTGTCTCGTGGAGGACTACGAACTGATTCACCGCTTGCGCCGTTACTCGGCGCGCAAGGGCCTGGGCTGGGACGTGCGTGTGCTCGGCACGGCCCGCGCGCGCACCGACGCGCCCGGCACGCTCACGACCTTCCTGCGTCAGCGCCGCCGCTGGTTCGCGGGCTTCCTGCAGACGCAGTACTGGTATCGCGACATGACCGGCAATCGCCTGTATGGCAAGCTCGGTCTCATGATGCTGCCCGTGAAGGCGTTCGACACCGTACAGCCCATCTATGGACTGACCGCGTTCGCGCTGTTGATCGGCTTCTTGTTCGACGGCCGCTTTACGATCGTGCTGCCGGTGCTCGGCGTGATCGTCGGCAAGATCGCGATCGACCTCGCGTTTCACATGTACTCGGTCCATCTTTACCGGCGCTGGAGCGGCGACCGCACTCACTCGAGCTTCGGCATGGCGTTCCTTGCCGCCATCTTCGAGCCGTTCTCGTTCCAGTTGATGCGCCACAGCGGCGCGGCGCTCGGCTGGCTGCATTTCCTGCTCGGGCGGCGCAAGTGGGGCGTGCAAAACCGCACGGGCCTCGCGGCTGCGCGCAACCGCGAGAGCGCGGCGTCGCAATGATCTGATTTCCGCGGCGTTCGGATTGCTGCTACGCAAGTTCCCACGTTAGCCGGCCGCGCCAGGCGCGCGGCGGCGTTCCACCACATACTGCTGTTCCCCAAAGCCGAAGCACAGAACCGTGGCGCCATCGAGGCCGCTCGCAAGGTCGGCGACCCGGCATCGACGTCGTGCGCACGCAAGCGTACGGGCGCGCTGGGCCATCGGCCACAGGGGCGATCGCGGCGGACAAGGGGCTGCCCACATTCGTGCATGCGCCGAGCATGAGCACGAACACGATCGCGCCAAACGCTTGCCATGCAGCGATTTTCGTAGGACGCTCGTTCACGCAGGTCGCTTCGGTCATGGGGGACCAGGGCGCGTTCGGTTGCCCGTCGTTCCTGCATATACCGTGCCGCGTAAGCGCGCTGCACCAGCGTGAAGCGCAAATGTGACACAGCATTGACATGCCCTGTTTCGATACTGCCGATCATGCCCGAGTTGCACCAATCGAGCGCATGAAACAAGGCCCGATCGCGATGGCATACGCCTTGCTTTTTAGCCTGTACCGCAGCGCGCAATGCCTCTCGCGTCAATCATGAGACGAAACGTGGCAGCGCCGCTGACGCAGTTGCACTCACGCGCGAGAACGAACCGATGCAAGTCCATGACGAAATGCGCGACGAGGGCGCGGTGCGCCCGCACTACGAACGCTTCCAGCAATGGCTGGAGAGGCAGACTGGCGAGACGATGGCGCGCAAGCGCGCCGAGGCGGACCTGTTGTTCAGGCGGGTCGGTATTACGTTCGCGGTGAATGGCGACCTCTCCGGCACCGAGCGTCTGATTCCTTTCGACCTCATTCCACGCATCATTCCTGCAGACGAATGGGCGCTGCTCGAGCGCGGATTGCGCCAGCGCGTGCAGGCGCTGAACCTGTTCCTGCACGATGTCTATCACGAGCGCGATATCGTGCGCGCCGGCGTGATTCCGGCCGAGCAGGTCTACACCAATGCGCAGTACCGGCCGGAGATGCAGGGCATCGACTTGCCGCTCGGCGTGTATGCGCATATCGCGGGCATCGACATCGTGCGCGATGGACGCGACGGTGCGTTCTACGTGCTCGAAGACAATTTGCGCGTGCCCTCCGGCGTCTCGTACATGCTCGAAAACCGCAAGATGATGATGCGGCTTTTTCCCGAGTTGTTCGTCCAGCACAAGGTGGCGCCCGTCGCGCACTATCCCGATCTGCTGCTCGATACGCTGCGCTCGGTGGCGCCCGAAGGCGTGGACGATCCGACCGTGGTGCTGCTCACGCCCGGCATGTACAACTCCGCGTATTTCGAGCATACGTTCCTCGCGCAGCAAATGGGCGTCGAGCTGGTGGAGGGCAAGGATCTCTTCGTAGAGGATAACTACGTATTCATGCGCACGACGCAGGGACCACGCCGCGTGGACGTGATCTATCGGCGCGTGGACGACGATTTTCTCGATCCGCTGGCGTTTCGTCCCGACTCCGCGCTCGGCGTACCGGGGCTGCTCACGGCGTATCGCGCGGGCCGCGTCGTCCTCGCGAATGCCATGGGCACGGGCGTGGCCGACGACAAATCGATCTACCCGTATGTGCCCGACATGATCGAGTTCTATCTCGGCGAAAAGCCGATCCTGAAGAACGTGCCGACGTGGCAATGCCGCCGGCCTGACGATCTCGCATGGACGCTCGAACATCTGCCGGACCTCGTCGTGAAGGAGGTGCACGGTGCAGGCGGCTACGGCATGCTCGTCGGGCCCGCTTCCACGCGCGACGAGATCGAGGCGTTTCGCGCGCGGTTGCTCGCGCGGCCAGGCAACTACATCGCGCAACCCACGCTGTCGCTTTCCGCTTGCCCGACTTTCGTCGAGGCGGGCATCGCCCCACGTCACATCGATCTGCGGCCCTTCGTGCTCTCCGGCAAGACGATCCAGATGGCGGCCGGCGGCCTCACGCGCGTGGCGCTCAAGGAAGGTTCGCTCGTCGTCAACTCGTCGCAGGGCGGCGGGACCAAGGACACCTGGGTGCTCGAATGATTTCCATTGCCATGATGCACGTACAAGAAGAGGTTCGATCATGCTGAGCCGCACCGCCGATCATCTGTTCTGGATGGCCCGCTACATGGAGCGCGCGGAGAATACCGCGCGCATGCTGGACATCAACCTGAAGGCGCTCCTGCTGCCTGGCAGCGCGGACGCGGAGGCGCGCACGCATCGCGCGATGCTGCGCATCTCGGAGCTCGAGCCCGCCTTCGACGCCCGCCACGAGGAAACGACCAGCGGCAATGTGCTCAAGTTTCTCGTTGCGGACCCAACGAATCCGTCGAGCATTTACTCGTGCCTGCAGGCGACCCGCGAGAACGCGCGCGCGGTGCGCGGCACGCTCACGACGGAATGGTGGGAAACGATCAACGACACGTGGCTGCAGTTCGTCGAACTGTTGCGCGGGAGCGAACTGGAGTCCCGTCCCGATGCGCTGTTCGAGTGGGTGAAGTTCCGCTCGCATCTTTCGCGCGGCGTGCGCCTCGGCACGGCGTTGCAGGACGACGCGCTGTTCTTCACGCAGCTCGGCACGTTCCTCGAACGCGCGGACAACACGGCGCGCATTCTCGATGTGCGTTTCGTCGACGTGGAGAACGCCGACTCGCGCTCGGCCGCGCGTCAGCTCGAAGACTTCTATTACTGGACTTCGATTCTCAGCTCGGTTTCGGCGCTCGAAATCTATCGCAAGGTGTACCGCGACGTGGTGACGCCCGCGCGCGTGGTCGAGCTGCTCATACTCAACCAGCAAATGCCGCGCTCGCTGCTGGCGTCGCTGGACGGTGTCTGCACGAATCTCGCGATGCTGCGCACGGATAGCTCGCGCGAAGTCGAGCGCACCGCGGGCAAGTTGCGCGCCGAGCTGCTTTACGCGGACCTGCGGCAGATTTTCTCGATGGGCGTGCATACGTTTCTCACGCAGTTTCTCGCGCGCGTGTACGAGCTGGGCAACCAGGTTGCGCGCACCTATTTGATGTTGCCGGTTGGTTAGCGCGATTGCGCGCTCATCGATATCCAGAACGTCTCGATGGAGGATTCACCTCATGCAGCTCGCAATCCGGCACGACACGGTGTACCGCTACGAAGCGCCCGTGCACTATTCGATCCAGCAGTTGCGGCTTTCGCCGCTTACCACGCCCACGCAGATCGTCAAGCAGTGGCATGTCGAGGCGCCGGGTAAGGTCGACGCGGGCCGCGACGCCTATGGCAATGCACTGATGACGCTCGTGCTCACGCGACCCCATCGGGAGATTCGCCTGAGCGTGCGCGGCGAAGTCGAGACGGTGGCGCTGCCCGATGGCCGCTTGCCCGAAGGCGAGGGCACGGTGCCGATGCACCATTTCACGTCGCCCACGCGTCTTACCGAGGCCGACGCGGCCCTCACGGAATTCGCGTTCAGCCTGCCGCCGCTGGACGACACAGCGGCGATTCTCCACGCGGCTGCGCGCATTACGGAGCGCGTGCGCTACGAAGCGGGTGTCACGGATGTGACGCACAGTGCGACGGACGCGCTGGCGCTAGGGCGTGGCGTGTGCCAGGATCATGCCCATGTGATGCTCGCGGTCTGCCGCGCGCGCGGCGTGCCGGCGCGTTATGTGAGCGGCTATATCGACCCAGGCGACGTGCCCGAGATGGCGAGCCACGCGTGGGTAGACGTGTGGCTAGACAATGGTTGGGTGACGGTGGACGTCACGCACGCGTGTTTCGCCAGCGAAAAATATTGCCGGATCGCGGTGGGGCGCGACTACGACGCGGCCGCGCCGGTTCGCGGCCGTCGCGTTGGCGGTGCGGGGGAAACGCTCGATGTCAGCGTGCAAGTGAGCGCGCAGCAGTCGCAGCAGTAGTTTTCCCGCTATAACAAATACAGCGGCGAAGACAGGGACGGGCAAGGAGGCGCATGACGTACTGTGTGGCAATGGCGGTGGAAGAGGGGCTCGTGTTTCTTTCGGATACGCGCACGAATGCGGGTGTCGATCACATCAGCACGTCGCGCAAGATGGCCGTGTTCGAAGAACCCGGCGAGCGCGTGCTGGTGTTGCTCGTCGCGGGCAATCTGGCCATTACTCAGGCTACGCTCCAGGTGTTGACCGAGCCACAGGAAGCGGGGCGCGCCACGCTCTGGAACGCGCCAACCATGGTCGAGGCGGCGCGCGTGGTGGGCGAAGCCGTGCGCGAAGTGCACCGGCGCGACGCGGAGGCGCTCAAGACGTTCAACGTCGACTTCAACTGCAGTTTCATCCTCGGCGGCCAGATCGGCGGCCATGCCATGCGGCTGTTCCAGATCTACGCGGCCGGCAATTTCATCGAGACGTCGAGCGTCAATCCGTATTTCCAGATCGGCGAGTCGAAGTACGGCAAGCCGATCATCGACCGCGTGCTGACGCCGTACACGCCGCTCGACGAGGCTGCAAAGTGTGCGCTCATCTCCATGGACTCGACGCTGCGCTCGAACCTTTCGGTCGGCCTGCCGCTCGACCTGCTCGTGTACGAGCGCGACGCGCTGCGTGTCACGCGATATGCGTCGATCGACCAGTCGAATGCGTATTTCCAGATGATTCATTCGACCTGGGGCGAGCGGCTGCGCCAGGTGTTCGGCGAGATTCCCGATCCGCTGTGGACCGACGAAGGCAACGTGCCGCGCCACGAGCGCACGACGCTGCCGAGCGCGCCGCGCCCCGCGCATGACGGGCACGTGAACGAACCGCGGCCCGCGCAAACGCTCGCGCAAGCCCAGCCGCAAGGTGCTTCGACCACGCCGCGCATGCCGCGCGACGGTTAAAAGGACGGCTTCCGTTCCCTTTTGCCGCGCTCACTGCCGAACCGGTATCCTCCTGCGTAATATTCGCGGTATGCCGCGCGTCATGCGCGTCCCCTCGACCATGGAGGCAGGCTGATGAAGCAGAACGACGACCCAAAGAACGGGCGCCCCGAAGAACCTTCCATTCCCGCTGGTCCGGACGACCCCGCGCGCCGCCGTGTGCTCGGCGGGCTGGCGGCGGTTGGCGTGGGCCTCGCGCTCGGCGGCTGCGAGACGCCGGTGCAGAGCGCGGCGAGCGCGCCGCGCAGCGCCGCCGACGCGCGTGTCGATGCGGCGCTGCGCGACCAGGTGCGCCAGATCGTGGTGATCTACGCGGAGAATCGCAGCTTCGTCAATCTGTACGGCAACTATCCCGGCGTGCAAACGCCGCTGGCGGGCGTGAGCGCCGAGCGCTACGCGCAGCTCGATCGCGACGGCAAGACACCGCTGCCGCAACTGCCGAAGATCTGGGGCGGCCTCGTGCCCCAGGCGCAGGAGCTGGACGGCAAGCGCTACATGATTGCGGAGCATCAGATCACGGGCCTCTCGAACGGTCCGTTTCTGATCGTGGATACGCACGGCAATCCGTTGCCGAACGGCATCATCACGCGCGATCTGGTTCATCGCTTCTATCAGAACCAGATGCAGATCAACGCGGGGCGCAACAACCAGTTCGCCGCGTGGGGCGATTCGGGCGGCCTTGTCATGGGCTACTACGAGAATTCCGCGCAGACGCTGCGACTCTGGAATATCGCGCAGCAATACACGCTCTGCGATAACTTCTTCATGGCCGCGTTTGGCGGCTCGTGGCTCAACCACATCTTCCTGATCTCGGCGCAGGTGCCGCAATATGCCGATATCCAGACGAGCGCCGCCAAGCATCTCGCCTCGGTCGTGGAGGGCGACGATCCCACCGGCACGCGCCTGAAGGTCGCGGCGAACTCGCCGGCGTCGGCGCTCGACGGCCCGCCGAAGTTCGTGAACGATGGTCTCTTCACGCCCGACGGCTACGCCGTCAATACGATGGCGCCGCCCTATCAGCCGAGCAACGTGCGCTCGGCGGAAGGCGGCAACCCCGCGCTCGCCGACCCGTCCAATCCGCGCGTGTTGCGCCCGCAGACCTACGCGACGATCGGCGACAGGCTCTCGGCGAAGGGCGTCGACTGGGCCTGGTACAGCGGGGCCTGGCAGTACGCGCTGGATCATCAGGACACGGGCGCGGTGCCCGACTTCCAGTATCACCATCAGCCGTTCAACTACTTCGCCAACTTCGCGCCCGGCACGGCCGCGCGCTCGCGCCACCTGCGCGATGCAGGCGTGGGCGACGATCCGTCGACCAACCGCCTGATTGCGGACATCGACGCAGGGCGGCTGCCTGCCGTCACGTTCTACAAGCCGCAGGGCAACCTGAACATGCACGCGGGCTATGCGGACGTCGAATCGGGCGACCGCCACATCACGGCCGTGATCGAGCACATTCAGCGCGGGCCGCAATGGGCGAACACGATGATCGTGGTGACGCACGACGAGAACGGCGGCTGGTGGGATCCGGTCGCGCCGCCCGTGGGCGACCGCTGGGGCCCGGGCTCGCGCATTCCGGCGCTCGTGATCGCGCCGTTCGCGAAGAAGGGCTATGTCGATCACACGTTCTACGACACGGTCTCGGTCCTGCGCTTCATCAGCCGCGTGCATGGGCTCGCGCCGCTCGACGGCGTGGCCGCGCGCGATCAGGCGTTCGTCTCGCGAGAGCAGACGCCGCCAGGCGATCTTACGGCGGCGCTCGATCTGGCCTGAGTGCTGCGCGCATCGATGGGGAAGGGGCGGTGGCTGCCGCGAAACGTTTGCGCCGCCGCCCCCGGTTGCCCATCGGAAACGCAAATTGATGCAAGCGCGACACAAGCGACGAACTTTCCATCCGATCAATGAGTTGGCGCGCTCTCCAGGCGGTTATCAACAGGTTTGTCACCAAAAACTGTGGACAACTTTGCTGCGCAAAAAACATGCATTTTCTGTGTCGTTTGCGAGCTTTCCGTTTCTAATCAGTGGGTTGGTGCGGATGTCCAGAAGTTGCCCACAGGGCTGTCAACGAAATCTGTGGACAACGCCCCGGCGTGTTTTTCGGGGATGTGCCGTCGGTGCTGCAATCGGCAACTTTGCGCGCAAACTGAGTTGAGTCAAGCACTTGGCGGAGTCGTCCCAAGGTTACGCACAAGGCTGTCAACGGAAGTTGTGGAGAAGTTTGGGCCGCGGCGTGTGGGTCCAGCAAACGTCTGCTTTGTTCAGATTCAGTTTGGCAAGCGAGCTCGCGCGTCTACATCATCTAGCCGAACGGCATCTCGTCTTCTTCGAACGCATGGCCTGCGGGTGGAATAGGTCGAACCCACCACGACCGATCCAGCGCGACGCAGGGCGCTGGAATGCCTTCTTGAACTCGTTCGTTTCTCTGCCGACACCTTCCTGGAATCCTCGCCGGACTTGATCGCCGCCGCATAGGCGGGCGCGTATGCCACGTGGGTATTGTGGCGCGCGCTTGATGCCGCGCCAGGCGCTGTGCTGCGCAAGCGGATAGCGTGGGGAGATTTGTCCATTTGCGCGCGCTGCGCACTCTCAAGTTAGCAGTCCATATCAAGGAAACGTCCTATGGCGGAATCAGACAATATCGGAAAGCTCATCACGGGCAGGCAGTCGGCCTGCATGGAAGTCGTCAGGCGGTACAGGAACTACCGCGCACCGGAGGGCGAGCGCAAGCCGATGCCTGTGGTGTCGGTGGTCGAGTGGGAAGTGCGTGAAGAGGTCTGCCAGCCGTACCGGATCAAGGCGCTGGTATCGACTTCGGGGCCGGTGTCACGCAAGGACATGCTCGGCCAGTGGGCGCGCTTTGCCGTCCAGCCCGAGCCGGATAGCGTACTGCGCGAGTTCACCGGCTTCATCGCGCGCTTTCATTCAGTGTCGCGCTCGCCGGACGGTTGCACCTACCGCATCGTGATCCGTCAGCGTCTCGCGCTGCTCGATGGACCGAGCAACTGTGCGACATACCAGAACAGGTCGTCCGCCGACATCATCGAGGAGGTCATCAGGCGCAGCGATCTGCATCCGAGACTACAGGTTGAGCGGCGGCTGCGTCGAGAGCATCCGAAGCATGCGTTCCGTTTCCAGTACAACATGGGCGACTGGAGCTACTGCCGTCTGGAGATGGAGCAGGCGGGGCTGTTCTGCTTCACCGAGAACGGCAAGCACGGCGAGGTGCTGGTCATTGCCGATGACATCGACGGCTATACGCGTCCCGCCATCGAACTGAAGGAACGGCACGGCGGGGGGCTGATCTCGTTTGAGGAATCGGTCTACTCGCTCAAGGTCAGGACGCGGGCGGTGCCGGACTCGTTCATCGTGGCCGACTACAACCCGGAGAAGGCCGTCGCCCTGTACCGCGAAGAAGGCCGTGCGCGGGATGAGTTCAGCGCCGAAGACGACGAAACGATGGTGGGCACGCCCTACGTGTGGGGCACGCACCATGAGGATGCGCAGGGGGCGAAGCGCGAAGCCCTGTTGCGGCACGAAGCCGCACGCTCGCAGCAGGTCACCTGCAAGGCGAAATCAACGATGCCTGCGATCCGTCCCGGCTGCATCGTCAAGCCGGACGCGCTCGAAGACTATGCGAAGGAGGCCGGCTCGGAGATTGATGCGAAGGAAGGGGTATTCGTATTCAAGGTGGTGCATCGCGGCGCGCGCAACCAGAACTACCGCAACACCTTCCATGCGATTCCGGCGAACCGTCCGTACCGGCTGCCCATTGACGAGTCGAAGTGGCCGCGTGTGCATACGCTCGGGTTCACGGTCACGTCACCGGACAGATACACGTATCCCTATCTCGACGCGGAAGGGCGCATCATCGTGCGCTTTCACTGTGACTTCGGCAACTGGCCCAAGGGTGGGGAGAGCGTGCCGCTACGCATGGCGAAGCCCTTCGCGAGCAAGGACCGTTCGGGCCTGAACATGCCGCCCGTGGATGGTGACCACGGGATAGCGGGCTTCTACGAGGGTAACCCTAACAAACCCTTCGCACTCGCGTTTTTGCCGAATTCGGTCAACCCGGACCACATCAACAGTTCGCGCCGTCGCATGTCGCGCGGCGAGATTGCCTCGCGCTCGGGCAACAAGCTGCGGTTTGACGATTGGGAGAACCAGCGCGGCGTCGAGCTGAGAACCGAGGAAGAAGGCCGTTCGCAGTTGAGTATGGGTTATATACCGGATCGCGAGCTGGCCGAGCGCGGGCGCGGTGTGGAGCTGCGCACGGCCTCCCATCTCGTGAACCGGGGCGGCAAGGGCGTGATGGTCACGGCCTACGACCAGGGCGGCGGTCAGGGCAAGGTGCTCGCCATGGACGAGACGGACGCCCAACTGAAGGATCACCAGGCACTCAGCAAGTCACTTGCTGATTCCGCCGAGGCGTCGAAAGCAACGCCCGCTGATCTGACTGCACAGCAGGGCATCAATGACGGCCTGCACGCGCTGAAGAAACCGGGTGTGCTGGTCACGGGACCGGGGCCGGTGGGCATCGCCTCGGGCGATGGCGTACACGTGGCCGCCGATAGCTCGCTCATCGCGACCACGAAGAAGGGTATGCATTTCAGCACGCTCAAGCGCTTCACGGTGGCGGCGGGCGGGATGCTCTCGCACTTCTCGCAGAAGGGCATGAACCTCATCACGGCAGCGGGCGACTTCGTGGCGCAGGCCCAGCGCGGCCGCATGCAGCTCGCCTCGCAGGGCGACATGACGGTGGAGACGGTGGACGGTGTGGTGCACGTGAAGTCGCAGAAGGAGATCGTGCTGAACGCGGGCGGCACCTACATGAAGCTCTCGCCGGGTGGGATCGAGTTCGGCTCGCGGGGCGGCGCAGTGTTCAAGACCACGGGCCTGAAGAAGATCGGCCCCGTGCAGATGGACCTGGGCGGGGCGGCCTTTGCGCCCAAGCTCGTGCCGTTTACTACCGGCTGTGAGGTGTGGCGGACCAACCCGAACTTCATCAAGGAGATCACCCCAGCGCCTGCACCGGCCCCGGTGCAGTGGCAGGGGCTGGTGAATACCGGAGCGGTGCCGCCTGCGCCGTCGCTCGATGCCGGGTCGATGGCATCGGCGGGTGGTGGTGCGTTGCAGGACGCGCAGCCGCTGGGACAGCCGCTTCCGGGGGTAACGGGTTCCGCTGGCGGGCCGGTCGGTAACGGCGGTCTGGTGATTAACGATCCAGAGAACGAGAAGGACTACTGCATCTCACCCGACCCGATCCAGTTGCAGCCTGCGGTGCCATGCAACTGGCAGCTTTCGGATTTTGTGGCGACGGCAACGATGCAACGGGAGACACCAACCTATCAGAAATACGGCTGGGGAAGGTCCGACCGGCTCGTAAAGGATGGCAGGCCGGAAATGTGCTCCGGTACAGCCCCAACTACATGCCAGTTCACTTATGACTCCAGCACGAAGACACTCACGGCAAAGGTGGTGACGGCGTTGGTTCCACGTCTGCTGGTGAAAATGAACCCCGCAACGAGGGAGCCATTGCGCGACGAGCACAACAACTATGTGGTTGTGCAGTACGAGACTTTTGGCAACGGAGCTAACTCTGGCAAGTCATTTGCCGAACAGGGGTTGATGTTGGTTGAGCGTGACCCGGCTGAGGTCGATGCATCGACGTATAAAAGCATGATCGAAAAGACGCTGAACCAGGGGAACTACAAGCTGATTCTCGATGGTTGCAGCAAAGGTGCGGCTTGTGGTTGCCGCGTCGCCGTCAAATTCAGCGCAGATGTGCATGTGGTCAGGAAGGCAGATGCCCCGGCACTCAATCCAAACATCACAATCAATCTCTATCCAACTACCGAGCGGGCTGACGCAGAAAATTGGCCCGAGTCTGAATATACTTGGTCCGCCGGTAGGTCTAGAGAAACCGTCACACAAACTAAAGCGCACGAGACGGGCCACCTGTTTAATTTCCCGGATGAATATTGGGAGCAAGGTGGATTCGTGCATTCGATGTATATCAAGAATGGTAGGGACATCGACTTCGCTCTCGCTGACGCAAACAAGACGGCGAATAAGGTTTGGGTGATTGAAACGAAAGACAACCTTATGGGCGGCGGATGTGCCAAGCCGACAGCCACCACTTCACCTTACTACCTCGAATATATTCGTAGGTGGTTTTCCGCACATACCAACAAGTTGTGGCGCGTTGGCTATAACGCTCCCGCCGTGTCTAACAAGAAAGCCGAAGGAACGGACAGCGGTTCGACTACGAAGACCGGGGATGCTCATGCCAAGAAAAAATAGTAGCCAGAAGTTTTTGAAAATTTCGCGAGTAGTTTTTTTGTGCCTGATGACGATATGGATCGGAGGTGGTTACGCGATGGAAAGTGATTCGAACAATGGTGCTTTGCAACCCGGTTCCTTTTCTCTTTCTTGGTCGGGTGGACTCGAATATGGTTCGAGAGAGATGAGTTTTGATGGTGTGGACAAATTCTATTTTGCCAAAGGCGACACCATCAACGACGACAAGCAAACAGGCGTGGGAACTTTCGTTTTGAGCCTGCAAAGGCGCGACCTGGAAGAACTGAAAGAGGTCGCGCAGACGTTGTGTGACAAGGATATCCAGACTGGCGGACCTGAAACGCATGACCCTGCTGCGACTTTCAGCGTTGTGTGCATGGATGACGGGAAGGCGATAAGCAGATCGGGTTCGCTGCGGCTGATTCCCGAGCAATACAGGCGCAAAGTGTTTGACGTTCCTATGAGGCTATCGGAACAGGCATGGATTGATGGCCGAAAACTCATCAAGCTCGACTTCAGGACGGAGAAGGTCGAGCAAAAAAATGGAACCTATATTGTATCCGTTCGATTCATTAATTCCGGTGATCGTTGGATAAAGTTCAAGACGCCGGATCAGTGGTCTGGAAATACAGTTGGAGGGGATTTGGGTGTTGCTCCGTTTAGCAAATTTGGAAAAATTGACCCCCGTGATGATTGGGGATTTGCCCTGGCTGGAAAGAAGCTAATCAATCAAGATGATTTCCATGATGGGGTTGTGTTCTTAAATCCGGGGGATAGTAAGACACTTATATTCAGCGTCATTCCTGACAATAAGATCGCTAAGGGAGTATATGATTTTTCCGGCGCTGCTTTTATGAAAATTGAATACGAGGGAAATGGTTGGGGGTTGTCTACGAAGGTGGATTTTCGACCGATTAGAAACCGTATCACCTTCGACCGCGACTACCCCTCGACCCCGCAGGAACGCGAGCAGTGGGAAAAAACCCACCGCGAGAACATGTCCCAACGGCCGGTCAAGCCAGGCGCAACGTTCGCGGAGGACGGTCTGTATCGCGCCGTGCGCACCAGCGGCAACTATCGCGGCCTGCTGCTGAAGCCGTACAAGGCAGGGGACGTGGCGACCACCGAGCCCGTCACGATGCCGATGGATTCGAAATATGCGGCAGGGGACAACATTAGCGGCCCGGTGCAGTGGGTGTGGGAGGCGAGCGCGCCGACGCCTGTCAAGCAGTGGTCGTTCGATCTCATCGATGGCACGCAGCAGTTCTGTGAACCCGGCGCGGCCTGTCCACGCAGTGGGCGGTGGGTGCCACGCGTAGCGGTTGGCGACTCGATCCGCTCAGAGCAAACCCACTACCAGCTCGCGAAAATGGTGACGCTTCGCCGGGGCGCAACGATGCCAGCCATCGAGGGCAGATACGGGGAATGGGAATGGGTGGGGGTGGCTCATGGCTGAACGAGCCAGCATCCTGCGCTTTGACCGCACCACGGCGCAGGGCACCGTGCTCGATGGCATCGAGGACACAGGCGTCGATGAGCGCGGCATGAGCTACCTCGGGGCGCGCGTGCAGTGCCCCGCCTGCGGGACCGTGGGGCACATCGAGGCCAACGGCGCGCGTAACCCCGAGGATGCCATCGGTGACAAATTGCCCGCACTGGAGAACGACTTCTGCCGCTGCGGCTGTAATCCCCCGCCAACGCTGATTGCTTCGCAGCATGACTGGACCTACGGAAGCTAGAAGGGCAGACAATGAGTTTTCAATGGAATACCCGTTTTTCGTCTGAATGCCCGGAGGTGCCCGGGCCTCCCGTCTGGTTCTTTTTGCTGATGTTCGTGGTTGTGGAGTGTGTCGCGCTTGTCACCGTGGACCCGTGGCATTCGAAGGGAGCAATCGACGTACAAAGCGTTGTCCGCTATCTCGTAGTCGTGCCGCTTCTTTGCTGGTTCGCCTTCTCCTGTCTGTTGTACAAGTTGTTCTACGACATCCCGGCTACGCAGGCTGCCGCTTACAACGCAGAACGGTGGCATGAGATCACCGGCTGGCAGCATGCGAGCCGTCGCGGTGTCGCGGTGCTTGACAGCGTGATCCTCACGCCCGAGCCGGACGTCGCCCAGCGCATGCTCAAGCTTGAGGGCACGCCGCCCGAGAATCCTGGCAAGGTGATGATGCTGGGCGACATCGGAACGGCTGACGGGTCACGTTTGCACGCGCTGCTGGTGGCGCTACTCGCGCCGTTGGCCGTCAGCCTTACGCGGGCTGTCGCCAGCGATTCCTTCGATATCGTGATCCAGTGTGACGACGGGGACATGCGTCCTGACGTTCAATCGGCGTGGAGCAAGGCCGGGTTACCGGGTCAGCCCCGTGTACGGTGGATCGAGAACAGCCTCGACGCAGGGTTTGCGGACCAGTGGTTCGAGGCCGATAAGCCACGCTACTGGTATGAGCATGACAAAACGCCCCGGTATCGCCTGCTCCTTGCGTGGCATTTGCACAGGGAGGATCAGGAAGTGACGCAGGCCACGCCGGAAAGCGAGTCCGAAGCGGCAGTTGCGCTGCTGCTGGGGTCGCCCACGCTGATGTACGAGAAGCCGAAACTGAAGCACCAGGCGTGGCTGCTGCGGCAGATCACCGGCGAGGCCGACCAGGCTGACCAACTGCTGGGCCTGCTGCTCAACGCCAAACAGGTGCCGGAGGGCACGATCCGCCACTTCTGGTACAGCCGCCTCAAGGGCCTCGCGCAGCATGCGAGCCTGGGGGCGGTGCGGGAATCCGCCCTCAAGGTGGAACAGCATGCGCTCGATCCTGCAATTGGTCCTCAGGCTCCGGTGGCGCGCTGGCTGCTTCAGGCGCTCGCCGCGAAGATGGCGCAGTTCGGCCAGGGAGCGCAGCTCGTCGCGCTGCCTCACAGTCAGGGTATTTCATTCAACGTGGTCGCGAAAGAACGCGCCCCGGTTGATGTGCCGTGGAAGGAACAGTACGACTACGACACGATGCTGATCCCCGAGTTGTTGGGCCTTCTGTCCGCGTGGGGGGCGTGCATGCTGGGGTTTCCAAAAGGCTGGAACGATGGCGATACCTTCATCACGTGCGTCTGTGCCGGTGCGTTCATCGTGCTGTTCCTCTACCGCTGTCGCGCGAAACTGCCCGCCGTGCTGGAAGGTATTGGTGATTTTATCGGAGGCGTGATTGAAGAAATATTTTTTTCCTGGAGGAGGTAAACGGCACCGCATCCTGCTGGTTCCACCTTTTATCAGGTTCCTGTGGGCGGCCATGTTCATCCTGGCCGCCTACGAGAACGTGGTGGGATGGTTTGCGGCCCAGGACCTGGGCGATCCTCGATGGGTACAACTCCCGCTGATCCAGCTCGGTTTCACGGTGGGGTTCATCGCTGATGACCTTTGGTGGCACTGGCGCGATGGTGTCGCCCACGCGCTGCACTTCGAGGACGTGATTGACGGGACCTGTCCCGATACCGAACAGGAAATCTGCGAAGCCGCCGTGTGGCGCTGGTACGAGAAGCAGGGCAGACCAAGGTGGATTAGTGCGCGACGGGACCGACCGCAGGTGCGCTTTGTGGATGCGTGGCGGCGCATGGAAGCCTACCAGCGGGCGATGAAGGCCGAATACATGCGGCGAAGGAAAAATCACAGGGTGTGAATATATGAGGACGATGATGAAGAAATGGATCGCTGCGGCATGCTTTGGAGTGCTAGTGAGTCAGTCAGCTTTTGCGTGCACGCCTCCGCTTATGCAATCTGCGTATTTCGGTGCGCCAGAATTTATGAGTCAAGAACTGGCAGCACGGATTCGGGAAGACGTGCAAAAGAACCACTACGCCGTGATCGAATACCGCGTGGGCTCGTGGTTTTTCCCGCTGGTGAAGAAAGGGGATGCCGTCTATCTGAACGGCAAACTGCTAGCCAAAAAGGAGGACTCTTTCTGGTATCTCGGTCATGGGTTCTACCAGCTCAATCACGAGGTATTTTTCATGGGTGAGCGTATCGGCGCTTATCCTGCCGATGGCACTGTGATTGCGTACGAAGAGGACAGGTCCGCGACCAGCAAACCTGATAACTGGCCAGCTAACGCCATGTGGTGCCCGATTAGCGTGCATGCAAACAAACTGGAAACGTCAAGTGGGCTGCGCTTCGAGCAACTCGTCTATGACAACTGATCGCCCTAGCGGGAAATCACAGGGTGTGATTCCCCTGTAGCCCTATCATCGCGCGCTGTGGGGGAAAGTCTCAGCCGTTCCCCACACCGTGTGCAGCGCAGCATGCACAAGTAACCCGTCAGTTTTTTTTCAACAAGTGACTTGTAAAAACGGCATTCGACTCGCCGTTAGCTTGAGCTTTTTACAAGACACATGTTTAATATGTAGACCGTCCCCGCCATGGGGAACGGGAAGTTTCCCCGTACCGAAGCGCGAGGGGAAACGTGGGGGAACGATGTTTGTGGGCGCGAAGGGAATGCCTTTTTTCCCCTCACGTGGCCCGCAAAGCCTTGTGCCAAAGGGTTCGGCGCTGTGGGCGAGAGGTTACCCACAGCTTTGTCAACGGAATCTGTGGACAAAGGTGCGGCGCGTTTTTCGGGGATGTGCCGTCGGTGCTGCAATCCGCAACTTTGCGCGCAAACTGAGTTGAGTCAAGCACTTGGCCCAATCGTCCCAGGGTTACGCACAACTCTGTCCACGAAACCTGTGGATAGCGCACCCAAATGTTGATCGTTGCCCAATCAACCTTGCACAGTGTGGGAGTTCGCCCCGATAATCTTCGTCGATATGGCCGTCGCGTGACCGCGCGTGCACGGGCAACTTTCTCCTCGCCACTACCCGCCGCGCCGTGCTCAAAAACTCGCGCTTTGCCGGTCTTCTGCATATTCCTGGTTTCCTGCCGCTCGCCGGCGCCACCCTGATGCTGGGCGTGGCGATGTCCTTCACCGCGCCTTATCTCTCGCTATTCGGCGTCGAGCGCGTCGGTATGACGCCGTTCCGCCTCGGCGTGTTCATGACCGCCATCGCCACGAGCGGCGTCATCGCGAGCACCGTCGCGGGCCGTTGGAGCGACGCCACCGGCAAGCATCGAACCTTGCTGCTCGTCTCGCTGTGCGCCGCCACGCTCGGCTATCTCTGCCTGTGCGTCGTGCGCGATTACCGGCTTCTGCTCCTGGTGGGCGTTGCGTTCATCGGCGCGGGCGGTTGCGCGCTCTCACTCGTGTTCTCGTTCAGCCGCGCGGCGCTGCCCGCAAAAGACGACGCTGAGCGGACCTTCGCGAGCGCGACGCTGCGCACGATTCTCTCCGCCGCGTGGGTGTTCGGGCCCGCGGTTGGCGCGCTCGTGCTCGCGGCCACCAACTTCTACGGGCTTTTCCTGTTTGCGGCGGCGAGCTTCGCGGCGTGCGGCACGATCGTCTGGCGCATGCGTGAGCCGCGCCACGACGAACACGCCACGCAGCATTTAATGGCGCGTCCCACCGCCACCGAAGTCGCGCAAGAGATGAGCGCCGAAGGCGCTGCGCGGTACGAGGGCCAGCCGCTGACGCAGGCCGAAGTGCAGCCGGGTGCGCCACGTGACTCTGCAACGCTTGCAACAGCGACGGGCACGCCAAAAGCGAAGGCCAAGGCCGCGCCCGCCGCGGAGGGCTCGCAGAAAGACATCATGCGCGCGATCGTTGCGCTCACACTCATCGGCCTCGCGGCCAATGCGACGATGATCGTGCTGCCGCTCTACATCGTGCATGGCCTGCACGGCACGCGCATTGATGTGTCGATCATGCTCGGCCTCGGCGCGTTCATGGAGATCCCGATGATGCTCGCGCTCGGCGCGCGCGCCTCGGTGCTGAACAAGACATGGTGGCTGGCCGCTTGCGCCGTGGTGCACGCCGTCTACTTCGTCGCGATGTCGCTGGCGCCCGGCGTGCAAGCGCTGATCCCGATGCAGATCCTCAACGCCTTCGTGGTGGCCGTCACGTCATGCTTGGGTATGACCTTCGTGCAGGATCTGATGCCCTCGTCGCCGGGGCGGGCGACGGCGCTCTTCTTCAATGCGTCGCGGCTCGGCTCGATTCTTTCGGGCGTGCTTTCCGGCCTGCTCGTTCAGGCGTTCGGTTATCGCGGCACGTTTGTTTTTTGCAGCCTGCTCGCGCTCTGTGCGCTCGTGTTGTTCGCCGTGCCCGGCGAGCAGTATCCGAAAATGGCGCGCGCGGTGCGGCGTTATCTGCGCGAGCGGTCGAGCAAGCGGGACTAGTGCCTGGCAAGTGCCGTACGGCCAAACAAAAAGGGCGGTGCTCCACATGCACCGCCCTTTATCCACCTTCACTGCACCGTTTCTACGTCCCGCCCGGCTAGCGCGTGCGCGGGCGTTGCGGCGTCGAAGTCTTCCGCATCGACGTCATAGCCCGAAGGCTCCCAGCGAATCGACAGCAGCGCCGCGAGTCCCGCAAGCGGCGCGACCGCGATGATCCAGAACACGCGCGTGCCGAGCGCGGCGGCGAGCACCGGGAACAGGAATAGCGAGACCGTGGAGCTGGCGCGCATCAGCGTCTGGTTGAAGCCGACGCCCACGCCGCGCAGCGAGGTCGGGTAGCTGAGCGAAGCGAACGTCATGCTGTGCGATCCGGCGCCGATGCCCTGGCCGAACAGGAAGGCAGCAAGCAGCGCGACTGCGCTGACGACTTCGGGCGTCGTCGCCGGCTTGCCGACGATCGCGAGGCCGACGAGCGCCGCGAACTGGATCGCATAGCCCCAGACGGTAAGCTTCCACGCGCCGAAGCGCGGCACGACCCGTACGGCGATCAGCCCGCCCACGAAGGCGAAGCCGAGATTGAGCACGAGCGAGGCGAGGATCGTCGTGAGCATGGACTGCGCGAGGAAGCTCGAGATGATCACGGGCAGGCCGAACGCAACCGCGTTGTACGCGAACGAAGAGGCCACGCCGATGACCGTGGCGAGCACCGTGCGCCGCATATAGACGCCGCGCAGCAGCGCACCGTAGTTCTTCCACGTCGCCACGCGCGCGGGTCTCGCCGAGGCGTTCGCGGCGGCTTCGGGCGCGACCTGCGCATCGATGCCGTACGAGCGCTTGAGAATGCGCGCCGCACCCGCGAGGTCGCCCTGGTTCGCGGCCCACACCGGCGACTCGCTGATATAGCGGCTGCGGATCGCGATGATGACGAGCGCCGGCACGGCGCCGAAGCCGAGCGTGAGGCGCCAGAGCAGGTGCGAGTGCGAAGCGGGCAAGCCTGCATAGAACGCGAGCACGAGCAGATACGACACGCTGATCGCCGCGTACCAGACGGGGCACCACATCGCCACGCGCGCGGCCTTGTTGCCGCGGCCCTTGAGCCGTGAGAACTCGGCGAGAAAGGCCATGGCCACGGGCAGGTCGATGCCGACGCCCAGTCCCATCACGAAGCGCGCGCCGCCGAGCACCCAGGCGTTGGGCGCGAGTGCGCAGGCAATCGCGGCCACGACGAAGAAGAACATGTCGGCCATGAATACGCGATAGCGCCCGATGCGATCGGTGAGGAAGCCGCCGAGAAACGCGCCGACGATGGCGCCGAACGTGATGGCCGAAGCGACGAAGCCGGTGCCCGCCGGCGTGAGCGAGAACTCGCGCGCCACGTCCTTGAGGCCGAAGGCGAGGGCGCCGAGATCGTAGGCATCGAGGAACACACCGCCCAGCGCGATGGCCACGACGATGCGCGCGTTGCTGCCAGTGGCGGCCCCCGCGTTGACGAGCTGTGAGACGTCGGCTGCGCTGCGGATCACCGGGCGGCCGGAAGGGCTGAACGAAGCGGGGGAAGCTGAGGCAGACATGCGAGGCGGCGCGAGCGGGCGCGCGATTAGCGGCAAAGCGCGTGATGCTAACCCCCGCGCGGTTCGCGCCCAAATCGTTTTTGGTTATGAGCTCATGCCGTGCCGCAGGTGTCCTGCAATCTTGTGCAAGTTTTCGTGCATGCCAGTGTCCAGTCAGTGCATGTAGGTGACGCGGCGCGAGCGGTCGCTCAACTGCAATCCCGCGTCGAGCAGCGCGATGGCGAACCAGCGCGCGGTCTTGAGCATGCCGCTTACGCTTTGCATCGGCAGCCAGTCGTTGAGGAGTTGCACGGCGGCTTCGCTGCGCGTGGACTGCAAAAGCGCGATTACCTGCAGCAGCGAGCCTTCGTCCTTCGCCAGTTCGGAGGCGCAGCGGCAGCGCGTGTCCAACGGGCGGCACGAGGCGCGGCACAGCGTGCCCATCAGCAGATCGAAATAGCCGAAGCCTTCTGCGCCGAGCCCGGCGTCGGCGAGCACGCCGCGCCAGCTTTCGGCCTTGGCGTAGGCGTCGCAATGCGGGCGCAGCCAGGTGCGCACTGCGCGCAGCACGGTTTGCTCGGCGGTGTCGGGGTGATGGACGAAGGTGTCGTCGATCAGCGTGTCATTTCTTGCGAAAGGGGCGGTGTAGTTCATGGAGCCTCCGGTCCCGCACAAATCATTCGGGTGGCGCCGGGTCGTCCGGCATGAGCGCTATTCTGGGACAAATTTCCAGTAAATGCAAATGATTCTCATTTGCGAAAAGAGATCGAGTGCGGCGAAAACACGGCCTGCCAGAACCGGGAAGGGACTGTTCCAGCCCGCGCCCTTAATGACAGGGACACAAGCCGCTAAAGTGCCGGCCATGCGTGTTCCAGTGTTCTGGCGCAACGTGAGAGTTGGCCCCGGCCCCATGAAGGCCGGGGCTTTTTTTTGCACCGCGCAAGGGCACGCGGGGCGGACCTGGCACGCGTCCTGAAGGCCGAAGGGGGCCACACCCCGATGCATAAGTCATTGAACCGAAAGAAACAAGTAAGGTATTATTCGGGCCGCGCAGCGCGACAGCCTGCCGCGCGTCATCGCGCCCCGGCGGTCGAAAGCGCTGTTTTCGCGATCAAAAATGGGCTGTAACGGCCTGTTTGTTGTTTTTTCTCTTAGTACGTTTCTGAATAAAAACAATGACTTGCGTCAATCATCGATCCGGCCCGTGTTGTTGCGCTGCAAAACTTCCGTATTCCGTTTACCCTCGTTAACCCTTGAACGTGTGTTGCATTTCGCCTCGTCGCTGACAAATACATTACAGCCAGCCTGGTTCGATTTTCACCCCGCGTCAATCTTTCAAGTTGCTTGCGCACCTGAACGTGCGCCGTGGAAGCTATTTGCTCCGCATTTTTGAGGTCCTGTTGAAATGCAATCCGTTCCATTCCTGAGTCTGGCGATCTGGATTCCCATCCTGTTCGGCGTGGCCGTGCTGCGCGTCGGGTCGGATCGTCATCCGCAGCGCGCCCGCTGGCTGGCGCTCGTTGGCGCCGTCGTCGGCCTGCTGCTGACCCTCCCGCTCATTACCGGCTTCGACAACCACGCGGCCGGCATGCAGTTCGTCGAATTCCGCGAATGGCTGCCTGAGTTCGGCGTGGCATGGCGTCTCGGGATCGATGGTATTTCGATGTGGCTCGTGGTGCTCACCGCGTTCACGACGCTCGTGATCGTGATCGCCTCGTGGGAATCGATCACGGTGCGCGTCGCCCAGTACTTCGGCGCGTTCCTGATTCTCTCGGGCCTGATGGTCGGCACCTTCGCGGCGACCGACGGCATGCTGTTCTTCGTGTTCTTCGAAGCGACGCTGATTCCGCTGTACCTGCTGATCGGCTCGTGGGGCAATGCGCGCCGCACCTACGCCGCGGTCAAGTTCTTCTTCTTCTCGTTCGGCGGCTCGCTGATGATGCTGGTGTCGATGCTGTACCTGTACAGCCAGTCGCACACCTTCGACATGTCGGTGTGGCACAACCTCACGCTCGGCTTCATCCCGCAGATCCTGGTATTCATCGGCTTCTTTGCGGCTTTTGCGGTAAAGGTTCCGATGTGGCCGTTCCACACCTGGCTGCCCGACGTCCACCTCGAAGCGCCGACCGGCGCGACGGTGATGCTGGCCATGCTGAAGCTGGGCGGCTACGGTTTCCTGCGCTTCACGCTGCCGATCACGCCTGATGCCGCGCACTTCTTCGCGCCGGCCATCATCACGCTCTCGCTCGTGGCCGTGGTCTACTCGAGCCTGCTCGCGCTCGCGCAGACCGACATGACCAAGCTGCTCGCGTACTCGACGGTCGCCCACATGGGTCTCGTCACGCTGGGCCTGTTCCTCTTCAACCAGATCGGCACCGAAGGCGCGATCGTGCAGATGATCTCGTACGGCTTCGTGTCGGGCGCGATGCTGCTCTCGATCGGCGTGCTGTTCGACCGCACCAAGACGCGCACGATCTCGGCTTACGGCGGCGTCGTCAACGTGATGCCGCGCTACGCCGCCTTCATGATGCTGTTCTGCATGGCCAACCTCGGCCTGCCGGGCACGTCGGGCTTCGTGGGCGAGTTCATGGTCATCATGGGCGCGATCCGCGTGAACTTCTGGGTCGGCGCGATCGCCGCGACGACCGTCATTCTGAGCGCTGCGTACACCCTGTGGATGTACAAGCGCGTGATCTTCGGCGCTGTGGCGAACAAGGGCGTTGCGAAGCTGGCCGACATCGGCCGCCGCGAAACGCTCATCTTCGCTTCGCTCGCAGCGTTCGTGCTCGCGATCGGCCTCTACCCGAAGCCGATGACCGACGCGATCGAGCTCTCGGCGGCGAACCTCGTCACCCAGGCCGGTCGCAGCAAGCAACCTGTCGACGAAGCAGCGCCTGCCGACGCAGTGCGCGCGGGCACGGACGTTCGTGCTCAGCACTCGCCGACGTGATCGCTAAAGATTGACGGCGCAACCAACGCGCCGCACCGCCTTTCGGGCGGCGCGGCGCGTTTGTGCGTCCAGATGGTTTCGAATTTCGGTTCGAAAAATAGCCGCGGCGGACTGCTGTCAAGGGCGGAGAAGGGCGCGATGTGCGTGTGTTTCCGAGGCGCGACAAACCTCGCGAACACATGCGACAAAGTGTCTCAATCTTCTTTTGACAAAGGTCATTTTCCACATTCATTGATTGCGAAATATCAAAGCGGCTGTATGATGCGGGCGCGCTTCCTTTGTCGGATGTCAGGGGACGCGTCCGGAACTATTCAATGAATGAAATTCAGGCAAACGTGATGAAAAGAACGACCTTTCAAAGGTTACTGCTTCCCGTAAGCGCCGGATTGGCCTTGTGTCTTTCCGGATGCAACATGGAGCTCCTCGACCCCAAGGGCAGTGTGGGCGTGGCGGAAAAGCAGCTGATCGCAACCTCCACATGGGCCATGCTGATTGTTGTGATCCCTGTGATCGTCCTGACGCTCTGGTTCGCGTACCGCTATCGCGCGTCGAACCGTAGCGCCACCTATGCGCCGAAGTGGTCGCACTCGACGGCGATCGAAGTCGTCGTCTGGACCATCCCGACGCTGATCATTCTGTTCCTCGGCGTGCTCACGTGGAACACCACGCACGAGCTCGACCCGTACAAGCCGCTCGAATCCAACGTCAAGCCGATCAACGTCGAAGTTGTGGCGCTCGACTGGAAGTGGCTGTTCATCTATCCGGATCTCGGCATCGCGACGGTGAACCAGCTGGCCGTGCCCGTTGGCACGCCGGTGAACTTCAGCATCACGTCGGACTCGGTGATGAACTCGTTCTTCATCCCGCAGCTTGGCACCCAGGTTTATGCGATGGCTGGCATGCAGACGCGTCTGCACCTGATCGCCGACCACGCTGGCGACTACGCCGGCCTCTCGGCGAACTTCAGCGGCGCGGGCTTCTCGGACATGAAGTTCCGCACGCTCGCCACGAGCCAGCAAGACTTCGACGCGTGGGTCCAGAAGGTGAAGGCGTCGCAGACGCAGCTTTCGATGGATCAATACGCGACGGTCGCAAAGCCGAGCGAAAAGGCTCCGGTTGAGTACTTCTCGACGGTCGACCCGAAGCTCTTCAACAACATCATCGCGAAGTACAACAACGGCCACGTCACGAATTTCAGTGACCCGTCGTGCGTGACCAAGGGGTAAACCAGGCATGTTCGGAAAACTTACACTGGACGCCATTCCGTATCACGAGCCGATTATCGTCGGCACGATGATCGGCATGGCAGTCATCGGCGCATTGGTGCTCGGTGCCATCACTTACCTCGGTAAGTGGAAGTATCTGTGGACGGAGTGGCTGACGAGCGTCGACCACAAGCGTCTGGGCGTGATGTACATCGTCCTCGCCTTCGTCATGCTGCTGCGCGGCTTCGCCGACGCCATCATGATGCGTACCCAGCTTGCGCTCGCGTACAACGCGCCGGGCTTTCTGCCGCCGCACCACTACGACCAGATCTTCACGGCGCACGGCGTGATCATGATTTTCTTCATGGCCATGGCCTTCATGGTCGGCCTGATGAACATCATCGTGCCGCTGCAGATCGGCGCACGCGACGTCGCGTTCCCGTTCCTTAACTCGCTGTCGTTCTGGATGACCGCAGTCGGCGCCATCCTGCTGATGATCTCGCTCGTCGTGGGTGAATTCGCGATGACCGGCTGGCTCGCGTATCCGCCGCTTTCGGAGCTTGCCTACAGTCCCGGGGTAGGGGTGGATTACTACCTGTGGGCGCTGCAGATCTCGGGTGTCGGCACGCTGCTGACCGGCGTGAACTTCTTCGTCACGATCATCAAGATGCGTGCCCCCGGCATGACGATGATGAAGATGCCGGTGTTCACGTGGACGGCGCTGTGCACGAACGTGCTGATCATGGCCGCGTTCCCGATCCTGACCGTGACGCTCGCGCTGCTCGGCCTCGACCGCTACATCGGCACGCACTTCTTCACGAATGACGGCGGCGGCAACGCCATGCTGTATCTGAACCTGATCTGGGCCTGGGGTCACCCCGAGGTGTACATCCTGATCCTGCCGGCGTTCGGTATTTTCTCGGAAGTCGTCGCGACCTACGCGAAGAAGCCGCTGTTCGGCTACAAGACCATGGTCTACGCGACCTGCTCGATCATGGTGCTCTCGTTCCTCGTGTGGCTGCACCACTTCTTCACGATGGGTTCGGGTGCGAACGTCAACGCGTTCTTCGGCATCATGACGATGATCATCGCGATCCCGACGGGCGTGAAGATCTTCAACTGGCTGTTCACGATCTACCGCGGCCGCCTCGAGTTCACCTCGCCGGTGCTCTGGACGATCGGCTTCATGGTTACCTTCACCATCGGCGGCATGACCGGCGTGATGATGGCGATCCCGGGCGCGGACTTCGTGCTGCACAACTCGCTGTTCCTGATTGCTCACTTCCACAACGTGATCATCGGCGGCGTGCTGTTCGGCTACCTCGCCGGCTTCAACTACTGGTTCCCGAAGGCGTTCGGCTTCAAGCTCAACGAAAAGCTCGGCAAGCGCGCGTTCTGGTTCTGGCTTTCGGGCTTCTATGTCGCCTTCACGCCGCTGTACGTGCTCGGCTTCATGGGCGCAACGCGCCGTCTGAACCACTACGACAATCCGGCATGGCATCCGTGGATGGTCATCGCATGGGTTGGCGCCGTGCTCGTGGCAATCGGTATCGCGCATCAACTGCTGCAGCTGTACGTGTCGATCCGCGACCGCAACCTGCCGGAAAACCGCGACCTGACGGGCGATCCGTGGGGTGGCCGTACGCTGGAGTGGGCGATGTCGTCGCCGCCGCCGTCGTACAACTTCGCGATCATCCCGCATGTGTCGGAACTCGATGAGTTCCAGCACCTGAAGGAAACCGGCCGCGAAACCGTGGACGTCGCGAACACGAAGTACACCGACATTCACATGCCCTCGAACACGAGCGCAGGTCTGTTTATCGGTTTCTTCAGCCTGGTGCTCGGCTTTGCTGGCATCTGGCACATCTGGTGGCTCATGATCGTTGGCTTCGTCGGCATTCTCGGCACGGCCATCGCCTACAGCTTCCAGAAGAACGAAGGCTATTACATCCCGGCCGCCAAGGTCCGGGCAGACGAAGAAGCGCGTAGCCGCGCACTGGTCAAGGCGTTCGCTGAACGCGGTGGCAAGGTTGAAGAAGCACTGGAGGCCAACTGATGTTGACGAAAACTAGTGCGGCCGCACTCGCGGAGCACGATCACCACGATCACCCGCCGTCACACTCGGTGTTCGGCTTCTGGCTGTACCTGATGACGGACTGTATTCTGTTCGGCTCACTGTTCGCAGTGTTCGCCGTGATGCAGAACCAGTTTGCAGGCGGCCCGACGGGCAAGGACCTGTTCGACATTCAGGGCGTCGCGATGGAAACGGCAGTGCTGCTGCTGTCGTCCATTACGTACGGCTTCGCGATGATCGGCGCGCACAAGCAGCGCAAGGGTCAAGTGCTGGTCTGGCTGGCGATCACTTTCCTGCTGGGCGCAACGTTCCTGTACTTCGAACTGCATGAATTCGCGAACATGATCGCCGAGGGCAACGGCCCGAGCCGCAGCGCGTTCCTCTCGTCGTTCTTCACGCTGGTTGCCACCCACGGTATCCACGTGACGATGGGCATGATCTGGATGATCGTCCTGATGGTTCAGGCCGTGAAGGCCCCGACCCTGGGCGAGCGTGAAATCCGCCGCCTGACGTGCCTGAGCCTCTTCTGGCACTTTCTGGACATCGTCTGGATCTGCGTGTTCTCCTTTGTTTATCTTGCGAGCGTGATCTAAATGAGTGCTCATTCCATCCATGAAGAAGAAAGCCACGGCAGCGTAGGCAGCTACCTGGCCGGTTTCGTCCTGGCGGTGGTGCTCACGGCCGCTTCGTTCTGGCTCGTGCTGCACGGCGGCTTCCCGCGCGAAACCGCGCTGCTCGGCCTCGCCGTGCTGGCTGTGGTGCAGATCGTGGTCCACCTCGTGTTCTTCCTGCACATGAACACGTCGTCGGGCCAGCGCTGGAACGTGACGGCATTTGGCTTTACGGTGCTGACGGTCCTGATCGTGGTCGTCGGTACGCTGTGGGTCATGCACAACGTCAGCATGAACATGATGTCGCGTTAAGCGCGCATCGTTGCTGGACGTGCGCTTCGCTCGCTGCGAGTGAAGCGCAAACGAAAAACGCCGCCAGGCCTTCGGGCCGGCGGCGTTTTTCTTTTTGGCGGCTTGGTGCGCGGTTAGGCGTTAAAGCGCTGGCGTACGACTTCCGCGACGGCCTTGCCGAGGCGATGGTGCTGAGAGGCTTCGTAGTGAATGCCGTCCGTCGTGCTGACCGTGGCGAACTCGCCGGCATCGAGGAACGCCGAGCCGTACTTCACGGCCACGCGCTCGTAGAGCGGCGCAAGCAGGCGCGACCTGGCCGCGCCGCCCGTGAAGATATCGCCGAGGAAGCCGATCTCTTCGATCGGCACCGGCGACATGAGCAGTACGTGTGGCGTGGCGCCGCCCGGACCCGCGCGGCACGCCACCAGCGTTTCGAGCAGCACGTCCACCGAGTTCGCGATGTCGGTGGGTGTGACGGAAAAGCGCGCCTTGAGGTCGTTGGTGCCGAGCATCAGTGCGACCACGTCCACCGGCAACTGGCTTTCGAGGCATGGGCGCAGATAAGCGTGCCCGTTCTTGTGGCGGCCTTCGATGGGGTCGTCGTGAACCGTGGTGCGCGCGGGCAGGCCTTCCTCGATGATCGTCCAGCCCGGGCCCAGCGCTTCGCGCAGCACGCCGGGCCAGCGGTCGGCGGGGCCGAATCGCTCGGACACGCCGGGCACGGTCAGCGGCTTCGTGCCGTGCGTATTGGAGTCGCCGTAACAGAGCAGGGTGCGTGACGTCATGGATTGCCTCTCTCTGGGTTGATGTGACCGGTTGCGATGCGATGCCCGCTGTAATGCCCGCTGTAATGCCATTACTCGTCATGGGAGATTACTAGACGACTGGTCTAATCGCTCTGTAAGATCTCATCTCATGAATGCAGCGGCAGCCGTTGAAGTGCGGCAACACATCCTCGATACCGCCATGCCCATCCTGCTGGGCAAGGGGTTTTCCGCGGTCGGTCTCAATGAGATCCTCGCGGCCGCTGGCGTGCCCAAAGGGTCGTTCTATCACTATTTCGGCTCGAAGGAAGCGTTCGGCGAAGCGTTGCTCACGTCGTATTTCGCCGAATATGCGGAGCGTCTCGACGACATGCTCCTGCGCGCGCCGGGCACCGCGGCCGAAAAGCTGATGCGCTACTGGGACGACTGGCGCCTGATCCAGTGCGCCGACGATCCCGTAGGCAAGTGTCTCGCGGTCAAGTTGGGCGCGGAGGTGAGCGACCTTTCCGAGGCCATGCGCGAGGCGCTGCGTCTTGGCACCGATGCGACGATCTCGCGCATTGCCGCGTGTATCGAGGCAGGGCGCGCGGACGGCTCGCTCGCGGGGGTGAACAACGCCGCGACGATGGCAGTGACGCTCTACGAACTGTGGCTCGGCGCGACGCTGCTCGAAAAGATCCACCGCGACCGCAAGCCGCTCGATGCGGCCATGGCGACCACACGAATTCTGCTGAACCTGCCTCCGGGCGGTTAATCGAACGCAAAGCGACGGTAGTGCGCAGCGCGTGAACTGCGCGCGATTGTCGCGCATTGTGCGGAAGTGCTAGACGACCGGTCTAATAGGTCATGAAGAGGCCGGTATCCAAAGGGTGCGCGAGCGCCCGAACCTCACCGATAAAGGAACGCCGATGAAGGTACTGATCGTTTTGACCTCGCATGAGGACCTCGGCAACACGGGCAAGAAAACGGGCTTCTGGCTCGAAGAATTCGCCGCGCCGTACTACGCGCTGCGCGACGCCGGCGCTGAACTCGTGCTCGCATCGCCCAAGGGCGGCCAGCCGCCGCTCGATCCGAAGAGCAGCGATCCTTCCGCGCAAACCGATGCGACGCGACGTTTCGCAACCGATACCGAGGCGCAAACGGCGCTTGCCAATACGAAACGTCTCGCCGATATCGACGCGAGCGCATTCGACGCCGTGTTCTACCCGGGCGGCCATGGCCCGCTTTGGGATCTGGCCGAAGATCCGGTTTCTATCGCGCTGATCGAAAAGACCATCGCCGCAGGCAAGCCTGTCGCCGCCGTCTGCCATGCGCCGGGCGTGCTGCGCCACGTGAAGGGTGCGGATGGCAAGCCGCTCGTGGCCGGCAAGTCGGTCACCGGTTTTTCGAATGACGAAGAAGCGGCGGTGCAACTGACCGATGTCGTGCCGTTCCTCGTCGAGGACATGTTGAAGGCGAGCGGCGGCCAGTATTCGAAGGCCGCCGACTGGCAGCCGCACGTCGCAACCGACGGCCTGCTGATCACGGGCCAGAACCCGGCTTCGTCCGAGCCGGTTGCCGAGGCTTTGCTCGCGGCGCTGCGCCGCGGTTGATGCCGCGCGAACGCGGTCGTCTTTCTCCGAGCGCGTTCGCTTCCCTCCATTTCCCTTCGGCAACGCTGCGAGCCGTGCTCGCCGCGCGTGTCCGGCTGCGCATTGCCGCAAGGAAATACCCATTTTGCCAACCGGCGCAGGCGCCGCGCGACGCGCGACCTGCGCCAAGAAAGGAGCTGTAGATGTCCGCATTGTTTGAACCGTTCAAGCTCAAGGGCGTGACCCTGCGCAACCGCATCGCCGTGCCGCCGATGTGCCAGTACATGGCCGTCGACGGCATGATCAACGACTGGCACCACGTCCACTATGCGCAGATCGCGCGCGGCGGCGCGGGCCTCGTGATCGTCGAGGCGACGGCGGTTTCGCCTGAAGGCCGCATCACGCCGGCTTGCACGGGCCTGTGGAACGACGCGCAGATGGAGGCGTTCAAGCCGACCGTCGCCGCAATCAAGGCGGCGGGCGCCGTGCCCGGCATCCAGATTGCGCACGCGGGCCGCAAGGCAAGCGCGAACCGCCCGTGGGAAGGCGACGACCACATTGCCGAAGGCGACGCGCGTGGCTGGCAGACCATCGCGCCTTCCGAGGCTGCGTTTGGCGCGCATCTGCCGAAAGTGCCGAAGGCGATGACGCTCGACGACATCGCGCGCGTGCGCGAGGACTTCGTGGCCGCGGCGAAACGCGCGCTCGAAGCCGGCTTCGAATGGCTCGAACTGCACTTTGCGCACGGCTATCTCGGCCAGAGCTTTTTCTCGACGCACTCGAACCATCGCGACGACGCGTATGGCGGCAGCCTCGAAAACCGCAGCCGTTTCCTGCTGGAAACGCTGGCCGCGGTGCGCAAGGTCTGGCCGGAGCATCTGCCGCTGACGGCGCGCTTTGGCGTGATCGAGTACGACGGCCGCGACGAGGAAACGCTGGCCGAATCGATCGAACTGGCGAAGGGTTTCAAGCGCGAAGGCCTCGACATGCTGGGCGTGAGCGTCGGTTTCTCGACGCCCGCCGCGCAGATTCCGTGGGCGCCCGCGTTCCTCGCGCCGATCGCGCAGAAGGTGCGTCGCGCAACCGGGCTGCCGGTGTCGTCGGCGTGGGGTATCGGCACGCCGGAACTGGCCGAGCGGTCGGTCGCGAAGGAGCAACTCGACGTCGTGATGGTCGGGCGCGCGCATCTCGCCAACCCGCACTGGCCGTACTACGCTGCGCAGGAACTGGGCGTCGAACGCGCTGCGTGGACCTTGCCCGCGCCGTACGCACACTGGCTCGAGCGCTACAAGGTCGGCTGAAATTTACCTGACGGCAAGACCGTTGATGATGAGGGAGTTCCGATGACTATCTATCTGATTGCAAGCATCACACCGAAGCCCGAGCATGTCGCCGAAGTGGAAGCGTTGACGCGCGACATGGTCGCGCAGACGCGCAAGGAGCCAGGCAATCTGCGCTACGACCTGCTGCGCCGCGCGGACGGCGCGCCGGGCTTTTACCTCTACGAAGCCTATGTCGATGAAGCCGCGGTGCAGGCGCATCGCGACAGCGCCCACTATGCGGCGTACCGCGCGAAGATCGGTGCGTTGGTGGCGCAGCCGCCCGAGGTGAAGACGTTGACGGGCGTGGACGTGGCGGACTGACGCCGCATTCGTCTTCGTGACCGGCTGGCGCCGGACAGCGCTACGTAGCGCTGTCCGGCGCTTTTTTCATTGGGCCGCCGTGCGCGGCCTAGCCTGCCATGTCGAGCACGACGCGGCCTTCGATTGCGCCGCGTTCCATGCGCGCGAACACGTCGTTGATGTTCTCCAGCTTGTCGGTGGAGACGGTCGCCTTGACCTTGCCTTCCTGCGCGAACATCAGCGACTCTTCGAGGTCGAGACGTGTGCCGACGATCGAACCGCGCACCGTCACGCCGCTCAACACCATGTCGAAGATCGGCAGCGGGAAGTCGCCGGGCGGCAGCCCGTTCAGCGACACCGTGCCGCCCCGGCGCACCATGCCGAGCGCCTGCGAAAACGCAATGGGCGAGACCGCGGTGACGAGCACGCCGTGCGCGCCGCCAATTTCCTTCTTTAGATACGCAGCCGGATCGGTGGTTTTCGCGTTGACCGTTACGGTCGCGCCAAGACGTTTCGCCAGTTCGAGTTTCGTATCGTCGACGTCGACGGCGGCGACGTTGAGGCCCATTGCGCGTGCGTATTGCACGGCCATGTGACCGAGGCCGCCCACGCCGGAAATGACGACCCAGTTGCCCGGGCGCGTGTCCGTCACCTTCAGGCCCTTGTAGACCGTGACGCCGGCGCAAAGCACGGGCGCAATTTCGATGAAATCGATATCTTTCGGCAGCAGCCCCACGTAATTCGCGTCGGCTTTCGCGTATTGAGCGAAGCCGCCGTTGACCGAATAGCCGGTGTTTTGCTGCTGCTCGCACAGCGTTTCCCAACCGCCGAGGCAATGTTCGCAATGGCCACATGCCGAATAGAGCCACGGAATGCCCACGCGATCGCCTTCCTTGACGTGCGTGACGCCCGCGCCTACGCCCACGACATAACCCACGCCCTCGTGACCGGGAATGAACGGCGGCTGCGGCTTCACGGGCCAGTCGCCGTGTGCGGCGTGCAGGTCCGTGTGGCACACGCCGCACGCTTCGATTTTCACGAGCAGTTCGCCGGGTCCCGGGGTGGGAACGGCCACTTCCTCCAGCACGAGGGGTTTGCCAAATGCGCGGACTACTGCGGCTTGCATCGTCTTGCTCATCGTCGGGCTCCTGTCGAAGCGAAATGGCGGCGCGCGGCCGGATGCGTTGCGCATCGCGGTGTCGCCGCACGCCCGCCTGCCTTTCAAGTTTGAAGGAAAGGGTTTTCGCGTGCGATGAACGTGCTCAATGGTTGGTAATAAAAATGAGCAGAAGTTTTCGAAAGAAACTGCCGTTAATATTGGGTAAGGTTTGGTAACGCCCTCTGTTGCACGAATTCAGTGAGCCCGATGCACAACGAGTCCCTCTACGAGCGCGCCAGCGAGAGCCATTTCGCAGGCGACCTGCCGCGTGCGCGTCAGTTGTACGTGCAACTGCTTTCCGTCGATGCAACGCACGCGAGTGCGATGTTTCGCCTCGGCGTGATCGGCTTGCAGGAAGGTGCGCCGGCCGCTGCGATTGGTTGGCTGCAGCGTGCGCTCGACGCAAACCCCGGCGAGCGGCGCTACCGCGAAGCGTTGGGGCAGGCCTATGCCATGGCCGCGCGTCATGCCGAAGCGGCGCAGACCTATCGCGGCCTGTTGACGGAAGACGCTTCGTCCGCCGATCTCTGGTGCGGGCTCGGCTCGGCGTTGCAGGCGCTGGGTGCGCACGCGGAGGCGGTGAAGGCGTGGCGAGGGGCGCTTGAGCGAGAAGTGAACCGGGCCGACATCTGGAACAACTTCGGTAATTGCCTGCGTTTGCTGGGCGACTCCGGCGAGGCTCAGGCGGCGTATCGTCGCGCGCTCGACTTGCAACCGGGCGATGTCAATGCCTTGACGAACCTCGGCACGCTGCTGCAGGAAGAGGGGCGGGACGACGAGGCGCTCGAACGTTTGCGGGCGGCGCTTGCTGTCGCACCGGACAGCGCAGTCGCGATGATCAACCTCGGTGTGCTCCTGACACGCCTCGCGCGTCTGGACGAAGCCGTGCCCTTGCTCGAACGTGCGGTGGCCATCGAACCGCAAATCGCGCATGCGGCCTACAACTATGGCGTCGCGCTTCAGGCATGTGGCCGTTTGCGCGAGGCCGAAGCGCAGTATCGCCGCGCGCTCGCGCTCGACCCCGCGCACGCGGAAGCGGCCAATAACCTCGGAAATGTTTGCCGCGATCTCGGCGAACATCGGGCCGCCCAGGCGGCGTACGAAACGGCCATGCGCGCGCGGCCCGATTTCGTCGACGCGTTCAATAACGCGGCCAACCTGATGCGCACGCTCGGCGGCCTCGACGAAGCGCAAGCGCTATTGCGCCAGGCCCTCGACCTCGATCCATCGCGCTCGGCCACGCTCAACAATCTCGGCAACGTGCTCAAGGACAGCGGGGGGCTGGACGAAGGCATCGAATGTTTTCGCCGGGCTGTGGCGAGCGAGCCCGGCAACCTCATCGCGCACAGCAACCTGCTCTATGCGTTGTCGTTTCAGGCTACAGATCCGCAGGTGATTCTCGATGAGGCGAGACGCTGGTCTGCGCATCACGAAGTGCCGCTCAGCGCGGAACGCATGCACGCGCGGGTCGAACCCGCGGCGGGAAGGCGCTTGCGCATCGGCTACGTATCAGGCGATTTTCGTGAGCATTGCCAGGCATTGTTCATGACGCCGCTCTTGACACATCACGACGCTGAGCGCTACGAGATTCACGCGTATTCGAGCGTGGTGCGGCCCGATGCGACGACGGCACGTCTCGCCGCACACGTCGAAAAGTGGCACGACGTACGCACGTTGAGCGATACGGCGCTGGCGGAACAGATCCGCGCGGACGGCATCGATATCCTCGTCGATCTGACGATGCACATGTCCGATGGCCGGCCTCTGCTGTTCGCACGCAAGCCGGCGCCGGTGCAGGTCGCCTGGCTCGCGTATCCCGGCACGACCGGGATCGGCGCGATGGACTGGCGGCTCACCGATCCGTGGCTCGATCCGCCCGCGCACGACAGCCACTACAGCGAAAAGTCGTGGCGCTTGCCGCATACGTTCTGGTGTTATGACGCGCTGGCTTCGGAGCCCGAAGTGAATGCGCTGCCTGCATCGAGTACGGGACACGTCACGTTCGGCAGCCTGAACAACCCTTGCAAGCTCACCGATTCGACGCTGAATGTGTGGTCTCGTGTATTCGCCCGCTTGCCAGATGCGCGCCTCGTGCTCATGGCCGCCGAGGGCGAAGCGCGGCGCCGCCTCGTGCAACGGCTCGCTCAGGCAGGCATCGACGCGGCGCGCGTGCGCTTCCTGCCGTTCAGGCCGCGCGCGGATTATCTGCGCAGCTATCACGAGATCGATATCGGCCTCGACACGTTGCCGTACAACGGCCATACCACGTCGCTCGATGCGCTGTGGATGGGCGTGCCCGTCGTCACGCGCATCGGGCCGACGGTGGCGGGGCGCGCGGGCTTGAGCCAGCTGGCGAACCTTGACCTGACCAAACTGGCCGCCGATTCCGACGACGCGTTCGTGGAGACGGCGGTGAGTCTCGCGAACGACCTGCCGCGCCTTGCGAATCTGCGCTCGACGCTGCGCGAGCGCATGGCGGCCTCGCCGCTGATGGACGGCGAGCGTTTCGCGCGCGGCGTCGAAGCGGCGTACGAAGGCATGTGGCGCGCCGCGGCAAAGTAGGGCGATCTGGCCCGTAGATACGGGGCCTCTGGCGTCCTGTCCTCGGCCAGATGGCCATCCAGCGTCCTGTATAAATATACAGTAGAATCCTAGCCTGACAGCCAGGGCCGCGCGCCGATTTTCCGCGCGCGCCGCGCTGCAAGTTTCCGGGCCGCGCCGGCATTTGCCCCAATTCGCGCGCCGCCCGGCCCCACGCGTGTGATCCCAGCCGGAATGCCAGCGCAAGTGAGCGAAAACCGATCTATCCGAATCCGTGGTGCCCGCCAGCACAACCTCAAGAACCTCGACCTTGACCTGCACACCGGTGAAATGACGGTCGTCACCGGGCCATCGGGCTCGGGCAAGTCGAGCCTCGTATTCGACACGCTTTACGCGGAAGGCCAGCGCCGCTACGTTGAAACGTTCAGCGCCTATGCGCGCCAGTTCCTCGACCGCATGGACCGGCCGCAGGTCGACCGCGTGGACGGCGTGCCGCCCGCCATCGCCATCGACCAGACCAACCCGGTGCGGAGTTCGCGCTCCACGGTCGGGACGATGACCGAGCTGAACGACCACCTGAAGCTGCTCTACGCGCGCGCCGCGAATCTGTTCGACCGCGTCACGGCGCAGCCCGTGCGGCACGACACGCCTGAGACGATCTACGCCGAACTGATGGCGCGCACGGCCGCGGGCGACCCGCGTCTCGTCGTCACATTCCCGGTCGAGTTGCCCGACACGACCACCGAGGAGGAAGTCGCGCAGTGGCTTTCCGCGAGCGGCTATACGCGCGTGCAGGCGCAGCGCGAGGTGAAGACCGCCGAAGGCACGCGCAAGCTGCTCGATGTGGTCGCCGACCGTTTCCGCATGCAGAACGTGGAGAAGAGCCGCGCGATCGAGGCGATCGAAGCCTCGCTCAAGCGCGGCAGCGGGCGCGTCAACATCTACGTGCTGGAAAGCGGCGACGCCGAAACGGCGGCCGAGCCGCAGATCTGGCGCTTCTCGACCGGCCTGCATTGCCCGGACAGCGATTTGCGCTACGCCGATCCGCAGCCCGCGCTGTTCTCGTTCAACTCGGCCTACGGCGCCTGTGACGCGTGCCGCGGCTTCGGCCGCGTGATTGGCGTGGACTGGGGCCTCGTGATCCCCGACGAGCGCAAGACGCTGCGCGGCGGCGCGATCAAGCCGCTGCAAACGCCGGCGTGGAAGGAATGCCAGGACGACCTGATGCGCTATGCCGCAAAGGCGGGCATTCCGCGCGATACCGCATGGTCCGAGCTGACGCAGGCGCAGCGCGACTGGGTCATCAACGGCGCGCCGGACTGGAAGGGAAGCTGGCAAACGCAGTGGTACGGCGTGAAACGCTTCTTCCAGTATCTGGAGTCGAAGGCCTACAAGATGCACATTCGCGTGCTGCTGTCGAAGTACCGCAGCTACACGCCGTGCGAAACCTGCGGCGGCGCGCGCCTGAAAACCGAGGCCTTGCAGTGGCGTCTCGGCACGCAGCAGAACGCCGACGAAGTCCTGGCGCCATCGGGGCGCTTCCTGCCGCACGGCGTGGACTGGACGCGCGCGCAGCTCGAGGCGCTGCCGGGCCTCACCGTGCACGACGTGATGCTGCTGCCGATCGAGCGCATTCGCCGCTTCTTCGACAATCTTTCGCTTTCCTCAGCATTGCTCGACGACGCGCTCAAGCTGCTGCTAGAGGAAGTGCGCACGCGTCTGAAGTATCTCTGCGACGTGGGCCTGGGCTATCTCACGCTCGACCGCCAGAGCCGCACGCTGTCGGGCGGCGAAGTCCAGCGTATCAATCTGACCACGGCGCTCGGCACGTCGCTCACAAAAACGCTGTTCGTGCTCGACGAGCCGAGCATCGGCCTGCATCCGCGCGACCTCAACCGCATTGTCGAGGCGATGCAGCGTCTGCGCGACGCCGGCAACACGCTCGTGGTGGTCGAGCACGATCCGTCCGTGATGCTCGCGGCCGACCGCCTTATCGACATGGGCCCCGGTCCCGGCGAGCGCGGCGGCACGATCGTCTACGACGGTACGCCGAACGATATCCGCTCCTCGGGCACCTTGACGGGCGAGTATCTGGGCGGCCACCGCGCCGTTGCCGACGCTTCGCACTGGGAGCGCCGCCCGGTCGACGCGTCCACGCCGCATCTTCTGCTCGAAGGCGCGAGCGAGCACAACCTGCGCGACGTGACCGTGCAGATCCCGCTGCAGCGGCTCGTTTGCGTGACGGGTGTCTCGGGTTCGGGCAAATCGACGCTCGTGCAGGACGTGCTATATCCCGCGCTCGCGCGGCATCTGGGCAAGGCGACGGAAGCGCCGGGCACGTTCCGCAAGCTGGGCGGCGCGGAGCAGATCAGTGACGCCGTGTTCGTCGACCAGTCGCCGATCGGCAAAACGGCGCGCTCGAATCCGGCCAGCTACGTGGGCGCGTTCGACGAGATCCGCAAGCTGTTCGCCAAGGCGACGCTCGCGAAGCAGCGCGGTTATACGGCGGGCATGTTCAGCTTCAACTCGGGCGAAGGCCGTTGCCCGACTTGCGGCGGCTCGGGCTTCGAGCACATCGAAATGCAGTTCCTGAGCGACGTGTATCTGCGTTGCCCCGATTGCGACGGCAGCCGTTATCGCCCGGAAGTGCTCGAAGTGAAGATCGAGCGCGCGGGCCGCTCGCTTTCGGTGGCGGACGTACTCGACCTTACGGTGAGCGAAGCGGTGCAATGCTTCGCTGAGGATGCCGAAGTATTGCGCGTGCTCCAGCCTATCGTGGACGTGGGCCTTGAATACGTGAAGCTCGGCCAGCCGGTGCCGACGCTGTCGGGCGGCGAAGCGCAGCGTCTCAAGCTCGCGGGCTATCTCGCGGAAACCGCGCAGTCGCGCGGCAAGGACGCAGGCGGCCGGCTCTTCATGTTCGACGAGCCGACCACGGGCCTGCATTTCGACGACATCGCCAAGCTGATGCGCGCCTTCGGCAAGCTGCTCGCAGGCGGTCATTCGCTGCTCGTGATCGAGCATAACCTCGACGTGATCCGCGCCGCCGACTGGCTGATCGATCTCGGCCCCGAAGGCGGCGACGCGGGCGGCGAAGTGGTGCGCGTCGGTACGCCCGCGGATGTGATCGCGTGCCCGCGCTCGCATACGGGCGCGGCGCTCGAACGCTACGAAGCGGCGCTCGGCAGCGGCGCCGAACTGCTCGCCGAAGAAGAGGGTGTGGCGCTGCAAACCGCGTTGCGCGCCGCGCAGGCGCGCCGTGAAGTGCAGGGCGAGGATGTGGTGCGCATCGTGAATGCGCGCGAGCACAACCTCAAGGCGCTCGACGTCGATATTCCGCATGGCCGCTTCAACGTCATTACGGGCGTGTCGGGCTCGGGCAAGTCCACGCTCGCGTTCGATATCCTCTTTCACGAAGGCCAGCGGCGCTACCTCGAATCGCTCAATGCCTACGCGCGTTCGATCGTGCAGCCGGCGGGCCGTCCCGAAGTCGATGCCGTGTACGGCATTCCGCCGACCGTCGCGATCGAGCAGCGCCTCTCGCGCGGCGGTCGCAAGAGTACCGTCGCCACGACCTCCGAGGTGTGGCACTTCCTGCGGCTGCTCTATGTGAAGCTCGGCGTGCAGCACTGCGTGCATGACGGCACGCCCGTGACGTCGCAAAGCGTCGATGCGATCGTCGCACAACTGCTGCGCGAACATCGCGGCCAGCATGTCGGCTTGCTCGCGCCGCTCGTCGTCAATCGCAAGGGCGTCTACACCGATCTCGCGAAGTGGGCGAAGGCGCGCGGCAACACGCATCTGCGCGTGGACGGCGAATTCGTGCCGGTCGCGCCGTGGCCCAAGCTCGACCGCTTCCGCGAACACACGATCGAGCTGCCCGTGGGCGATCTCGTAATCGAGCCTGAAAACGAGGCGCAATTGCGCGCCATGCTCGGCACGACGCTAGAAGCGGGCAAGGGCATCGTGCATTTGCTCGCGCCGCTCGACGGTCTCGATCATGTGATTGGCAATGGTGGTTCGACGGCGGGCATCGGCGAGGTGAAGGTGCTGTCCACGCGTCGCGCGTGCCCGGTGTGCGGCACGAGCTATCCCGAACTCGATCCGCGCATGTTCTCGTACAACAGCAAGCACGGCTGGTGCACGACCTGTGTGGGCACGGGCCTCGCGCTCACGCGCGAGCAGCGCGCCGCCTACGACGATACGATCGTGGCCGAAGACGGCCGTGGCCGCGAGCAAACCTTGCCTTCGGAGGAGCAGGAGCCCGAAGGCGTGGTCGACGAGCCGTGCCACGATTGCGGCGGCACGCGCCTGAATCCCGTGGCGCGCGCTGTGACGTTCGACGCGCATCCTATCGTCGACGTCGCGCAGTGGACCGTGGCGGACACGCGCCGCTGGATCGATACGCTGAAGCTTAACGGCCGCGATGCGCAAATCGCCCGTGACGTGGTGAGCGAAATCCGCAGCCGTCTGGAGTTCCTGGAGGAAGTGGGGCTCGGCTATCTGAGCCTCGATCGCGCCGCGCCGAGCCTTTCGGGTGGCGAGGCGCAGCGCATTCGTCTCGCGGCGCAGCTGGGCAGCAATTTGCAGGGCGTGTGCTACGTGCTCGACGAGCCGACCATCGGCCTGCATCCGCGCGACAACAAGATCTTGCTGGACGCGTTGCGCAGCCTCGGCGAGAAGGGCAACACGCTCGTCGTGGTCGAGCACGACGAGGACACGATCCGGCGTGCCGACCACATCATCGACATCGGCCCGAGCGCGGGCAAGCGCGGCGGCCGCGTGGTGGCGCAAGGCAGTGTCGCCGATCTCGCGGCGCAGGCCGATTCGCTCACCGGGCGCTATCTTGCACAGCCGATCCAGCATCCGCTGCAACCGCGCCGCGAAGTGCGCCCTGCGCGCGCCGGGCGTGAAGCGGTGCCGGGACAATGGCTCACCGTCCACGGCGGCAAGTTGCACAACCTGCGCAACGTGACCGCGCAAATTCCGCTGGGCCGCCTCGTGGCGATTACAGGCGTGAGCGGTTCGGGCAAGTCCACGCTCGCGCGCGACGTGCTGCTTTCCAATCTGCTCGACGCCGTGGGGCGCTCGGTGCTGTCCTCGCCCGCCGAGCGCCGCGCGCGCAAAGCGGTGAAGGAGAAGGCGCCGAGCGCGGCGGAGCGCCGTTCGAGCGTGCTCGCGCGCACGAGCGCCAAGCCGAAGCTCGAGGTTGCGCATGCGTGGCAGGGCTGCGATTCGATTAGCGGATGGGAAAGCATCGACCGCGTGCTCGAAGTGGACCAGACGCCGATCGGAAAAACGCCGCGCTCGTGTCCCGCGACCTATATCGGCGTGTGGGACGCGATTCGCCGCCTGTTCGCCGATACGCTCGAGGCGCGTGCCCGCGGCTATAGCGCGTCGCGTTTCTCCTTCAATACCGGCGACGGACGCTGCCCCGCGTGCGAAGGCCAGGGCGTGCGCACCATCGGCATGAGCTTCCTGCCCGACGTGAAGGTGCCGTGCGACGTGTGCCACGGCCAGCGCTTCAATCCGGAAACGCTGGCTGTGACGTGGCGCGGCCGGAACATCGGCGAAGTGCTGACGATGGAAATCGACGAGGCCGTGGAGTTCTTCGGCTCGATCACGAGTATTTCGCACCCGCTGCAACTGATGAAGGACGTGGGTCTGGGCTACCTCACGCTCGGCCAGCCTTCGCCCACGCTCTCGGGCGGCGAGGCGCAGCGCATCAAGCTCGTGACCGAGCTTTCCAAGGTGCGCGACGACATCACGCGTCGCGGGCAGAAGGCGCCGCACACGCTCTACGTGCTCGACGAGCCCACCGTGGGCCTGCATATGGCCGACGTGGCGCGCCTCATCAGCGTGCTGCACCGGCTCGCGGACGCGGGGCATAGCGTCGTCGTGATCGAGCACGACCTCGACGTGATCGCCGAGGCCGACTGGATCATCGACCTCGGCCCGGAAGGCGGTGTGGGCGGCGGCACCATCGTCGCCGCTGCCGATCCCGAAGCGCTCGCGAAGGTGCGCTCGAGCCATACCGGCGCGGCGCTCGCGCCCGTGCTGGCACGTGGCCAGGGCGACGCGAACGGTGCCGAAAGGAAACCTGCACCAGAGCGGCGCGCAAGGGATACAGCGGGTTCGCGATAGGAAAACGGAGCGGGCCGCAGAGGCCCGCTCCGCCTTGAAACCGCTTGATCTGTGCCGCGAGCGCAAGGTATCATGGGTTCCGCTTGCAGCAAACGTTCGCTCACCTGTAGCGGCGTCACCTGAGAGCGGAGCAGCGGACTGCAGATCCCCTCCGAACCGGTCGCGGGCTCCACACCCAGACCAACTCATCAGTGCAGCAAGGCTTCGCAGTCTGTTCGCGAAGCCTTTGTCTTTTCAGGGAAGACGATTCTTTGCCGATTGTTGAATCGGTGCCTTGCCCCAGATGAAGCGAGAGGAATTAATCGATGTTCGACCTCGATGGAGAGGCGCGCGAACGGCTCATCGTGTGGATTCGACGCCGCATGGAAGAGTACGGCATTACGTTCGAAGAGCTTGAAGCGTCTATTGCCGAAAGCGAAAAACTACCCAAGTACCGCGACGCATACGGGAATACATGGAATGGCGAGGGCGATATGCCGGCCTGGCTGTTGCGTTATAAGCACGCGGGACAGGATATCGAGCATTTTCGCTGCTAGCCGTGACGGTGCGTGAATGCGCGCCGGTGTTGCCGTTCGACCGCCAGACCGTACGCGGCGCATGCCGCAAAGCCCGCGCATTGGCGCGGCGCCCAGTATTATTCAGCATAGTTTTAAATTGCCTTTCGGTGCGAGCCGGGGATTAATTGCGCCCGCTAATGTGCAGCGCCGGTTTAGGCATTGTTTTTGTTGGCATTTGCACGCGCGTAATTAGTCAGTTTTTTTGAAAACTCGGGTTGGCCACGCGATCAACCTGCGCGACAATCTCGCCCATTCCGTTCTTGCTGCGGCAGGGAGGTTGTCATGGCGATACTCGTGCTGGGCCTCGTGATTTTCATTGGCGTCCATTCGATCCGCATCATGGCGGCGCCCTGGCGCGCCGCGCAGATCGAGCATTTCGGTCCGCGTGCCTGGCGAGGCGCGTTCGCGCTGCTCTCCATTCTGGGTTTCGTGCTGATCGTGTATGGCTACGGGCTGTCACGCCGCTACCCCGTGCCGATCTGGCTGCCGCCGTTCTGGATGGCCCACGTTGCGGCGCTTCTCACCGCCATTGCCTTCATCATGATCGTCGCGGCCTATGTGCCGGGCAATCACTTCAAGCGCGCGCTCGGCCAGCCCTTCGTGAGCGGTGTTGCACTTTGGGCGTTCGCGCATCTGCTCGCCAACGGCACGCTCAACGCCATCATTCTCTTCGCGGTTTTCCTCGTCTGGGCGCTGTTCGAGCTTAGAGGAGAGAATCGCCGCGATCGCGAGGCCGGTGTCGTCTATCCCGACGGGCAGGCGTCGCGCGATGTTATCGTCGTCGTGGTCGGGCTCGTGGCCTGGGCCGTGTTCGCCTTCTGGCTACACGGCGTGCTGATTGGCGTGCGGCCACTCGGCTGAGCGCGCCGCAGACCGCACACGCGCTGCAAAAAAAGAAGCCTGCGCATGGCAGGCTTCGCAAGGTACAGCTCGGAGTTCCGCGATCAGATCGCAGCGGCACGATCATAGGGCCAGTTCGTGAAAGCCCCGTGAAAGTCCGCGCGATTCGGCGCGTCTATCCGTCGATGCATTACAGATCGAAGAACACCGTTTCCTGTTCGCCCTGCATGCGGATGTCGAACGTGTAGACGATGCTGCCGGCCTGCTCGCTGCGGCGCGCGATGAGCGTGTCGCGGCGCGCCGCCGGTACGGCTGAGAGCACTGGGTCCGTGGCGTTGGCGGCGGCTTCGTCTTCGAAGTAGATGCGCGTGAAGGTGTGCGTGAGCATCCCGCGCATCATCACGATCACATTCAGATGCGGCGCTTCGCCGGCGTTCTCGACGCCCGGTTTCACGGTGTGCACGACGAAGCGGCGGTGCGCATCCGTGCCGGTGCCCACGCGCGCAAAACCGCGGAAGCCGTCTTTCGCGATTTCCTCGCGCGAAGCCGGATAGCGGCCGTTTGCGTCGACCTGCGAAAACTCGAGCATCGCGTCGAACACGGCGTTGCCGTCGCCGTCGATCACGCGGCCCATCAGCGTGATGTGCTCGCCCGGCGTTTCAGGCCCGACGACGTCGGCGGTGAAGAGGCTCTTCAGATCGAAATCGTATTGCTGCGGACACAGGCCGTAGGCGAAGTACGGGCCGACGGTTTGCGAGGGCGTTTCCTTGAGTGCCATGGTTCAACGCTCCGTAGGGGTTTGGTTCGGGCCGCGCAGCACGATGTCGAATTCGTAGCCGAGTGCGAAGCCTTCTTCGGTGGTGTCGAGCGAGAAGCGCGAAATCATGCGTTCGCGTGCGTCCTCGGGCGTGCCCTGATAGATCGGGTCGAACGCGAGCAGCGGGTCGCCGGGGAAATACATCTGCGTAACAAGACGCGAGCCGAAGTAGTCGCCGAACAGCGAGAAGTGGATGTGATTCGGTCGCCACGCGTTCGGATGATTGCCCCAGGGATACGCGCCCGGCTTGATCGTCAGGAAGCGATAGCGGCCGTCGTTATCGGTGATCGCACGGCCTGCGCCGAGGAAGTTGGGGTCGAGCGGCGCGTCGTGCTGGTCCTGCTTGTGCACATAGCGGCCGGCAGCGTTGGCCTGCCAGATTTCCACGAGCGTGTTGCGCACCGGCTTGCCGCCTTCGTCGAGCACGCGGCCCGTCACGATGATGCGCTCGCCGAGCGGCGCACCGTTTTTCGCGGCGTTGCGCGTGAGATCGTGATCGAGCGCGCCGAGGTCGTCGGTGCCGTACACGGGCGCATGCTGGTTGCGCAGCTTTTCCTTCAGGGGAATGAGCGGGAGCGTGGGGCCGCGTTTGACCGACGAACGATACGGCGGATAAACATACGCGGGATGCGAGTCGAAGTCGCGCGGCGACAGGATGGACTCGTCCATGGGGTGTCTCCTGGAGTGGATTATTGGGGGAAGGACTCGCCGCCGGAAGCGGTTGGCGCGGCGAGCCGATGCATGCACTTTATCCAAAGCGAAAAGTTATGCAAAATGATGTTTTTTCGCATCTCGTATAACGAACCGTTATGCAAAACCGGCTCGCGGACGGACGCGTCAAATTCCGCCATCTACAGTGTTTCCTTGCCGTGGCCCAGATGGGCAGCGTGCAGCAGGCCGCCGAGAGTCTTTCGGTCACGCAGCCTGCCGTGTCGAAGACGATCGCCGAGCTGGAGCTGGTGCTGGGTGTGAAGCTGTTCGAGCGCGGCCGCCACGGCGCCGTGCCCACGCGCGAGGGGCAGCTTTTCATGCCGCACGCGAGCGCCTGCGTGAGCGCGCTGCGCCAGGGCGTGGCTCTGCTTGCGCGCGACGAGGGTGCGGTGACCGCGACGCTCGATATCGGCGTGCTGCCGACGGTGGCGACGGCGCTGCTGCCCGGCGCGTTGCGACATTTCGGCGAGGAATGGCCGCGCGTGAGCGTGCGGCTCGTGACGGGAGCCAACACCGAGTTGCTCGAGCGGTTGAAGACCGGGGCGATCAGCTTTGCGGTGGGGCGGCTTGCCGACCCCGAACGGATGGTGGGCCTGAGCTTCGAGCAGTTGTATAACGAGCCGCTCGCCGTAGTGGTGCGCGCGGGGCACCCGCTTGCGCAGGGGGCGGGCCTGCCGGCGCAACTCGCATCGTTTCCGCTCGTGATGCCGCCGTTCGGCACGTTGATCCGCCAGGCGGCGGATAGCCTGCTCGCGGCGTGGGGCGCGCCGCCGCTGTCCGCGTTCGTCGAGTTGCTTTCGGTTTCGGTGGGGCGCGCGCTTGCGCTCCAGAACGACGCGGTGTGGTTCGTGCCCGCCGGCGCCGTCGAATACGACCTGCGGCGCGGCACGCTGGTGCAACTGCCGTTGCCTGCGGCTGGCGGCGAAGAGCCGGTAGGTGTGATTCAGCGGACCGATACCCAGCCTACGCCTGCCGGTCGCGCGCTGATCGAGGCCGTGCGGCGCGCGGCGCGCGAGCGTGAAGCGCGGCCGGATGGCTCCGCCGCGCCGCGCAAGCGGCGTGCGCGTGCCGCGAACGCTTCCGCTGACAAGGATTCACCCGGCGCGAAACGTTGAGGCTTCCTGTTCCTGCAGACGCGAAACCGCGCCAGATTCAGCCGGTAGAGAGCTTCGCCTTGGCGCGCGGCTTCGACGTAGCCGATGCTTCCGGCGCGACACCGGGCAGGCGCGCGCTCGTGGCCATCCACAGCACTTCAGCGTCTTCCGCGCTCGTCGAAATGGCTGCGTGGCCGGTGCGGCTGTCGAAGTAGAGGCTGTCGCCGGTCTCGAGGTAGGTGGGTGCGTAAAGCTCCGAATACAGGCACACGCTGCCGCTGATCACATACAGAAACTCTTCGCCTTCGTGGCGGCCCCAGTCGTCGAATGCGTCGAGCGAATGCGCGGTGATGCGGATGCGAAACGGCAGCATCGCCTTGTGTGCGAGATCGGTGGCGAGCAATTCCATTTGATAGCCGCGATAGGCGTGGCGCTGGCCGGCGCCGTTGCGCGTGAGCGCGCGGCGGCCGCCGGCATTGAGCTTGGGCGGGGTACCGAACAGCTCGGCCAGGTCGATCCTGAGCCCGCCGACGATTTTTTGCAGCACGTCGAAGGTGGGCGACATCAGCCCGTTTTCGACCTTCGACAAGGTCGAGCGTGAGACGCCGCACAGGCGGCTGGCGGAATCGAGTGTAAGGTCCTGGGCGACCCGAGCGGCACGCACGCGGCGGCCGAGGTCGGTGGTCGCCGTGCTGGCGGATGGGGTGAGCGTGGAGTCCATGGGCTGCGTTCGGAAACTGACGAAAAGCCCTGGTTGGGCCGCGCAATGTGTTACCGATCATATCAAACGCTTGCCCGCGTGAAAGCCATGTCTGCATCGCACGGTCCGGCCGGAGCCTCGGCGCCGGTGGGCGGCAGACGCTAGCCCGTCGCCCATTAATGCCCTAATTAATTGTGAATTAAAACAACTCGATTTAAAGATTTTTAAAACTTAATCCGCCGCTAATTTGACAAATTTTAAAGATTTATTGAGTTTGATATTAGAGTGGCACTTCAAAATGCGTCCATGCGCCGCGGCTCACACGGAAATTGATATTTATCATTGTAATCAGATGATGTAGATCAAGTGGAGAGAGCAAAATGCATGACGAACGACTCGAATTGTTGCTAGCCATCTCGCGAAGAACGCTTGGGATCGAAAGTTTCGAGCTGACCGGGAAGCCGACGGCCGACGTCCACCTCGTGAGCGTGGAGGACATTGGCCGCGCGCTGGAGTCGGCGTATGACGCCGGGCTGATCGTCGGCTACCGCATGGGCCGCGCGGAGTGCGAAGAGAACGCCTGAATACCGCGTGAAGCGATTTAGGGGGCGGCGTCCTTTAAACGGGACGCCGTTTTTCATTTCCGCCGGTATTCACTCGTTAATAAACCTGGTGCCGAATAGCACATCGGCGTGACTCAATCGCGAATGCGATTGTGCGTTCGCGGCGATTACCTGGGAAACCTGATCAATTAAACGAGCCGGCGCAACGGCGCGAGCGACCAGTCGTGCGGCACGCCGTGCACAGCGAAAAACCACGCGGCAATCCACGATGCGGCGACGACGATCAGGTCGCAACTTCCGCTGCGCCACCAGTTCAACGAGTGCCGCTGATAGATCCACGGCACACCGAGCGGATTGGGCCAGTCAGCGAACAGGTGGATCATGCCGCCGCAAGCGAAGCCGAACGCGGGCGCTGCGAGCGGCATGTGCCCGAGCTTGTGATACGACCATACTAGCAATGCAATCCAGCCAATGCCCCAGTGCGTGAGCGTGCGATGCGTGATCCAGAGGCGTCGCTTCTTGCGCCACCAGGCGACTTCCAGCCAGTCGGGAGCCGAACCGCCCGCGACACCGGCCGCGAATGCGAGCGCAGCGTAAAGATGCCAGGCGCTATCGGCGCCCTGATGCGTGACGATTGCGGCGGCGATGACGCCGGCGGCCCAACCCGTGGCGTGATGTGCGGTGCCTGATGCCATGAAGCGGTGTATTGCGAAGTCGAAGGGGGCGCAATCTTCGCAGATGTGTCGCCGTTATGACAGGGGTGAAACGCGGATGACATGCAGGCGACACGCGGTACGTCGTGCGGCGCGGGCGGTGCCCGCGCCTGCTACTTGCGCGTCAGGTCGTGCAGCGCGCTACGTCGAAGCGCAGTTCTTCTTCAGGCGGATCATTCGACGCGGAAGCGCCATGCGTTACGCGAATGACCGAGCCGTGGCCGTTCGGCGTGAGCGTGACGAAGTACGATGCATCCGAGCGCGAGCCCACGCTCAGCTCGGTTGTCGTGCCGTCTCGCGAAGCGTGAACGTGCGGCAAGCGGCCTTCGAGGCAACTCGCGATCGACGACGCCGAACGCGCCGACGAAGCATAGATCATTGGTTCGCCGTTGGAGGCCGTGCCGGACGGCGGCGTCGAACCGCAAGCGGCGATGAATGCGAGCGGGGTAGCGGCAAGAAGTCGTAGCGTGAGCGTTTTCATAAGCGGCATGACAGGATCGAAGCAGCGGATTATGCCAATGAGTATACGCACCCTGATCTGAATCAAGGTCCACGCAGACGTAAAAAGATGCAACAACAAGCAAGAAAAAAACACATGCGCTTGTGGCGCATGTGCGTTTCGCGAAGGAAGGGCAGCGCGGCGGGTCGCGCCGCGTTTGACCGAATCCCGGCGATCAGAAGCGGTGGCGCAAACCGACCGTTGCGGCCACCTGGTTGTTCGTCGAGGAAGGCGAGAGCGTATTGATCGCAGCCACGTTCCCGATGCCCGAGCCGTCGGCGTTGTAGCCGAGCGAGCCCGAAGCGTGCTGGTAGACGCCGGCGAGATAGACGTCCGTGCGCTTGCTCAACGAGTAGTCGGTGCCAAGCACGACGGTGTGCCACTTCGGGCTGTTGTTGTTGCCGTTGCCCGTGACCGTGCCGTCGGTGAACGTGTAGGAGCCGACGAACGCGAGTGCGGGCGTCAGATGGTAAGCGCCGTTGATCTCATAGTTGTCGACGTGCAGGTTCAGGCCGGAGAGGCCCGGCAGCGGCGCGCTGCCGCCACTCGAGAGACTCTGCATGCCGTCGATTTGCGAGTGCGTCCACACGAAGCCAACCTGTGCCGGGCCGTAGGCGTAGTTCACGCCCGCGCCGAACGAGCGCTGCAGCCGTGCCGAGATGTTCTGGTCAGCAGAAGCCGCGCTGTTCGCCGCGCCCAGGCCGCCCGAGTTGTTTTGCTGCGAGTAGGCGGCTGCGAAGTTCAGCGGGCCGTTGCCGTACGACGCGCCGACGCTCCATGCGCGGCCATTCGCAAAGCCGTTTGCGTCGTTGCTGAAGCCGTACAGGCCGCCGAACTGGAAGCCCGCGTAATTGGCGCTGGCGTACTTGACCGAGTTCTTGATCGAATCGCTCTGCGCGAGGTTGTCGTTGTCGAACGGGTGGCCCGCGAGGTTGTTGCCGAAGCCCGCGCCGGCTTCCGAGAGCGGCGAGAGGTAATCGACCATCGCGTCGTATTGCCGGCCGAGCGTGAGCGTGCCGAACTGGTCGCTCTTCAGGCCGACGTAGGCCTGGCGGTTGAAACCGTTGTCGCCGTTCTTGTAGCCGCCGTTATTGAGATTGAAGCCGCTTTCCAGAGTGAAGATCGCCTTCAGGCCGCCGCCCAGATCTTCGGCGCCGCGAAAGCCGAAGTAGTTGTTGGAGAGAGCGCCGCTGCCCTGAGCCCAAAGGCTGTGGCCGCCTGCGTTATTCGCGTAGACGATGCCGGCGTCGAGGGAGCCGTAAAGGGTGACGCTGCTTTGCGCATGGGCGCTGATGGCGAAGGCGCTGAGGACGCCTGCAAGAATGAGTGCTTTTTTCATGTTTTTCTCCGGTCAGAACCTGGGAAATCAAAGGCCGAATATTCTGAAAATCGATTTCGTGCCCGGTTGATTCGCAACGAAGTGTAGGTCTGGTAATCGGAGTATTTGCATGGATTGACGCAACAATGCATTCACCTCATTTCTCGAATGGCATTAATCGTCGTAAGTCGTTGCATTTAAAGAGATTTACAAAACGGTTATTCGGTGCGGCAAAATGATCCTCGGGAATAATCCGTTGCGCATTTGCGACGATGCGGCAAAGCCGCGCAGGAGCGGGCTTAGCGCGAATGCACTTCTTTTTCAAGCGTGATTCTCGTCGTTTGGTGAAAGGTACTGTTCCAGATCCTGGGCTGAACACATGCATCGCGCGGCGCTACAATTTCTTCAGCCCTCGACCAAGGGTGGTCTTTTTTCATCTGTTTTGCGCGGCTCTCGGGCCGCGTTTTTTTTGCCTGCGGAAAATCATTTTCAATTAATGCGCGCAACGGAATGGTGCGTTGCGGAAAGCGGAATGATTAAAATCGCGGCAGATATTCTGCTTCGGTGGCGGGATAATCGGAACTTTGCACGGGGAAGACTTGGCGTTCGACGCGCGGCGCGATGCGGGTAGAATCCTGCCCTTGCCCCGCGACGGGCAAGTCCCGCGCAGAACCCGATGAAAGCCCCGCCATGACCGATTCCTCTCCCGCAGCCGAACCCGATTTCCCCGCCGACGACACCGCCGCCGAGGCCGAGGTGATCCAGGAAGCGCGCCTGTGGCGCAAGGACGGCTGGACCGCGCGCGTGATCAAGAATGAGGACGACGATGGCTGGGCCGTCGAAATGATCAAGGACGGCGAGCCGGAGCCTGCGCTCGTCGGGCCCTGGACCATGGGCCGTGACAAGAAGAATCCCAAGCCGCTCGACACGTCGGCATTCAACACACTTGTGAAGACCGCTTCCGAGGTATTGCGCAGGCACGAGCAGCAATTGCGCGCGCTGCTGCACAAGCGCGTGAGCGTGCAGACCGCTGATGGCGATGTGGACGTGACGCTCGATATCGTTCCCGACGAGTACGAGCCTTATGCGCTCGTCAGCGCGATCGACGCGTTCGGCGAGCAACTCGCGCAGGCGCGCGTCGCGCCGAATTTCAAGCTGACGAAGGCGCGCGCCGAGGCCTGGGCTGAAGGCGGCTTCGGGCGTATCGAGTAACTATCGGAGGCTGCCCGCTCAGTCCTGCTGGCAGAAGATCGCGGTCAATAGCGGCCCCGCATGGTGGACGATGGCGGTATTGCCTGCCGCTGCGAGCGCCGCCTGCACCTTGGCCTGGGTGCCAACCACGACGGCCCCGTAGGCGGAAGGGGCGATGGGCTTGCCGTTGCCGGTCTTGAAGAGCGGGTCGTCTTTCTGGAAACCCACCACGGCGAACACACTGAAACCGTAGGCGGTCATGTGCTGGCCGTGCGCGGGCCAGAACGCGTTGATCGAATTGCTTTCGACCTTCATGGGTTTCGGATCGATCAGGTTTTGCGTGATCAGTCCCGAGATGAAGTCGTGGGCGGACTCGCTGCAGGTCAGTGAATCATCGATGACAGCGGCGCGGGCGGTGCCGGCGAGAAGCGTCAGCGCAGCGAGAAAAAGGGCGGCAAACGTAAAGCGTTTCATTGCATGGTTGGCGAAAGTGCGTGCGCGGGGCCGGATGCGGCAGGCGCACAACGCCCGGGCTGGCGCGAAAGGGTTGCACTCTACGCGTGTTCGGGAGATCTCGCTTGCGGCGCTGCGCGAGCCAACCTGGCCGGGCCGATCTGGCGCTTTGGCTTACAAAACGAAAAGTTAATGTGGCGCGAACGTCGGAATACCTGCAAGTTTTCTGGAAGGCGTATATATTGCGCGGTTATATCAGGAATTCAGTGAATTTCTTTTATTTTCAGTCACTTGTGCGTCTCCATCGGGGGTGTTTTCGGCTCTAGCTACCTGGCTGGCTACCACCCCGGAAGTCATCAGGTTTCGGATGCTCTCGTCAGTGATTCCGCTCGAATTGTCGCCGATTTGCACACGAACAAGTTTTCCGGCGCGCGCGAAGCGGTAGATCGTCTCGCGGGACACGCCGAGCAGCTTCGCCGCAGCGTTGATACGGTGGAGCTTCTGGATCGTCGTAGTCGTTTCCATCTTTCTGACCCCTTATTCGATTGGCGAGAGGCCGCCGTAAGTGGGGCGGCCCCGCGAGTAGATCGTTTTCAACCCTGACGTGCTTCCGATGCAAGTTGGCGCGGCAAGCGCTTGATCGTCAGCACTGATGTCCCGTTCCGGTAGTGCATGGAGTTGTCGACGTACATCTTCGAGCCGAGCAGCACGGTAACGCCGTGCGGATCGGCCACGTCGCGCCGGTTCCATTTCGCGAGCTCATCGAGCGGCACCTCGAAGCCGCCCAGGATGCAGACGGCCGGCGGGTGCTCCAGGTAACCGGGCGCGTCGGCCGGTGTGAGGCCGGCGCCGCAGAAGGGGCACGGGTCAACTTTGGACATTGGAGCCTCCAGCGACTGGCTGGGCGCGGTCAAGTCGCTCAATTTCGGCGATGCCGAGGGCGACGCTCTTGACGAGGTCACGGCGCTTCGTGGTCGGCTTCCACCACGACGGCGCCCACGGCCAGTACTCCGCGATCGTGGCGGGCTGCCAGCCGCCCGCATGGAGGGCATAGCAGGCCGAAGCGGCGGCAAGGTCGCCATCGGCGTGCTGATCGTCGTGCTGGGGCGTCCAGCCTTCCTCCGTGACTTGGCGGCGGCGCTCGGCCAGCACGTCATGCGCCGCCTGCGTATCGTGGTTCAGCCAGGCCGGCGCGCCAGCGTGCGGTGCTGACGCGCGCAGATACAGCGGACGGAACTGAATGTCGGGCTGATCCCTGTACCGTTCGCGCATCAAAGCGCCGCAATGACGCCATTTCGTCCATTCGCCCTCGTAGAGATCGCGGAACTGCCATCCCGCCGGGTCAACGTCGCGCGCTACTGCATCGCGCGTCTCGAACTCGACCGGCTGCCCCGCGACGGCGGCTTTCATGCCGACGATATAGCCATCGCGAAAGGCGAGTGCCGTTGCGACAGGCGTATTCGCATCGGCCCACGCTGCGGCGGCAATCGTGGCGCGCTCTGTGAGGTCTTCGGTCTGCGCACCTGAGATGTTGTTGGTGTTCATGCGTCGCTCCCGTGGTAGCCGATTTCTTCGTCCATGGCAGGCTCAACGGCCGGTTGCCAATAGCCGCTGTACTCATCGCAGTCGATGGCCTGGGTGATGCCGTACTGACCGATCGACACAAAGCACTTCCCCGAATGACCCGACCAGAGCACCGATAGGGGGATCGGCTTGGCATCGAGATCGCCGGTCCAGTGCCAGTAGATGCCTTGTTTGGTCGGTGGACCATTGGACCATTTGGCTTGCGGTGCTGAGTCATCTCGCTTACTGACGACTTCCTTTTGCCACGCATTCAGGCGAATCCAGTCGTGGTACAGGCGCCCAATGTCGAAGCGCCAGACCAGCGCCATTTGGTCCGGAATGGGCAATGGCTGCTGCACACAATACGCAGCCCGCAGTCGCTTAACCGAGTCTTCCAGCTTTCTGTCGCCGTAACGCATCGGGTCTTCGCCTTCCGGTGCCATCAGCACCGGCGCTGCCGCAGGAGGGGCGACGGGAACTGCGAGCGCTCGCAGGCACGTAGCCAAAGCATTCGCACACTCGTCGGAGCTAACGCTCTGGCACTTGCCGTCAAGATCTTCGACGACCCGCCAGTATTTCGCGAGTTGCTCGGCGGTCAGCGGCGCTTGCGCTGCGCCGGAAGGGAGAGCAGCGAGGGCTTCATTGACTGTCTTTTTCATTGCCGACATATAGCCGACGTCGTAGGCGTCGTTGCGGAGACGCGCGTTGTCGATGCAATTTTCGAGGCCGCCCATCAGCAGGTCCAGTGCTTGTTTCATATCCATTACGCCCTCTCTTGGCCGTCAGCGCTTGCGCGACGAAGCTTGTGCTGATTGATGATGTCAAGGACCGAACTGCGCCGAATGACGGGGTGTCCGTCGATATGGCCAACGACGCCGATCATTTGCACCGCATGTCTCAGTTCGTCGCAACCTTCGATGTCGGGCTCCACCTCTGTGGCTGGTGCGTTAAAAGCGAGGGGGGGCGTGGGCGCATTGTCGATCATCGCTTGATAGACCGCGTTCGCGGTCCATGGGCCGCCGCAGCCAGCGGGAAGCGAACCGTGTCCGGCGTCTTTCATATAGCCGGTCGCATGGACAGGGACGAGCTTCCAGCCATGCGGCGTTGTCGCGAGAGGGGCGGGTCTGGCGAGTCGGTACAGAAACATGTTCGGATCGCCTTCGAAGGTCGCCTCACCGTCTTCGAGAAGGATCGTCGCGTGGGCGTGCGCGGTCGATCTTTGATCGTCAGTCTGTGCGCCGTTGATGTACAGGTGTCGGCCGACGGCGATTTCGAGTTCGCCCTCGTTGTGACAGTAGGTGATACGAGCTCGGCCTTCGTCATCTGTCGCAACGAGCATCAGCGTTGCTCCGGCATCCGTAGGTGCGTCGACAGTCTCGCGAGGGCTTCTGCCCTTCATCAGTGCTTCAACGAACTTCTCTAACGAGCTTTCGTCGCACTTCAGGTCAACAGCAAACTCTTTTCCTAGGACTGCGAAATTTACAGATAACGTGGTCTTCGGAGCATCGATGTTCATCGCATTGTCTCCTATCCGATTAAGGGTTCTTGGTGGCCGCGATCTGTTCGCGATGGCACGTGAGAACACGGCGATTCGCGGCATCGAGCACAACTTCGAGGTGATCGAACGGTACGGCGTGCTCGATAAACGCCCGCAAGCCGATCGCAAAAATAGAAAGCTTGCGCGTCGTCATGTTTCGGCAGTTCGCCTCGTGTGCTCGAGCGCCCAGCCGATCCCGCCAGGCCGAGCGTTGATGCGCCGGCGGCATGACGATGGTTTCTCCCCAGAATACCGGCGAGCGATTCGAGTCGGCTCGAGCGACGAGGAGCCGCGTGTATCGCATCTGTTTGCTGTTCATTTCGATACCTCGCTTAGTCGTCGTGCATCGAGAGGTTGAAGTCGTGGTGGCTCGTGCCCGGTTCGATCCTCACTATCGTTCCGCTCACAAACATGCGGTAGAGGTCGCGCTCAAAGCCCCGGGCCGGGTGAATGAAGAGTTCCTTATTGACGTCCTCTTTGCCGATGCTCAGGCTGTAGATTTCACCCTGCTCATTCACGCCCATACGGAAGGCGCAGCGGTACTTCTCCACGCTGTGGTCCTTATCCATTGCGACGTACCAGTAGCCGTAACTGGCCTCTTCGACGTGCAGCGTGATTTCGTGGTCAATGTCGCCGCCGTAGGCACGATCTTTCACGTGTTGCTTGAAGTCTTCAACAAGTCGATCGAGTGTTATCTCGGTTGGTGCGTCCGCCAGCAACGCGGCCATGTGCGCTTCGATCTTCCTGGCCACGTCGCCCGTCAACTGAGCGTCGACGGTACGCGCGATGATCTTCTCGATGAAGTGCGCGTAGCTCGGGAGGTCCATCCGTTCGACGTCGATGTCCATGGCGGCGCCTACCTTTTCAGCGAGCTTCTTGCCGAAGTCGCCGTAGCGTTCCAGATTGTTGTTGATGACGGCGGTGACGGTCTTTTCGAGCTGCGCCTCTATAGCCTTTTCTATCGCGCCGGAGGCGACGATATTGGCGAAGGCGCTCTCGACTGCATTCGACAGGTCAGGATAGGTCATGGTTGTCCTCATTGTTGATCTGATGCTCGGGTGAAGGTCACGACCCATACCCAAGGATTGACGTCCCAGCCGAAGCCGCGCGTGGCGTTCAGGCTGTCCCACAGCGATGCATAGGAAGTAGTGGCGAACTCCACGGACGAGCCGCCGGTGTACGAGCGCCAGCCTTCGCCGTCGCGTTCGACGCCTTCGGCGATTGCGTCAGCCTCGCTGATGTCCTGCAGGCGCGCGACGTGCACGCCGGTGATTTCGAGCGTAAGGCGTGAAGCGCGGCGAGGCATGTGGATCGCGGGACGCTTCCACCAAGAGGGCGTCGCGCCGCCGTGCCGGCTACTCGTGACCGGCACGTCTGAGTTGTCGGCCGCGTATTGATACGCCCGGTCGCATTCGTGAGTCATGTCGACGAAGTGCCACTCGTCGCGGCCCTTCTTGGCGTTGTGGCGCGTCTCCCAGCGTCCGAAGGCAAAGAATGTCTCGCGAAGCCAGAGTCGATCGCGAGCGAAGCCGTATGGGCTCAGAAGGCTACCGGGCGACGCTACATATTCCGGAGTGAACATGCCCGGCTGCAGCCAATCCAAGGCCGTTCCCCTGGTCACGCGCCGAGTCTGCGTCTTGCGACCTTCGATGATCGCGCGAACCATAGAGGCGCTGAATAGTATCGGGCGTTCTGTCATACTAGGGCTCCATTTGTTTCGTATTGGAGGGCACCATGTCCGATAGGCATAAGGAGATCACGGTGCCGCCGCACCTGATCGTGATAAATGCCGATCGCGAGTACGTTCCGGGAGCCGCCGATCCCAACGGCCGTTTTTATGCTCGCGCTGTAATTACGAGGCTGGACGGCAGGCCTGTGTACAAGAATTTCGTCATGTACCAGATCGAAGAGGGTGCAAAATTCGACGAACTTCAGGACGCACTGGGCGACGCAGAGGTACGCGCTCGGACTGCGATCAACGATGGCTTTCCTGACTTCTGACATTACCGTTCCCCAGGAAATTCGTCATGCGTGCGCCCGTCGAGCAGGCGCCCGGCGAATACCTTGCCGACCTTTTGCATATACGTGTCGCAGCCTCCGTCCACATGCTCGAGGCGCGACCCGTCGTGGCCGGATTCGGTTAGCCGCACGACATACGGCCAGCGCTTGCAGTTCGGGTCTATATCGGAGCACGATGAGCCATCGCCGAACCGGTGATAGCAAGCGCTACGAGGAACCCACTCGCCCCATTGCTTGAATAAATAGGGCACACCCGCTTCTGTGCATTGATCGCGGATGTCGCGAGCCCATTGCGGGTGCATCGGGCGTGCGTGGGGGCCACTTTCGCCGCCGACTATCACCCAATCGATCCCAGGCGATTTGTAGCTGCTGCCCTCGTCGGCGTATTCAGTGGTCGGGCCGTGAATCCACTGTGCGCTGGCCGGACAATCCTCGCAGGACTGCATCTCTTGACCGCAGCACATCCCGGTGGGATCGAACCACGGTTGGAGGTCCACAGGTCCGAGTAGCGGCTCCATTGAGAGGAATCGGCGGCGCGCTGGCGTCATTAGCAGCTTTTCGATATCGCGGTTCGCTTCTTCTTGGTTGACGATCGTTGCGCCAAGCCAGACGTTCGGCGGCATATCACAGGGCATGCCGGTGTCGACGAGCATGCCGCGCACGTTGCCTATCCGTTTTGTCAGAAGCTGCCAGTCCAGGTTTGGCGTCTGCGCAATCAAGCGGAAGAGATCAGCTCGCCACTGCGGATCGACGGCGTTGTCGAACACGTCGGCTAGGCTAGAGCAGAAGACGCGCTGGCGTCGTCGATGCTGAGCATAGAAAACACCCGCGTTCCTGTTCCATTGCAGTGGCTTGCGCCAGTTGGCGGCCGACGTGCGCCGCCGCGGCGCGCCCGGTCCCCAATTGATCGCGATACCCCCTGCGAAGCGCGCGTTGCGCGTCTCGGCATAGCAGTGATCGCAACCGGGCCCGACCTTCTGGCATCCTTCCCAGGCGTTGAACGTGTGGTCAGTCCACTCAATCTTGCTGTTCTCGCTCATGTCCATACCCGCTCAAAAGTCGCGCCACGAACATACGTTCTAGCGCTCTTGTCATAGACGATGTTGCCCGGCGCCATCTCCATGTAGCTGGCGAAGTCGTGGCTTGCTGTCGGTTCTGACACGCCGAAGAAGTCGACGATGGCGCGCCGGTTCACCGCGCCGTACTGTGCGACGAGAAAATCGATCATGCGCAGACGCTGAACGACCGCGTAGTTGGGCTCAGCCATTTGGACCTCCGTCATCACTCGGGGTCGACGGACCGGCGTCCTCGAGCTGCTCGATGATCTTGGCCGCGCGGTTATAGCCGATCCGTAGGCGACGCTGGATCGCCGATATGGACGCCTTGCCGGTCTCCCTCACGATCTCAAGCGCTTCGTCAAAGAGCGGGTCTCGTTCGCCGGCGGCCGGAGCACTATCGGCTGTGTTGCGCAATGGCTTCGAAGGCGAAGGGGCCAGGTTGAACGGCGTGGGCTTCGGGAACCACGCGGGCAACTGCTCGAACGAGTCGCGGATTTTCATGATCCCACCGAAGACTTCGAGCTCGGACGCGCCCAGGCCTCCCACGACGAACAGCAGTGCGCTGTCCTGATCGCGAGTAAAGAATCGTATAGAGCCGAAGTGCTTTGCGATCGCGAGCGCATCCACGAGAAACGAGGGGTTCACTGCGCCGGAGATGCCCTCTTTGTAGCCAAGCGTCGATGCGACGCTCTCAATCCTCGGGAATTCGCCCTCAATCAACGAATTCCCCGGTTGGACGAACTGCGGCGCGCCGTGCTCATCATTGATGAACGCGGCACCGTTCGACATCACGTCAAACGTGCTCTTGGGGCCGGCTGCTTTCAGGCCGTCCTTGCGCGTTGCGACGATCAGTTCGCGCTCCGCGTAGCCTGCCGGGTCGTGAACCACAACATACCGGTGACCGTCGGTAGCAACGATCATGACGCTGCCGTCGTCCAGAGGGCGAACATTGATGCCGTTGAGATAAAACCGGACATCATCGTGAGCGACGAAGGGCGCCACAATCTTGACCGCCATGGCATTGAAGCGCGCGATCATGTGCAGTGGTTCGCCGGCGTGCGGGGCGTCAGTGGCGACGCCGTCGAGGGACAACTGTTCTGCCTTGTTTGTGTCCATTTCCATATTATTCGGATTCCTACAGAATTATGAAACGGCGGACTCGTAGAGAGCCCGTCAGCCAGTGATGCTAATTACGTCATTCGTTTGTGGAGCGCGTTGATGAACACAACTTCCTCATCGAGAAGCGGGCAGGCGTGCGCATCTGCAATGCGCTGAACACCATGGAGATATGCCCTGACTGCGGGCGACAGGGAATGCTCAGTGCGCAGGATCGCGTCCAGGCGCTGGCGAATGGTGAGATTGCAAACGTCGTCGTTCATCATGTTTATTCGTCGTCGTCAAAGTCGCCGCTTGCACGGCGCTTAAGATCGATGGTGTCCGCGCGCTGTCGCGCCAGCTCTTCCTCGCGAACCCGGCCCGCCAGCGCGACCGCTTCGACGGCCGGCGCGCTGAGCGTACTAGCCGAGGCGGCCATCTTCCGGCGATGCCACTCGACGCGTGCAAGCTCCCGCTGCGTGAGCGTGGTCAGGCCAAGTCGTTTCGCTCGAGTAGCAGGTACGCGCATGTGGCACCTCCGGAATGAATTGGGCCTGTGCTTACGAAGAGGCCCACACCACCACAATTACGAAGAGCACGATCAAGCCGAAGATGAAGCTCGGCCCGGGATGATCGTCGCTGTAGTCGAGAAGCCTGCGGACTCCGCGTCGGCGCGTAGCGCGACGGCTGCACGTTGATACGAGTGGGGTACTCGGCGAACCGCTATCCGAACCGGTGCCGTAGGCCACAAAGGCCCAAATGAGCACCGATCCGACTACAAAAACAAGGACAAGTACAACCAGCCAGGTTTTCACGTCTTCGTTTTCCATTTATAGGGGTCTGATCGGCGGGAAAATCCCCAGGAGACCTCAGTAAAGTTTCATTCGCCGATGCGTATAGAAATACTACTATTCGTATTTGAATTGAACAATAGATGTGTCTATGTTCTGTGTCAAGAAGCCGGTTCGTTTTGGAAAAGCGCCACTGGGGCGCCGGGCGATGCCGCAATACGATCGCGAGATGAACAACGTCACCGCATTGGACTTTCAGGCGATGGTCTCTCACTGGCTCGCAACGCCGGTGAACGGCTATCTGGGCAGCGACTACGGGAACGTGCTCCCTGATCTGCTGCAGAACCCACTACGCGCGGGCGGGGCGGATGTCGTGCTCAGTAAACTTCGCGCAGACGTGCCGCTCGCCGGCGCGTTGCCGCGAGCGGCCCTGAACATGTACATGATTGACGAGGGACCCGACAAGAGGCGTTTCTATATCGATGTATCGGGTAAGCCGATAGAGGTGGGGGGCGGGACTTAAATGGCTTACTCGCGCGACGATTTCGTAGCGGCGCTGTCGGCAGAGGCGTCGAAGTATCCGCTCGCGGCCCAGTATTACCAGGCTGGCGATCCGCGGCTCTTGATGAACCTTGGGGCGATGGCGACTATGCTGACGATGATTTCGCAGCAGGTCGATCTGGAAAGCATGGAGGTGTTCAATCGCGTTCGGGATACGACGGTCCTCGCAGACGCCTCCGTAAAAGGCATCCTTCCGTTCGCGCGCCCGCCGCGCCTGACGCTGGCGATCACGAACGATGCGGCGTCCGGCGCAACGCTGAGCGTGGTAGTCGGACGCCGCTTGCTCGACCAGCAGGGCCTGGTGTATGTGGCGGAGTCCGAAGTGACCATCGCGCCGGGGGCGTCAGGCAAGGTCAATGTTAAGCAGATGACCACGCGCACCTGGAGCCACTTCGTCCAGAACTCGACGCCGTTCTATGCCGTACAGGTGCCCGTTTCATCGGATAGCGATATCACGATCAGCGGGCTATTGGTGAGCGTCGACGGGGCGATGCAGCCTTATACGCCCGAATTTGCGAACCTCGCTCCTGACGAACCCGGCTATGCGCTCGAGACGGATCAGTTCCGGCGGCTCAACATCAAGTTCGGGTGGGAGAAGACGTTCGGCGTACAGCCGGCAAACGGATCGCAAATCGACCTGACGATCGAGGAGACACACGGGGCGACAACGCTGGCCGTCAACTCGACATTCACGTTTGAATCGGTGAACTCTGCGGCGGACAAGTTCGCGACCATCAAGCTCGCCTCGGTCATCTTCCCGGGCGCGGATCAGGTAGACATCGAGACGATGCGCGAGTGGTCCCGCTACCCGAGTACCTATGACGCGACAGCCGTGTACCTCGGCAATTTCGATTTTCTGATTCGTCGCAACATCTTCCCGTTGCGCTTCCTGTCAGTCTGGAACGAGCAGATTGAAGAGGCAGTGCGCGGGCCATCGGTGAGCAACATTAACGTGTTGTTCATCGCGGTGCGCATGGATGGCGTCGATACCGCTTGGCTCAAGCGGGAGATTGCACGGGTGGTGGCCGCCGCTGACAATTCCTACCGCTTGCGCTTCGTCAACGCGATCGATAAGCCTCTGCCGCTATCGATCACCGCCTCGGTGTCCATTGTCCATGATCCCGCTGACGTTGAGGCTCAGATTCGCTCGGTGGTGTACAGCCTGTACGGCAGTGACGCGCCGGCGGCGAAGCAAGGGATGCTGGCATTGAACGTCAAGCGGATCGCAGACGCATTGCGCTCCGGGGTTGTCGCATTGCAGGACGACGCCAGCGACGTTCAGATTTCGGTGCAGGCGGCCGGCGTGGCGTTGCCCGAGCAGTATCGCTACGTGTCGCCAACGTCGCTCGTCGTGCAGGTGACGCAGTCGACATATAACGATGGCCTTTGGAGCCACTAGCATGACCAGCATCGTCAGTCTCAGCGAAGTCGCTGCGCCCGAACTGGCTCCACTGGTCGAGAGTTTCGAATATGACCAGCTCGAGGCGGAACTCAAGGCGATCTTTCTCAGCGTCTTCGAATCGTTGATCCGGCCGCGGGAGCGCCGACTGAACCTCTACGGCATGCCGCATCTTGGTGACACCGAACTCATCGAGCGCGCACTAAAGAATGCGGGGCTCGCGCTCGTCAAGCGCACCGATACGCGGTCCTCGTTTCTCATGAAAGCAATGGCCCTCAATCCGCGCCGAGGGACGATCTTTCTAAAGCAGTATTTGCAGTCGGTGTGGCCGAACGTCTGGGAGGTTGAACAGCTATGGCATCCGATCGCGAGCGCCGCACGCTATCCGCAAGATTGCAAGGCCCTGGTGCCCCTGACGCTGGGGGGCGGGATTACCGTCGAGTACGACGGCGAAGACGCCGCCAACCCCGCTATCTATCAAACGGGGTGGCAGGGAAAGCAGCGCCTCTATTCGACGCCTCGCACCAACCTTTTGAAGAATTCCGGAGCGTGCGACAAGTGGACGTGGTTCGACGTAGCGGTTAAGACGGACGGCACACTCGCGCCGGACGGAAAGACCCTGGCCAGACTGATCGTTGAGGATGACGTCAACTATCAGCACGCCGTGTCGCAAACGGTCGTGATGGCGATCGCTCCTGGCGAGGTGTTCACGCATACGACTTTCTTGCGGCCTCGTGAGCGAACCGTGGCACGGGTGTTTCTCGCAGACGGAGGCACCAAAGCATATTGCGGGGTCTTTGTCGATTTATTGACTGGCAACGTCGTGAGAACTGAGCAGACAGGTGTGTGGCATCTCGTGTCTGTTCAATGTGACCTACTAAGCGATGGATGGTGTCAATGCCGCCTGACCGGGTACGTGGAGCAAGGTGTCGAAGTGCGCAGCACGGTCTACGTGACAAATGGCGCGACTTCCGGTTACAAGGGCGACGGTAAGTCAGGCTTCTATCACGGCGGCTCGCAGCTCGAGAGAGGCGCGATAGCCACGAGCTACATTGCCACCGACGCACAACAGAAGACCGTCACGGACTACGTGCTTGACGCCAAAGGCGTGGCGACCTTTCCGCAGGGGCAGACAGCGCCGGCGGTGGTTGGCTATTTCCCGACAGGTCGAATCAGTGTGACGCTGCCGGTGACCTCAGACAACGGCATGGGCTTGCTGGAAATCGGAAAGGCATTCCGCGCGACGCTGGCGGCGCGGCTCATGCTCGAACTGCATCTGTTGCTCACGTTCGAGAATATCGGAGCGTCCGGCGGCCTGGCACTCGCGAACGGTGCGACGGGCGTCATGCCGTTTATGGCAACCGGGACGCTGAAGAAGTAAAAGGAGCACGTTTATGGGAATCAGGACGGAGCGAATCCGCTTCAACGTGGCAGATCGCGGTCGCCAGCACTACGGCAGTGATCGGAATTTCGATATCAAGGCGCTCACGAAGGTGGTGAACAGTCCGCTCGTTCAGGAGCGGGTCAAGAACCGCGACATGGTCGGCTACTACGGCCACTGGGTGCGGCGCCGGTTTGGCCTGGATCCGGTCGAGGTAGGCGTGGTGAACGGAAAGCCTGTCAACTTCGAGCCGGCGCTCGTTACGACGCATCTGAGCGCAGATGCAGATGGCAACATCGAGCACCAGGCCGAGTTTCTTGATACGGCAACTGGCAAGATCGCGGCACGACTGTACGCGAGCAAGCAGGGGGGCTTTTCGAGTGCGATCGGTGCGAATGCACGCGGCGGCCTTGACGTTCCGTTCGCCTTCGCCGGTTTCGATTACGTGCTTGAACCGAACTACACGACGAATCGCGGCTATGTGCTGGACAGTGCTCACGCACCGGAGGGCATGATTCTGGACTCAGCGCTTGTTGAATGGAACGGTGCCGCTGCGGCCATGAATACGGTGTACGAGGGGCTTCAGGCGGACCATGCCCGGGTGCTCGAGGTCGTCGCACACCTTCGCGAAGAAAACGAACAGCTTCTCTCGATGATCGCGAGCGGGAACACCACGCTAGCGCTCGATAGCGCCACGGCGGCGAGCGAGCGGCCGACGTTCATCTCGAACATGCGGACCGAATTCGCGCAGCGTGTCGACAGTTTCGCGACGGCCGATCTCGCGGGCTACGAGCGGCAAAAAGAAGACACGCCGGTCGACCCCACCCTCGAGCCTTTCCTGCAGCGCTACGGGGTACGTTCATGAGCTTGCGCACGCCGCTCGAACTGGGCTTCGCCCGCTACCTGGCCAGCTACTACGAGACGATCTTTGCCGATACGCCGGGTGTCGAGGAGTTTGTTCGACGCGGCTTGGAGCGGGCGATCGTCTGGGCACCCGGGCGGATGATCGACCAGTGCGAGTTGATGCTCGAGCAATGGCGCAAGGTCGCAGCCGAAGACGGCCCCGGGCTTTCATCCTTCCTGCCTGTCATCATCGTGTCGATTGCCAAGGACTTCACGCCCGTGCCCCCCGACTGGGGCTTGTCAGTCGGCACGCCGGTCGATGTCGTGGTTGATGGCGACAAGTACGGCCGCATGTACAAAGCGCGAATGTCTTACAACGAGTACCGCGGGCAGGCAGTGATTTTCGCAGCCGAGGGCCAGACCGCGCATAGCCTGGCGATGCAACTCCATCTTTATGCGAACGGACCGCATGGGCGACGCTTTAAGCACATGCACGAGGTTGCGGGAACGACTGCGGAATTCCCCGCGGTGTTGGAGCAGATCGATCTGGCTGGAGGCTTGAATCCCCTTGAGCAGCGAAACATCACGGGCCTGGTGTTCGATCTCATGATTCGCGCGGCGATGCCGATCTTCCAGGCGCCGAAGGAAGGCGAGCCGAACGACGGGCAACCGGCACCGGCCGGCTATCCGGTCGTGCGCGAGGTGGATGTCTTTCGACGCCGTGAACACGCCGGCGTAGCCGTCACTGTGGAGGGGGTGAACCCTATCGTGAGGGATGACGTATGAGTCTGATCAAGATCCAGACAGCTATCACCGGATATCAAGGTTTGCCGGTCAGTCTCCTCGGTGGTCTCGACACTGAAACTGGCCTGCTGATGGTCGCGAAAGAGATGCCATACGGGGACCGTGAGGCGACGGCAACTTTCATCACGAACGATCCTCGCACGGACGAACGTGACGGCCTTTTTATCGACGACGAGAAGCTGCAGCGCGCGCTACGCCTCTTCTTTCGCATGCGCCGCACCGGGCTGATCGATCTCATGAAGACAGTGTCCAAACACGATCCTGAGAACCGAATCGAATCGGACGGAACCACCGAGCGGGGCGTTCGATATCGCTTGGCACCGGATATCAGCAACGGCAACGTGGCGGTGCTGGCAATGGTTGAGGCGGCGGACACAGCGTATCGGATCGAGGAAGCTTCCTCGTTCGCCGACGAACTGAGTTCGATGTTTTTCACGATCGGCGGCGAGTAGGAAAACCGCGATCGAGCTACCTGCTTCGAGCATTGAACATATTGCGATCCGTTTCTCGAGGTCGCAATGGCAGATACCGCATCTTCCGAGCCGCTAGTTCTTAATCCCAAGCTGACAGCTGGTGGGCTAGCGATTGCGCCGTCGGCAGATCTGCCCGGCGTGAAGATCGTGCTGACGGACATTGCGATCGGCACGGGGCTATACGAACCGACCGGGCAGGAGAAGGCGCTTCGCGCCGAGGTCGCGCGCTACCGCATCACGAGCGGGTCCGTGCTGCCGAATGGGCAGGTTCAGGTCGGCACAACGATCAAGGACACGGACAACAACGGCAATACGCCGAACGGCAAGGACATAGGCGAACTCGGCTGGTTCTCTGGTAACACTCTGATCGCGGTCTGGAGCCGTGGCACGGGCGGCGCCTTGTTTCGCAAGGCGGTCGGCTTTGATGTGCCGTTTGCCTATACGCTCGATGTCTCGGCGCTGCCTGCCGGATCGGTAACGATCACGACGACGACCGATCCGGACGGGATGGCGGCGCTCATTCTGAAGCATGAGGCGAAGCGTGATCCGCACCCACAATATGCGCGACTGGATGGCGCGACCTTCACGGGTGCGACGAAGGGCGCAACGCTCGGATTCGGAACGAGCAGCAAGGACTTTGCAACGACGGAATACGTGCGCCAGAATGCGCTCCCGCTGCAGCCCGCACTCGGATCGTATGTCGATCTAAATACGGTTAAGGACTCCGGAATCTATCATCAGCCGCTTAACGTGCAGGCGGCGAGCGGCACGAATTACCCGGTTCCGCTGGCGGGAAAGCTGGAAGTCTATTCGAGCGGCGTGATGGTCTACCAGACTTATCAGTTGTACAACGCCAGCGACTCGTGGATTCGTACATATTATTCGGGGGCGTGGTCACGTTGGAGGCAAGTCGCGTTTCTTGATGCGCCTGCATTCACAGCGTCGCCCACCGCACCTACGCCTACCGCTGGAGACAAATCTACAAGACTCGCGACTACCGAGTTCGTGATGTCAGCAATCGGCACCGCTTCGATCGGATCGATCGTGTGGGAACCGCGGACTTCTACCCGGGCTGGCTTCCTCAAGGCCAACGGCGCGGTCGTTAGCCGCACGGACTATCCACTTCTGTGGGCCTACGCACAGGCCAGCGGGGCGCTCGTCGCAGATGCCAGTTGGCCCAGCCGTCCCGGTTGTTTTTCGTCCGGCGATGGAGCTAGCACGTTCAGAATTCCCGAACTGAGAGGCGATTTTATCCGCTGTTGGGACGATTCCAAAGGCGTCGATTCGGGCCGCGCAATTGGTTCCTGGCAGGACAGCGCGAACCGCTCCCACGCTCACGGAGCCTCTTCTGCTGCTGTCGGCGATCACGCGCATAGTGCATGGACGGACGGTCAAGGTTGGCACGGACACGGTGTCACTGATCCGCAGCACTCGCACCCCGCGATCGACATATCGTCTAGCGGGCGCGGCCCTTACTTTGGTAACGGAACCCAGGAGTTTTCAGGCGGTGGTAATACCCGTCTCGGCGTTGGCGGATCCGCGTTCCCAACTTACAGCTCACCAACGCGCATCTCGATCAACGCCGACGGCACACACGGGCACAACGTAGGTGTCGGAGGTGCTGGTGCTCACGCTCACGGAATTACTGTCAATGCGGATGGTGGCGCAGAGGCACGTCCGCGCAACACAAGTCTCCTTGCTCTCATTCGCGCGTACTGAAGGAAGCGAAAAATGTTTGTGCATCAATACGATTCCCTGACGGGCCAATACACTGGCAGCCGGCTGGCTGACCCCGATCCGCAAAACGCGGATCGATGGCTTATACCGGCCTTCGCAACGGATGTGCCGATGCCGGAGGTGCCGCGCAACGCGTATCCGTTCTTCATCGACGGAGCGTGGCTGCTCCTGCCCGACTACCGCGGTCAACGTCTCTATCGAATATCCGATGGTTCACCGGCAGAGATTGGTATTGCGGGGATCGGTCCGGAGCAAGTTGACTTGACGGAGCACGCGCGGCCGTCCGCAGACCACACGTGGAACGGAAACGAGTGGGCGCTCGATCCCGAACTGGCGAAGGCGCGCGAACGAGCTGAAGCGTTGGCGGAGTTCGAGAAACACATGGACGCCGCTCGCGTTCACACAATCGGGATGGCAGATGCCCAGGCAACGGGCCTGTTGTCCGTTGGCGAAGCTGCGGTGTTCAAGGCATGGTCCGCATACCAGTTGGCGCTTGTGCGCGTGGTCAATGGCCAGAACTTTCCCGGCGAACGTGAGTGGCCGGCCGAGCCGGACGAGTCCGCAGTGATCGCAGAAGCGGAGGCCGCGGAGGCGCGCCGCCTCGAAGAGGAGGCACAGCGGGCCGCGGAAGAGGAATCCCGGTTTGCACCAGTCGAGGTGGAGGAGGTGCCCGCCGACGCCAGCGAGACGAGTTCCGAGACCGATGCTGGCGGGCGACCGGACGACGAGCCGCCGGAGAGCGAACCGGCCGCGGACGAACCCGCGGTTTAAGCGATGTATAGCCCTCTTGCGACTGCAACGTACGTTCGCGCGGTTCGAAAGTTTGCTGTGCAAACGCCGGGCTGGAGCCCGGCGATCCGCTATTTCACGAAGCCGGATGAGCGCTTTGATATCACGCTCATCGCGCAGCGCGTCTACAGCGACCGAAGCGAATTCATGGCGATCTTCGCCGCAGCGGGCCTCGACACCGTTGAGCAGGAGGTGCCCGAGCAACTGCTGACGCTCCCGACGTACGCGCAGTTGCAGACCATCAAGCGACAAACCGGATACCTGACAGATGCCGAGCAAAGGGCGTACGAATCCCTTGGCTGACCTTGCCCTTGCGCGCCTGACTTCGGCGCGCAAGGAGTCGGACGCGCGCCACGCGCGGGACCTGACGCGTCGCCAAAATGCCCCAACGATTCTGCAGCCGAACGAGGTCTCCGGCGAGTATGACGCGGCGCGCCTGCTGACAACGACGTTGCACGGCGAGCAGCGTCCGCTCGATCACAAGGACCTGCGCGCGTTCCAGCAATCTGTATCGCGCCTCAAGAAATCATTCAAAGGTGGAATTTCTGCTCAGCAGGTCATCGACCTGTCGCTGGCGGTCGACCGCCAGAGGGCGAACGACGAAATCCGCATGGCGGTACCGGTCTATATCCGCGGGAATCTCGTCCATTTCGTCACGAACGCTGGGCCAGAGTCGGATCGCTCGAGGCACCACGTACACGTTAGCTTTCTTGATTTCGAAGCGGCTGTGGCTGCGTCTCCGAACGACAAGGCGAAGATCGGGCGACTGGTGTGCAAAGGCCGGCTTCTCTTTGACTGCGACTGCGGACGCCACACATTCTGGTATCGGTACATCGCGACGATCGGCAAGTACAACTGGGGGCGCGCGGAGACAGGCTACCCGAAGATCCGGAACCCGCGCCTGTACGGCGTGGCCTGCAAACATGTGCTGCGCACGATGCACGTGATCCTGAAGGACAAAGGCGCGCAACTTCGAATCGCCGATTCCGTGCTCGGCATGCGCGAAGTGCTTGACATGCGCAAGCTTGCGACGACGCGCCTGAAGGCGACGGACGTCAAGGAAATGGCTGGCGCGCAACTGCGAAAGCGCAAGAGCACGTCGAACCTCAAGACATCGGCACAGAAGCAGCAAGACACGGCGCTGCGCAAGGCGCGCGAGCAGATGAAGAAGGCAGCGAACGAGGCGGCAAGCGGTCAGGCGCAGAAAGTCGCGCCGGCGACATCGCCGCCAGCAGCAAAGTCTGCGCGAGCCAGGACGGTGAAGTCCGTCGAACGTCACGCACGCAGCTTGCTTGAACTGGGGGCCATCACCCAGGAGCAGTACGATACGATTGTGAAGGGGGCTGCATGATCAATTCGATTCCCGAACAAATCATGGCGGCATCGCGCGCTGTGACGCTCAAACATCCGAATTCCATGGATTGCCAGGTGTATCGACGGGTGGTGAAGGGGCGGCCGGGTCCCGCGCATCCGGCGAGCGGCATGGCCACACATGGCGGACTGGGCATGCTGACACCCGAAGACGACGAAGCGATCGAATATCGCCCCCTGGGTGCGGGGAAGATCCTCATAACGTCTCGATACGAGGGGACGCTCTCGATTGTGGATCGCGGCGATGGGGTGGCGCCAGACACGACGCTCCAGGAGGCGCTGATCGAGCCGCTAGGGCTTGCCGGTGCATCAGGGCGGCCGGACGCTAGTCCCGGCTTTACGCCGGAGAGATACGACCTTGTCGGCGTCATGCCCGGCGGTGGCGTACTGATCGGGTTCGAAATCATGGACGTCACGGGGAGCGTCGCAATCTACCCGTACACGCGTCGCTACATCATCGCGCCACGTGACCAGCTTCACGACCTGACGCCGTGGCAGCCGTAACGGGCCGCCAGCCGAGGACCAGGGCGTTGGAAAAGCCTTCACGCTGAGAACTCGAGCCGCCCGACAGAATGGGCAAATGACCACGTACGCCGATATTGACGAGGCCGCCCATCGCGGGGCCTTCGGACTCAACACGCGCCCCACGCCGAGCCCCGCTCAGCTTGACGCGGGCAACTACGCGAAGGGGCGCTTGAGCGTTCAAGGCCTGCAGATCGTGATCGAGAATCCGCGCGGGTCGGAGCGATCGTGGTGCGATGAAAGTGGCCGCACTGGCGTGAACCTCTCGAAGTTCCACTATGGGTATTTCGCGGGCGTCAAGGGTGCCGACGGTGACGAGCTTGATTGCTACGTGGGGCCGTGGCCCGAGGCCGATCGCGCCTACGTGGTCAACCAGTGCCTCGACGGCAGGTTTGACGAGCACAAGGTGATGCTGGGCTTTCCGGACGCCCGTACCGCGCAGGCCGGATATCTCAGCAATTACTCGCCCGGCTGGACAGGGCTAGGCAGCATCGTCGACTGCTCGATTGCGCAGTTGAAATTGTGGATAGCGAATGGCGATCTCTCGCGCCCGCTTACCCGTGAACAACTCCCCATTGAAGAAACACGCAAGCATATGGACAAGGTCATTTGGGATAGCGCGAATCAGCCGGTGGGGCAAACAATCGGCCAACTCCTCTACGCGATCCGAGCGCACGACGCAACGGACGGCCTGATCTTCGATCCGGTGCGGACCGAAGACATCGAGGCCGATGCGGATTCCGTGCTTGTGTTCGATGCGCTGATTGTTCCGTATCTCAAGCTCAATCAGCGCATGGAAATACTGCGCAAGGTGCTGGACCGCTCGGGCGGCGATCTGCATGTTCTGGAAATGCAAATCACAAAGCCGTACACACAGCGCGGGACGACCAACGTCGCAGTTGTCTACGAGCTCTCGGACGGGCAGACGCTGAGCGTGTTTTTCCACAATCCAGACATCTCGCCGAAGCGCATCATGCCGGACGATGACCTCGTTTCGTGGAAGTGGATGCTCAACAAGAAGGACATCACGATTGCGGTCGCGCCGGAGCGCGGGCGCGATCTCAATGTACGAATCGTGGCTGCGCGCGTCATGATGCTTGCCTCGAAGAATAGCGCGCGGTTCGTCACTGCGAATGCGAAGCGCGCCGACAGGATGCAGGCGATCACGGACCTGAAGGGCGAACTATCGCAGAAGCAGGCCGAACTTGAAGCGCTGACGAAGCATATCGACGAACTCACTGTAGCGCTCGAGTCGCAGTTTCGAAGTGCTGTGCTCGCGTCGAGCGATGCCCAGTCGGCATATATCCGCGCACAGGACGCTGACGGCACAGACCCGACTACAGGTCAGTCTGCTGATGAACTGGGTGCCGCGGCAGATGTGGCGGCAAGTCGCGCAAAGGTCTTGCAGGCAGTACTGAACGAGGAACCGCCGCCCGAAGCGCCAGAAAGTGCACCCGAGGCTTCAGCAGTGGCCGACGTGGGGACAGCCGCCGCCGAAGCGGCGGCAGAACCCCCCATCGGCTCTGATGTTGCGCCGTCGTGGTCGGACGTCGCGGATGCATTCGGGAAGCAGCAAGAGCGCTACATTGGCGCGTTCCAGAGCACGGAAGAGGCCGAGAGCGTCAAGGACCATCCGGCGGGTACGTGGGCGTTCGAGAAGATGGGGGATAGCTACCTGGCAGTCTATTCGACTGGCGTTGGGACCTATGCTGGCGGCGACATGATGCCGACGCCTGAGGAAGCGTACAGAAGCATGACGGTCACAGAGCGCTACCAGCAGATCATGATTCCGCCGGCGGCGGAGGTCGATCCAACGTCGCCGGACGAATCGTTGCCGGTTGGTGCGGAGCCTGCGCCACCCGAACCGGAGCCCAACACCAAGCCGGAAACAGTATTTGAAGCGGCAGGCTTCATCAACGTGTCCGCCAACATTTGGGTCCGGGCGGTGACGACAGACGATGGGAAAAAGCTGCAAATCAACGTCAAAGTTTCTGACAGCGGGTACAACGTAGTCAAATCGGTCACGTTCCCCGGCATCAGTGGCGCTAGTCAAAGTGTCGGCACGTTTGACACCGCTGAGGCGGCGATTGCTGCTGCTCGGTCCGAGTTCGATGCGTTCTCTCCGCCCCTGCAACCGGAAGCGGTAGCCGAGCGTGTTGTCGAACCTACTGGCGAGAACGAGGCGTATCTGCTAAGCATCATCGACGGGACACGAGAGCTGACTGATCCGGGTATTCCGGCGACGATGAAGGCCATGTACGAGCAGCGAAATGACGAGCCGGAATTCCTCGATCTGTTTAAGCAGGCCGCGGCGGCTTACAAGACGTTCGCACTTGCCAAGGCGCGCGCAGCGCTCGAGCAACCAGCATGAACGTGCACGTGGTCGCTCAGATTCAGGGGCTGCGCGTTCTCCTTGACGACAGCATGGGCGATGCATTTGCCGAAGCGATGCTCTCCGGGCAGGTCCTCTCAGCCGTAGGCGATGTCGAGGCCGCGCAAGACCCTGTCGCAGAGGTGGCCGCGACAGAAGTTCTACTCGCGTTGCTAATGCGCCTGCAGGCTCCGCAGCGTGCCGTCATCCTCCAGAATCGCGATCGCGGCACGCCGGCGATGATCGCGCAAATGAACGCCATTGCGGCGGCCCCAGACTATTTTCGCGTTGCGCCTTCTCGCGAGTTTGCGAGCGGCGCGCCGATCGTGTTCGGTAACGATGATCTGTGGCCGTCGAAGCTCGCGCTCGGGCGAAAGGACAAGGCGGTCGCGGCGAACGGTCAGCGGTTCCGTATCCAGTACGCCGTGGTCGAGGCGGCCGACGTCATTACCAGCAATACAGCGGACGGAGTGGCCGATTCAACATACGCGGCCGGCGTCGCGGGGAAGTTGCGCGCCATCGCGGGCAACGGGCGCTTGGCTGGGCTCAAGGCGGCATTCGAGCGCGGCACCGCCGACGAGTATCGCCGCGAGCTCGCTGAGGATGAACTGACCGGCATTCCGGCGGAAGCGATCGAACGGTTCGACGCCCCGGTTCTCGTACGCATCATGTACGCCGAGGACGTCACCGAGAACATTGGAGATATCTCGAACCAGCGCGGCACGTCTGATCTCTCACCGGTCGAACAGGCGCAGAACGACGCCACACGCGTGAACCTCGCCGATCTCGATATCGCCGACGACGGCAAACCAACAGAAACCGCGGCGCTGGCGTTCATCGCGGCAATGCCGGAGAGCGAACGCAACAATTTGATGGACGGCAAAGTGCCGGGCGCGAAGGCATACGAGCGCCTGATGGCCGCCGTGTTTTGGAAGGCATACACCGACGCCGAACTTGTCCGGCTATATGCCCAATCCGTTGACGCGGAGGTCAAGACAATCCTTGGTGGGATGGCGAGCGCTGCCGCGGATCTTGCGCGTCTCGATGGCGCTGGGGCTCTCGATATCCGGGGCGTAGTGACTGAGGCCGCGAGTCTCGCGGTCAACGCGAAGCGGCAGGGGGTAAAGCTTGCGGATTTCGCGCGGCAAACGGATATCACGCTCTCGCCCGATGTCATGGAGGTCGTGCGGATGTTTGTAGAGAATGTCCGCAGCGCGAGAAAAATTGGCGAACGCTTGCGCGATGCGTCGCGCTTCGCCTATGAGGAATTCACGAAAGAGGACTCCGACATGTTCGGCACCGTTGAAAAGGCCACACGAGCACAGGTACTCGAGAAACTGCTTACGCCCGTCGATACCGTAGTATCGCTGTTCGATTCTGTTGACCCGCTGCGCGCGATCGAATTGTCGGCTGAGCTACTGGCGAAAACGGGCGCGCTTGACGCCGTCGGCGACGACGATCCTATCGGGGCTGTTTCGCTCTCTGAAGAGATCATCACGATCATTCGCGAACTGGAGGCTGACGCGCCGCCAGCAGCGGTTCCAGGCGTGGTAGTGAACGGGAGTGACCTCGGAGACTTCCCCGATTCGCCGGAGGGCAAGGTGGCGCTACGTGCTGCCGCAAAGGCGGCCTACGAGTTGATGCTAGGTCAGTGGGTGCCGTGCCCGGCACTTGGTGGCGATGTTGAATTGCGCAAGCAGGGGATGAAGAAAACGCTCAGCATGTCAGGGGACGTGCGCAAGCTGAAGCTGATTCCGATGATCAAGGAACTCATCACCGCCGGACAAAGAGTCGGCACACAAAACGCATACGATCTCCCCGAAACGATGAATGTGGTGCGCTATCACACGATGCGCTCCCTCGTAGAACTCAACGGGCAACCGTTAGCGGTCCGCTTCGTCGTCAAGGAAGACGACAAGGGAATGTTCCACTACGACCACACGGTCGCGAAACAAGATGCGATTTTTGACGATGCAAAAGCAAACGGGCCAACCGAAGTTGACCCGTCTGCTGCCGCAAATTACGAACCTGGCGCTTCTTCGGGAAGCATTCCTGGTGGCTTGCGGTCCGACCCTACTCGCCCGAGCGAGACTCCTAGCGGAATGCTCGCTAGTGTACGCAATTCGAAGGACGTCATCAATCCTGCGACAGACATACTCGACGATGCAAAAGCAAACGGGCCAACCGAAGTTGACCCGATCACTGCTGCCAATTACAAACCTGGTGGTCGACCGGCACCGATCCTGGTGGCTGGCAGTCCGACCTTACTCCCCGGTCAGGAGGACGCCGCTTGCGCGACTGTCCTTGACAGCGTAACGCAAGGCACAGAGATGATCAACCTGTGGTTCGAAGGGGAGGATTCGGAGATCGTTGTGGACGATGAAGCCGCACCTTCCGCGCCGGAATTGTCACAGGACGACGCGCAGCGCGCGGCGGACCTGCAGTATTTCGCGACGGTTGTCGCGGGCACCGTGGACATGTGGGACGACGATCTTGCGGATCGTCTCGAAACCATGATTTCGCGCTACTCCGGCGACAACGAGATGGAAGAAGCGTGGCGCGCTGCCGTGAACGCCTATACCGATTTTATGGCGAGGGAGATCGGCGCATCAGCGGGTATCGCGAGCACGTAGACGCGCTTGTCTGTAGGAAAACGCGAGCCGGGAAGGGCGATTGGCGAAGGGAGACTGAGCGGCATTCCTCCCTTCGCTTCGAACCGATGAGCCTCCACCAACTACTCGATGACGTCCGCGGCGACCATGGCGCGCTTCTCAACAGGCTGAAGCTGGCGGGCGAGGCGGCCCGGCTCATTACCCAGCGCTCGAAGCTCTCTCGCGAGAGTACGGCGGATGTGCTGGCGGCTCTAAAGATCGGCAAGCGGCTTCGCGAACTCGGGATTGCGCTAGGCGTGCGAGTTGGGCCAGTGCCCGTCGAAGCCCCACAAGAGCCCGCCAGCACCGCACCAGATGCGCCCACGGTCGCGTTCTACCCCGACGCGGGCACTAAAACACTCACGCAGCGCCAGAAAGACAATAACGCTGCGATCGAGTTGCTTCGAAAGGTCCAGGCGGGTGAAGTGGCCGTTACGGACGCCGAGCGCGCGATTCTCGCGAAGTACACTGGTAGCGGCGGCGGGCTAATCGCCGCTGACGGGCTGACCGGCTCACCTCACGAGTATTACACCCCCAAGCCGGTTGCAGAGGCGGCATGGAGCATGCTCAAGGATCTCGGATTCGAGGGCGGTACGGTGCTCGACCCGTGCGCCGGAACGGGCATCTTTACGGCGACGCGCCCGCCAGCGGCTGTTATGACACAGATCGAGCTCGATGCGACGTCAGGCGCGATCAATGGGGCCATCAACGATGGTCCCACCGTTTCGACTACCGTTTCCCCGTTCGAGGCGATCGCGGCGGTGACGCCCGACGAGATCTACGACGCCGTTATTACGAACGTACCGTTCGGTGACCTCGCAATGCGGGGCGATAACCCGCTCAAGGACAAGCGCTTCCAGAAGCGAAACCTGCAGGAGTACTTCATCCTGCGCTCACTGCAAAAGCTCAAACCACGCGGGCTGGCGGTCTTCATCGTGCCGCCGTCGATCGTGGCCGGTAAGGGGGCGAAGCAGCGCAAACTGCGCCTCGAGGCATCTTTGATGGCGGAGTTCATTGGCGCATATCGGTTGCCGAACAAGGTTTTCTCCGAATCGGCATCAGCGGACACGATCACCGACGTGATTGCCTTTCGAAAATTCAGCCGCGAAACGGTTCAGAAGCTTGATGAACTGCAGGCGCAAAACCCGGCCGTGCTCACCGAGGCGCGCGTGCTGTGGGACGAATTCCTCGACGGTCAGTATTTCAAGGGGGAGGGAAAGCGCTTTGTGCTCGGCGAGTCGGCGCGCGGCATGGGCAAGTTTGGCGAGGTCGAGAAAGTCATCAACGACGACAGCGTCGCGAACATCGCGCGCATGATCAAGCGGTTCCCGAAATCGCGCATCGATTGGGCCTTGCTCAACGAAGCCGAAACGTCGCCGATCATCTACGCCGATGGCGACGTGATTCACTCCGACGGCCGTACGCTCGAATGGAAGGACGGCTCGTGGAACCCGATCGAAACGGACCTGGCCGACGATAAGGTGATGACGGAAACTGGCGTGCGCGTGCAGACGCCGCTGGACGCGGTGAACACCGGGGTAACGTGGGAGCAGGCGAATCGATGGTACGACCAGCAAACAGTGCTGGGGCGGCACGTCGATATTCCGCCGTGGTTTTCGGCCGCGTATCAGGGCCTTCGGGCGATTGGCGCCGCAGACCGCGAAACTTCGTGGGAGGCGATCGCAGCCGGCATGGCCGCGATGGACCTCATGCAGGCGGCGAGCAGTACCGAGCCGTTCAATTACCGCGACGCCTATCCAACGCTGTCCGCGCAGCTCGCGAAGCTGCAGGCGTACGGTAACAAGTCGATCGGCGGCGCGCCGAAGCTCGTCAAGGACGCACTGCTGAGCATCCGGAATGCGCGCCTGAAGGGCGAGTTCACGCCGTTTTGGCTCGGTGAGATTCTGGCGAACCCCGAAGCGGTCGCGCTGACGCCCACACAGCTCTACGAGAAGATCAAATACGAGTCGGAGGACGAAACCGGGTATGTGCCGATCGAGCGCCTTCGCGAAGCATTCTCGGACTTCGATCCGCTTACCTCGAACGAATGGTGCCTTTCTCCGGACGGCAAGAGCGTAACGCGGCCCAGCGACTACTACAGCGGCAACTATGCGGATTTCCTCACGCGCGCGAATGCGGAGCTCGCAGCCGCGGCCAGTGACGAAATCAAGGCGAAACTGGTAGGCCAGATCGAAGCTGCGAAGCAACGGTTGAACACGGTCGACGTATCGACCATGACGTTTAACCTGTTCACGCCGTATATCACGAACCTTCAAAAGCTGGAGTTCCTGAAGCAGTACGTCTCGAACGATATTTTCCTCACGACTGACGCGACCGGGCGCGAGATCTTTGACATCAAGCAGTCGGCGCCGGGCAAGTACGCGAGTGCGGAAGAGCGGGACCAGTACAAGGCGCTTCAGCGCTTTGTGAAGGGGTACCTGCGCAATCAGAACATCACCTCCATGAGCAAGTCGGATGATGTCGAAGCCGACCCAGCGCGAGAGGCGGCGCTGCTGCGCCGTATCAAGGAGATCGCGGACAAAGCGAAGGCCCAGTTCGATGCCTGGGCGCGCGCGAACGAAGAGATTCAGGTCGCACTGCACAACAAGTTGAACGCGCCGGAGGCGTTGCGCTTTGTCGAGGAACCGGACACTACTCCGGTTGATATTCCGAATTTCAATGTCGAATCGTTCCGGCCGCACCCATACCAGTACGCGGCAGTGAGGCACTTCTCCCGGCGTTTCGGCGGCCTTTTGGGCTTCGATGTGGGCCTCGGCAAGACGATCACGGCGCTCGCAGCCGCGCAATACGCGCAAAGTATCGGCGTCAAGCACAAGACTGTATTTGTCGTGCCGAACAACACGCTGACGAACTGGGCGAAGGAAGCCGGGCGAGCATACCCCGACACGAGCGATTGCCTGTTCGTCGGCATCAGCAAGGGGCGGGACGGCGCGGATCGCGTCGACAACGATCAGGTTCGGATTGACCTCAATGCGATACGCGAGAACCGACACGCCAAGATCTTCATGACGCTTGAAGCGTTCAAGATGATCCCGCTGCGCGATGAAACGATGCAGTCCTACGTCGACTACCTCAGGGCGAACGACGACGCTTTCGCGCTGGCGGAAGAAGACGAAATGAAGAAGCGCGCCAACATCGCAGCCGCCAGCAAGGCGGCCAGTGTTGGCGCAACCGGCACGAAATCGGGGGCGGTGCCGTACTTCGAAGACATGGGGATCGATTCGCTTGTCCTTGACGAGGCGCACAACTACAAGAACAGCAAGACCACTTCCTCCGAGTTCAAGGGTGCGAAGTACCTCGCGGACCCCTCTCGCTCACAGCGCGGCATGGACATGCAGGCAAAGGCCTGGTATGTGCGCGGGCTGTCGCCGCGCAATGACGGCGTGCTTAGTTTGACGGCCACGCCTGTGACCAATTCGCCGCTCGAAGTGTATTCGATGCTTACGCTCTCACTGGGCGAAGAAGAAGTGAACCGCATGTACGGCGTGACTGGCGCGGATTCGTTTATGGCTGCCGCGTGTGATATCGAGGAGCGCGAGGAAGAGAACATCGTCGGGATGATGCGCTCCGTGCGCGTTTTCACGGGCCTGCAGAACGCGGGCTTGCTGCGCCGAATGATGCGAAGCGCCGCGGTCATCAAGACAGCGGAAGACGTGAAGGCCGACGGCGTCGATATCTCTGTACCCGAAGCGGAGGAGATCGCGACATCGGTCGACATCGGCGCCGCGTCGTTCAATCTCATCCTGAAGTACAAACAGGACTACCTCGACGCGACCGAGCGCGTAATAGAAGGGAATGCGGACGATGGCGACAAGCTGACCGCGAGCCCGTTTAATCTCATTCGCAAAATGACCCGGGTTATCAGCGACCCGGAACTCGACGCCGGCGTGATGACATTCACGTCCGGGGCGGATAGCGTCGAGGCGGCAGATGCTGCGATCGCGGCATTCAACGCGAAAAACATCGTCGAGGAGCGCGACTACGACGATCCGAACGCGGCGCCCGCAGACGTACGCACGAAGCTGACGAAGGACGTCGAGACGGGCGACGCTGTCACGAAGTTCCTCATTACCGTTCGTGCGCGCCGGGCGAAGTCGGGCTTCGCGGTGGAATTGCTGTCGACGGACTACAAGACGCAAGACGCATTGCTCAAGCTGCTCGACGGGAAGGGCATAACGCCCACGGTAAAGGTGAGCCCAAAGCTCGCGGCGTTGATTGCGAACTTCAAGAAGGAGGCCGCGAATCCTCGCCACAGGGGGCAGGCAAAGCAGATCATTTTCTGCGATGAGCTTTCGCTGCACCACAAGATCAGGCTCGCGCTGACGCAACAGGCAGGTGTGCCGGCGGGCAAGATCAAGATCGTTAACGCCGTTTCCGTTGACGTTGCGGGCATGCAGGCGGTGCAAGACGGCTATAACGCGGATGGAGACGAAAACCAGTTCACGGTCATCATCGCAAACAAGAAGGCCGAGGTGGGTATCAACCTGCAAAAAGGCACTCAGGCGATCCACCATTTTACGATCGGGTGGACGCCTGACTCGATACACCAACGCAACGGGCGCGGTGTGCGCCAGGGCAATCCGCTCGAGACCGTGAACGTGTACCACTACGATGCGGATGGCACTTTTGATGCCTACAAGCGGCGGCTCGTGTGCGTGAAAGCGGACTGGATTGGTTCGCTTATGTCAGGCGACTCCTCGAAGATCGCCATCGAAGGCGACATGAGCAAGGAGGACTATGAATTGCTCGCGAGTGCCGTAGGCGATGCTGCGGCCATGGAGCGCGTCAATACCCAGATCGCCGCGCGTAATCTCAGGCAGCGGGAGGCCGCGAACAAGACCGCCCAGGTCCAAAGCCTGCGGATTATCGAAGCGCAGCGCGACTGGCTTGCGAAGTTCGGCGCCGACGTGCGAGGGCGCGAGGAAGTGGGCTTCTCGGCGTGGATCGGCAGCAAGCGATCCGCGGCAGCGGGGACGCGCGCAAAGATCAACGAATTGAAGGATCGCCTCGACGGCGCCAAGGCGGATCTGACGCGCAATCGCCTGAACCGGCAGATTGCGGACCTGACCGAAACGCTCAAGGCGCAAACTGGCGTGCTTGAGGGCCTGCCGGTTGATTCGGTGGGGTTGCCGACGGTTCGTAGCGAGTACACCGCGATCAGCGAGGCCGAGCACGCAACCAAAGCATACGAGAACTGGATGCATGACCTGACGATCGCGCAGCGTATGCGAGACGAAGCCGCGGTGAGCTTCAATGCCCGCGCGCGTGACGGGTACTCGTCTGAGGCGCTCGCCGCCTTCAACGACAACAGCGCGGCGATCGTGGCGGGGCAACTTGCGGTCGTAGGGACGTTCGTGGAGGACAAGGGCAAACTGCTTGTTGTGGCGAAGCCGCGCATCGGGCGCGTGACTGCGCTCGTGGGTTTTGATCCGGCCACGCAGAATGAAACGGAACTGCTTCGGATGTCGGGTGCGACTTACATCGTGCCCGGCAGTTCAGCATGGTCGGACGCTGTGCGGCGCGCCGTTGCGGCGGACGAGCAGACAATCCGGAGCGCCACTGAGGGCTTCGGCGAGAGTAGCCCGAACCTTTATTCGTCGATGGTGGCGGACGTGCGCGATGGTTTGACGATCCCGATCCCTTCGGCCTCGCTGTACAGCGATTCGTTTTGCTTCAAAGACCCGTATTTTCCGTATTTCGTAAGTTCGACCGACATCGGCGATGCGTTGGCGAACAGGATCCGCGCGGAGCAGGGCGAGCTTGTAAAGTCGCGCAATAGCCGGTACGTCACGCTAAACGATCTGCGGGACCTCGGCCCGACTCTCAGGCGCTCCGAAGCCGACATGTACAAGGCGGTCAACAAGTATTGCCTCGCGCACGGACTGCGCGCGACGGAAGATGACCTGAAGGCTATCAGCTATCCGCTGTCGCTGGCGGGTGCCGCGAAGGAGCTTGGGCTAACGCAGGAATTCTTCAACGCATTGCCGGATGGCGTGTCGCAGAGCAAGTCGCCTGAGGATCTCGATGCATGGGCGCTCCAGTGGTTCAATTCCGCGCATGTTTGGCTGACCGTGCCGAGCCTTGATGACGTTCTCAACGCAACGGAGATGCGCCGATATCGCGAACAGGCAAACAAGCTCGACGATGGAAGAGCGAGGTGGGTAGCATTGCCGGACGATGAAGGCTATGCGTTGCGTGAGCCGGCCAGGGAGGCGATCAAGGCGGCTGTGACGGCTGGCCTGCTTGTTGAGGAGATCAACGCGGCGTCGCTCGAATCTTATGGGGGCTGCATGCCCGCCAGTTTCAAACCGCACCTGCGTGAGCTTGCGAATACGATGTTCGCCGAGCTGGATGCACATATTGAACTAAAGGTGGGCGTCGAAAAGGTGAGGGCTTCGATGTTGCTTCCGCAGTCGACGCGCATCTACGTCGCAGATTGGAATCGCGCGGCAGATGTCGTGATGCGCGTAGTCTCCAACCTGTGGCCCAGCATGCAGCAGTGGGCTCGCGCCACAGCGGCGGCGAGCGCTGTGAAAAGCGCTGGCGCAGACGCGCAGGCCTACGTTGCGGCGCTCAACGACGTATCCGGCGTCTATGGCGCAAAAATCGGCACGGAGAGTTTGACCAAGTACGCAGACCGATACACTGGCCAGTATCGCTACGAGGCCGGCACGTATATCCTGTTTGGTCTGACGCGCGGAAGCGATGCGTTTCGCCAGGTCGCATCGCCCGGCGCGTCTGGCCTGCAAGGCCGGACATTCGATCAGCAGCGCAAGCTTTTTCGTGTGACGCTACTTGACGCACAGACCTTCTCGGACGGTCAGCACGTGGCGACCGTCGCGGACCTGTTCAAGAAACTCGGTGTCGACCTGCCGACATCAACAACTACGGAGTCAGCATGACCACGGCGTACAAACTGGATCCCGCGTATCTCGACGCGCGCATGAGTGCACTCAAGGAGCAGGTGGGGACGAACGACGTGCTACCGATCTTCGTCGAACAAACGCGGAAGGTACTCGCATCCGATCGTCTCAACTACCGCCGCTATGGTCCGTACTGGTGGGCGATGAAGCGGGTGCTGCATGAAGAGGGGATTGACATCGGCGCGTTCGAAGAACCTGCCTGGGCGGATGTCTACTTCGAACGTGACGCATCTGGGAATGTTGATCGAGCGCGTACGCTGCTGGCGGCGTGGGAATTCGGCGACGACAACATGGAAGCATACGGAGTGCAGTCGAACGTCTATGACATCGACGACACGACATTCCAGCTATACGACCCAGACCAGGAAGAACGCGACCACTGAACTTGCGGACAAAGACATTAAGTGATGCTCCCCGTCGCCGATGAGAGTCGGTGTTTTCAAGCCTCCTTCGGGAGGCCTTTCTTTTGGCACTTTAGCCTTTGTCTTTGCCCGTGTGCTTAAGGATGTGCTTGGCGATGCCGCGCACAATGTTGACCTCCTCACGCTCGAGGCCGGAACGGGCGAAAAGCCGCCGCAGACGCGACATCAGTTTCTTCGGATTGGCGGGGTCGAGAAATTCGAGCGCGATGAGCGCGTTCTCGAGATGCACGTACATGCGTTCAATATCGTCGCTCGTGGCGAGCGGAGTGCCTTCGCCCGCAGTCCCGGCGGCTGGCAGCGCAGCACCGGGCGAACCCTCGCCAAGGTATGCGAGCCGGAGTTCGTACGCGAGCACCTGCACAGCCTGAGCAAGATTGAGCGAGCTATAGGCAGGATTGGCCGGAATGTGCGCAAGCGCGCTGCAGCGCTCGACGTCGTCGTTCGAGAGGCCGGTGCGCTCATTGCCGAAGACCAGCGCAATGTCGCCGCCGTGCGCCACCTGGCGACAGGCATCCTCCACTGCCTGGCGGGGCGCGGCGGGCGGCGGCCCGTACTCGCGCGTGCGCGCAGTGAGCGCGAGCGACCATTGCACGCCCGCCAGCGCGTCGGCGAGCGTCGGCACGATGTGGGCGGCCGCGAGCACGTCGTCGGCCCCGCTCGCCATCGCGACGGCTTCCGGGTCGCAGTGGACCTGCGGCACCCGCGGCGCCACCAGCACGAGGCGTGAGAACCCCATCGTCTTCAGCGCGCGCGCCGCCGCGCCGACATTGCCGGGGTGGCTCGGCTCGACGAGCACGAAGCGGGTGGACGTGAAACCGCCGCGCAGCGGATCGTGAGCGGGCGTCATTGGAGTGGGCTGAACCAAGATGAATCTCAAACGGCGATTAAGGGGACGAGTTATGTTAGCGCGCCGCGGTTGTTCGGCCTATCCCGGCATCGCGAATTACAACCGATTTTCCGCGAACAACGGAAAAATTGGGGTGTGATCGTTGTGTCTAGGAGGGAGTTAGGGCGCCGGGGCGTCCTACAATCGGGTAGAATTGCAGCCCTGCGCGGAAGCCAACGCGGCGCGCGCATCGCTCTTTTTCAATTCGACTCCCGTTGACGGGGCAGAACCCGCAAGCCGATCCGGCTCGCGCGCTGCCCAATCGTTAGACGCTTTATGTTCTGCACCGGCACTACGCGCATTCGCGCGCACGCTGGACAACAAGGATCCTGGCTCATGCACCCCATGCTCAACATCGCTGTCAAGGCCGCGCGTCGCGCCGGACAGATCATCAACCGCGCGTCGCTCGACCTCGACCTCGTGCAGGTCGCGAAGAAGCAGCACAACGATTTCGTCACGGAAGTCGACAAGGCGGCCGAAGCCGCCATCATCGAAACGCTCAAGACGGCCTACCCCGACCACGCCATCCTCGCCGAGGAATCGGGCGAATCGGACAATGAGTCCGAGTACCAGTGGATCATCGATCCGCTCGACGGCACCACCAACTTCATCCACGGCTTCCAGTACTACTGCGTCTCGATCGCGCTCGCGCACAAGGGCATCGTCACGCAGGCCGTAGTCTATGACCCGACGCGCAACGATCTCTTCACCGCCTCGCGTGGCCGCGGCGCGTTCCTGAACGACCGCCGCATCCGCGTGGGCCGCCGCGACCGTCTCGCCGACGGCCTGATCGGCACCGGCTTCCCGTTCCGCGAAAAGGACGGGCTCGACAGCTACTGCGAACTGTTCGCCGAAATGACCAACGCGTGCGCGGGCCTGCGCCGCCCGGGCGCGGCCGCGCTCGATCTGGCCAACGTCGCCGCCGGCCGCATGGACGGCTTCTTCGAGCAGGGTCTCAATCCGTGGGACGTCGCCGCGGGCGGCCTGCTCGTGACGGAAGCCGGCGGTCTGATCGGCAACTACACGGGCGACTCGGACTTCCTGCACGTGGGCGAAGTCGTCGCGGGCAACCCGAAGATCTACGCGCAAATGGTGCCGATCCTCTCGAAGTACACGCGCGTCACGAAGGCGGCCTGATTCGGCGAACTTCAGTCAATAGTCACACAAGCGGCTTCGGCCGCTTTTTTGTTTTGTTTTGACTGGTGTGTGGAATTGAGCGGCTCGCGCGCGCGGTCAATCGCGTCCTCAAGCCACTCGCGGCCGAGCCGCTGCAGCTTTGCCCATTGCTCATCGCTCAAGCGCACTGAGCGCGGGTGCTTGTCGGAGCGGATTGCGCCTTCGGGCAGCGGTGGACGCCCCCGGCGCTTCGGTTCCTGAGTCACGTTTGTTTCTCCTGTGCTCGCTTTTTGCGAGGAGCATAAAAAATCCGCTCGCGATCTTCGGCGCTCAGCGAGTGATACCAGGCGCGTGCTTTAAATTTATGAGCCTCCCAGGCTCCGGGTTCAGCCAGCATTCGCGCGCGCCACGACGCGCGCTCAGCGCGTGCCGCAACAAGCAGTTCTTCGCGGCGTGCCGGATGGTCCTGCATCACGCGTATGCGCCATTGTCTGCATCTCTCGCGCGCATAAGCGCGAAAGATTGCTGCGAACTCCGGGTCTTCAGCAAGCCGTGCTTTGAGCCGTTGCAGATAGTCCACTCGCTTCGCCTTCCACTCATCGCTCGCCTTCCGTTCATTGTGATAGCGCGCCTTTTCCATTCGCCTTCGCCGCTCAGCGGCGCAGGCTGCGCCACAACTTTTCGCCGGCATCCCGGGCTTATGAGGGATCAGAGTGCCGCAGATTTCGCAGTGCCTGCGCTTTTTCGGACTGGACATTACCGATCAAGCCTTCGTCAATTCATGCTCGTACCCGAGCATGTCGATCATGTACGTAGCACCTTGCTCATCCGTCACTTGCACGCCGCGGTAGCCGAGCAGCTTCGCGGCACGCGCGGTGAAGTGCTGAACGTCCCACGATGCGTCAGCAGCGTCGTCTGCTTCGATGCTGCCGATGTCATACACCGATTTCGATCCTTCGATCAGCGCTTCCGCATCGTCTTCGCTCACGTCAAGGAGCGTTGCGAGTTCAGCAACAAGCGGTTCAAGCTTCGCCGCATCTTCGTGGAAGAAAAGACGGCCGTCGTCGATGATCTGCTCGTCGTCGATCTCGATGCTGTACGTCACGAACTTGCCAGCCGTCATTACGTAGACCTTCGACGAGAAGAATAGGAAAGCGCCGAAACGGCCGTTGTTGTTGATGGCTTCAATTTTCTCGGGGCTGGTATGGAAGAGTTCCACGTCGTTCTCCTGTCGAGCTTCCGCGCTCTGGCGATTTAAATGTAATACAAAAAATGCACTGTGCGGATCGCTTGATGTAATACATTCGAATTGTTTGACGGACATCAAGAGGCAGAGGATGTACGCCTGATCGTTGATCCGAATGCATTGGTGTGAACACTTTTCGCCAAGCGCGCGGATTGCGCGGCTAAAACTCGTTTCCAGGCTTGCAAGGAAAACGACACAGCTACCAGGTCTCCGGCGCGCCGGATAGTAGACGCTGTCTCTAACCGTCCGCGCGCTATGCCTACAACCGTACAAGCCGAAGAACCGCACAAGCTTCGAGGCTTCCTGAAGCGCCTTTTCGGAAATTCAGCGCCGCCCGTCATTTCCGAAACCGAACAGACTGACGCGCTGGCCGACGGGGCGTCGGTGGCGATGCTTCTTGGTGGCGGCAAGCGGGTCGCGCGCAACAGGATCCAGATCTATGAGAAGTGGATCGAGATGGTGGGTGACCCCATCATCTCGACTGCCTTGCGGCTGCACGTGACCGCGGCGCTCGGCGGTCACGAGACTTCAGGGGACGTCGTCTTTATTGAAACCGCCTCGGATGCCTCGGGGGACAAAGGTGCGCAGAAGCTTGCGAAAGAGCTGACGGCGGATCTCGGAGACCTCTTCAACCGGATAGCTTACACCGTGGGATTTAACGGCGCGGCATACGGCGATGCTTATGGCCGCGTTTATCTCGGTCGTGAGGGGGTAGCGGACGTCTACGTTGATGAACTCGTATTGCCGCCGATGGTGATCCCGTACGAGCGCGCAAACACGACGTGCGGCTATGTTGTCGCGAGCGGCACGCGGGCAATCGAACGCTTGAGTGTGGCTCAGATGGTGCGCCTCAAGATGCCGCGTTGCGTCTACATCCCCCAAGTCCGTGCGATGGAAAAGGCGATTCGCACCTCACTCCGCGAGGATCGACTCGAGGCGTTGCCGCTCATGCCGTCATCCGTGGGCGGTTCGTTCCTGGAAGGCGCCGAGGGGCCATACGATCAGCTCAGCGCCGCACTGGTTGGTCTCGTCGGCCAGCGCGTGCTCGATTCGATCGACGAGACGATGATCACCGTCAACATGGACGGGATGAACAAGGAGCAGCAGAAGATCTTCGCTGCGAACATCAAGAAGATGCTGCTGGGGAGTCAGAGGCGCGCGCAGGATGCGGTCAAACGGGGGCGCCCCGTGCTCGAGCGCATCTTCCACATGATCCCCGTCTGGGGTGACAAGCAACTCGCGACGATCGCGGGGAGCGCTTCGAATGGCTCGGGCCGCGGGCCCAGTGGCAGCCTCACAATCGAAGACGTGATGTTCTACGCCAAGCTGCTTGCCGGCGCGCTTGGTACCGACCTTTCGATGCTTGGGTTCTCGGAACTGTTGTCCGGAGGCCTCGGCGATGGTGGATTCTTCCGCACCTCCGCTCAGGCTGCAGAGCGGTCGCGCCTGCTACGCGTCGGCATGACCGACTTCTTCAACTCCATCATCGATATCCACACGTACCACAAATACGGCAAGGTTTATCGGCCGGATGAGCGCCCGTGGACGATCAATTTTTACGGCACGATCAGCGCGCTCGAAACCGAGCGTCAGCGCACGAAAACGGAGGCGATGAATACCGCGATCACCATGGCGCAGGCGCTCGACCAGATCAAGGGAATTGGTCTCGCGCGGCGCGCGCTTATGATGTTCCTGACGAAGATCATGCTGCTCGACGAAGACCAGGCCGCGCTCATCGCGGAAGATCTGCTTGCAGTGCAGGATCAGGGCGGCGGCAATGGCGAGGAGGACGCCTAACATGTCAATCTTCGACGACGTGGTCGGCAAGGTTTCGAGTGGCATGTCTTCTATCGCATCGTCAGCGAGCGGGATGGTCAACGATCGCGCGTCGGCACTTCAGGAGCAAATAAGCGATTTCACGCTCTCCAGCGCTGGCACGGCGCTCGCGGAGCGTGCGATCGGCCAATATGCACCGTCGATGTCCGGAGCCTTCTCGCGCGCAATGGCGGGCGATTTTGCAGGGGCGGGACTAGACGCGCTCAAGCAAACGGAAATCGGCGCGAAGTTTAATCGGCTTCTGTCAGGCGATTTCCTCACGAGCCTGCTCTTCGGACGGATGCGCAACCCGTTGCTTGGCGGCATTACGCCGACGGAGGCCCGTCGAATTCTCGACGAGGTGCAGGCCACGCCATACGCCCGGCGCAACCTTTTTTATATCGAGGTCCAGAACTGCTACGGCATGGCGGCCGCGTGGCCGCGTATCGGTGCCGATAGGTTCAACCTGTTCGTCACCGGTGTCTCATTGACGCCGCGAGTCATCTCAGGAGAGGGGCGGCAGATTGGCTCTGGGTCCTTTGATGCGCTTCACGGGACAGAGCGCCTTGAATTGCGCATCACGACGCTTGATGACGCTCACGGAACTGTCAAGCGGTGGTTCCAGGGGCTACTGGATCAAGTCGCTCGCAAGGACGGCACATTTGGCGTACCGGCGGACTATCTCGTGAAGATCCGGATTCTCCACGCGGCAATAAACGACGAGACGATGAAGCTTTTCGGCGGGTATCAAAACAAGTTTGTCGTACGGCCCACGCAAATGGACACGGAGCTATCGCGCGCGGAGAACGCGTTGCAAGAGCTTCAACTGTCGTTCAGCCAGTTCGATACATTCATGTTTGACCAGACCTGACCATGCAATTCGATTCGCAGGGGTTCCTCATTGTCGACAAGCCGACCAAACTCGGCGACCTTGGGAACGAGCTCACCGGCATTCATGCCGACACGAGCGCGATTCTCGACATACTGAAATCGGGAGTGCGAACCGGCCGTGGGCCCCGCGGCCAGCGCGCGCCGGCGAGCGATGTTCCGCGCGCGAATTCGGTGATCGCGCGCACGCGCGACGCACGTGGGCGCTTCGTCGCGGTCGGCGGTGCGAGCGCAATTGTCCCTGCTACCGCGGTGGCGCCCGTTGCCAAAGCCGTGCAGACACTAACCCGGCAGCAGGCGGAGCAACACGCAGAGGTGAAGCGGGAGGAAGCGGCGCGCCGAAGTCGTGAGGGCTCGGCACCTGTCAACGGCCGTGACGCGCGGGGCCGCTTTGTAGGAGGCGGTGGACGCTCCGGAGGTTCAGGGCCAGGCGACTTGTCGTGGTTCAGGCGAACGTTCGCCAAGCTGCGTCACGGTTTCGGCGCAGCGGAGGGCAAGCTGGCCGCCGCGGTGAATGTTGGTGAGATCGAAAAGGTGGACCCCGCGATTGAGGCGGCGAAGGAGGCCGCGCGCGTTGTGAAAGGACCGGCGGGCCTTGTCGCATCGGTGGGTAAGGCAGTGCTCGGCCGCGGCTTTGGGTTCGCGAAAGACAAGTCGTCGTCGTGGCTAGGACGCATCTGGTTCGAACTCCGGTTCACGCGCCGCCAGCAGAGCGCGTTCGATACCGCACAGCTTCGGACACTCAAGTCGATCGACAAGCGTACCGGTCAGGGCAGGGGCGGCGGGCTGTTTTCCAGCTTGCTGTCCGGTATCCGGTTGCCGGGACTAGGGATGGGCGGGATTCTTGGCGGGCTGTTTGGTCTCATCGGTAAGGTAGGCAAGCTCGGATGGCGGGGCTTGACGAAGCTGTTGCCCGGCCTCGCGAAGGGGGGGATGAAGTTTCTCGGGCCCGTTGGCAAGTTGCTGCGGCGCATACCGGGTCTCGGCGCACTCATGGCGGGCGGTAGCGCGGTGATGAGCCTGTTCGGGCACGACGACCCGAGCAAGAGCCCCGAGCAGAACCGCCGAGACAAGTTCGTGGGCATTGGCCGCGGTTTGGGTGGTGTCCTGGGGGCCATCGTCGGCGAAATATTCGGCCCGATCGGCGGCGTGCTCGGCGCGATGATGGGCGACAAATTGGGGAAGCTGGTAGGCAACTGGCTGGCGGATGTCGACTGGACGAAGGTGGCCAAGTCGATAACCGACATGTGGGACACCTGTGTCAAGACGCTGGGGACTGCTTGGGACGATCTCGTTAAGTCTGCGAAGGATTGGTTCAAGGATAAGTTGGGCATTGACGTCGAAAAGGTGCAGGAGACGGCAAAGACGGTACTTAAAGACAGCGTCGAGGTTGTGAAGGACTGGGGCGGGAAGGTTGGCGCGTGGGGGGCGGGCCTTGTTGAGGCGGGGCGCATGAAGTTTGATAAAGGCTATCGGGGTAAGGCCGATTGGAGCGGCATCAAGGGAGGAGAGGGGCTAGCCATGGGCACCTACACCGGCGATGAAGCCGAGCGCATCCGGCAGCTAAAGGCAAGCGGCGCGAACACCGATGCTTCGCTCAAAGGCGGTATGCCTCGCGAGATTCAGCAGAAGATCGTCAATCAAGCACTCGCAGCCGGCCTGAACCCTGTGGAAATGCTCAAGATCGCCGCGATGGAGAGCGGTGGCAATAGCAATGCAGTATCCCCGACTGGCGCGATTGGTATCTATCAATTCGTGGGTAGAACCGCATCGGGCGTGGGGATCAAAGATCGTTTTGACGCAGACCAGAACATCGCTGGAGGCATGTCGCTCGCACAGGAGAATGCGAAGCGGTTGCGTGCGGCGAATCTGCCGGCGACGTCTGAGAATCTCTATCTTATGCACCAGCTCGGTCCGGGGGCGATTGAAGTCATCAAGGGGGCGCAGCAGGGCAAGTCGATCTCGGATCTGTCGCCGGACATTCAGAAGGCCATTTCGCTGAACTATGGTGGCAACAAGGCAAAGACTGCTGCAGAGTACATCGATCTCAACAGAAAGGCACTCGACGACCGATTCAAAAGCACGGTTGCGGGTTCCGCCGGCGGGTTCATCGGGATACCCGATAAGGCGGTTGCGCAGAACAAGACCGCCAGCACAGCCACGTCTGCGCCCGCAATTGGCTCAATGCCCACGATAGGAGTGGCGTCAATGCCGCCGTTGAGGCAGCCTGTCTTCTCCATGCCTACGGCAGTGGCGCCGCCGCCCGTGGCTCAAGCGTCGTTCCAGATGCCTCTATCGCCCTCTTATCCGATGCAGGTTGTGCTGGCGGACAATCGGCTGATTGGTCAGGACGTAAGCGACCGCCGCATGGCACATATCGCGTCCGGCGGGATCTCCGGATAGCTGATAGGAAAAACCGCGCGCGTGCCGCGCGCACCTCCCCATAGAGTGAGCGAATCGAAACTTGCTCAGCGGGAGCACGCCCATGGTCGTCAAGAGTGGCACGTATCTGCAATCGTCCTACCGAATGGTCAAGGCGATGGGCGATAAAGCAGTCTCTTCGGATGCGATGTTCGTCATCGACAACCACGAAGACCTGCGTCTGCTTTGCAAGCAGTTCCCATGGCCAATCCTTTCGCCAGCCGGCGAAATCGAGGTGCCGATGCCGCTTGGCGCAGCAGCCTGGCAGCCCCAACAGCTGAAGATCAATCAGCAAGGCCAGGTGACGTTCCTCGAGACCGTAGAGGGTCACGTGGCAGCGTTCGTGCAGGCGGTGGTGGCCGACGGCGCGAAGTTCAACGCGACGGTCTATGAAGGCACGATGGAGGAGTACAAGCGAAAGGTCCGGATCCTGGACGCTTTCTTTGTATTCGACAACCCCGACCGCGATTGGGAAAACCGTGGTCAGGTGCTCAACATCTCCGGCACGCTGTTCTTTCACTACTTCGGCGAGCAATCGAAGGGCAACATCTGATGAGCGACTGGCCGAGCCTGCGATCGCGTGCGGCGACGTGCGCATGGTCTTTCAGCCTCGTTGTCAGCGACGAGGACGTCGAGCGTCAAGCATCGAATGCACTTCGCCAGTACCTCGGGTGGGCCGACATCGCGAAGCCGCCGAGTCGCGCACACCTCGACAGCAAAGCAGGCGATCTATGCGAGACGGTCCTTTCCGATTCGGAATGGTCGCTTGTGAAGCCCCTGTTCATGTTGTACGTGGAGCGCGAGAACGCCCGTGGGTGGGAAGCGTCACGCGGCCAGGGCGTCGATGTGCCCGGCCGATCAATCGATCAGATCGAATCTGATATCCGCCAGTATGAGCTCTCGGACCTTCCCCGGTTCGCGTTCATTCAGTTGCCGTTCACGGTGAGCCCTGATGATTGACGTGAACGGTCTGCGCGGCGATCTCGTGGTGTCGGCGTGCCTACGTTATGACCTCGCACCGATTCCGCTCACATTCGAAGCTGGCATCCGCACGACTCAGGCGACCGCAACGGACTTTCAGCAGGACAAGATCATCACGGTCAACGAGGTTGAATTCCAAATCGTCAAGACGGAGCCGTTGCCCAACGCGATAGGCGTACAGGGTAGCGAGCCGATTTCGGCGACACGCATCATCGCGTTTCCGCGGGGGTGTGTGGGCGTGGCGCGCCCGCGCAGTTCCGCGGTCGTGTTTGGCAGTGCAACGCTCGGAGGGATCTATCGCGCGTGCGGGGCAACGATGCCCGTTACCGGTGATTTCCCCGTCGGGCGTTTCGCTTGCCTCGTCGGCGACGTGCCGACGTTCCACATCGGGCGCCTGCTTCAGGAAGAGGCGGCGGTGATCACATGGCGGAAGCAGCAGCTAGCCGCCATGCGGGTGCAAGATATCTTCAAGCAGACGCCGAGCACCAACATCGACATCGAGGTCTCCGAAGATCTGCGCAGTGAGTTCCTCGAGGCTGACCAGATTCCCGTTTATGTGTCGACTGGCCCAGACGGCAAGTTTGTGTTCGGGGCCGCGCGCGGGCCTTCGCGGACAGTGCACTACACGCCGTCCAAGACCGTGCGGGAGCTCAACTATATGAGCGCGATCCTCGTGCGCCGCAAGGTCATCAAGGCAGCACCGAACCTGACTGTGCGCGCGGGCGACGTGCTATCGATTCGCGGCACGCCCTATGCCGTTATCACGGCTGCGCACTACGAGCAGAACGATACCGACGGCTCTGGTGCGCAACAGTATTCGCGGTTCTGGCTCGGAGTGCTCGCATGATCGGTCTCATGCCCGCGGAGGTGGATTCCGTATCGCTCGATGACCGGAAGCGGCGCATCTACCGGGTGCGCATCCCTGGTTTAACTGACGGGGCCGCGGAGATGCCTCAGGCGAAGCTCTGCAATCCGATGGGCGATCGCAGCGAGAACACGGAAATCCGAATCAAGCCCGGCGACCGGGTATGGCTTGCGTTCGAATGTGGAGACACGCGCTATCCAGTGATCGTGGGCTTCAGGCCGCGCAACGTGGAAAACGACATTGATTGGCGACGGTTTGAGCACGCAAACTTCCAGTTCAACGCGGACAACACGTTTGAAGTCATCGCCAATACAACGGTACACGTGAAGACCCAGCAGGCAGTGATCGAATCGCAAACCACGCTTATCGACAGCAAAGACACGCGCATCACCGGGACGCTGACTGTCGAGAAGCTTCTGACGTTCAACGGCGGAATGGCGGGCAAGGGCGGGGAAGGTGGTGGCGATGCCGTTAAGGTCGACGGTGGGGCGTACTTCACGAAGGATGTTATGGCGAATGGCGTGAGCACGTCGGGCCACAAGCACAACACGAATGGCGACCACGCTCCGACGGACGCTCCCACCAAATCAGGGTGAACGATATGGCCGAAAAGAACCTCGTATTCGATTTTTTCAACCTTTCAAACAAGGACGCCGCGATCAAAAAGGCATCGCGGTATTTCCTGCGCGCCGGCGCGACGGTCGCATCGGTGGACGTACTGCCGACAGTGAAGCGGCTCGCGGGCGTCGAGTACCGAGAAGTGCAGTTTGGTTTCGCGGACAGCCAGACGGTACTGGTCGGCGTCACTGCGACGGGCGATGTCGGCCAGGTGAAGCTGAACAGCAAGGCGCTCCCAATCAAGGCACAAGACGACCATGTGGCGGCGATAAGCGAAATCGTGGGCGCAATGGATCGTGGTCGAAAGCGGTTTCAAGCGGCGCTGACTCGCGTGAAGGTGGCACTACCGCCGTCAATCCGCACGGCGGCGCCCAAGATCGAACAGGAACTGCGCGAGCGCATCGCGGTAGTAGACGAAGCGATCGAAGGCGCGAAGCAACGTGTGGTTGTGCTCGAGGCACAAGTCGCGCAAGCCGCTTAGGAAAAGCGCAGCGAGGCCACGTATTCGCGGCTCGGAGAATTGCAGTAGCTGAAATTGCACGGCGTTCCGTGCATGGATCAGGACCATACCATCACTATCAAGGTAGCCATATGAACGGAACCAGCCAGAAGTACACGCTGCAAGACCAGAACTCGCTCGAAAACTACGTCAATCGCGCAATGGCAGCGCAGCCGAAACCCGGGCTGATTCTCGACTCGGCCGCCACCGCGAAGGATCTGCTCGATTCCGCAAAGAACGAGGCCGGAGCGGAAGTGCCCAAGGTACTCAATGAACTGCTTGGCAAGGCTCCGGAAGCCCAGGAGTCGGCACTGATCAAGGCAGTTCTGGACGGCGCGACGGTTCACTCACGCGAACACGGCTTCCTGCCGCACGGTGATCTGCTGCTCTCGGCGCTGCATCAATGCCGGTCGGTATACGACTCGGCGACAAACTCGCACCACGACCAGATCTCGCTGACCACTAACGCACCGGTCATCGCGATCCTGAGCGCGCTTTCCGAGGCTACGCCTTTCGCGGGCTATCTGCCGGTCGATCAAGGCAGCAACGAGGCGCGACTGATCGTCGTGGCGCACCAGGCGGCAAGCGACTGGGGCGACTACAGCCGCGGCGACCTGATGGACGGTGTCAAGTCGGGTGGCGTGTATCTCGGCGCGCCTCGCACGCTCGAACTCAGCGCGCCGAACTCGGGGAAAGACTACAAATTCGCGTTCCTGGCGCAGACCGAAGCGGGCGACGCAATCATCCTTCTGCGTGGGCGCACGATCATCTACGTTAATGGCCTGATGGCTGCAATGGAAGTGGCAAATGCGCCCTCGACCTCTGCGCAGGTCAACATCGGCGGCATCGTGCGACTTGACGGCCAGGACTACGCGCTGGCGGGCACGGTGAAGCCGGATACCGGTGAAATCGTTGTTACACCGACTCCCGCGCTGCCGAATGGCTCGATCGTGACCGTGGAAGCCTTCGTCGACTACGAAGCTGACGATACGAAGACGCCAAAGATGGCAGTGCAGGCAAGTGCGTTCTCGCTGTTCGCCGCGCCGTTCCGTGCGGTCTACCAGGTCACGCCGGAAGCGCGGTCGCAGTTCGCGAACGAAGTCGGCGTGGATGCCGGTGCAGAGGCGATGCTGGCGGTCAGAGCCCAGTTCGCCATGGAACGCCACTACAACGCGCTGAAGAAGGTGCGCATGATCGGTCGTTTTGCGAACAAGTCCGAGTTCGACTACGACTACCAGGACCAGATCAAGATGAAGTCGCAATCGCAAATCTGGCAGAACTTCTCCTCGCACGTCGGCGCGGTGTCGCAGCAAATGGCAGAAGACACGGCCGACCACGGCGTGACGCACCTCTACGTTGGCAAGAACGTGGGAACGCAGTTCCAGGCGATGCCGGGTGAACTGTTCGAACCTTCGGGCATCACCGCGCGCCCGAGCATTTACCGTCTCGGCAAGCTCTTCGGTCAGTACGAGGTGTACTACAACCCACAGGCGAACGAGACCGCGGACGGCACGGCATCGGAAATCGTTGCAGTCGGCCGCAGTTCGCAAACGGCGCGCTGTCCGATCATTTTCGGCGATGCGCAAGCGCCGTTCTTCGAGCCGCTGGGTACGACTGAGCAACTCAAGTCCGGCTACGGCTTTAGCTCGCGCTGCTTCACGCACGTGAACCCGCACCAGATGTCCGCGGTGGGCTGCGCAGTCATCAACGTGAAGAACCTCAAGTAAAGCCGACGGCGGCGCGCAAAGCGCGCCGTCTTATTCACCATTCAGAAACACAGAGGAAGGCCTCCATGACCACGCCGGAAACTCCCAAAGCCGATCCGCAGGAGCCCCAGGGGGCAAAGCAGGGCACGAAGCTGCAAACGTCGAAGAAGGTAGCCGCTACGCGGGAGGACGCGGCGCCAGAATTCCCGCGTCAAATGCAAATCGTCAACGACACGGCGATGCCCTACGTCATTGCACGTGTCTACGTCGAGCCGGGCAAAGCGGCACCTGTTACGGTTCGCGACGCAGACGAAAAGGCGCGTATCGAAGTCGATTGCGAGCATCTGCTCGAGCTGAATGGATCGTACGAGGATCGCGAAGTGCCCGCTCTGCGTCTTGTCGATGCAGACGACACCGAGCAGCAGTAAGCGCCCCGCATCCGGTTAGAAGGGAGTCAGCATGTTCTATTCGCACACGCGCCAGCTAGGGGCGCAGCCGGGCGTCCAGCTCAATCCGGTGCAGGACAACACTGAGGGGTTTGCTCCGGATCAGGGCGACCAGACGATTGCGCTCGTGGGGCGTTTCAAGCGTGGGCGCATTGACGCGGCGTTCAAGGTTGACCGCGGCACGCTGCGCGAGCGCCTTGGCGCTCCCGAATCTCTGCGCGTTTCCGCGCTCAACGAAGCGTACGTCCACGCGTATGAGGCGGCAAACAACGGAGCGATTGAGGACGTCGTCGTGCGGCTGAGCACGCCGGCCGCCGTGAACAGCTATGCGGTCTTCTCGATCACTGGCAGTACCTGGAAGTTTGCCGCCAGCGCGACTGCGCCAACCACGGGCTACGTTTTCTATTTGCGCGACCTCGAGTGCTACAACGATGGTGTCAAGATCGAGGTCAACGGCGTCGAGAAGTACGACGCGAACAATCAGCGAGTCGCGACTGACATGGTGACCGTACGCGTACGTCAGCCAGACGGGACGATCCGCGTGGAAGCGACCGGTTCGCTCGACCACACCGCGATTGACGACTACGGCCAGGATGCGTACATCGGCACGTTGATTGCCGCGCAGCTCGACAGCATCGAACTGACCTCCGTTTCTACCGCGCTCATTCCGGTCGCGGCTGACTTCTACGGGAAGAATGCGGATGGCACGGAAAAGCTCGCGTCGACGGGCGATACGCCGCTCATCCTATTTCAAGAGGGCGGTACCGCATACACCGCGGACGATTACGACCGAGCGGTATCGATGCTCGAAACCTCGCCGTACGACTACGGCTACGGGATCAGCGCAGGCACGCAAGCCGTGGCGCTCATTTCGAAGATGGCGACGATGCACATTCGCGCCAATCGGCAATTCATCGTCGATATCCCGGGCGGCCTGACGCCTGAGGCGGCGGATGTATTCGTGAGTCAGCTCAACTGCGATACGCACTATGTCCAGTTCTACTGGGCGCCCCTCCAGACGGACGATCCGGTGAACGGCGGCAAGGCCGTTATCGGTCTTTCCGGCTATCAGGCGGGCCTGCGCTGCGCGCGCAACGCTCAGGCGAACGCTTATGGGCTCGCTCCGAAGAACTATCCCATCGCTGGCAAGGAATGGCCGTTACGCCGCACTGGCGTGCGTCAGCTTTGCACTCCCAGCGACCCGCAATTGAACAGTCTCGCGCTCGCGAAGATCAATCCGGTGCTGTTTGTGCGCTACAACGGCGGCGGCAAGTACGCATTCACCGATTCGCTCACGAGCGCGAAGGTCGCGACATCGTACCGAAAGCTGATCACCGTCGCGGAGATGTCATCGTCGATCGACGACATGGTGGTCAAGTACGGACGTGAAACCCTTCAATTGCCCATGGATCTCGCGATCGGCCGCATGGAGCGCTTTCTCGAAGATCTCTTCGATGCCGCTGGATCCTCGAAATGGCTCGTACCGTCTGACAACGATGCGCTGGGCGAGAAGGGCTATGTCTTTCAGGTGGCCCGGCACAAGCTCCGACCGGCCGATGCCTACGTGGTGACGTACGGCCTGCACTACGACGGCGTTGCGCGCGCGATCTTCGTGACGCAAACCATTTCCCGATAAGGAGAATTCAAAATGCTGACGCAATATCCCGGGTCCGATTTCATGCGCCCGCTGCTCGAGCCCGCGCCGAAAGCGAAGCCCGCACCGAACCGGCGGCTCGTGCTGGATGGCGCGAACGACGACGACGAAAGCGATGCGCCGAATGGCGCGACGTATGCATCGACGGACCTTCGCCTTAAAGCCGCTTCGATCGTGCAGGAGTTTGCCGCCACGCCGAACGACGACCTCGGCGACGGCGAAACGCTGTCGGACCGCCTCCAGATGCTCGTCGTCGGCGCGATCGACGGCGATAAAGACGGCGAGATCGACGACGACGAAGCGGCAATCGGCGAACAACTGCTCGACGCGATCTGGGACTACATGGCTGCGAAGGGCATCTCGGACGATGACTGTGATGCACTGCTGAACGATTGGGACGACGACACGGCCGCCCGCGTGAAGGACGCACTGGTGGAGGCGATTCCCACTGACGAGGCAGATGCGGAGGAAGACCTGGACGATTTCGCGTTCGATGATGACGCGGAACAGTCGATCTTCGATTCCGCTGGCGAAATGGTGCTCGACGCTGTGTACAAGAAGCGCATGGTCATTCGCAAAGGGAAGAAGGTCAAAATCCGCAAGCGCATCTCTGGCCGCGTGCGCCTGAGCGCGAAGCAAAAGCTGGCGGTCCGTAAGATGCTGCGCAAGGCACATTCGGCGCGCGCGATGATGCGACGCATGCGCTCGATGCGCATCCGTCGGCGCGCGGGCCTCAAGTAATGGCCGGAGCCGATTCGGCGCTCGACAAGGGGGAAGTTCGCATCCTGTCTTCGGACTGGACCGGTCTTTCCCCTTTTCTCATCGCGAAGTTCTACCCGGTCAAGCGCGTGGAGGGCGGCGGGGGGTGGCAGCAGGACACGGGATCGCGCGAAGTTTCGCAATCCGAGAACTACACCGTCGACAACGGGTTTGAGGTGTGGGCGCCGATCACGGACGGCGCGCGCGAAATCTCGATGAACTGGCATTCGCCCTTCGAAAATTCAGGTTCAAACGCGCTATTTCCAACGCTGTCCGCGCTGCTCCAGGGCGGTCAAGCCCAGGAGTTGTACCAGACGATCACGGGTAAGTCGATGTCGGAGGACGCGGGATCTGTCGGCGGCCTGCTCAAGCAGGCGGAAGGGCGCACGGGCATTACAAAGCTGAATTCAACCCAGGTCTTTCTGGGTATGCAGCCCGTGAAGATCTCCGTCACTGCGCATTTTCGGGCGCTCAAAGATCCAGTTTCGGAGGTTCAGGATCCGATCGATCAACTGCTCGCATGGTCTGTTCCGCAATATCTGGCGGCCGAAGGTCTGGTCGCGAATGCGATCAAAGGCGGCGGGCAGAGCGCCGTTGAGACCGTGTTTCCGTCGGTTTCCCCGCAGCTCATCGCGATGCAGTATGGCAACAAATCCTATCTGCCGCTTGTGGTCGAGAGCGTGTCCGAGCCGATAACGGTTCCCCGTTCGAAGGGCGGCGTAATTCTCCAGAGCAGCGTACAGATTGGCCTTTCGTCGCTGACGGCGCTTGACCGCCGCGACATTGCGGCTGCCTACAACACCCGAAAATGATCACCTTTGCCCCCATCAGAACGCGCCGCCTCGATGTCCGCCTCCGTGAACTCACGATCGGCGACGAGATCGCGCTTTGCCACGTTCCGCCGGCCGCTCACGAGAAAGCAATGTCCGAATTCCTCGCGCGCTGTGTCGAGCGTGCGGAGACGCCGTCGAAGCGGCACGTTGCCGACCCACGCGCCTGGACGGTACAGGAGCGCACGCTAGTGCTTTCGCACTACTGCACACACGTACGCGACGATGGACCGGACTATTCGGTGACGGAAACTTCGCGCCTTTCTGACTATCTGGACATGGCGATCGACCCGGCGGATCCGAGCACGTTTGAGGCCTGCGAAGACAACTGGGCGCTTCAGCCATTGACCGGCGCCGCCGCCGAGACATTGGAGACGCTGCAGCTCGAAGCAGAGTACCCGGGCCGCGAGCACTGGATGATTGGCGTGATGGCAGCGCAGCTCGTGCGGCCGGGAAAGGACGAACCACCGGACGCGATCGGGGAGCCGTCGGGCTACACGGACTGGGTGCGCCAACGAATCGCGCACTTGCAGGCGATGCCGGCGAGCGAGATGGATCGCCTCTACGCCGGCTATCGTGCCGCGCTCGAGAAGGATTGCCAGTTCTTCCGGATCTGGTTTGACCAGGAGGGCGTCATCGTTCTCCCGAAGCTTGGCCTGGTCGTAGAGGGCGGGGGCGCTGTCGTGCCCCCGGCGCGATTTCTCGTTGACGCCTGCATCGGAGACCTGGCGATTTCAGTCACTGGAAAATCATAACGAGCTTGTCGCGAACTTGTTCTTAAACTTCGGTCGCGACTTTGAGACGGCGCTGTCAATGCACCGATCCGACCTCCAGATGCTATTCGCGAGCAAGGCATTCAAGGAGTGGGAGAAAGCGCGCGACTCGGGTACGAAGCTACAGCTAGCGGTCGTTGAACGGCTCGATGCGGTCATACGCGCGTTCGGCAGTCTGGGCAACGTGATCGTGGGCGTGCTTCGCCGTCGCTAGCGATTGCTCGCGTCATCGACGCCAGGATCCGCCATGACTGCAGAAGCCAAGCTCTCCAAGAATTTCGCTCTTTCCGAATTCATCATTAGCCAGACCGCGGCGCGGAAGAGCATCGACAACACGCCGACGCCCGATATCGTCGCGAACCTGACACTGCTCGCAAATGCGCTCGAGGACGTGCGTGTACTACTTGGCAATCGCCCGATCCTGATCTCGTCCGGGTATCGCTGTCCGGTGCTAAACAGGGCCGTAGGTGGTGCGCTGTCCAGCGCGCACGTCCAGGGGCTGGCGGCCGATCTCACTTGTCCAGGCTATGGTACGCCGCTAGCGATTTGCAGGGCGCTAGCGGGTAGCAAGATTCCCTACGATCAAATTATCTTCGAAAGCACGTGGGCGCACTTCGCCATTGCGGCGCCCGGAAAGTTGCCGCGGCGTCAGGTACTCACCGCGCATTTCGGCTTCGGCGTTACGACATACTCGATTGGTCTTTGAGCGCCTTTGCGCCGGCGGTTTGACGTAAGCCGAGGCGCTGCGTTTCTCCCTCTGCGATACTGCTGCGCCGGTTTGGCTGCACAACGGATACATCGTGAGCCGAATCTCTCGGATATTTCTTAGTTATCCGAGCAAATTACAGAATAGAGGGAGCAAAAATGAGAAAAGCGATTGGCTGTATTGCCGCTTTTGCGTTGATCCTGACTGGGTGCTGGAAGGGTTCTGATACCTCGACAGCGGCGAGTACTCAGGCGCCTTCATCTGCACCGGCAGCGTCAGCACCTCCAGCGACAACACCGCCGGCGCCAACACCGCCGGCAGCCGAGGCTGCACCGAGTCACAATTATTCGATGGCGGAATCGGATGGGACTTACGGATACGAGCCAGCGCTGAGTGAGGATGATGTGCGCGCCGGGAAGGCGACAAAGGCATTGGAGATGATGCGCTACGTCGGCAATCGCAACGGCACCTACGTCATCCTGCTTCTTGGTACTGATGCAAGCGACACGGAGATATCCAATCGTGTGAGTTGTCAGTCGCCATGCAATTATGCGAAATCGGAGACTCTCGCCCGAGTTGTGTTCGGAGCGTTGGTGACAACTGTGGTGCGGAAGACGGAGACAATTCGCGTGGCGCCGGACTCGATTATAGGCGCGATGCTCGCCGATGCTATCTCGGGACATCTCAAACCATACGGACAGGGGTCAGGCAATACGATGCCACAAGCTCAGTTTGTGCCGTCCGCGACTACGCCAACAGCCACAGAGGCGAACGTGCCAGCGCAGGCACAGCAATCTGTCGGCGGGGACGCTAGCGCGCCGCAAACGAGCTTCGACTGCAGCAAGCCCGGGACGGTTGCGCAATACCTGATCTGTGGCGACTCCGCGTTGGCGACGTCGGATCGTGAACTCGCCGACCTCGTTCAGCAGGCCCGCAACGCAGTGCAAGACCAAGCGGGCTTCGGAGAGCGCATTAAGAAGCAATGGAACTACCGGGAGAAGAACTGTAAGGACAAGCCCTGTCTTGCGGCTTGGTACGCCTACGAGAAGGACATCATGACGAAGATCGCCCAATCGGGTGATGTGAACGCGAAGTAGTTCGGTTGACGCCAGGACAATCGGCTTGCTTCTGATGTGTTCGTCATGAACTCCAGGGTGCCGAGAGGATGCGACTATGGAACAGCAGATGGAAGACAAAGATGACGAAGCCAAGCGCATCGCAAAGCTGACAGAGTTCTTTGGCGAACGAGGCGTGAAAGAAATATGTGATGCGTGCGGACATCTAGATTGGACCGTTGCTCCAATGACTAGCTTGTTTGCGCTAACTATGTTTCCAGTCCCGCGACTCGGCGGAAAAGATGGATCGGTACTCGACGGTCGTCACTTTCAGCCGGTCATCGTTACTGCCTGTCAGAACTGCGGCTTCGTCAGATTGTTTAGTGGCACCGTATACTCTCAGTGGCAGGCGCAGAAGGTGATGGAGGAAGGCGATGGCGTATAATTCGCCGCACACCAATGTTGTCTCGTTCCCTGCCGGAAAGCGCGTTGACTCCGGCGGCGGAGGGGGAGATGATCAAACTATGGAAGCCCGAGTCAAAGCACTGGAAGACGCGAATTTCGAGACGCGAGATCGCCTCGCGCGTATTGAAACGCGCCTTGACATTACAGCAACCAAGGCGGATCTGTCAGATCTTCGGGTTGAATTGCACAAGGCGATAAACGCGCAGACGTGGAAATTCGTCACGTACGTCGCGACGATATGTTCGGCCTTGGTCGCCGCGACATACTTCCTGGTAAATCACGGTCACTAGTTCGACTAGAGGGGGGAGTGCTCAACTCCCCCGGCCTACGTTACGCAACCAGTAACGCCCACATTTCTCCACGCGCCCACAGTCCAAGGCGCCGGATCGTCTGCTCACGGTATGACGATATCGACTCCTGGTATTCCTGCTTCATCTCCCGAATGACACTCGTGATTTCTTCGCCACGTCCGATTACGCGCCGAATGAGCATTGTTTCGGCCTCACCGAGCGCTTCACGGCCGTTGGCGATGAGCACGAGCAACCGGCGAAGCTCTTGAAGCAGGATCGGCATATGACGGTGTTCGAACGGATTCGGAGCGGGGCAGTTCGCGGCGCGCCTGAGCGCCGCCCAGACTGCTCTATTCGCGGTACGGTCGTATCGGAACTGGCCGGCGATGAGGTGAACGATGCGCGTGAGCTCGGTCATCTGCGCATAGGAGAGGGGGCCGGTGGGGAGATCGTCTTGCGGGTCGACGATAGGGGCGGGCTGCTCATAGCGGCCGTGCTTGCGGATGGCGGGCAGGACTTCGGCGGTGACCCACTTGCGGAAGCGGTGAGGGAGTGTCCCGCGCTTCACAGCGTCGCGGCAGCGAAGGATGAGGGTATAGAGGCCGGATTCGTTGATGATGTTGGCTTGGTCGTTACCGCGACTTAAGCCCTGAATTGAAGTAAGGGCTTGTTCGTCAGCGTCGAGCGCGTGCAGCGCCTTGGTTGGATTGCCGATACCAATGGCTCGGCAGACATCGGCGGCAACAAACCACGGCTCTCCATCGCGCTTGACACCGCGAATTGGATGACCTTCAAAGGAAAAGGAAAAATCGGGGGAACTAAGGTCGAGCGCGAGCGCGCCCTGTTGTGGGTGTGCCATGAAGCGACTCCTGCGTGAGCTTTGAAACCATCGCGGAGTCGCTTCTACACAACTCCGGGTGGTGGCCGGGAGGGTAGAAGCCGAACGCAGTCGGTGGGCGTATTCCCCTTGCGGGTATTGTGTTAGCCGCACTCCCGGCCTCTGAAAGGAGGCTGGACACAATAAATCCACGGGCTGACGGGCGTGGCGGCCGCTGCGTTTGGAGCTTCTACCCTCCAAGCGCGCACTATACCCATTCAGCAGTCAAACAATTATCCCATAATTGAAAACGTTGAGCGGCGTCAGGGTTGACGCTCAGGCCAGCGCCTTCGAAATGGCTGAATCGCCGTGGAGTGGTCGTATTGCGCGCGAGAGGGTGGCGGCGCTCGAGCGACCCGGTCGAGAGTTCCGGGGAGGGCTTTGCCGCTCGAGGCCACCATAGAGACGCCGGCCTGACATGCTGGCGGCCGACTCAACGAGGATAGCGACTCCCAACGCGGTGAACATGCTCGTTACCCCTCGGTGCGGCAATCGGTCCTGGTCACTGCGTTGTCACAATTCCAGTTCGCCAATTGGATCGAAGGACGGGCACGCGACGGGCACATTGTGCGCAGGCTTGCGAGCCGAGTTGCCGCGCCGTGCTCGACGCTCGCGCTTGCGCAATCGAACGTTGGAGCGCTCGCAGGCTTGTCCATATACGCCTGCACGATGCAGTACAACCAAAGGCCCAGTGCACACGCGACCCAGCGTGCGAGGACTTGAAAGCCCGATCTAAGGCTGGTCTTTGAGTTCATCGTGAGATCTCCCGTCGGTGGGCGGCAGCGCTGCTGCCTTGCCCGCTGTGGCACTTCGCCTGATGTAATCCGGTTGAAAGGGAAGCTCTGCGGCATCCTCGCCATCTGCGATCGCGTCGAAGCCATGCGCGGGCGGGCGCCCGGTAAGCTCGCGCAATCGCTTTTGAGCGAACCCGGGGTTAGGCCTTTCGAGAACAGGCAGCCTTTGAGTCATTGGTAGTGCGAAGGAGATTGAGGGCGCCGCAGCGGCGTAACAGCTACGCCGCATACGCCGAAGCGCTCAGCACTAGACTCTTGCACCGTCTCGTAGACGTCCATCGAAGACGGCCCAAGTGCACTAAAACGGAGCACGTCCCCTTGAGGCGTCTTGACCTTGACCGAAAACGTAATCATGAGAGCACTCCCGATCCAATCAACGATATTGTCGATATAGATATATCGATGAGCGAAGCGTATTCTGCTCCGATCGAGGGTGTCAATTCAAATGTCTATGTTTGCGTGCGCGGAGATTGATCGGGTGCAAGCTTGCGTATGATGCAAGTAGCGTGAAACTAGATAGGAGGCGTTTGCCCCCTGTCTTTTACAAAGAATTACGGCGGAGTTGGGGGACCTAGGTTTCCAGCTTGGCTCTTTCAGCCTTCACGACTTAGCAGACGACCCAAACACTTGAACTTGGTCAATTGCTCGACGGTTATGTCTTCGTCTGGATATCTGTGCTTGTCTTCGTTGACACTCGTGAGGGTTGCTTTGTCGCCGGTTGTTGCGACTTGGACGCGCTTTATTCGGACGCCTGCTGGCGTGCCGAGCGCGTAGACGTGTCCGCCTTCAAATGCTGCTGAGGGAGGGGCAACAAAGAGGCATAGATCGCCGTGAACAATGCTGGGATACATTGAATCACCGTCTGCGATGACTGCGACTACAGACTTTGGATCTAAACCGCGGGCCTCAAAGAATTGCTTAGTTTTTATGACTGGAGACCAAAGTTTCTCGAGGTCGGAAACTTTAACTTGAGCGGGTCCGGCTCCGCCGCAACTACCGGCGGAGGGCAGGAGCTTGATTGTGCGAAGCTCCGGTTGATTGCCGGCTTGTTGCTTTAGACCCTTCGGCCCCTCAGCCAAATCTGGCGTGCCTCGGCCAGTCTCAAGCCAAAGAGCGTCGACTTCGAGTGCCTTAGCGATGCTCGCGATCTTGCCGCTCGAGATTGAGCGTCCTTTCTCAAGCGCGGAGATCGTCGGCTGTCGCAGCTCCGCACGCTCGCCCAGCTCCAATTGTGACATTGGAGGGTTCTTGCTCAGACGTATTCTGCGCACGCGTTCGCCGATTGACTCTTGCTTCTTCATGAAAGGTTGCTCGATGGCGTTGAGAGTGTTGGCCATTTTGGCCAACACGTTGACTTTGTCGTGTCGGGCCACAGTCACGGTGCGAGTCCCGAGGATGTTTCAACTTGGCGACAGGGCCGCGGTGGCCACCCCCGTGCTTTAACTGTCGAATTCATCGTCCCCCCGCTATTTGATGGTGGTCTATAGATGCGTTTGACGGCTCAGCCCGATGCACTCCAACGACGGCGCGTCAGCGCGCGGTGTCACGCGAAGAGCAGAAATGACCATGCTAAATGACCATGCCTCAGGGCGTGCTTATACCATGAAATAGCACCATTCGAAACCCGGCCAAACTTTGACGTGGCACCGGCTACGTGTCGATCGTCAATCAAACATCTATTTGGTCTGTTGTTTCCATCTATTGAAATGCTTATACTTGTCCGACCGGTAAGGATGTCGGGAATGCGGTTCGCTCCCGATGAAACGAACGAGACGAACATGCGCATCTCCGAAACAATCCAGGCACTTCAAAAGGTTGGGCTCACGCAAGTGGCAATCGCGAAGGAGCTCGGCTGCCAGCAGGCGAATGTCAGTTATCACCTCAACGGCCGACGCGGAGGACGGGCCCGGAGCCCGCGTCCGTCCGAGAAGTTCGTTAGCGGGTTGCGAAGGCTGGTGCAGCGCTACGCAGACAGGCTCGACCTTCCGGCAGGGGCGCTCGATGAATAGGGTCGAGGGTTGCAATCGGGCGGCGCGTTGTCTTGCGTTCGCAAACGTTACACCTGTTCTCTACAGGTGCCGTCTGGGAAAGTTGTATGCGCAAGACATGATAAAAGCGCGAAACGCACCGTTGCGGATAGAGTTGCGTGCAGACCGGCCAGGAGGGCTGGCGGTCGACGGTTCAGGAGTTCTGACCGTGTGTCGTACTTACGATATGCATATAGAGCAGATCGAGGTTGTGAGGAGGGCGGACTGCGCCGCGGCAATCCGGGGGCCGGCGAGACGCATCGCAACAAGAGATCGGCTTTCATCGCTTGGGTGAGACAAATGAATCTTTCGGCAAGCAAGGACGAGACAGAAGTTGCTGCTGTCGGCAGGTTGAAACGATCGGGGCCATGGCGCGCGTATGCGTGCGCAGAGGGCATGGTCATTGCGAGTGACCGGGAAACGGCTAAACGGCTTTGCGACTGCTCCACGATCGGGTATGTGGGGATGACGTTGGGCTACAAGCGGTTCGTTGAGCGCCTGATCGACGATGAAATTCTGACGGACGACGGGCTGCCGCTGCGGGAGTACGTGGAGAGCGGCTTTTTCCTCGTGCATCTTGGTGACGATGACTACGACTCGGGAGCCGCACAGCGCGCACCGGGACTTGTCACGCTAGTCAGTCCGGAGGGGCAGGTCTGGCTTGCGAGGCGATATCCGCCCCGGGCAACAGCACGCACCGAGCGGCGAATGTTGGAGTGAATCGGCTACAAACGGGTTGAACGATGTCGAAGATTACGGACTCGGCGCGCGGCGAAGAATGCACGCTGCGCCTGCCGGGCATCTGCAGCTACGACCGTGAGCAGACGGTCTGGGCGCACGCCAACATCCTGGATGGTGGGAAAGCGTTGGGGAAGAAGCTCAAGCGCGTCGACCACCTTGGCGCCTACGCGTGCTACTTCTGCCACATGATTCTCGACGGCCAGGCGCCGCGACCGGCTTGGATGACGCGCGGCTTTGTGCTTGGCTGCTTCGAGCGCGGAATGGATACGAGCCGCTTGATCCTGGTGCGCAAGGGGCTCTGGCCGAAGGAAGCCGATCTCGCGACGAAGCCGGTGCGCCGTGCTCGCCCGATTACGAAGCGACCGACGGCGCCGGAAGATGACGCGCGCGAGAAGCGGCGATGGCCGTCGCGGCCGATGAAGACATCAGGGACCGGCGAGAGCCGCGCGAGCTACAACTGGCCGAGCCGGGAGCTCAAATCGGCGAATCGTCTTCAATCGCGTCCCTTTCCCTCACAGGCGAAAGGTGAGCGTTTGCGGGAGTCAAAGAGTCAACGGAGGGCTGACGTAAATCGGTCTGTGCGAAAAGCTGGCCTTTAGAGATAGAAACGCCTATATACTCATGATGAAATATAGAAATGGGAATTTTCTTCGGTGCAGGCACAACGATAGGGAGCGAGGGGAAGTGAAGGTTGGGGCAGGGCTTGCAATAGCTGGCGGGGCGGCGGTCTTTGCGTGGATCGCCGTCGCTTCGCCGTTCTCCGGCGCGGTCCTGTTGCTGCTCGGGTTTCTTTACCATTTCGTGGAGTGACCATGGGGCTCAATGATTGGCTCGACCGCTGCCACTTCGGCGACTGCCGCGACACGATGCGCGCCATGATCGCTGACGGCGTGAAAGTGCAGACGTGCGTGACGTCGCCGCCGTACTACGGACTCCGCGACTACGGGCACGCCGGCCAGTTTGGCCTCGAAGAGACACCCGCCCTCTATATCGAGGCGATGGTCGAAGTATTCCGGGCCGTGCGCGACGTGCTCGCTGATGATGGGACGCTTTGGCTGAACATCGGGGACAGTTACGCTGGCTCGTGGGGCTCGCAAGGACGCCAGGGCAACACCGGGCAGATGGCCGGAAGGTCCGTTGCGAATGTTCGTGAGCGATCGAAGATCCAAGCTGCGCGAATTGAAGCCGGCGCGTATCCGGCGAAGATGACTCGAACGAGCGCGATTCCAGAGGCCTCCGGGCTCAAGCCGAAAGACCTGATTGGCATCCCGTGGATGCTCGCCTTCGCACTACGCGCTGACGGGTGGTATCTGCGCTCTGACATCATCTGGTCGAAGGGTAACCCCATGCCGGAAAGCGTGACTGACCGCCCGACGAAAAGTCACGAGTACCTGTTCCTGCTCTCGAAATCAGAGCGCTACCACTACAACCACGAGGCGATCAAAGAGCCCGCTGTGAGCGAGCATGCGTCTGGCAACGGTTTCAAGCGCGATGCACGCCTGTCGTACATGGACGCAAATGGTGCCCGCGGGAACGATGAACATTGGACTGACGTTGGCGGCAGCCGGAATCGGCGTTCGGTCTGGAATATCAATACCCAACCATACAAGGGCGCGCACTTCGCTACGTTTCCCGAGGGTCTCGTTGAGCCTTGCGTGCTCGCAGGCTCGCGTGCTGGCGATGTCGTCTTTGATCCTTTCTTTGGTAGTGGCACGAGCGGCCGGGTCGCTCAACGCCTCGGGCGCAGCTACATCGGCCTTGAACTGAACTGCGAATACGAGCCGTTGCAGCGCGATCGCCTGCGACAGCCGTCGCTCCCGCTGGAGATCGGCTCGTGCTGACGGTCTCCCCGATCTCGCTCGATGAGGCGAACGCATTCGTTGCCGCGCACCATCGGCACCACGGCCCAGTCGTGGGCCACAAGTTCAGCATCGCTGCGGTCGACTCGCGCGCTGCGGTGTGCGGTGTCGCGATCGTCGGGCGCCCTGTAGCACGCGGCAACGACGACGGGTGGACCCTCGAGGTGAGTCGATGCTGCACAGATGGCACGCGTAACGCCTGTTCGATGCTCTACGGCGCCGCTTGGCGCGCGACGCGCGCGCTCGGATATCGGCGGTTGATCACCTACACGTTGCCTGCCGAGGGTGGTTCGAGCCTTCGTGGCGCTGGATGGCGACTCGTCGGCGCGCGCGGTGGCGGCAACTGGAACACGCCAGCGAGGCCGCGCGTCGATACCGACCAACTGCTGCGCGGACAAAAGCTTTTATGGGAGGCGGTGTGATCTACGGTTCCGTTTGCTCGGGGATCGAGGCCGCGAGTGTCGCGTGGCATCCACTGGGCTGGCGCGCGGCATGGTTCAGCGAGATCGAGCCGTTTCCGTGCGCTTTGCTCGCGCATCACTATCCGACCGTGCCGAATCTCGGCGACATGACGAACTTCAAGGTATGGCCCGATGCAGCTATCGATCTTCTCGTCGGCGGAACTCCCTGCCAAAGCTTCAGCGTCGCCGGACTCCGAAAAGGACTGGCAGACCCGCGTGGCAACCTCATGCTTACCTATCTTGCCATTGCTGCAAGATATCGGCCCCGCTGGCTGGTATGGGAAAACGTCCCCGGCGTCCTGTCGGCAGACGGAGGTAGGGCATTTGGAACCCTGCTCGGGGGGCTGGCAGAACTCGGGTATGGGTTCGCCTACCGCATTCTTGACGCTCAATATTTCGGAGTGGCCCAGCGACGCCGCCGTGTGTTCGTTGTCGGACACCTTGGAGACTGGCGACGTGCAGCCGCGGTACTTTTTGAGCGCGAAAGCCTGCTCGGGAATCCTGCGCCGAGCCGCGAAGCGGGGAAAGGAATTGCCCCGACCCTTAGCGCTCGCACTAAAGGTGGTGGCGGACTCGGCACGGACTTCGAATGCGACGGAGGATTGATTCCCGGCGTCGCTCGAGCACTGACGACCAGCAATCAGCGCATCGATGCCGAAACTGAAACGCTTCTCGTGGCGCATTTGTTGCGCGGCGAGGGCTTCGACACCACCGAGGACGGAACGGGGCGCGGTACGCCGCTAGTGCCGGTGGTCGCCCCAACGCTTCGAGCTGGAGGCAACGCAACCGGTGGAGCGCGGCCGTATGGAACCGATGTTGATACATGCGACAGCGTTGTTCCTGTTGCGTTCGATCTCCAGCAGATCACAAGCAAGGCGAACCGTTCACGTGTCGATGCTGCATTGCCAGCGCCGACGATGGCGAAACAAATTCAGATGCACGCCATTACGTTTCAGTCCTCGCAATCCGGCGTGCGCCTTGGCGATACGCATGCGACCTTGGACGCGAATAACGGGCCGCGCCGGCATAACGGCGTAATGGTCGGATCTGCTGTTCGCCGCTTAACCCCGCGCGAATGCGAGCGCCTTCAAGGTTTCCCCGACGACTACACCCGCATCACCCTGCGCGGTAAACCTGCCGCCGACGGCCCGCGCTACAAGGCGCTCGGGAACAGTATGGCGATTCCGCCCATGCGCTGGATTGGGGAGCGTATTCAGACGGTGGACGAATTGATCGCGTCACTAGGCGCGTATGTGCCTACTTCCGGGTTTCTGAGTAAGGAGGAATTGCGATGAATATTTCAGGGAAGCACATAGACACCTTGGTTGCACTCGTGGAGAACGGTCCATGCTGGGACGGCGACGTACCGAGCAAGAGCGCTCGCGACGAACTGATCGAGGCTGGCCTTGCTGTGCGCGTTGTCGTGAAGCTCGAAGACGGCTACACAGCGGCGACTTATGCGGGCCGCGAAGCATACAAGGCGCAGTTCGGCAATGCGGACACGATGCAGGAGGCGAAGGCATCTCGGCTGGCGGGGCGCGCGATCAGCAGCGCTAAGGCGCGTTGATTCGACTACGAGGCGCGCGGCTCTATCGGGGTGCAGATAGGGTGCGCAAGCGTATAGATCGAACAAGCTAACTATATCGGGATTGGGGCATGGCAAAGAACAGCGTTGACGTATACGGGGCGAAGACCAAAACGAATCTGATGGGCTTTGATCCCGATGAGCTCGTACTAGTGACGGATGAAAAGCATCCACTCTATGACTCGCGTGTGCACTTGCCGCTCGACGAGAACATGGTGCGCAACATCGACTACCAAGGAGTGATACAGCCGATCGAGGTCTGCAAGAACACCGAGACGGGGAAGATCGAGGTGGTTCTGGGGCGACAGCGCGTAAAGAACGCACGTGAGGCGAATCGCAGGCGCCGCGAACGCGGCGACCCGATTCGTTTGGTGCCCGGGTTCGTTCGTAGTCTCAAGCCGAAAGACCGCGTGAAAGCGCTGACTACTGCGATAGCAAGTGAAAACGTAATGCGTAAGCAGGAGACGCCCATATCGCGCGCCGAGAAGATGGCGCAGCAGATTGCGCTTGGTCGCAGTGACGCGGAGATGGAAGTTATCTTCGGCTGCAAGATGGCGACGATTCACGAAGCGCTGCGTTTGCTCGAGTGCTGCCAGGCGGTGCGGGACGCCGTTGAGAGCGGCACGATCAAGGCGAATCACGCATTGAAGCTGGCGGAACTCCCGCCGGAAGAGCAGCGCGCCAAGGTCGAGGCTCTCTGTGTGGCCGGCGAGGGCGCGAAGGGGCACGCAAAGGCGCGTGCACAGCGCGCGGTGCTGGAAGGCGAGGCGCCGCCGCGGATGATGACCCGAAAGAAGATTGAAGCGGAACTCGAGCAGGCGACGGGTGAGCGCGCCTCTGCTTTGCGCTGGGTGCTGGGCTTTGTCGAAGACGGCGCGGCGACCGGAACAGAAGACGAGCGGCGGCCGACATGAAGGCCTTCGGTTACGAGATCCCGGCGAAGGTTGAGGCCGCAATTCTTGACAGGATGCGTACCGCGACGTTTTTGCCCGTCAACATCGAAACGGAACTTCAGCGCCTTCTTCCGGCTGATGCGAGGCCCTGCGCGGGACGCGCACATCGGCGCGCGAGCCGTCCGGATATCTGCCGTCAGGCTTCAGAGCGGCTGATCAAGCGCGAGCGGCAAGCAGGAAGTATCGAAGTCATCGCTCGTCTTGGCCGCACGCCGATATTCAAATGGAGCGGACCGGGGGGTGAGGCGCAGTGAGGCTTTCCGACTTTCTCGATGGCGTCGGTCATCCCGTCGCTTACTACCCAGCGCTGGCGCAGCCATTGGGCGGGGTGAACGCGGCCATCTTATTCGGGCAGATCTATTACTGGCTCAAGCGCTCGACGCATGAGTTAGGTGTCCACAAGACGATGGCGGAACTGACCCGGGAGACGGGGCTATCGCGCACGGAGCAGGAGACTGCCCGGAAGGCTTTGCGGCGCTGCGGCGTGTTGATCGAGACGCATCGCCGCCTTGAGCACAAGGTCTATTTTCAGCTTGATCTGGACCGGCTTGAAGCGCTGATGGTTGAGCGCGCGCGAGCCGAGGAAGAGGGCGAAGGGGCGGCTGCATCCGCGAGTGCAGAAAGTCCGCATTCCCCAATGCAGGATTCCTGCATTGGGGGAATCGGGAAACCTGCATCCGGGGAAGCGGGAAACCCGCAGTCGCGAAGCGGCAAATCCAGCATCCGCGGCGCGGCAAATCCTGCATTCGTTAACGGGGTTAAGACTACTGCAGAGACTACAGCAGAGAGCAGCAGCAACGCGCACGAGGCTCCGCCTGTGGATAACTCGGGCCCGGATCTGCTGCCGCTGCTGCCTGACGGAGAAAAACCCGGACCACAACCCGGCGCGTCGGCTGCCGTTGCCGCGCCGCCGACACGCGAGGCCGAGCTCGTTGCGGCTCTGGCCGCGCTGCCGCGATGCGGATTCGACGCCGCGACGGACCGCACGCTGCTGCTGACGTGGGTCGGGCGCGAGGTGACGACGGCCGAGCTGGTCACGGCGCATGGCCGTGCGCTGGCGGCGAGAGCGCGCGACGGCGACGATCGGGCGGTGTTTGCGAATTTTCTCGCGCGATTTGTCGACGAGGTGCTGGCGGAGCGCGCCCCGGAGGCTGGCGGCGCTCCGGAATGGTGGGCGGCTGGCGAGCGCGAGGTCTGCAACGAGGGTTACCGGCTCGGTGTGCGCCCGAAGAAGCCGGACGAGCCGCTACACGCCTACCGGGTGCTTGTTGCGAAGGCCGCGGGCAAAGGCCCGTGGATCGATTGGGTCGTGAAACACGCGGAGCGCACGAACTCCCCCGAATTCTTCCGATACGTCACCGAGACATTCGGTGATGCCTTGATGCCTACGGACTACTACCCATCGTGAACGACATCCTTCAACAACCGGGCATGCGCGTGAAGACTTGGACGCACGATCAGCTCGCGCACGATCTCGCGGCACACCTTCGCGGCATGACAGACCGGCGTGTCTGGGTGGATATGCAACTCGGGCCTGCTGCGAGCGCTCGACCCGACGTGTACACGATCCCTTGCAGCTTCAGCCGCTTTACGCCGCTGGCGTACGAGGTGAAGGTGAGCATGGCGGATTTCCGGCGCGATATCACGAAGGGCAAATACACCGACTATCTCGCATACGCGAGTGGCGTCATCTTTGCGTGCCCGGCTGGCTTATTGAAGCGCGACGACATTCCCGCCGGCGCAGGCCTGATGACGCGGGGTGATGAGGGCTGGCGTGTCGTGAAGGCGCCGACGCTGACGAAGTGCCCTGATTTGCCGCGCGCGCTCTGGCTGAAGCTCGTGATGGACGGCGAGCGGCGCGACCATGAGCGCCACGCGTACATGGCACTGCATTGCCGGCGCGACCTCGTCGAACATCTGGCGGTCGAGAAGGTGCGGCGGCAGTTCGGCGAGGTGGTGGCCGCAGCCGTGCAGGACCATCGGAGCGCAACGACCGGTCGGCTCGCGGGCCTGCGCGCCGCGATCGATCATCAGGCGATGCTGCTCGAGGCGGAACTCGCGCGCGTGCAGCAGCGCCGCTCGGAAGAGTTGGCTGACCAGGGGCGCCAGTGCAGCGACCTGCTGCGCGATCTCGCCGCGGCGGTCGGCATGGAAGCGGACCCGCGCCCAGCGCACATCGAGAAGATGGTCCGACGGCTCGAGGCCATGATCGCACTTTCGCAACGGGACACGGCCGTGAAGGAACTGCTGGGGATCGTCGGGCAGTTCCGCTGGGGCGTGGATCGCGCGCGCGAAATCGAAGCGGCGGTGAAGGCGCGACAGCAACAGGAGGCAGCATGAGTAACGTTTCGTCGCTCAACGACAGGCGCAGATCGGTCTTTTACACCGTCACGATCGAGCACAAGTGGTCTGGGGCATTTAGTTTTTGGATAACGGGTGTCGGTGATGACCCGACGCCACAAAGCAGGCAGGCGATCGCTGCTGGGCTCCTGGAGGCGATTCGACTCATCGATTCATCCGTACTGGAAACCGCGGGCAGTTCGGTCAATTGTGCCGCGAATGACCACGGGCACGATGCGCGATCGTCGCAAGGGCCGTGCTGTTGTCGAGACTCCGACACCTGGCCGAGCGGCCAGTATTGCGCCTATGTCAACGGGCAACCGGCGTGTCGGAATGTCTCAACAGCAGACGGGGATACCGAGGGAAGTACCGGGGGTGAAGCATGAAGTCAGTGGTGCTTGTGGCGCTTTGCGCGTTGATCACCTGCATCAACGTAGCGCTGTTCTGGAAGAACTCGGAGTTGTACCAGAGCAGGGCCTATTGGCAAGGCTACGTTCGCGGTGCTTGTCAAAGCGGAGATGAAAAATGACTCCGGTGACTTTGCATCTAACCGTCTGGTTCCTCATTTATCTCTCAGTTGGCTTGGTCTTGATCGGTTACCGCTGGGCTGGGCTTTGCAGCGTGGTCATGGCGTTCGTGGCCGCGATCGCGCAGGCGCGTTCGCACGGGGTGGGCGCATGTTGACGGTGCTACGCGTCGAGGTGCCCAAGCTCGTCCCAATCACATACGGCAAATACAGGAACCGCGTCACCTACGAAGAGCGCGATACCGAACTTGTGACGTCGGTGCGCGCGCTTCGCCGCATCGAAAAGGCTGGCGGCTGGGACGAAGAGCGGATCGAGGCCGATGCGTATATCACGCCCGGTGAGGCCCGACAGATTGAGGGCAGGCGATCGGCGTGGAAAACACCGGAGATTCGCACATGCATTGTCCATGTGAGCAAAAACCGGAAGTCGCTGGCGGGCTTTCTTGCGAGCGGCGATCGCGAATGGGACGTGAGCGAAAAGCCATGACGAACAAGGATCAAGTGGTGGAGGACGCATTCTGGGTCGTTTCTCCGGAGGGCAAGTTGCCGCCTGAACTTCGCCACTCGACTCCGGCGGCTGCCGTTGCAGTGGCCGAAGGCATGGCGCGCGATAACCCCGGCGTGAAGTTTTACGTGCTTGTGCCGACTGCCGCGCGAGAGGCTAGCGGCATGGTGCAGACCGAGATCACGGCGCCGAAAGGTGGGCGGCATGGGTAAGGGCTCCCTTCGCTATCCAGCGAGCGCGATTGCAGGCGGGCGTTTCAATAACGCGGTGGTGCGCGGTGCGATTGTGGAAGCCGCGACAAATCTCGCGGACACGGCGCCAGTGCCGCTCGACGGCGCGATAGCCGCGCTATCGGGGCGCGCAAAGGTCGAGCCGAAGGCAAGCATGCAGGCGCTCGGCCGCCTCGGCGGCGGCGTGATGAACAAGACCGAGGGCGCATACGCGGACCATCTCATGGCCCTGCAATCTATGGGGAGCGTGCTCTGGTTCCGGTTTGAGGGGCTGAAGTTGCGCCTCGCAGACAAGACGTTCTATACGCCCGACTTCGCGGTGATCGTGGCGAGCGGCGCGATGGAGTTTCATGAGGTCAAGGGGCATATGACGGACGACGCGGCGGTCAAGATCAAAACTGCCGCGCGGCAGTACCCGTTCGTCTTCAAGCTGGTGCGGAAAGGCAAAGGCGGTGTTTGGGACATTAGGGAGGTGTGATGGGTGTCATGCAAGTAGGTTTGGCTTCGCGCTGGTCGCCGGCTGATGCCGCGGCGTTGGCCCGATTCGTGGATGGCGGCGAGATCCAGCCAGCAGCGTTCAAATACTTCTCAGGCCGTAGCAGGTCCGCCATACGCAAGAAGGCACGTGCAATGGGTTTGCTGACGGAGGAAGCCGCGCGCGATCGTGTCCTCAGGTTGATGAGGGACCGTCAAGTGCGTGTTGCTGCGGACGTCGCAAAGGCGCTCAAGCTCGAGCACGACGCGGCCGTGAGCATCCTTCGTGTGTTGTCACGAACGGGGCGAAACCAACAGGTCCATGTGGTTGGCCTCCTTGAGCGCCGGGTAGCGTACATGATCGGTCCGGGTGAGCACTGCCGCGACGATATCGAGATCAAAGACGGGTGCATGAAAAAGCGCTTTCGGCATGCGGACGAAGTCGCAGCTGCGGTGGCGCGCGCCGACTCAGTCGTCTTTCGTGCGTTTCACGCGATGGTGAGCGTGGGGCTCGTAAGCGCGTGAGCTTGAACAATGGAGCGTGAGCGATGAACGCGATAGCAGAAGTGATCGAGCAAACGTGCGCTGACGGCGCAGCGGCGGTAGTTCGCCATCGAATGGTGCGAAATCGCAACTTGCCCGAAGAGCTGGAGACGTTACGGCGCAATCTCATCGCGGCGCGCGTCATGAGCGGCCTGACGGCGCTCGAAGCATCCCATCGTTTTGGCTACAGGAACTCGACCCAGTTGAGCTTGATCGAGTCCGGGAAGCGGCCGACACCGCGCGAGCACGCATTCGTACGCCAGGCCGCGCGCGTCTATTCGGTTTCAACCGATTTCCTGCTCGGTCTATCTCCGCACATGGAGATCGATTCCCGCGTTGCACAGCAGCACGCGCTTATGAGGGGGATCGAGGATGTCATCGGCAGCACGGCGGCGCAATTCGCGAGCGCGATGATCCAGTTCACCGCGCAAACACAGCCCGTGCCGGGCGATTTTCGGCACGTGGCGGAGGCGACGGATCGCGTGGCTACTGCACTCGCACGGCTGCGCGAATGCTCGAAGTTTGATGACCTGAGGGGGAGCGCGCCTCTACTTGCAGCAATTGAGGCGCTTTCAACTGCCGTCGAACCGCTGCGTGCGAAAGTCAAGACGTTCAAGAGCATCGACGCGTATTTCGAGGATCTGCGGGAAGGGCGGGCCGAGCCGATACCTTGGTTGATGGAGCGCTATAGACAGCCGGACATTTTCGGCGAGTAGAGACGGGACATGACAGGCAAAACGAAAAAAGGCGCAGCGCCGGACGCGGCGCCCTCCACCAAAGCGAAGCCGAAGCGCGCAACTGCATCGCGCCCGACGAAGACAACGCGGAACAGCGCGGCCGAAAAGAAACCGGCTGCGCCCGCTAAGAAGGCCCCAGCAAAGCGCGCCGCGTCTCCCGCCGACACCGCAGCACCCGCCGAGCGGCGCGCCGCGGAGAAGCGCTCCGTTGGGCGCCCAACGGACTACAGGCCCGAGTTCTGCCAGATGATGATCGAGTTCTTCAACATCGAAGTTGAGAGCGAAGAGAAGTTGACGCTCGTCGACAAGAAGGGGGAGCAGATCGAGCAGACCATCAGGCGAACGAATCGCTATCCGACGATGGAGCGGTTTGCGTCCACGCTCGGCGTGACGCGCGAGACGCTGTACAACTGGGCAACTGCGAAGGAAAAGGATGGCAAGACTCCCTGCCATCCTGAATTTTTTCACGCGTATACGCGCGCGCGCGAGCTAGGAAATGCCCTTTTGATCGAAGGGGGCCTCGGTGGTAATTACGAGTCTCGCGTTGTGAACTTTGCTCTCATGAATCTGGCTGGGTGGAAGCAACAGGTTGAGGAAGAGTTCCGTGGGACCGTATCGGCCTCCACCGCGGCGGAACTTGACAAGGCATACAAGGACGGCATGGCGAATGCAGAGAGGATGCGTGAGGAGGCGTTGGCGCGTGCCAAAGATCGCACGGCCGGCGCAAGGGGCAAGTGACGCGTAGATGGCGCGTAAGTCACAACAGGCGCTACTGCCAGAGGACAGCCGCTACCTCGAGTTCGTCAAGCGCTATGCGTTCGACTGCACGCGCTTCGCGATAGAGGTTTGTGGCCTGAAACCCACCCATCAGCAGATCGAGCTCTTCGATAGCGTGAGCATGTCAGGCTCTCGTACGTCAGTCTCTTCTGGTCACGGGACTGGGAAAACCCTGTCATACGCGGTCATCGCGCTCTGGCATCTGCTCTGCTACAACCTGTCGAACACGATCATCTCCGCCCCCAAGATCAGCACGGTGCAGGATGGCGTGTGGAAGGGATTTGCGGACCTGAGTGCGCAGATACAGGGAGGCCTTCAGGCCTGGATCTGGGACTACTTCACCATTACGGCCACGCGTGTCTACGTCAAGGGCTTTAAAGCCAACTGGTGGGTGACTGCGAAGACAGCGCCACGGGGATCGCCTGAGAACCTTGCTGGCGCGCACCGTGACTGGCTCCTATGGCTGATTGACGAGGCCTCCGGCGTGCCGGACGCCAACTACAGCGTCATCACGGGCTCGCTGACCGATGCACGCAACCGCATGTGTCTGGCAAGCCAGCCAACCCGCTCTTCGGGCTTCTTCTACGACACCCACCACCAACTCTCGCTTGAGGATGGAGGTAAGTGGAACAACCTGGTTTTCAACTCCGAAGAATCGCCGCTTGTTTCCGTCGAGGCGATCGCAGAGAAGCGCACCCAGTACACCGAAGAGGAATACGAGATCAAGATTCGCGGGAGGTTCCCCGAGAACAGCTCGAAGTACCTGCTCGGCCCGCGCGCGATTACGGACTGCATTGGGCGCGAAGTATTTGGGCCAGACGAGGAATACGGGTGGATCCTGCCGGTGGACGTAGGCGGCGGCGGGTATCGCGATGAGAGCGTGATTCTCGCAATGAAGGTTTCTGGAAATGGCGAATACGGCGACGACGCCCGGCGTGCTCAACTTGTCGCTGTGCCGCTCTGCACGAACGAGAAGGACATCTCGGACCTGCATGGCGACATCGCTAACGAGTCGGGTGAACGAAGCAATTCGACGGCCGTCATCGACGCTGGCGGCATTGGGCTTGCGGTATGCAAGGCGCTCGACAAAGCCGGGTTCGGCAACTACATCAAAGTGAATTGGGGTAACCCGAACTTCAGCAAAGAGTACAAGAGCCGGTATGTGAATCAGCGCGCTCAGGCAACTTGCGGGCTCGCGCGTGCAGTGACAGAAGGCCGGTTTGGCATCTCGGCTGATCTGCCGAAGGCTTTTCTCAAGAAGCTCGTGAAGCAGGGCAGCCGGATTCCGTACCACTGGGACGACAAGGCCCGGCGATACATCGAGAAGAAGGAAACGATGCGCAAGGACGGCATACCGTCGCCGGATATCTGGGACGCGTGTTCATTCCCGTTCCTGGAGAGCGTCCACTACACGTTATCGGATGACGTTGCGGTTGCGAGCGGGCAGGGCAGCGCCGCCATTCAGGCAGCGCGCGAGAAGTTGAAGGGCGAACTTGGCGTGGAGAGCTAGGAAGCGTATGACCGATCAGGATGCAACGAAATGGCCTTCCAGCAGGCCGGCGGCGAAGGCGCTAGGGGTAAAGCGGTTCTTTACCGGGAGGCCGTGCAAGGTGGGCCACGTCGCGCCACGGTACGCCGACAACGGTGCGTGCGTCGAATGCATGAAGGCGCACGTTGCCGCGTCCCGCAAGAAGGCGACAAAGGCGCGCAAGGAGAAGAAGGCCATGAAGGTGATTCACGTGCCCGCGGTTGACTGCGTGATCGTGGCGGCTGAGCCGATGAACGCCGAGCAATCAGAAGCATTCCGGCGCGGCCTTATCGAAGCGCTCGAGCGCGGGCCGTGGCCGCCAGCAACGGGCGTTGCGGAAGCGCTGCTTGGAGATAGCGCAGTGCTGATCGCGGATGACGTCGAAATGCACGGGAAGCCCTAACTCGTGCGTTGGCTTCGAACGATGATCTCGCACGATCAAGCGCTGCTCGCCCTGGGCGGCGCCGCCATTTTCGCCACTTTGAGTTTCTTCGGAGTCGGCACCGGCGTAGCTGGTGTGTTGTGTACGGCTGGCGGACGCGCCATGCTGGTTGTACTGCGCGGTCGGCACCCTCACGGCGCCGACATCGTGGCCATGATCGCCGGCGCGACGATCGCTCTGCTGGCGGCGTTCGCCGCCAATGCTTCCCCTCTCTAACGCACCGATTGAAGTCGTTGGCACGCTGGATTCCTTGTTCGCAAACGCCTAATTTTCACGACTATTCTGTGCGCCACCGTACGGAACCGGTGATGTTTGCAAGTCTACCTTTCACGCATTACAACGACAGGAGCGTGAAATGGAAGACGACAACACTCAACCGCGAGATTCTTCTGAGGGCAAAGGAGCTTCGCCTATTCAAGATATTGGAATGGCGCTTACTGCCACGCTGGCCGACGTAGCAGCAAGCCAGATGTTCAACTTTGTGTTCGACTCATGGGAGCCGAATAGTCTTCATTGGCCAGCGCCGTCCAGTCTTTCTATCCAATGGGATGGATCCTGGTCATTCTTCGCCGCACATCTGGCGAATATGCGGCGGACTGGCGGTTTTTTCGATACCGGCACCACTTTTAATTTCGGGCTGACGCTTTCGTTTTATGACGTCGACGTCCCACTACACGCGAGTCACGCACCGATCTACACCACGAACATCGGTATAGCCTCGCTCGACTACAAGAACTCCGCAGACAATGTGGTCAAGAATGGTCTTGATCCACGGATCGCTGAGTTGGCGGCTCAAATTGTGTCCGCCAACTGCATCCAGACCATGTCAACCTGATGTTTGGCCGGGCCGGGCGCCGCAGCGAACAGTAGCGAACGACGCCCGCACGGCTACTGTTGCGCCTACATGATCGAGGGTAACCTCTCGTTGCTCATTGCTTAGCTCCTTGCGGTGAGGTGTCGCGCTTGTCGCGCTGGGGCCGCTCGACATACCCACAGTTGAAGCAACGCGCCGTCTCGTCTGATGTCATGTTCGCGCTGCGATACATGCCGGCTACATTGGGTAGCATGCCACTGCCGCACTGTGGACAATCCTCAATCTTGTGGCCGTTGATCGTGCGCATTCCAATAATTTCAACTGGCATCGTTGCCTCCTTTTTGCACGGCTGCAGCGCTCGAGGTCGACGGCACCTTCGTTTCGCTCATGTGCTGATGCGCCTCTGTCCACGCGGCGTGCAACTGGCGTGCGCAGTTATGGCCACTCATGCGGCCAGTCGCCGTCGCCAGCCCTGGCATCAAGATCGTAGGCTCGCGGCCCAGCGCCTTTACGCCGTCAGTCAGGGCGCAGCGGAGCACCGCGCGGAACGCAAGGTAAGCGTTGTTCGTATCGCTCACGTCGCCAGGCGGCCACGCCATCGTCGGCGCGCAAATCATCAACGGAATTGCGTCCGCGCGTTCGTCGTATGTAGTGATAAGCCTGGCGCTGCCGATGGGAAGGTGGCCGCCGTGCAGCGTGCGGATGTCACGCATCAACCGCGCTTCCAGTTGCCAGCCGAAGCGGTTGATGTAAATCTGGTCGATTCCGCCATCCATCCGGCCAGTCACGTTTGCGGGACTCACGATGATGTCAACCGGTTGGCTGCCGTAGTTCCAAATATTACCGGCTTCGGCGTCCCAAGACGGAAGGAGCGCGCGAACGTGGTCGACTACGCCCGAATGATTAAGGTCTCGAAAAATGATCTTCATGCTTTGCCCTTAGTGTAAGCCGGCCGCTCCGCATCGCTCATGCGCTGCTCGCTGGGGTGGGCGGCGAGCAGGGCGCGAACGGCCTGAATGACTGCGTTGCCGAGTAGGCGCACTTCTCCATCCTCGCCGTAGACGTGGACATGCTGCTTCACGAATGCGGAGAGAATTTGGTCATCCGTCAGCGCCGCTCCGGCTTGCGGGTGCGTGGGCTCGTCTGGGCTCGCGTTCGTTGTCGACGAAACTAGGCGGACGTCGATGTGCGGGGCGTAGCGCGCCTCCATCATCGCGAGATAAACGGTATGGGCATCCCAGCCAATCGGGCTGACGACTCGCTTAAACCACCTACCGTGACGATCGAACACGTCCCACAGGAGCCCCGCGCCGTCTTGCCACTGCATCAGGCGCGTGAGCGCTTCCTCCGCACCGGCTTGCGGTACTGCCGCGAGGTCGCGAATTGCGGCGATGATCTGGTCGTGAGGTTTGACGCCGAATTCACCGCGGTCTCGCCACTTCGGGTCGACTTCGCACAGCGCAGCCTGGATTGCTCGGAGTGATGTACGCGTATAGTCCTCCGTCGCGGCTTGCGGTGCGGTGGCGCGGGCTGCTTCGGCGTAAGCAATCATTTGCTCACGCGAATAGGCGCGGTCTGAATGATCGGCAAACGTGCGCAGCGGATCGGGCAGTGGCGGGAGGTCGAACGCCGCGCGCTCGTCGGGCTGAGCCTCTTCGTCTACGTCCGATTCCAGCTTGTGTCCATCTGACGGCGTTTCAGGCTCGCCCCAGTGCCCCTCAGCCGGCGAGCCTAGCAACGTTGGCGCTGCCGCAGCAGGGGCGACGGGGTTCAACTCGTAGGCTAGCTTGACGATTGCGTGCGCAAAAGCAAGCGTCTTGGGGTCAAGCGGCATTCCAATACACTCCGCGACCTTCAGCGCTGCGCCGCTATCGATACCAAGTGGCACAGCAGGGGCGACGAACTGCGCTGCATCTGCGGCTGCGAGCTTGGGCAAAGTCTCGGCGATGATCGCCATCATGCAGTCGCCGCCCGTCGCGCCGAACTGATCGGCATGCGCTTGAATGTAGTCGAACGCAGGCGCAAGCGTTGCCATCGCTCTCGCATAGAGGTCTTGCCACGCATCCAGCGCAGCAGGGGCGACGGGAGCTGCGTAGAGCGCTTCACCTTGGTGTCCGTGGTCGAGCGCATCCTGAATCGTGCGCTTGATGGTTTCCTGGTCGTCGGTGATCCACGGAACCCACGCGAAACCGGGGACGCGCGTGCGGAACCCGATAGGCGATTGCGCTGCATCGGAAGGGAGAGCTGCGACAGCGTGTTCAGCCACCGCCTTCAGGTTCGCGCGCACCGACTCGGCATTGCGCGTCTGTTTGAACATCAAGCACGCCGCGAACGGGTGATATTCGCCCGCCTCGCAGTGCATGCCGCATTCCGCACACGGCTTCAGTTCTTTCGCATCCATGTTGGTTCTCACTCCCACGATTCGATGATGAATTTTCCGAATACGCCGCGGAACGTGCCGAGGCCGATTGCCAAGCCGCCTTCCTCGACGAGGTTTCGAATTTCTTGCTCCTTGATCTCCTTGTTCGGGAAGATGTCGAGCGTGAATTCAATCGACCACGGAAGCGGCAGAACCGGGCGCTCTTTCGGGTTCGGAATGCCTTTGTCGAGACGCGCCACCGAGCGGTGCAGGTAGATGCCCGTCAGCGGCTCGCGGTCGTCCTCGAATTTGCCGACGCGGATCGGTTCGCCGTCGCGCAGCAGCGGCAGATAGTTCGGATTCGAAATTGGCCCGCTGATGCTCGTGAAACTCAAGCACGCGTTCGCGATGTCTTTGTACGCGCGCTTATCGCGCAGGCGCTTCGGGGCACTGTTCGTGTTGTGCGCCGTTAGAAACGACACAATATTGATGGCTGGCAGACACAAAATGTCCGTGCCAGGAACCTGATAGATCTTCTGGTGCCATTCCAGCTTCGTCTTGTTGTCGCCCGCGTAGCGGTCGAACATGATGTCCCGCACCCCCTTCAGCACCACGCGGCGCGTCACCTTGTCCAACCGCGTGTCCGATTTCGTCGTTACCGTCATTTCGATTCTCCATCGCTAAAGCCCTCGCCTTGCCTAACCACGCCAGTCACTGCCTCGCCAGGCTGTGCCGCGCCTCACCAAGCCGCGCCGTGCCAGGCTGCGTGATGCGCCACGCGCACCCGTGAACCCCGAAGAGCTCACGGCTACGTAGTAGCTCCTTGCCTCGCCCTTCCTTGACGGGCCTTTCCCAGCCATGCCCCGCCTCTCCGTGCAGAGCCGTGCCGAAAACCTGTGCTAGCCGCTCATATGCGCCTTCGCGCTAGTGGTGGGTCAGAACGGCGGGCAGTCACACTTGCCTGGCCACTCGCCGCATTCACGGCAGCGACGCGGCACCCAGCCAAAGAGCAGCCAGTAGCGGCAATTGCTCAGGAATCGCATGAAGTGGAAGTGACGGGTAAAGCCGACCATGTCCGCGTAGTCGCAGTCCGGAGCGCCGCAGCGTAGGCACGGCGTCGCGGGCATTTGATGGCTCCACGCAAGGTAGTCGGGCTCGCAGCCGAACCACCAACACTTCAGGCGTTTCACTGCGTCGCCCACCAGGCGCTTCAGGGTGTTGCTCATATTCATCTCTCGGATGGCGGGTTCAGTACAGGCACGAATGAGAGTATTGAAATATCTATATTTTGGCAATAGACAAATCACTGAATTTGATCGGGGTTGGAAAAGGTCGACCGGGCGCGTGTGCTCTTGCCCAATACATTGAAGGCGTCAATGAACCATCACTAGAACGCCTTTCCTACATGCAATGACGCTCGCCGCCATCTATGACCTGACTTTTGAGCAGGGCATCGCCCGAGAAATCGTTGTCTCGAAATGGGCCGACTGCAACGGCGACTTCATCAAGCTCGACGGATACAGCGCGCGTTTGCAGATCAGGGCATACGCGGCGTCGCCCGATGTTCTCTTCGACAAATCGACCGACGCCGGCGACATCACGATCGCCGACGACCGGATCGTCATTCAGTTCACCCAGGAAGACGCCGAAGCCATGGCGGATGGCGGGCGTCGCAAGCCTCTTCCGAATTCCGAAAAGCGTGCTCCGAAACGCCGCGTTGGTGTGTACGAGCTGCGCGTGTTCGCGCCCAACGGCGTGCCGTTTTCGCTGGTGTGCGGGGACGTTAATGTGATCCTCAAGGTGGTGCGATGAGTAGCAGGCTTCGAGTCGACTCTGTAACGGTCTGTGGTGGTCATATTGGTCCGCAGGGGCCAAAGGGAGACCGCGGGCCGCAAGGTGACCAGGGCGATCAAGGTCCGAAAGGTGACGTAGGGCCTGAGGGTCCGCGAGGGCCCGCTGGTGGTCCACAAGGCCCCGAGGGCCCGCAGGGGCCGCAAGGCCCTCAAGGTCCGCAGGGCATGGAAGGTCCCCAGGGGCCTGAGGGCGCGCGCGGCCCTCGAGGAGATGCGGGCGCTGTCGGTCCACAAGGCGAAGTGGGCCCGGCAGGGCCGCAGGGCGATAAAGGCGTGGCCGGGCCCCAGGGTACTGCGGGCCAGCAAGGCGTTCAAGGGCCTCAGGGAGACCGAGGCGAGCGCGGAGAGCTTGGTCCTCAAGGTGAGCGTGGTCCACAGGGCGACGTTGGCGCACAGGGCGACCAAGGGCCTGCTGGCGCGGTTGGGCCGCAGGGCGAGAAGGGACCACAAGGCGAGCGCGGTCGTACCGGCGCGACGGGTGCACAAGGGCCACAGGGACTGCAGGGGCTTCAGGGGGAGCGCGGCGAGCGTGGAGACCGCGGTGATCGTGGCGATCAAGGCGAGCGTGGGCTTACGGGCCCACGCGGGTCGACCGGTGCGATTGGTCCGCAAGGCGCTCAAGGCGAGCAAGGCCCAATTGGCCTGAAAGGCGATCGTGGAGACACGGGCGCGCGCGGAGAGCCGGGCGAGCGCGGAGCAGACGGGGAAGCTGGCGCCGAAGGGCCGATGGGCCTCAAGGGTGAAAGTGGCGAACCCGGCGCGCAGGGCCCGAAGGGTGATCGCGGCATCGACGGCGCTGTTGGTCCCCAGGGACCTCAAGGGGCGCAAGGTCTCAAAGGCGACAAAGGCGACAAAGGCGACAAGGGCGATACAGGGGCACAAGGCCCTGCTGGCGTAACTGGCGCTCAAGGCAAACAGGGAGACCGGGGTGACGTCGGACCCGTCGGCCCAGTAGGCCCGAAAGGCGATGACGGTGCGAAAGGCGCGACGGGCGCACAAGGCCCGAAGGGTGACGCTGGACCCCAGGGCGTCGCGGGTCCGCAAGGCCCTCAAGGCCTAACAGGCGAAAAAGGCGACCAAGGCAATATCGGGCCCGCCGGTCCTGTTGGCGCTCAGGGGCCAAGAGGCATTGACGGTGTCACTGGCAGGCAGGGGGACGTTGGTCCGGTGGGGCCGAAAGGCGACCCCGGGCCACAGGGTCTGGAGGGCGTGCAAGGGCCGACAGGCGAGCCCGGGCCGCTCAAGAAATTCCGGCAGCCTGGCGCGACTGCGGTCGATCTCGACTACGAAACGAAGATGCGGCAGCAGACCGTATCGGTTGAGGAGTATGGCGCGGTGCCAGGCGTCAAGGCTGACCAACGTCAGGCGATCGAGGACGCCGACGCCGATGCCGTTTCGACTGGCCGGAAACTCGTGTTCCCTCGCGACCAGGTCTTCTACGTGAGCGAGCTTTTTCTCTCCGCGCGTGAGATCGACTTTTGCGGCTGCACGATCAAGAAACTATCCGCCACGTCACAAGGGCAAGTGAACTGGGGCAATCGCGCGGACAAGAAAGCCGGTATTTCGGACGGTGTGCTCGAAAACCTGACCGTCGACGCGAACGGTCAGGCCAACGTGGTGAACCTGCGCCTGTATGGCAACCATACGCGGCCCAAGCTGAGAAACATCAATCTGCTGGACGCTGACCAGTACGCGTTCGGCATTGGCGCGCTCGCGAGTCCAGGCGATAAAGCTGACCTTATCAACGGGTTGGACGTCGATGGCATGTACATCGAGTCGTACCGCGGAAACGTGTTGCTTGGCACGCCGTATAGCATGGGGATCGAGTGCTTCCCTGGCGTGACGTGCTACGACTGGTCCTTCAAGAACGTCAAGACGAAGGGCCTGATCATCAACAAGATCCACGCCGTGGTGGGGCTCACGCTCTCGGACGTGAATTGCGAAGCGACTGCGAATTTCAACTCGTTCTCGTCGGGCTACTTCGAGATCAACAACTGCGACAAGGTTGACATCGATTCGAGCTGCCGCTTCCAGCAAAACGTGAGTGGCACGCTGTACTACTCGCTCAAGATCGGTGGCGACCGGGTCACTGGCTACGGCGGTTCAGCTTCGGATTTTCGTTTCTCTGGTTCAGTCGATTCGCTTGCTATTGCCGGCGTCAAGGACGTGACCGTAACGAGCGTCGCGAACGTCACCGGCAATATCGATGTCTACGGCACGAACGCGACGATCCACTTCAATGGCTCCTCGAGCGGCGTTATCGCGATGCAGGCCGCCGCCAGCGTCGATCTGTTCAAGATGTCCGGCGCACGGGTGGCGCTTCTGCGCTTGAACCAGGGCAGCATTGCAGCCTTCCAGTGGACCGGCGGCCGTTGGTCGATGAATGGCAACAACTCACGCTTCGCGGGGGTCACGGCGGGCCGCATTTCGGCTGTTGACATCGTGCTAACGGGGACACCGCAAAGCTATGCGATTCAAGCCGACGGCGCCACGACGGAACTTCGGCTAACCCACTGCACGGTCGACGGCGCATCAACATGGGATCGGCCATTCTACGTCTCCAACGGCGCAGTGCTACGCGTCATCTCGTGTGACGTCAATCGCTTCAAGACGGAGACGCTAACGGCTTCCGGCAGCCAGCAGCTGGCGGAGGAGGTCGATAACATCATAGACGGCATCTGGGATGTTAATGGACAGGTATCGTCGAAGCGCTTCAAGACCATTCAGGAAGCGATTAATCACGCAGTGACGACGGGGCGCCAGCTTGTGATCGAGCACGGGACAAAGATTCCGCAGGTGTCATGGGCCGGGCGTCTCGATTTGTTCGCGCGGGGAGTCGTGTATTGCGAATACGACGGCAAGAATGGGCCGTGGATGCGCGCGGCTCCGGGTGCTGATGGCAGCGGCCTCGTATTCGACTGCATCGACTATCAAGGCAACGGCGTGCTCGGTTTGATGCTCGATGCGCCGCGGTGCAAGGTCTATGTGAAGGCTGCGCGCAACATGACGGCGCAGGACTACTCAATCGCGAATCGGCAAGGGGTGGTCGTCTCTCAAGCGGCGGACTGCGAGATCGACGTGACGGCCTACGATTTCAGCATGGGGCCGCCGCAAGGGGCTAACGCGGTTCCGCGAGTCGTCACAACGGATGGTGGATCGATACGCAATAAGGTCCGTGTGAAGGCCTACCATTGCCACACCGTCTGGATCGAGAACGGAGTGAACAACACCGCCGAGTACGTCATCGCGGATAGCTGCACAGACAACGGTATCTACAACCTTGATAACTCACAGGGCATGAAGTGCGTGTTCCTGCAATACACGAACGGCAAAGACGAGGCGTTCGTTCTCAAGGGTAAATCGCCATGGATCGGGAAGGCAATCTTTGACGGCTGGAGTTTCCCGGGTGTACAGAACTGCTCCAACGCAGTGGTTGACGAAATATTCTTGCTGCCGACACCGGATGGCAAGCCGAGCACGAGCGCACTCCGCTCGCGCGACGGAAACGTCCAGTCTGATATCCGTATTGGGCGCATAACAGGCGACCTCACAGTCAACGAAACTACGGCCTACGCTCAAGGTGCGCTGTTCCAATTTTATGTTGGTGCGGTTGATATCCGCGTCAAAACGATTGATCTACGTGTGAAGTGGGCGGCGACGTCATGCGCGACAAATTTCATCTTGCATCGCAATGGGTCCATCGCTGAGTACGGTGACGTGCGCCTCCAGTTCGACGACGCGGACGGAAAGCCGGCTCAGGCGATGTACTGGGGCCGCCCGCCAGCACCCGCACGATTTGTACTAGCGAATACCGACTTTGACGCAAAGGACTATGAGTGGCTGAAGATCAGCGACGTCAACACGTCGAACGTCTTGCTGCCCGCCGGCCAGGAGATCAATGGCTCGGTACTCGTGAATCCGAGCACGGTGTATCCGCAGAACAGGACCGTCACCGCTACGGCCGCGCCGACATCTGGATCATGGAACCGAGGCGACACAGTACTGAACAAGTTCCCCTCTACCGGCGGCGCGACCGGATGGCGCTGCATCGCTTCCGGCACGCCCGGCACGTGGCGTTTGCTAGGTCAGGCTGGCGTCGGTAAGGGCACCACGCGACCTACCGCTGTTGCTCTTGGTCTGGTGAACGATTCAGATATGGTCGGTGCTGAATATCTGGACACGTCGATCGATGCGCAAGGGAAATACATCAAACACAACGGAACCACATGGGTTGACGTTGCGACAATCGATGCTCCCTTCCTTCAAACGGACGCAGCTAGCGGAGCAGTTCCAATCCCCCTCGCGGACGCGGTGCGTGAGCGTGTCAGCGTTAAGCGATTCGGAGCTGTAACCGGTGGTGATGCGAAAGACGGCAAGAAGAACTGGAACGCGTTTCAAAAAGCGATCCTCTACCTCATGGAGAAGGGCGGTGGCACCGTAGAGGTGGGGCGCGGACGATATGCGTTGGACGTATCCGTCCCGCTCATCGTGCCATCCCGTATAAGTTTTGCCGGCGAGGTTGGCGCGTCAATCATCGTGCCGGACATCTCCACTGTCGTCGATGTCGCTACGCGTCCTTGGCCGCTTGCGAACGGGGGCGTTTTTGTGTCAGGCAATCCACTGACCGGAGAACGGGCTGTGCTCGATCGCGGGACGGGCTGCGTTGGCATCCACTTCTACGGAATCGAGATCGAGTGCGACTTCACGCATTTTTCGCTCAGTGCTGGCAAGCAGTTGCGTGGCTTCGCAATCTACGACACGGTTGATACGTCGATATCACATTGCAGAGCCGAGAATCTTCCCAATACGGGCATCAATTTTCAAGGTTGCATTGATTTCCGGATCGTCGTTAACCGAGCCATCGGTAATGGTTTCGGGCCGCCCCTTGCTGTTGCGGCGTCTAAGAATGGCATCAGTGCATCTGGGCTGGCGCTCCCCAAGAGTAGGGCTCAAGGTAGCACGGGTGGGGTGGTCTCTGAGAACGTTTCCCGATACAACGCTGACGAGGGCATTCAGTACGGCCTCAACGGCAATATCGTGCTTTCGAGCAACGTTTGTATTGGCAATGGTGATTTGGGCATCGAGGGTGATACCTCATTTAACGTCACGGCGACGGCGTCGTCGCTGGGTTTTGAAGTTCCATCCAGAGCCTTGCTGATTAGCAATATCGTTGATGGCACAAAGCAGGATGGGACGCTCGGGCGAGGGGGGATTACGTTCAGCGGCGGCAACGAGGGTAGTTGCCTGCTGATCGCGAATATGGTGTCCAACACCGCTGGACAGCCAGGTCTCTCAGCGATGCAGCTCGGCGGCGGGTATGTCGTTCTGGAGAGTAACACTCTCGACAATTGTGACCCTGGGCCAAACCAACATCAGATTATGGTCAACGCCAAGGTCGTGCGTCTTCGCGGAAACACTGTTACCCGGCCCGGCTGGACAAATCAGCACAGTGCGGTCTTCGTGTACGGTGGGGTGCAGCGGGTGGAGATTGACGAAACCACTTCGGATGCCGTGCCGGGCACCAGTATTCAGGTACAAACCACGAACCCGGCATTTTCGCATTTGATTGCGCGCTCCAACACATCATTTGGGAGCGTCGCTGACGGCCTATTGTTCCAGCCGTTGGTTGACTGCTCTCCAGCACTCGTGAGCCTGTGTGACAACGCGTTTCTCGACGTGAATGCTGGCGGAACGGCTGACCGGCGAGCAATTTCGATCAAGGCTGACAGCGTCGATCTGAAGGTGACTATCGGCAAGCTGCAAGTCACGGACAATACCGCGACATATGCGAAGGCGACCCAATATGCCGTGGGATTGAAAAACCTCAAGGCAGGGGCCGTGGCAGCGGCTGAGATTCACGGTAATGACTTCGGCGCTCCGACGATGCCGAGCGGAAACCGCGTTGTAGACGAGCCTGATGCCGTCGCGTCGAATCAACTCTTCGAGCGCAACAACGGATTGCCCGGGCAGCGCGTGGCTCAAGCTACCGCCGCGCCGACTACCGGTTCGTGGTATCGCGGTGACACGGTATTGAACCCGCTCCCCTCTAGCGGGGGCGCGACGGGTTGGCGATGCGTCGCCACTGGTACTCCCGGTGTGTGGCGTCTGCTGGGTCAATCTGGAGTCGGCAAGGGAACTGCGCGGCCCACCGCCGTCTCGCTTGGCTTCGTCAATGACTCGGATATGGTAGGGGCTGAGTACATCGACACGTCGCAGGACGCACAGGGGAGATACCTAAAGCACAACGGGACAACGTGGCTGGATATCGCGGCGATCGCGACCAATTCGAACGTTGTGAATTCGTCCAACGAGTTGCGGGCACTTTCCGGGAAGACGTCCGCGCGAGCGCAACGTACTGGTTACTATGCGGCCGGCGATGGAGGTGGCGGACGTGACTTTGTCCTTGGCGCGCCCGGTTCGGCAACTGACGATGGTATCAGCGTGTTCACGGGACCGGATGGCCCGTGGATCGTGGAGCAAGTCGGCGACATGACGTTTTCGCAATGCGGAGCGCTCGGAAACTACGACGATAACGGCAACCCAGTAAAGGACGAGACCCAGCAGCTTCAGGCGGCATTTACCTGGGCCGCGAAGCGCGGCGCGACAATTCGCGCGCAGCCGTCACAACGCTTCTTGGCGTCAAAAACGCTTTATGCCTTCTTGCCAGGAAACTTTCAGTTTGACGGGGCTCGCATCGTGGCGGCCTCAGGATTCAAGGCGGACAAATTCAGCTACGGCAGCGATCCTGCTTACCCGGTGCTCGTGATCAGCGGCAAAGCCGGTACTGTGAGTCCCGCAACTGGCACAGCGATTCAGAATTTCAGCGTCATTGGGCCGTATGGTGGTGCGGTATCGAAACCGCCAAACCTACCTCTGAGCCAGTACGTAGTGCTTGACGGAATTCTCGTTTGTGGGGATTACGCGCAAATCAGTGACGCCAAGCTGATGCTCATGAGTGAAGGATTCCGTGATTCGCTCATCGTTGGTGGTTCGCACTGCTACCTCGTCGATTTCACGTGTCCAAGTATCGGAAAGGCTTGGCGCCGTGGTTGGCGGTGGCTGCGCGTCGATGATACGGGGGAGAATTTCCATATCCATGGTGGCAAGACGTTCAACTGCGTGAATTCTGCAGGCACGGCCGTTGGCATGTACGAAGACGGAACAACGAACCTGGACGCCGGGATTTACAGCCATTCCTTTGACTATTGCGACAGGTCAATGGAGTTGCGCAGCGGAATTTGGACGACTGTGGGATGTCATTGGGAAAACAACAATAACAATCCACACGTACGCCTCTTTAAGACAAACCAGATGCCTGGAACGCATCTCAGAGTGATAGGCGGATCAATAGGCGGTGGGCCGCTCGGCACAAACGGCCCTTACATCCCGAACGAGACATTCGGCGGGCGACCGTACCTGATCGGACTAAATGGCGACGTGTCGCTTGACTTCAACTCGAAGATCTCAGGTTTCAGCAACGTCAATACGTCGGTAGCCGTCAAGGAATCCGGCAATGACCCGGTGAAGGTCTACGTGAGAGGTTACAGCGACTGGAGATCGAATCAGAGTTCGGGCCTCGCGGTTCCATGGGCCGGCAGCAATCGGCTCTACAACGGCGGCTTCGAGACTGGTTCGTTCGACGGATGGAACTGCGTCGGACTTGGCAACGTATTTTCTATTGATTCGACGGACCCGCGTACTGGTAAGTACTGCTGCCAGATCCAGTTGGCGGACCCGGCCGCGTCTTCATCGGCGGTGCAGGATATCACGACAGTTAGTGCGAATCAGGTTTACGTGGTTGGGGGTTGGATCAAGAGTCCAGACCTAGAAGTGGTCAATGGTGGCTACGTGACTATTCGTGTGCAGTTCCTCACCAAGGACGCGAAAGTTATCGATGATGGCAATACAGGCGCAATCACAGGTCCAACCGACGGCTATCAGCAAACCGGGAAGCAGTTCATTGTTCCGGTCGGTGCCTCGATTATGCGAGTCCAGTGCTACGTTTTACACACGACAAGTCCGGTGCGTTTCGACGACGTGTTTGCTTGCCCAATCTAGCGTGCAGTGCATAAGGAGTGACATGAATATCGGCATCAGCATCAAAACTGAAAAGCAGACCACGGACGTACCGATGGGAGCGGCTCCAGCAGGTGTGCGCGTTTCACTCGCAGACTCCATCGGCAATGTCGCACTCGACACGAGCGGCGATATCGTCCAACCGATACTTTTGCGTGGACCAGCCTACACGGGCGCGTTCGAGAATATCAGGGAGGACAGCTACATCGTGAGCGCCGTTACCGTCGACTCAACAGGTAAGGAACTGAGCGAAGTAGTGAGCCAGGCCGTGTCGGCTTCAATGGTGGACGGTGTGGTTGTCATCTCACCTTGCGAGATGCCGCCAGCTTCAGTCGCAACCACTATCGATGTGCCGACTTCGATTGGCGCTGTGGTCGGCTAGGAAGCGTTCCGATAGGAAAGCGAGTGTCGAACTGTGGGCTCTCACTAACTACGATGGAGTCACACCTGTCAGGAGCCACAGATGTCACAGTTGGACTTGCGAGCGTTGAGGGCGGAGCTTGAGCGCGACGAAAAGCGCTGCCTCAAGCCATACATCGATACCGAAGGGAACACCAGTGTCGGGGTGGGTCGCAATCTCACCGCGGTCGGTATCTCAGATTCCGAGTGCGACTTCATGCTCGAGAACGATATTGCTAAGGCGCTCCGGCTGCTTGACCGTAATTTGCCCTGGTGGCGTCAGCTCGAACCCGTCCGCCAGCGCGTGCTCGCAAACATGGCATTCAATCTCGAGTACCGGCTTTTCACATTCAAGAAGGCGCTCGCGGCGATGGAGGCGCGGGACTTTTCAAAAGCCGCGGAAGAGATGCTGGCATCCAAATGGGCGGTACAGGTGGGCGAACGTGCGCAGCGCCTAGCCAAGATGATGCGTACGGGTGCGGTGTAATGGCTGAGCCTGTTACGTCCAGCTTCGGTGCTGCCGTCGTTGGCTTGCTGAGCGGCGCGCTCGGAGCTATGGCGACGAGTGCCGTGCATCTGCCGAGCAATACCGGTTTGCTATTCGGTGTCGTGGGCGGCAGTGCGATGTTCCTCGCGCGGCCACGGGAGGGCTCTCGATTCCAGAAGGCGATTTCGTTCGGTGTCTCCCTGAGCGGGGGGTATCACCTCTCGCTTTGGGTGCTCGAGGCACATCCCGGCTTCTCCGCGTGGGCAACGGGATTCTTTAGTTCACTCTTGATCGTGGCCGTCGCCGTAAAGGTGCTTGACTGGGTAGAGAAGAACGTTCAGCCCTTGCTCGACAAGTTGAGCACCTGGGTATTCGATAAATGGTTCGGAGGTGGCGGAGGTAAGTCGGATGAGTGAGCTGATGCGTTACTTGCACGTGCATGGGCCGTGGGACTTCACGACGTTGCTGCTTAACGGCGCCGCAGCAGTGTATATCGTGCTGCGGTTGGTTTTTGCCGACATCCCGAAGAACGCGGAGGTTAGCTGGACGAGCCGGCTGTGGAAATATGCATTTGTCGCTGTCTACACGTTCCTCGCGCTTCGGATTGGATTTGGACTGTACAAAACACCTGTCGATCCAGGCGAGCTTCTCGTCAATCAGCTTATAGCGGCGATGGTCTGGCGGTGCCGCGGCGATCTGCGAATTATTGATGACGCGCTCGCTCGAGCGGTAGAGCGCTGGAAGCAACGCGAGCAGGCGGCTAGTTCGAACGGTCGAAAATGGCCACGGAAATGGCTGCGATACGGTGCCGCCTGCTTGCTCGTCTGTGTGTTCCTGATCTTGTCGCGTTGCGTCACATCGTCCTGACTGAAACGACCTCCGAGCGTTCATAGGGAATTGTCGTGATGGCGCGGAATAGCCACTTTTGGCCCGGTGCAATTCCGAATGCTACCGCGCTTGTATTGCCGACAATGTTGCCCTGTGCATCCAATAGGTTGATCGTGATCGTTGCGCTTTCAATTCGATCGGGAGACGTGTTTGTCGCGGTGCCGGCAATAAAGCCGGACGATGTGCCAGGCGAAACTGTAGCCTTCATGTCGCTGAGTTGTAGGGCGCTTTCGGCGTGCGCGCTGAGAAAGGTGAGGCTGATGAGTGTTGCGATTACCAGCTTCTTCATGTTTGTGTCCTATGGTCCGGTTGATCGGTTTGCCGTTTGAGCCGATAGCCAGTCTCGCGTGCCAGACTACCTCACGGGCCGCCGAGCTTGCGTGAGACGACATAGACATCCACGCCACTCATCGAACACTCCGAAGATGATGCTTCGCTCGAGGTGATGACCTCGATCATTTGCCCCGCCTTGTCGTGGAACGTGATGTCATAGACCTGCCGGTAGCGATTTTTGCCGAGCTTCTCGGAAGCGAGCCGCACCGCTTTAGTCTTGGATTCGTCGATTTGTGACGGGTCGGTGATGCCCGCATTTTTCAGATGAACCAGCGCCATGTTGGTCGGCCAGCTTGCGCATTGTGGCGACGCGGCGAAGCATATGGCCGGTGCCGCTAGCGCCAGAGCGAAAATTGCTGAGCGCATCATGGGACCACCCGAAGTGTGTGATCACCACTCGACCATACCTGACGCCGTACAGTGTGATTCTGGATGATGCAGCCTTCGGATGCTTCGCCAGGGTGGCGTACGCTATCGCCGTGCATCATGAAGCCGTCGCGCCCGAATGTCATGGTGCCGTTCTGCGGTGTGAGCCGCATTGTGAAGTCGCCCGCGTGGTGGTGGTGGAAGGGCGCACCTATGACGTATGTGCCTTGTGGAATTGGCCCAGAGCCACGTGTGCCCTGCATGCTCCCATTGTTTCGTCCTGCGCCGTTGCCTGAATAACCTGTTCCCGCGACCCTGCCGTTGCGCGTCAATTGGCCTGTGCTTTGGCTATATGTCCAAGGCATCCATTGTCCCCTTTCGTTCATAGTTCGAGGACACGAACATAGAACGAAATTGGGCAGCAAAAGCGCCGTGGCACTGCTGATCATTGCGCGACCTCATGACCTGTTTGCGCTACAAACCAAGACGCATAACCACGCTGCGTGCTATGAACGAATCAGTCACTTGGAATTGCCAGTGAGCGGGCCGATGCGCTCGATCTCTTTATGAAGTCGGCGCCGGATGCGCGCGAGGGCCTTGCGCGCATCGTCGATCGTGGCGCTGTCTTTGGATAGATGCCAATATTCCTCTGCCGCTAGCGCTTCGAGCTCCGCAAATGCATGGCGGTCGGTCTGCACCTCAAGCGCTATGCGCCGCACGTCCGGGTGTTTGTGTTCAACCCAGATCCTTCGTAGTTCCCGATAGGTCGGCGTAACGAAAGGCGGGAGGCCGTATCGCGAACGCTCTGCCCGCTGACGGCGCTCGCGCGTCCAGTCAACTTCTGCCGGTGGCGCATCGACGAGCGGCCCGGTGTTGCGGTGTCGATCTCGCTTGGTGTGCTCGACACGATAGGAACGCGGATCATCGTAAGCGTGCCAGTCCGCCCGCGCTTCGTCGTCGGTCATCCAGACGGGTGTCTGCTCGAATCGGGCGGCGGCTTCGTTCCAACATGCCCACTTCCATTCCCAAACCGGGTTCATAACTCAAAACCTAAAATACTGTATGGATATACAGTATCATGCCATCTCGCAATTCCGCTAGGGCTGGCACAATGTGCCGAGCGGGATTTGGGGGAGGAATGAGATGTGCACGAACTACGCCGCTGCGCGCCGCGATCAGCTCTTCAAGCACTTTGGCGTCGAACCGCCAGATTCGCCTTGGAGGGATGAGGTCTATAAGGACTATCCGGCGCCGATCATTCGACGCGGCGATGGCGGCGCGCGCGCGGACGTCGCCACGTTCGGTATCGTGCCGCGCAAGCACATTCCGCCGGGCGTGCGAGTCTTCGACACGATGAACGCACGTGCGGAGACGGTCGGCGAGAAGCGCAGCTTCAGCGGTGCGTGGAAGCGGCAACAGCTTTGCCTGATACCGTGCGATTTTTTCTATGAGCCGGATTACGAGACCGGCAAGTCAGTGCGCTGGCGGATCGGCATGGCGTCGGGTGAGCCTTTCGCGATCGCGGGTCTGTGGCGCGAGTGGGACGAGGGGGAGGAGGGTAAGGCACTGTCCTTCACGATGCTCACGGTGAACGCCGCCGAACATCCACTAATGAAGCGCTTTCACAAGCCGGGGGACGAGAAGCGCTCGGTCCTGGTCGTGCCGCCTGATGAATATGAGGGCTGGCTCGGAAGCCGGTCGATGGATGAGGCGCGGACGTTCCTCAATCTCTTTCCAGCCGACAAGATGGCTGCCGAGCCCTTCCCAGCGCCACCGCGCGCAAAAAAAAGCGGCGTCGTCGATACCTGATGAGGTCCAGATATTACGGTTTACCGGCGCCCTGGCTTCCAGCAGTGCTGACTGCCGTTGTGCTGCCTGTCGCGTTCGCGCAAAGAGTTGTCGCGTTGCTGGCCGAAGTCGTTGCTTCAGCCTGCGTGACGGTAGCTTTGAGGTTGTAGTCGGCAACGACGCGCTGATCGATCAGCGGGCGCAATGACTTGCCTAACGCGATCGACCGAAGGTATTTCGGATTCTGCCGACTAATGAGTGGGTTGTTGAGCTGCGCGATTAGCTGCTCGTGTTTGCCTTTTGCGTTGCCCACGGAACCGGGAGTCGCCAAGGCGTCGTGAAATTCTTTGGCAGCGTGAAAGGCGCCGTAGTACGCTCGGCTACAAACTGCACGATAAGCCGCCTCGTCAGTAGCCGCCTTTAGCATGGCTGTTGCGCTGTCGACTAGTTCCTTCGGCGTTGCGCTCATGCAGGGGTGCCTTCAAAAACGACGTCGAAGGCGACGTCCTTCTCGATACCGGCTGCGTACTCTTCGGCTGCGAGTTCCATATTGAGATCGAACGCTTCGTTGGCAGAAACTGGCACACTGAATACGTATGTCACGCCGTTGAATAGGCCGTCCGCAACGGTCACTCGTGGATGGGCTTGGTTACGAATGTGGTGTCGTCGCAGGACCGTACCTGCCACATCGAGATGACGTGCGATTCGCTCGTCCGTGATACCAGCTTGTGCAAGGATTTTGTGCGCGTTCATTACCGTTTCGCGGTCGCCTTCGTTCCAAGGGATCTTCATTTCCTCGGCCCTCTCAGCAAAGCGGGCAACTTGCCCGATGGCACCACAACCAAATCCGAGTCGGATAGCGTCCGTGAAATGATTCATCTCCGGCGCACCGATTACTCGATAGGCCTCGTGAGCCGCAGAAAACATGCCAAGGTTTACGCAGTTCACGCCCCAATTTAGGAAATTAGTTCCACTGTCGCCAAGCTTCATGCTGGCATTGAACGCCTTTTCAGTTTCGTCCCAATTCCCTACAAGGGCGTACCAAGCACCCTGGACTTCCCATGCGGCGCGCGCATCCACGTTAAACAAGGCATCGATTTCGCGTCTGATAAGGCGAAGTTCTCGGCACTGGTCTGAAAGCGAATTCGGATCGAGAAAGTACGGCGACGCCATCTGAAGCGTGTTGATCCGATCTATGATCTGGCTCGTTTTTGGAGCCGGAAGTGCTTTCATTCTTGTGTCTTTATGGTGCGCCTAACGCGATGCTCGCTATCCAAAGTCAGGCTAGCACACGCGATCGAAACCGTGTGGCCACCCCGTCTAACGGCGTATTGCGAACTGTTACCGACCGAACACTGCCCTGTCCGACGAAATATCGGCGCAATTCGGTCAAATGTTACGGTTGGGTCGATGAATTATACGTGTCCGTATAGGCGGGGCGATAAATATTACCTATGGATTCTTTAGCCCTAGCTAAATCTTGCTGCTGCGCAATGCGCTCTGCATCGCCTGGTTGACAGCTACGCTGCGCGCCTTGGCCTGAGCTGCACCACGTTCGAGGTCGCAGGGGCTTCGTGCTTGCCGTGTGGGTCTGTGCTGTCGCAGCAACCGGCAATGAAGCGCGCCCACGCTTCCATAGCGGCCCGGCGCTCGGGGATTTCCTCGCGCACGTCGTATATGCCCTCGATTCCTGGCAGTTTATGGTTCAGGGCGATCTCGCTGATCTCCTTGCTGAATCCGAGATTTCGTAAGTGGCCTTTTGCCGTTGAGCGCGTGTCGTGGGGCGTGAAACGGCGTATCTCCAGCCCTTTGTCCTCAAAGGCGCGTGCGATCGCGTCACGCAGGATGTGGGTGTTCACGTGTCCGTCCAGTTTTTCCCACCGTGCAGGACAGAGCCAGTGTGAATCGCCTGAAAGCGCAATCAGCTCACGCATCCAGGTCACCACGAGCGGCGGCAGGGGGACCAGAAACCCCGTTTTCGTCTTGACAGTCGACCCACGTACGCGCCACGCGCCACGGTCGAGATCGATTAACTCCTTCTCCGCTTTCACCAGTTCAGAGGTCCGCACACAGGTTGCGAGCAGGATCCGGAACATCAGCCCGTTTGTCCGGCCGAGCAACGTATCGCAATCCGGTAAGAGGGTCCGCAACTCCTCTTCGGTCAGCATGACCCGCTTGCGCCTGGCTGGCGGTGCTCCGAGGATTGCCTCGAGGTCAACGCCGGTGGCCGGGTTTGAGTCGACCATGCGTCGGCCTGCAGCGTGCTTAAAAATACGACGCACCAGACCAAGCAGCGTTTTGCAAACTGAAAATGGGTGCCCGCACGTCTCGAGCATATAGACGATGTCCGATGATCGTGTCGCCTGAACCTCGAGCGCACCGAGTTTCGGCCGCAGTGTGGCGTCGAGTAGCCACGTGTACATCTTGACGCTGTTCGCTGCGAGCTGCGGGAAGCGCTTGTCGACGTAGTCGTCGCAAAGCTTGCTGACGGTCATTGCTTCGCGCACGCGGGCCTTCTGGACGCGCTTGTCGGCTGCCGGATCCTCGCCAGCGTCAATCTTGGTCCGATACGCCCGCGCCTTTTTTCGAGCGTCTGACAGGGTCAGATTGGGGTAGGTGCCCAGTGTGAGCTCACGCCGGCGTTGGCCTCTGCTATAGCGAAGGATCCAGGTCGCGGCTCGGGTATCGGAGAGGGTGAACGTAAGGCCGTCGCCGTCGCTCTTCGCAACAGGCTCGCCTTTAGCGAGCCAACGGCGCAGCTGCAGTTCGTCTAGCGCTTGGTGGACGCGTGCCATGGGAATCGGTCTATAACCCGTCAATAGATGGACGGACCGATTATTGGACTGTTCCAGCTACCAGTCTAGCTACCATCAAAACGCCTGACACAGCGCAACACGTTGACACACGATGAAAGTATCAACCCTTTGAAAATCATGGGTTTAGACATAAATGTGACACGTTACGACACACTAAGAAACACCTTACACTATACTGCGCGGTTATGACCGAAAAAGATAAACCTGCAAAAACGGCTCCGCGAGAGGTGCCACTACCGCGCACGTGGGATGCTCGCGCGGCGCGTTGGCTCGTCACTCCGCTCGTACCCACGCGCGTTACCCCGAATCACCTGACCACGCTGCGACTGCTGATTGGCGTTGCCGGCGGGTTCTATCTGGCGCGCGGCGGCTTTCTGCACGTCAATATTGGCGCATTTCTGATCGTATTGTCGAATTTTGTTGATCATACCGACGGCGAACTGGCGCGTATCAGCGGCAAAACCAGCCGTATCGGACATTTCTACGATCTCGCAGCGGACGCGCTCGTCACCGTCCTGCTGTTCTTCGGCATGGGCTACGGCCTCGGCGCCGTGGCCGGCCACACGGGCGCCGAATGGCGTGTGCCGCCGGCCGTGCTCGGCGGTATCGCGGGCGTTGCAGTCGCCATGATCTTTTTCCTGCGCATGCGCATCGAGGAAATGGCCGGCAAGGCGGGCACGCAGCAGGCGTTCGCCGGCGGTTTCGAGACTGAAGACGTGCTGTATCTGCTACCCCTTGTCACGCTGACGGGCGTGGTGTCGCCGTTCATTATCGCGGCTTCGATCGGGGCGCCGTTGTTCGCCATCTGGGTGGTGCTCGACTACGTGCGCGTGACGCGCCGTCAGCGCCCCGCCAAGGAAACCCCTCAGGTGTGGAGCAGCAGATGAGCTTGCAAGCAGAACAAGAACAGGTCGTAGCGCCTCCCGTCCCCGTTTCGGCCCGCGCCACACGCGCTGCGGCCGGCGAGCCGGACGGCGCGATCGGCCGCGCGCTGCAACCGTTGAACACCGCGCGCCTGCGCGCCGACTACGAGAGCCAGGGCTCGTTCCTGTATCTCTCCGATTTCCTGCCCGCCGACGCCACGCAACAGCTGATCGACGCGGCCAACGCGCTGCTCCCCGAAGTCAACCGCAACTATCTGCCGGGCCACAAGGCGGGCGGCAGCGTGAGCCGTCACACGATCGACCGCCTCGCGCCGTACATCGCCGAGCTTTACCGCTCGCCGCAACTGATCGCGTGGCTCGAAAAGATCACGGGCGACCGCCTGCAGCTTTCGCCCGAAGACGACCCGCACGCGTACGCACTGTATTACTACACGCGCGCCGGTGACCATATCGGCTGGCATTACGACACGTCGTATTACGACGGCCGCCGCTATACGGTGTTGCTCGGCGTGATCGACGAGTCGTCCTGCAAGCTCGATTACGAGCTGCACACGAAAGATTCGAACAAGGCCGACGAACCGGGCTCAGTGCAGTACCCGCCGGGCGCGCTCATCGTGTTCGACGGCGACAAGCTTCGTCATCGCGTCACGCCGAGCCTCGAAGGCGAAGTGCGCGTGTCGCTCACGCTCGAATACGTGACGAACCCGAACATGCGGCCGTGGCGGCGTTTCATCTCGAACATGAAGGACGCCATTGCGTACTTCGGTTTCCGCCAGGTGTTCCGCAAGGCGTTTGGAGGCAAGGCGTGAGCCGTGCTGCCATCCTGCTGCTGTCGGTCGGCACGGCACTCTTCATTGCGCTGCTCGCCTGGCAGGGCCTCGGCTCGGTAACGGGCGCGCTCGCGGCCGCCGGCTGGGGGCTCGTGCTCGTTGCCGCGTTCCACGTCGTGCCGCTCGCGCTCGACGCGGGTGCGATCGCCGTGCTTTTCGGCAAAGACGCACGCGTCGACCAGCGTGATGCGCTGCTCGCGCGCTGGACCGGCGAATCGGTCAACAGCCTGTTGCCGGCCGGCCAGATCGGCGGCCCCGTGGCGATGGTGCGCCAGCTTGCCCAACGCGGCATGTCGATGCGTGACGCGGCGGCGGCCATCACCGTGAGCACGACGCTGCAGGCCGTGGCGCAGATTGTGTTTGCCGTATTCGGCATCGTGCTTTTTTCGGCCTATGCCGCGAACGGCGCGCCGCGTGATCTCGGCGTCGCGGCGCTGATCGCGACCGCCGTGCTTGGCGGCCTGATCGCGCTGTTCTATGTCGCGCAGCGCCGTGGTCTGTTTGGCCGCCTGCTACGTCTGGCTTCGAAGGTATTCGGCAAGCGCGACTGGTCGGCGCTTGCCACGCGCGCCGATGCTGTCGACGAGGCCGTGAAGTCGCTTTACGCCGAGCGTGGCCGCGTGGCGGCCAGCTTCGCGCTGAGCCTCGCGGGCTGGCTCGTGGGCACGGTGGAAGTGTGGCTCGCGCTGCGCTTTCTCGGCCATCCCGTAGGCTGGATCGATGCGCTGCTGCTCGAGAGCATCGGTCAGGCCATTCGCGGTGCCGCTTTCGCCATTCCTGGCTCGCTGGGCGTGCAAGAGGGCGGTTACCTGCTGCTCGCGCCGCTCGTCGGCCTGCCGCCCGAGGCGGCGCTCGCGCTCTCGCTCGCCAAGCGCGCGCGCGAAATCCTGCTCGGCTTGCCGGGCCTGCTGTATCTGCATTTCAGCGAACGTAGCTGGCAACGCCGGCGCGCCTCGCGCGTCTGTGCTGTCGAAGTCGCCGATTGACCTTTTTTCTCCCAAGGAACGTTTGCGCATGCGCGCCATCATTCTCGCGGCAGGCCTTGGCCTGCGCCTTCAGCAACCGGCTGGAGATCAGTTTCCGAAATGTCTGCTGCAGTTCGAGGGCGTGACGCTGCTCGAACGCCATTTGCAATTCCTGGAAGAGGCGGGCGTGACGGAAGTCGTGCTCGCGCTCGGTTTCCAGCCTGAGCTGGTCGAGGCCGAACTCAAGCGCATCAGCTGGCCGCACAAGGTCGAGGTCGTGATGAATCCGCGCTTCGACCTGGGCAGCGTGCTCACGGTGCACCGCACGGCCGAGGCGCTCACGCGCGGCGGCGACGTGCTGCTCATGGACGCCGACGTGCTCTACGACGAGCGCGTGTTCGCGCCGCTCGTGGCAGGGGACGCGTCGGCCAACCGCCTGCTGATCGACCGCGACTTCGAAGCCGGCGACGAGCCCGTGAAGCTGTGCCTGCGCAACGGCGTGCCCGTCGAACTGCGCAAGCAACTGGCGGTCGGTCTGCAATACGACACGATCGGCGAGTCGGTGGGTTTCTTCCGCCTGAACGAAGCAACGGCGCGCCGCTTTGCGCAGATCGTCGAAGGTTATGTCGATACGGGCCGCGCGAACCTGCCGCACGAAGAAGCGCTGCGCGACCTGCTGCTCGAGCGCGGCAGCGAGTTCGAGACCGCGGACGTGACCGGCGCGCCGTGGATCGAGATCGACTTCCCCAACGACGTGACGCGCGCCGCGCAACAGGTGCTGCCGCAACTGCGTCCGGTGGTGAGCCGTGTGAAGCAGACGGCTGTCTGAAGCGCATCGGCGCGGATTGCTCGACGCTTGATGTCTGATTAGGCCGCGAGATCTGTCGCCGCTTGAAAGCGGCGGCGGGCTTCGCGGCTTTCACTTTTGCGCGTGTGATTGCATCGCGCCGCATCGGCAAAAGCGCGCCGCTTCATCTGTTGCAGGGTTCCCGTTTTCCGCAACAAGGGCCATAATGGCAGCTTTACGCCATCAGCCACGCTGATCGTCGTTCCTGCCCATGCCATTAGCCCTAGGCACATTCATCGTTCCGCTCATTGTCGCGTGCTCGATGTTCATGGAGAACGTGGACGGGACGGTCATCGTCACCTCGCTCCCCGCATTGGCCCGCGATCTCGGCCAGGACCCCATCACACTCAAGCTGGCCGTCACGAGCTACGTGATCGGCCTCGGCGTGTTCATTCCGATTTGCGGCTGGGTGGCCGATCGCTTCGGCTCGCGCAACGTGTTTCGCACGGCCATTGGCATCTTCATGGCGGGGTCGCTGCTGTGTGCGGCTTCGCGGTCGCTCGAGATGTTCGTGGCCGCCCGCTTCGTGCAGGGCATTGGCGGCGCGATGATGGTGCCGGTGGGCCGCATCATCATCTTCCGCTCGCTGCCCAAATCGGACTTCATTCGCGCGGTCAACTATCTCACGGTGCCCGCGTTGCTCGGGCCGGTCGTGGGGCCGCCGCTTGGCGGGTTCATCACCACGTATCTGCATTGGCGGCTGATTTTCTTCATCAACATTCCGATTGGCGTGCTCGGCATCTGGCTCGCGAACCGGCATATCGCGAACATGCACGAGGAGCACCCGGGCCGGCTCGACTGGGCGGGTTTCGTGCTCTCCGCGGGTGGGGCGTCGCTCTTCATGCTCGGCCTTTCGCTGGTGGGCGGCGAGCTTGTCGCCACCGGCACGGCAGTGACGATGTGTGTGATCGGCGCGTTGCTGCTGGGCGCCTATTGGTTGTATGCGCAACGTGTCGAGCGGCCCGTGCTCGATCTGAAGTTTCTGCGCATCCCCACGTTCAACGCGAGCGTGGCAGGCGGGTCGCTGTTTCGCATCGGGCTCGGCGCCGTGCCTTTTTTGTTACCGCTCACGCTGCAGGAAGGGCTCGGCATGACGGCGTTCGCTTCAGGCGCCATCACGTGTGCTTCGGCGTTCGGCTCGATCTTCATGAAAGCGATCGTTTCGCGCGTGCTCGGGCGCTTTGGCTTTCGCCGCACGCTCATGGTCAACGCGGTGCTCGCAGGAACGGCCATCGCAATTTGCGGCTCGTTTTCGCCTGGCATGCCGGTGTGGCTCATCTGGGTCATCGTGCTCGCGGGCGGGATCTTTCCTTCGCTGCAATTTACCGGCCTTAATTCGCTCGCCTATGCCGATATTCCAACGCGCGACATCGGTCGCGCCACGAGCGTGGCAAGCGTGATCCAGCAGGTGTCGCTCGGCCTCGGCGTGACGATTGCGGGCCTCGTGCTGCAGATTTCGCATCGCGTGCAAGGCCATCCGACCATCGTCTGGTCCGACTTCTGGCCCGCGTTTCTCGTGGTCGGGCTCTTTTCTGTGGCGTCGATTCCGGTGACGATGCGTTTGCCCGCGAATGCGGGAGAGGAAATTGCGCGCGGCCGGCGCGGCAAGGCGTGATGCAGGCTGGGGCGTTCGCTTTGCACAACTGTGGAATCAGCGGATCGCCGGATCGCAATCGTTTTCCTGGCGTGCTATAAGGCCAAGGCAGGTATCCGGTAGGCCCTACAAACCGAATCATGGGGTGCACTCAATGAAGCTGGTTGAAAAAACGAAAATTTCCGCTGCCACTCTCGCACTGCTTTCGCTATCCGCTTTGTCCACGGGCTTCCTCGAAGCCACACCGGCCTTTGCGAAGGACACGGCGCAACGCCCTGCGGTCCTCAACGCAGCGGCGGTGGCCGTTGCCGACAAGTACGCGGCCGACGCCGCCGAGCAGATCTTCAAGGAGGGCGGCAACGCCGTCGACGCGGCGGTCGCCATCGCCTTTTCGCTCGCCGTGACGTACCCGGAAGCCGGCAACATCGGCGGCGGCGGGTTCATGACGCTCTACGTGAACGGTAAACCGTACTTCCTCGACTATCGCGAGCGCGCGCCGCTCGCCGCCACGCGCACGATGTACCTCGACGACAAGGGCAACGTGATCGAGGGCAAGAGTCTGTATGGCTACGACGCCGTGGGCGTGCCGGGCACCGTGGAGGGCATGTGGGAAGCGCAGAAGCGCTTCGGCAAGCTGCCGTGGAAGCAGGTGCTCGCGCCCGCAATCAAGTACGCCCGCGACGGTTTTGTCGTCGATGAGCAGCTTGCCAAGCGCCGCGAGGCCGCAGAGAAGGACTTTGCCGGCAAGACCAACTTCGACGAATACTTCGGCGACCTGAAGGAGGGCGTGACGTTCAAGCAGCCCGATCTCGCCAATGTGCTCACGCGCATTGCGAACCAGGGCGCGAAGGACTTCTACGACGGCAAGACCGCCGACTTGATCGCCGCCTCGATGAAGGGTCATGGCCTCATCACGAAGCGCGATCTGCAGGAGTACAAGGCCGTGTGGCGTCAGCCGGTCGAGGCGAAGTGGAACGGCTATGAAATCATCACCGCGCCGCCTCCGAGTTCGGGTGGCGTGGGCCTCGTGCAGCTGCTCAAGATGAAGGCGATGCTCGCGCCGCAGTTCAAGGACGTGCCGCTCAATTCGCCGCAGTACATCCACCTGATCTCGGAGATCGAGAAACGCGTGTTCGCGGATCGCGCGCAATATCTCGGCGACCCCGACTTCTACAAGGTGCCGGTCGCGCAGCTCACCGACGACGCGTACCTCGCGAAGCGCGCCGCCGAAGTCGATCCGGACAAGCCTTCCGACACCAAGAGCGTGCAGCCGGGCCTCGGCACCTCGATGCCGGAAAAGGCGGAAACGACGCACTTCTCGGTGGTCGACAAGTGGGGCAATGCCGTCTCGAACACGTACACGATCAACGGCTACTTCGGCTCAGGCGTGGTCGTGCCGGGCGCCGGCATCGTGCTCAACGACGAGATGGACGATTTCGCATCCAAGCCGGGCGTGCCGAACATGTTCGGCGTGGTGGGCAGCGACGCGAACGCGATCCAGCCGAAGAAGCGTCCGCTGTCGTCGATGACGCCGACCATTCTCACGAAGGACGGCAAGGTGGCGCTCGTGATCGGCACGCCGGGCGGTTCGCGCATCTTCACGTCGATCTTCCAGGTGATCAACAACAACTACGACTTCGACATGCCGTTGAAGGACGCGGTGGCGGCGATGCGCTTCCACCACCAGTTGCTGCCGCCCAACACGATTTTCTGGGAGCCGTACCAGCCCATCGACGGTGAACTCGCCAAGCAGGTCGAGGCGAAGGGCTACGTGCTGAAGGGCCAGAGCTTCAATGGCGACATTCAGGCGATCCGTATCAACGGCGATACGCCCGACGCGGTTTCCGATCCGCGCGGCCGCGGCGTGTCGCGCTTGATCCAGTAAAACCGCGATGCCGATGCGAAACCATGCGCCGCGCATGAAAGCTAACCATTTCGCATCGGCAACCTGGCATGGGGTGGCAAAAGTTTGCATGACGTGAGCGTTTGTCCTCAAATTTGGGGATGCCGCGCGGTTATTCATCGCGTACTATGCAACCTCCGGCGGAAGACAGCCCTTTGCCGGCGTGTGTTTTTCTTGGGGCGGCGTTTGCCGCCCCATTTTCTTTTCGGCACTTCCGTTCCACAGCTACACGGCTGTACAGCTTCACAGTCAGACCGCATATTGAATTCGTCAGGCGAGGTTCGTTTGGTTCTGACGTTTGCGCCGCCATGCAAGTGAGGCGCGCGCCCACTTCTCGTTGTACCTGAGCATGGACCTGACGAGCCGCGAACTCGCGTTGATCGCCGATGTCTTCAAGCTGCTGGCCGACCATATCCTGCCGGAGGGCGCGTTGCGCCTCGAGGTGGGGCGGCGTCTGCTCGAACTGCTGCGCGCCGATGGCCTGCATGCGAGCGCGGATCTGTTCATCTGGTCGGGCGAAGAGAATCTCGATCATCTGCGCGTTCGGCGCGGCAAGCGGAGCGAGCCTTTTTCCGATCGGGAACGGGTGCTGTTCGATCTGTTGCGTCCGGCCTTCATCGCTGCACTGGCGCGCTCGCGCGCGCAGGCGGCGCACGCTCAGCCGACGCAAGGCGAGACATCCGCCGCAGATAACGAAGCGATCAGCCGCTTGACGCGGCGCGAGCGCGACGTGGTCGCGCTCGTGGTGGAAGGCCTGCTCGACAAGGAGATCGCCGAGCGGCTAGGCATTTCTTATACGACCGTGCGCACGCATCTCGATCGTTCGTTTCAGAAGCTCGGCGTCACCAACCGCTCGCGCCTCGCGCGCCTCGTGCAGTCGGCGCAGCGCTAAGGCGCGCTGCGTTTTCCTTTATTTCGGCGGGGCCGCCGAAACGTTCTCACCCGCCGCATCGATCAAGCCGACGCAGGTTTGCGCGTTGCCGATCCGCTCGATCGCGAGCAGCGCAAAGCGCGCGAGAAAGAGCGAGCCGTTGGCTTCGCCCAGATTGGTCACGGTCTTGCACAAGTGCGTGTAGACGGTGTCGAGTTCGCTGTCGGTCATGGCTATCTCCATCTGTACTTGATTGCGCCAGCGCTCAGGCGCACAGCGCATGGTCGAGGGCGGCGAGCGCTTGCGCGGCGACCGTGCCGGCGTCGCCGTGCCAGCGGCCGAGCACGTGGCCGTCCGGGCGCACGAGGTAGAGCGTGCCGGGCTGCGCGCCGTACATCGGGAACAGGCGTCCCGTGTGGTCCCAGCCGCTGCGGCATGGCGTATCGGCACTCTGGCGCTGCGCGAGCGGTACCAGCGCGAACGGCAGCGCGCGTGCGGCCAGCGTCGTTTCGAGCGCGGCGATCGGGGCGGGCGTTGCGCCATCCTCGCTGAAGTAGAACGCCGTGAAGCACGGCGCGATCAAGTCGGTCACGTGGCCTGCGCGCGCGCCTGCCTGATCGACGATCGTGAGCGGGCATTCGGGCAGCACCGTGCCCGGCGCGGGACCGTTTGCGAAGGCGTCGGAGGCCGCATTGAGCGGCGAGGCCGTGTAGGCGATGGCCGAAGTCTGGCGCGGATTGATCAGCGAGCGCACGGCGGCGTGCTCGCGCGCGAGGCTCAGCACGGCGGTGCGCATCAGATCGAAGGCGAACGACGGCGGCGCCATGAATTCCGTGCTCTTCGTGCCGTAGCTCAAGTTTTCGTGCGCGGCGTAGACGCGCTCGTCGGAGTAGCTGTCGAGCAACGCGTCGCTCGCGAGCCCCTTCACGACATAGGCGAGTTTCCACGCCAGATTGTCGGCGTCGTCGATGCCCGAGTTCGCGCCGCGCACGCCGAAGATCGGCACGAGGTGCGCCGCGTCGCCCGCGAACAGCACGCGGCCGTGGCGATAGCGCTCGAGCGTGAGTGCGTTGGCCTTGTAGATCGTGATCCAGACCGGCGACCACGACGCCTTCTCGCCCATCATGTCGAGCAGGCTCTGCACGCGCGGCATGACGTTTTCGGGTTTGATTGCCTCGTCGGCGTCCTCGCCGTCGCGCAGCTGATAGTCGATGCGCCACACGTTGTCGGGCTGCTTGTGGACGAGCACGGTCGAGCCGGGATTCGAGGCCGGATCGAAATACGCGAGGCGCTCCGTAGGCCGCGCGCTGTCGAGCAGGATGTCGACGATCACATAGCGACCCTCGTAGCTCGTGCCCTGGAGCTTCAGGCCGAGCGCTTCGCGCACCGTGCTGCGGCCGCCGTCCGCGGCGATGAGCCAGTCGGTCTGCGCGGTGTAGTCGCCTGCGGGCGAGGAGAGCGAGAGCGTGGCGCCGTGCGCGTCTTCCTGCAGGGCCGTGACTCTCGTTTGCCAGCGAATGTCGATCAGGTCGGCGTGCTGTTCGGCAGCATCGAGCAGAAACTGCTCGATGTGGTACTGCGCGAGGTTGACCATCGGCGGCAGCTTCTGGTTTTCGTCCTGCGGCATCGTGAAGTGCAGCACTTCGTCGTTGCGATAGAAGCTGCGCCCACCCGTCCACGGCAGGCCTTTGGCGAGGAAACCGTCGAGCGCGCCAAGGCGTTCGATGATTTCGAGGCTGCGGCGCGAGATGCAGATCGCGCGGCTGCCGTAGCAGACCGACTCGTCGGCTTCGATCAGCACCGAGTGCACGCCGTGCTTCGCGAGACCGAGCGCGATGGCGAGGCCTACCGGGCCGCCGCCGACGATCGTCACGGCGTGGCGCTGGGCTTCACGGCCGCCTTCGAGTACGGGCAGGCGCGCGGCGTACTGCTTCGCCTCGAACGGATAAGGTTTGAATTCGGCGCTCATGGGGAATGCGTCTCCATACGTAAGTCTTGTGCTTGCCGGCTTGCCCCGAGCGGAGGCGCTGGCGATGAAGGCAGTATGGAGCGCGAGGCGCGGCCCGCTGTCCTCAATTTGGGTACAGGAGGCTTACGGCAGGAGACGAGGGTTTGCGGCGGTGAACTAGCTCTGATCCGTCGCCAGACATAGCGCAAAGAGCTGGCGCTGGCTCGAAATCCCCAGCCGCTGGTACGCGCGTTTCTGATAAGTCACGACGCTGCTGGGCTTCACGCCCATGCATTCGGCGATTTCAACGGCGCTGCGTCCTTCGAGCACGCCGCGCAGGGCGTCGAGTTCGCGTTTGGACAGCGTGGGGCAGAGCCCGCGCAGGCGCGCAAGCATCATCTGAGGAATGCCGAGCTGGCTCTGGCCGCGAATCGTGTAGTGATGCCGCGCCGACTCGCCGATCAGCGGCGCGAGCGATTCGACCAGTTCGACTTCGGCCGGCTGAAAATTCCCGGCGTCGCTTTCGCGGTACAGGTTCACGGAAAGCCAGATATCGGCGGCCGGCTGCAGCAGCAGCGAGAGCCGGTCGGACACGTTGGGCGTGGCGTAGCACGCGGTGCGGTAACCGTCGTGCGCGATATCGGCGCTGCTTTGCCAGTGCAGCACGAGCGACGAGCCCGGCTTGTCGGCCGAACCGCCGTTGACGATCTGCTGATTGCCGTCGAGCGCGTAGAAGAGGCGCGCGTAAGTGTCGGCGACGTCGCGCAGGAAGCGCCCGCCGCGATGATCGGCCACGGAAACCGTGCGCGGGCGGTTGCCGAATTCGTACGCGAACACCGTGCATTGCGTGACCGACGTCGCCGGGCCGAGCATGTTCAGCACTTCGGCGGCGAGCGCGTTGGCGTCGTCGCGGCCGATAGCCGAAACGAGGCTGGTGACGCGCGAGAGGTCGAATTGACCTGCCTGCCTCGGTCGATCGAGATGCCAGTAACGCATGTTTCTTAACGGAAAACGGCTAAAAAGGCGACTTTTACGAGATTAGCATCGTTTCGCACTAGCGCGAAAGCGCCTGCAGCGGGGCCGGATCGGCCTGCGGGGCGCCCTCGTAAGCTTTGCGTCAACGTAAGCAGGGAACGGCACGTTGGGGTAATCTCCACCCTCGGCCGGCGCGATATTCGCGTCATGTTTCCTTACCTGAACATCCCTGCGCGCAGGTTATCTCCAAATGTTGACGCTCCCCACCGCGATTCCACCCGATTTCGGCGCCGGAGCGGTCTTTCTCAGCGTACTCGTCACGCAACTGGGCGTGCCCGTGCCGGCCGCGCCGGTGCTGATTCTCGCGGGCACGATGGCAGCGGGCGGCGAGACATCCTACACAAGCCTGTTGCTGGCGGCCGTAATCGCGACGCTGCTGGCCGATTCGCTGTGGTTCGCCGCGGGCCGCAAGCGTGGGCGGCGTCTGCTCAATGGGCTCGTGCGCTTTTCGCTGTCGCTGGACACCACCATCCGCATCGCGCGCAATGTATTCGAGCGCTACGGCGCGCCCATTCTCGCGGTGGCGAAGTTCGTACCGGGGCTCGGCCTGATTTCCGCGCCGCTGCTCGGTACGACAACGGTGGCCGTGCATGTCTTCCTGCTTTGGGACACGGTTGGCGCGGCGTTGTGGGCGGGCACCTGGTTGCTCGGCGGCGCGGCGCTGCATGCCGAAATCGTGCGTTTCGCGGCGTTCGTGCGTGCGAACGGCATGACAATCTTCGACGTGCTCGCCGCGGCGGGCGTGCTGTTCCTTGGCTGGCGCTGGCTGCGGCGCATGCAGTTCCGCCACTGGCTTGCCACGCATCGTATTTCGCCCGATCAGCTCGACGAGATGATGAAGTCGAGCGCGCCGCCCATCGTGCTCGACGCGCGCCCGCAAACCGTGCGCGAGAAAGAGGCCTACCGGATTCCAGGCGCGCGGCCGCTGAATCTCGAATCGAGCGAAGAACTGTCGCCCGAGTTGCTCGGGCGTCCGATCGTCGTGTACTGCGTGTGCCCGAACGAAGCGACGGCCAAGCGCATCGTCGATCAGTTGCGCAACAAGCACATCTACCATGCGCGCGCGCTCAGGGGCGGCCTCGACGCCTGGGAGCGCCACGGTTATCCGGTCGAGCCGCTGTCCAACGAGTTCCACGCCGCGCATGAACATGCCGATGAACTCGAAGCGGGCGAGGAACCGGAATACACCGTGCGGGCAAGCCTTTCCAAATAACGGTCGTTCCGCCGCGCGCCGCCCGGCGCGCGGTGCTCCCTAGGCGCGCTGCCTGCGCGAGCCGCCGCCCACGTTCTGTCCCGCGTCGCGCGCCATCTGCGCGTACCCCCACACCGAAATCAGCGTGAGCACGCCGGCGCCGAGAAAGGCGAGCCGGAAGTCGTCGAGCGTGAACACATGGCCGGTCGTTTCGCCGTTGACGTGCGCGGCCACCCGCAGCGCGAGCGCGCCGAATGCAATGCCAAGGCCAATGGTCATCTGCGCCGCCGCGCTCCAGAGCGTGCTGGCCGCGCTCATCTGCGGCTGCGCGACATCGGCGTAGGCGAGCGTTGCGAGGGTGGAAAACTGCATCGAGCGCGTCACGCCGTACACGAACACGACGATCAGCACGATGGCGAGCGGCGTGCCGGGCGTGAGCAGGCCGCACGCGATCAACGAGACGCCCGCCACGCTCACGTCCACAACCGAAACGAGCCGGAAGCCCCAGCGTTCCAGAATGCGCGTGGTGAGCGCCTTCATGCCGAGATTGCCGAGCGCGCTCGCGAGCAGCAGCAGGCCGGACTTGAACGCGGAGAGACCGAAGCCGATCTGGAACATCAGCGGCATCAGATAAGGCGCCGCGCCGATGCCGATACGCGTGATCGAGCCGGTCACGATCGTGACGGAAAACGTCGGGACCTTCAGCGTGGAAACATCGACGAGCGGATGCGGATGACGCTTCGCATGCACGAACGCGACGACGCCGATCGCGACGCCCGCCGCAACGATCGCCACCGCGCGCCACGGATTCTGGCCAACCTGACTCGCGAGTTCCGCGCCGTAGAGAATGGCGGTCAGCGACGCCCCGCTCAGCACGAGGCCCGTAACATCGAGCGGCCGGCGCTGCTCGCCGCGCAGGTTCGGCACGATCGCGGCGATGGCCGCGAGCACGGCAATGCCGAACGGCACGTTCAGCAGAAAGATCCAGCGCCACGACGCGTAGGTCGTAATGAAGCCGCCGATCGGCGGTCCCACCACGGGTGCGGCGATGGCGGGCCAGGTGATCGTCGAGATCGCCTGCATGAGCTTGCTTTTCTCGGTGCTGCGCACGACGACCATGCGCCCGACCGGCACCATCATCGCGCCGCCGATGCCTTGCAGAATGCGCGCGGCCACGAACTCGTCGACGTTCTGCGAGATCCCGCACAGCACGGACGCGACCGTGAACGTGACCACGGCGCCGAAGAACACGGTGCGCGCGCCGCAGCGGTCCGCCACCCAGCCGCTGGCCGGAATGAAGATGGCGAGCGCGAGCATATAGGCGGTCACGCCGAGGCTCAGGCTATTCGGACCGATGCCGAACGAGCGCGCCATCTGCGGCAGCGCCGTGGCGATGACGGTCGTGTCCAGATACTCCATGAAGAACGTGGCGGCGACGAGGTACGGCAGCCAGCCGACGCCGGAAGAACGTTGCGCGGGAGCGGTCATTGCGCCTCCGCGCAGGAGAGGGGAATCAACGTCATCGTGGTGCGGGTCCTGTGCGGTCTGCGGGCGAATTGTGGCGACTCGTGCCGATCGGAATCGTGCGGACCGGATCGTGAAGCCAAAAGCCCGTAGCGAAAGGCGACAGTTTCCAATACGCAAAAGCATCTGTACAGCCGCGCGGCGGGCGGCGGCCCTGTGAGACCTTCGCGGCAAGCCCAAATCGAAGCGCGTAGACTCGTGCGCTGTCGGCATCTCATCGTCAACTCCCTTGATCAATGGAGGATCGGAAATGGAATACCGTTTTCTGGGTGCGTCTGGAATGAAGGTGCCGGTGCTGAGTTTCGGCACCGGCACGTTCGGCGGCAAAGGCGAGTTCTTCGAGGCCTGGGGCGCAACCGACGTTGCCGAAGCGCGAAAGCTCATCGACATTTGCCTCGACGCCGGCGTGACGATGTTCGATACCGCGGATATCTATTCGAGCGGCGCGTCGGAGTCGGTGCTCGGCGAAGCGCTCAAGGGGCGCCGCGACAAGGCGATCATCTCGACCAAGGCGACCTTCCGCTTCGACGACGAACCCAATAACGTGGGCTCGTCGCGCTTTCACCTGAAGCGCGCGGTTGACGCGGCGCTCAAACGTCTGCAGACCGACCATATCGACCTGTTCCAGTTGCATGGTTTCGATGCGCGCACACCGGCCGAGGAAGTGCTGTCCACGCTCGATGAACTCGTGCGCGCGGGCAAGATTCTCTATACGGGCGTGTCGAACTTCTCGGGCTGGCACCTGATGAAATCGCTGGCGGTGGCCGATCGCTACGGCTACCCGCGGTACGTCGCGAACCAGACGTACTACTCGCTGATCGGCCGCGACTACGAGTGGGAATTGATGCCGCTCGGGCTCGATCAGGGCGTGGGCGCCGTGGTGTGGAGCCCGCTGGGCTGGGGGCGTTTGACGGGCAAGATCCGGCGCGGCCAGCCGCTGCCGGAGAAGAGCCGTCTGCATAAAACGGCGGAGCAGGGTCCGCCGGTGCCGGACGAATACCTCTTTCGCGTGCTCGACGCCATCGACGAGATCGCGAAGGAAACCGGCAAGACCGTGCCGCAGATTGCATTGAACTGGCTGCTGCAGCGCCCGACGGTCGCGACGGTGCTGATCGGCGCGCGCGACGAGGCGCAGTTGCGCCAGAACCTCGGTGCGGTCGGCTGGAATCTCACGCCCGAACAGGTCGCGAAGCTCGACGCCGCGAGCGCCGTGCGCCCTGTTTATCCCTACTGGCACCAGGAGGGGTTCGCCGAGCGCAATCCGTCGCCGGTTTGACGAGAGTCTTCGCTGAGCGAGGTTGCCTCAAGCCGCTTCGGCCTGGCGCAGGATCTGGGTCGCGCCCAGATGCAGCGCCAGGGCGAAGAACTCGCGTTCCGCGAGATTGAGTGTCTTCGCGGCGGCCATTGCGCGGTAATGGTCTTCGGGGTGCAGGAACAGCTTGACTTCGACTTTCGACTGACAGTTCTGCGCGGACTCCACGGATGCTTCTCCTTCGGTAACCGGGCGCTCGGCCCGTGACGGGTGCGAAGCCCATTACCGGGCGTCCATACGCGCAAAGGCGCGCGCCGTGTACCGCGATGTAAGCAGCGGTATGAAACGGCGATGACGCGGAGTGGGCCTTGAAAGTTCGCCTGCCTGGGCGCGTGCGCGACGGCAGGACACGCGCGCTGAACTAGCGAAGCGTGGGACGACGCAATGCGCCGGTAGTGCGATTGAAGCCGGGATGAGACAGGTGATGCGACGGCGGGGCAACGTGCTGCATAAGCGACCAACCTCCGGAATTCTTCTTCTTGTGCGGCAGGGCGCCGCATGTAGTACGGGCGCCAGTGTAGTCGCGTTTCGGCCTAGGGTAAACCCCTAATTCGAAAAGAATTATTGCGTAGATTGAGATAGTTGCCGGACAAGATCCGAAATGCTTGGTGGGCGCACTTCAGTTCATGCGGAATGGATAAGGGGAATGAATGGGGCGGCGAGAACCGCCGCCCCGGCGCCAGCCTGAGAGCGGGCGTGAAGCTTGGGCGCGTCAGCGCCCGGCCATTATTCCTCGACGCGCTTGCGCAGGCGCGAGCGCGCCTCGGCGAGCGACAGGAACTTGCCATGTGCTTCGTCCAGCACGGTGACCTTGCCGTGGCCGATGTCATAGACCCAGCCCTGCAGTTCGAGCTGGCCCTGGGCCACGCGCGCCGCCACCGCGGGGTGCGTGCGAAGGTGCGTGAGTTGCAGGCGGACGTTTTCTTCGACGAGCGCCTGGACGATGTGGTCGTCGTCCAGACCGCGCGTCTTCACCACGCTGCGTGCGGCTTCCGCGTTGCGCAGCCATGCCTGCACCGTGGGCATGTTGGCCGTGGCTTCCGCGCCCGAGGCGAGGCCCTTCATCGCGCCGCAGTCGGTATGGCCGCACAGCACGATCTGCTTCACGTTGAGCGCGAGCACCGCAAATTCCACGACGGCCGACACGCCGCCGAGCATTTCGCCATAGGCCGGCACGATATTGCCGATGTTGCGGCAAACGAACAGATCACCGGGCTTGGCCTGCGTGATCATTTCCGGCGAAACGCGCGAGTCGGCGCAGGTGATGAACAGCGTGTGCGGCGCCTGGCTATGGGCGAGGCTGTGGAACAGCTCCTTGTTGCCCGGGAAAACGTGATGAGTGAATTCGTCCACGCCGTCGAGCAGGTGTAACAGATCGCAGCCGCACGAATCGGAGTGATCGTCGTGCGAGTGGGTGTTGTCTGGCATGGATGTTTCTCTCTTTATCATGAATCGACACTATCGAATGGCAACAGCGGGAGTTTACGCTGAGCCGACCCTTGGCGGATCGGAAAACTTCGCGTCACGCTGCGCGAGACAGCCGCCTTCCCGGTATCGAGGTGTCGAACCGGCGGGATATGTCGATAAACCGGCCGAAAAGACAGCTAAGTGCGGGAAAGTTGGCTTGCCGAGTGGGGCGCCTGCGCGGCGTGCGTTTCCGTTCGAAACGAGATTTTCTCACGCCGCGCGCAATTGGCCCATCGGGGGTGTCGCCGGGAGTGTCGGGATCAAGACGAGAGAGGGAACGCGACCGACCAGTCGGTCGGCGCGTTCACCATGCCATGCGCCATTGACCTGAAGAATGGGCAGGGGCGTCGACCAGCAACGTGTCGCCGGGCGGTGTCGTTCCATCGGAGAAGTCTGCGAGGATTTCGTCGCGCAGCCGCACGAAGCGCGGATCGGCGCGCTCGCGCGGGCGCGGCAATGCCACGTCGACGATGCGACGGATGCGGCCGGGGCGCGGCGCCATCGTCACGACGCGGTCACCGAGGTAGATCGCCTCGTCCACATCGTGGGTGACGAGGATCATCGTGATGCGTTCGCTTTCCCAGATGCGCAGCAATTCGTTTTGCAGGCGGCTGCGCGTGAGGGCGTCGAGCGCGCCGAACGGTTCGTCGAGCAGCAGCACGCGCGGACGATTGACCAGGCCGCGCGCGATCGCTACGCGCTGCGCCATGCCACCCGAGAGTTGATGCGGATACGCCCGCTCGAAACCCTTGAGGCCCACGAGTGCGATGTGCTCAGCCACGGCCTCGTGCTTCTTGCGCGCCGAAAGCGGGGCATTGCGCAGCGCCGCCAGAATGTTTTGTTCGGCGGTGAGCCACGGAAACAGCCGATGATCCTGGAACACGATGCCGCGCTCGAGCGACGTGTCGCCTACGCGCTCGCCGCGCATCATGATTGCGCCGCTATAGCCCGCGTCGAGGCCGGCGATGAGCCGCAGCAGCGTGGATTTGCCGCATCCGCTCGCGCCGAGCACGCTCACGAATTCACCGGGACGCACATGCAGCGTCACATCGTCGAGCACGGCGAGCGCGGACTCGCCTGCGCCGTAACGCTTGCTCACGTGCAGAATGTCGAGTCCCTCGGGTTCAATGGTGCTCATCGGGTTTTCTCTCAGGTTCATTTGATTTGCAATGCGAATCATTGGGCGGTGATATGCAACCGTGCCAGCACCGTTCGCTCCACGCGGCGTGCGAGCGCATTGAGCGCCCAGCCAATCGCACCCACGACGATGATGCCGAACAGCACGAGGTCCATGCGGAATTGTTCGCTGCCGTCGATCAGCAGATTGCCGATGCCGCTGCCGGCAACGAGCAGATACTCCGCGCCGAGCGTGGCGAGCCACGAATAGATGAGCGCGAGATAGAGGCCCGTGAAAATCGAGGGCAGTGCGGCCGGCAACAGGACGTGGCGGACAAGCTGCAGACGCGAATAGCGCAGCGCCTGCGCGAGTTCGACGTATTGGCGCGGAACGGCGTGAATGCCGTCGCACGTGTGGGCGGCAACGGGGAGCAACGCCGCCAGCGAAAGAAAGACGACCTTGGCGGCGTCGCCGAGCCCGAACCACACGGAAATGAGCGGAATCCACGCGAACAGCGAGATCTGCTTGAACGTGTCGAAGCTCGGCCCCACGACGCGCGCGGCGATGCGCGAGAGCCCCAGCGCGCCGCCCAGCAGAAGGCCCGCCGTGGCGCCGATCGCGAAGCCGCAGGCTTCGCGTGCGAGCGATGCTGAAAGCGCTCGGGCCAACGCGCCGCTCTCGATCTGTTCGTGAGCGGTGCGAACCACATCGGCGGGACTCACTAGCAGGCCGCTTTTCACGAGATGCGAGGCGCTCAAGGCCCACCACAGCGCAATGGCGACGAGGGGCAGGGCTGCTCCGCGTAGATCGAGAGTTCGTCGCGGTTTGGTCTCCATGGTTGCTTCGCAGGCGCAAGCGGGGCGCACGGATTTGCGTGCGAGCGATAATTTCATGGCGAACGTTCCTCTGGGGTGATTGGCTGCCATCAAGCGCGAAACGCCGATGGCGTACCGCGCCGCAAACGCCGCTCGAGCGCATCGAGCAGCCGGTTGATGACGAGGCCGACCGCGCCCACCACAACCACGGAAGCCATCACGAGATCGAGCTGAAAGAGCTGCCGCCCATACACGATCAGATAGCCGAGCCCTTCTGAAGACGCCACGAGCTCGACTACGACGAGCGCGAGCCACGCCTTGGTGAAGGCGAGGCGCACGCCGGTGGCGAGCGCGGGCACCGCCGCGGGCAGCACGAGCCTCACGATGCGTTGCCAGCGTGTGTAGCCGAATACGCGCGCGACTTCGTCCAGTGCCGCCGGTGTCTGCCGAAAGCCCTGTATGGTGCTGAGCGTGACCGGCACGAGCGCCGCGTGAGCGATGAGCAGATACTTGAGCGGTTCGCCCACGCCGACGAGCAGCAACAAGAACGGCAGCCAGCCGAGCACCGGAATCTGCACGATCGCGTTGAAGCTCGGCAGCACCCAGGCTTCGAGCGTGCGGGAGAGCCCGAGCGCGCCGCCGATCAGCAAGCCAAGCACGGTCCCGCCGGCGAAGCCCAGCAGTACGCGTTGCAGGCTGATCAGCGTATTGCGTGCAAGCTCCCCGCTCTGGGCGAGATCGACGAACGTTTCATAAACACGCTGCGGTGCAGGCAGGATTTGCGGCGCGATCCAGCCATGCGCGCTGCCCACGCTCCACAGCAGGAAGAGCAGCGCGGGCAGCAGCCAGGGCGCGAGATGCCACGCGCCCGCGCGCAGCGCGGCGCGCCAGCGTGTGTGTGTCGTTGCCGTGTCGATAAGCGGTGCCGCACGCGGCGTGTCGCTGGCAATCGTGATCGCGGTTTCCGTCATGATGCGGCTCCTCTCGTGCGCTCAGCCAAGCGGCTTGCCGGCGGCGTCGTAGCGGGTCCAGTAGTGTTCGAGCTTTTGCGTGCGCAGCGCGTTGTCGAGATAGCGCGGCTCGAACCACGAATCGACGTCCACGGGCTGGCGAATCAGCTTCAGGCGCAGCGCGTCCTGCGCAACGGCCTTGTAGCGGGCCACGATGAACGGATCGATCAGCGGCGAATTGCGGTATTTCAGAGGCTGTTCGCCGAATTCGGCTTGCCAGGACGTGTAGCTCACGCCGCTCTTTGCCCACAGCTTGAAGAGCGCGTCGCGGTTTGCCTCGTCGGACGACCATTGCGCCGCTTGCACGAAGACGTTGACTACACGCTGCACGATATCGGGGTGCGCCTTCTCGAAGTTGTCGAGCACGAGCAAATGCGCCTGGCGCGTCAACTGCGGCCCGTCATGCTGCGATTCGTAGACGATGCGGGCAAGCCCCTGATCGCGCAGCCGGTAAAGCGTGTAATCGCTCACCGAGGCGTCGATGCCTTTCGATGCGAGCGCGGCGAGCGAGCTTGCAGTATCCAGGTTGATCACGTGCAGCGCGTGTTCGTCGAGCTGGTTCTCGGCGAGTGCGTTGTCGGCCACGAGTTGCAGGTTCGTACCGCGAAAAATGGCGACCCGCCGGTCCTTGAGGTCCTTGATCGATTTGATATCCGAATCGGCCGGCACGCCCACCTTCACGCCGGAGCGCACGCCCGATTCCAGCAGGATGCGGGTCTTGAGACCGTTGGCGCGCGCGAGCACCGAGGGCAAGTCGCCTTGATACGCGAAGTCGAGCGCATTGTTGGCAATGGCCTCATTCACAGCCGGGCCCGCGCCCTTGAAGAAAAGCCACTCGACCTTGATGCCGTCGGCGGCGAACTCCTTTTCGAGCAACTGCTGGCTGCGCGCGGTGGCCGCGGTCGAACCGCCGAAGGTAGGCGGATCGCCCGAGCCTTGCTGGGCGACGCCGATACGGATCACGGTGGGCTTTTCGGCTGCGGCATGCAGGGAGACGAACGAGAGCGCTGCGCAAAGCAGGTACTGCAGAACACGATATGAACGCATGGGCAGGTCGGATCTGGGTGACGAAACGGGGTGCGCAGACTGGCGAGCTTGCGTCGCCGTCGTTGCCGTTGGGTCATTCTTTTCCGTGCGTGCCGATCAGGACAACCAATGAATCGAGATTTGCATTTCTCGACAGAAGCGCTGCATGTGATGGGGAAAGCGAACGGCAGGGCGCCTTCATGATAGTGGCGCGCCGGCCGTGCCGAAGGAAGAAATCGTGCTATCGATGTGAGCAGAAACGCAAAGCCGCATAGCATGCAATGCGGCTTTGCGCGATAGCGCGCCTTATTGCGTTTCGACTGCGTGGCGCGGCGCGGCGGCGCGCCGCGACGGCATGAAATACCACACGGCGCAGAGCACTTGCAGCACGACGAGGACCGCCCACACGGTCTGATGCGCGACCGCCGGGTAGTGGCCGTCGAGTGCCGGCCAGTGTGCGAGCGCGGCGCCGATCGCGATCTGCAGGATGAAGATGCCGATGAAGATGACGAGCGTGAAAGTGGTGTTCACGCGGCCAATCAGGCGCGGCGGAAAATATTCGGCGAGCACCGCGTAAGTGAGGATGCCGGTGCCGCCGAACGCGCCGTAGGCGGCCCAAAGCAAGGATGCGGGCAGCGGCACACGCGCTGCGAGCAAGGCCTGCACGAGCACGAAAGCGAGCATCGTGACGCCGGAAAAGAGCTGCACGCTTACGCCGCGCCGCTCGAAGCTGCGTGCGAGCGCGCCAAAGCCGATGTTGCCGACAATGAATGCGCCGCCCAGCACGGAAACGAGCGAAGCCGCGCGTGCACCGGCATCGGCGGTGCCGGCCGGCACGACGTCGCGCAGGAATGCGCCGACCCACAGCGACTGCATGGCGTAGAACACGGCCTGGGTCAGCGACGAGAACGTCGCCGTCTTCCAGAACGCATGGCTGCGCAGGATGTGCGCGGTGCCCTTGAACTGTTCGAGCACGCTTGCCTGATGGTGGGTGTCGCGCGTGCGCGGCCCGCCCATCCAGATGATGGCGGCCACGAGCACCGTGAGCGCCGAGAGGCCGAGACTGACCGCGCGCCACGGCGCGATCGAGAGCAGCCACGAGAGCGGCGCGCCCACAGCCACGCCGCCTAGTCCCCCCACAGCCATGACGAGGCCGTTCACGAGCGTGAGCTGCGCGACGGGGAAGTGCTGCGCCGTGGCCTTGAACGCGCCGCCGAGGCACACCGACACGCCCACGCCGATCAGCAACCGGCCCACCATCATCGCGGCCATGTTGTGCGAGACGCCGAAGATTAGCGCGCCCGCCGCGGCCACGAGCATGACGCACGCGGTCACGCGTCGCGGGCCGTAATGGTCGAGCAGCACGCCGCCGGGGATCTGCGCGCCGGCGAAGCCGAGGAAATAGAGGCTCGTGAGCGTGCCGAGATCGGTCGCCGTGAAGCCCATCTCACGCGAAAGAAACGGCGCGAAGCCGAGATTCACGCCGCGAAACAGGTATGAAATGAAATAGCCGAGCGCGAATACGGCGAATACGCGCAGTCTGAGTGAGGTCATGTTTGGGGCGAAAGCGGATTGAATGCCTGGCTGTCGATTATTGGCGATTGACGTACGCGAGGCCAGCGAGAAATTTCAGACGGCATTGTGAGTAGAATTTGACGTCATGGCCCGATCTCTCCCACCATTGCAGGCGCTGCGCGCCCTTGAAGCCGCCGCGCGGCGGCGCAGTTTCAGCCGCGCAGCGGAAGAATTGCATTTGACGCACAGCGCCGTGAGCCATCACCTGCGCGCGCTCGAAACGGAACTGGGCGTCGAGCTGTTCCGCCGCGCGGGCAGCCGCATGATCCCGACGGCCGCGGGCGCGCAGCTGGCGGAGCGCGTGCGCCGCAGTCTCGACGACCTGCGCGACGCGCTCGACGCCACGCGCCCCGGCGTGAGCGGCGTGACGCGCCTCGAGTTGAGCGTGATGTCCGACTTCGCCTCCGTCTGGCTGATTCCGCGCCTGGGCGACTTTTACGACCGCCATCCCATGGTCGACCTCTCGCTGCGCATGCATGCCGACGTTACGCCGCCCGACCCGTTTCCCTTCGACGTCGGCATCTGGCATCGGCGGGTGGACGAACCCGGTTTCCAGATCCGCAAGTTGCTGGACGACCAGGTCGTTGCGGTATGCAGTCCGGCCTTGCTCGCGCGCCACCCCGGCTTTCGCATCGAAGATCTCGCGAGCATGCCGCTCCTGCGTTTTTCGCGCCGCTCGTGGCGCGACTTCTTCGAGGCCGCGGGCGTGGCCGGCGACGAACCGGAGCGCGGACCGGTCTTCGACGACGCGGGCCTGCTGCTGCAGGCCACCGTGGCCGGGCAAGGGGCGGCCACGGCGCGCCTGCAACTCGCGCGTGGCTTTATCGAGCGCGGCGAACTGGTGCAGTTGGGACAGGTTCGCATTCCAGCCTCACTCGACTATTACTTCACATGGCGCGAAGGGCATCCGCGCGAGGCGGCGATCCAGCAGTTCTATCGATGGATAAAGGCGCAATTGGCCAAATGATGTCGGCCCCTTGTATTGCGCAATGGGTATTCGGGTTAACCGCTGTCCGGATTGTCAACGCCGCTTGTGTGATGTGCGTTGCTGTTTGATTAAAGCGGCTCAATCCCGCTCTGGAATACGCGATTAGCGATTGTATTCATATCGCATGCACCAAAGCGGATCACGGCTGAAGGCATTGCAGCGGCGTTTAAAGCGGCAATGAAGCGGCAATGAAGCGGCGGTAATGGATCGTAAAGCGGGCGGGTGAAGCCATTTCAATTGCATTGTTGTGTAGTGGCTTCACTATTTGGACAGTCAACGTATTCGTCTGTGGAAAGCAACAGGAAAGTGTGGCGTGGAATCACAGATTGGGCACGCTTCGTGTCAAGAATGAAATAGTTGCGGTATTGTTACTTCCCATCGCCGTTCGGCGCGCGAATGTTTTGTAGTCAATGGTGTAGTTAACGGCCCATTCCTGGGCCTGCAATAAGACTGACAACAGGAGAAACTGCATGAAGGCTATTCAGATGTTCAAGCTGGCCGCAGCCACGGCGCTCGTGGCGGCCTCGTTCCAGGTCTATGCGCAGGACGCTTCGGCGCCTGCCGCAGCGGCCCCCGCCAGCGGTCCGACGGCCGCTGCCCAGCACAACGTCAATCAATCGAAGGCAGCACTGCGTCAGGCACGCGCAGCGAACCGTGCGCTCGGCCGCAAGGTCCGTGCGGCCCTCGCGCGTGACCGGAACATCAGCGTCTCCAACATCACCGTGCGTGCGAAAGACGGCGCCGTCATTCTGCAAGGCACCGTACCCGAGTCGTCGCAAATCCAGCGCGCCGGCGATGTCGCCAAGGGCGTGGAAGGCGTGACGTCGGTGCGTAACGCGCTGACGATCCGCCCGGTTGGGACCTGAGCATCGGCTAGCCGGCGTGTGCCGATCGCGCGTGGAGGCGCGGACGGCGACGCCGGAGCGGATGCATTAAGCTGCTTCCTGAAGGCCACACATGCAGTCCCTTTCGCGGACTGCATGTGCGGTTTTTTTATTGCCTGTCGAGACTGTAGTGCGAGCCGCGCTCAGGCATCGACGTAATGCATTTCCGGCGATTCGCCCATCAGCAGAGGGCGATTGGCGTCGGCGGCCGCGCGCAGATAGTCCCAGAGCGACGTGATGCGCCGCAGCTTGCGCAGGTCCTCGCGGCTGCACAGCCAGAAGCGCCGCGTCACCACGACTTCGTCGGGCAGGATTGGCACGAGGCGCGGGTCGGGCTCGGCCATGAAGCAAGGCAGGATGGCGAGCGCGCTGCCCTGCAGCGCAGCATGGTATTGCGCAATCACGCTGGTGCTGCACAGGTTGGCGGTCACGTTAGGCGCCGTTCGTTCGAGGTACAGCAGTTCATGGCTGAACGCCAGATCGGCGACATAGCTGATGAAGGCATGATTGCGCAGGTCGGCGGCTGTGCGAACGCGCGGGTGGCGCTCGAGATAGGCGGGCGTGCCGTACAGGCGCAACCGGTAGTCGCACAGCTTCGTGTACACATACTGTCCACGCTCGGGGCGCTCCAGCATGATCGCGAGGTCGGCCTCACGCTTCGAAAGGCTCACGAAATGCGGCACCGGCAACAGGTCGATCGACATGTCGGGATGCTGGCCCGTAAAGCGCGCCAGCTGCGGCGCAAGAAAGAAGCAACCGAAACCTTCCGTCGAGCCCACGCGAACATGGCCCGAAAGCGACTGCGCGCCAAGCGCGAACTGCTCGCTGGCCGATTGCACCGTGGTTTCCACGGCATCCGCATAGGCCAGCAGGCGCTGGCCTTCGGCCGTCAGCACGAAGCCGCCCGAGCGCGATTTATCGAATAGAACCGTGCCTAGCGCCGCCTCCAGCTCACGCACGCGGCGCGCGACCGTGGTGTGGTCGACGCCCAGGCGCTTCGCGGCACCGCTCGCGCGCTGCGTGCGTGCGACTTCCAGGAAGTAGCGCAGATCGTCCCAGTTCAATGTCTCCATGCCGGTCGTTGTGTTTTTTTGCATATCGGATGGGCTTTTTCGTCTCTATGCCGTGGATATTCGAATAACTATACTCGCTGCAGAAGGCGACTGAAACAGACGCGGTCGCACGACAACAAAGACGGAGACAGACGATGCAAACGCAGTCGTTCCCCACGCGCTCGCCGCAGGCGCGCCCGTGTTCAGCAGGACTCTCCTTGACTTCGCCCGGCTCCGTTCCCGGCACGCTCGACATGACCGCATGCGTTTGCGCTGCGTCCTTGCGCGCGTGCTGCGGCTGAAGGTTTCGCGTACTCCGCATATTCCGCTATATCCGGCCACGGCCGGCCCGTTCGAATCCAACAGGGAGAGTTCACGATGAACGCAGTGACCCAGGCATCCAACGCGCACGTTTCGACCGTCAAGCTGCTCATCGACGGCGAATTCGTCGAATCGAAAACGACTGAATGGCGCGATATCGTCAATCCGGCCACGCAGGAAGTGCTGGCGCGCGTGCCGTTCGCGACCGTCGAGGAAGTGGACCAGGCCGTGAAGGCCGCGCATGCCGCGTTCGCCACGTGGAAGACCACGCCGGTCGGCACGCGTTTGCGCATCATGCTCAAACTGCAGGCGCTGATTCGCGAGCACATGCCGCGCATCGCGCAAACGCTCACCGCCGAACAGGGCAAGACGCTGCCCGACGCCGAGGGCGATATTTTCCGCGGCCTCGAAGTGGTCGAGCACGCGTGCTCGATCGGCACGCTGCAGCAAGGTGGTTTCGCCGAGAACGTGGCGGGTGGCGTGGACACCTACACGTTGCAGCAGCCGCTAGGCGTATGCGCCGGCATCACGCCCTTCAACTTCCCCGCGATGATTCCGCTATGGATGTTCCCGATGGCGATCGTTTGCGGCAATACGTTCGTGCTCAAGCCTTCGGAGCAGGACCCGCTTTCGACCATGCAGCTCGTCGAACTCGCGATCGAAGCGGGCATTCCGAAGGGCGTGCTCAACGTCGTGCACGGCGGCAAGGAAGTCGTCGATGCGATCTGCACGCACGAACTCGTGAAGGCGATTTCGTTCGTCGGCTCGACGGCCGTGGGCACGCACGTCTATCGTCTGGGCAGCGAGCACGGCAAGCGCGTGCAGTCGATGATGGGCGCGAAGAATCACGCTGTCGTGCTGCCCGATGCGAATCGCGAGCAGGCGCTCAATGCACTGGTCGGCGCGGCGTTCGGCGCGGCGGGCCAGCGCTGCATGGCGACCTCGGTGGCCGTGTTCGTGGGCGCGGCGCAGCAATGGGTGGACGAACTGGTGGAAAAGGCGAAGACCCTCAAGGTCAACGCGGGCCATGAGCCCAAGACCGACGTCGGGCCGGTCGTGTCGCGCGCCGCGAAAACGCGCATTCTCGGGCTGATCGACGCGGGCGTGAAGCAGGGCGCGACGCTCGCACTGGACGGCCGCGACGTGAAGGTGCCGGGCTACGAGAGCGGCAACTTCGTCGGGCCCACGGTGTTCACGAACGTGAAGACCGACATGGACATCTACACGAACGAGATTTTCGGGCCCGTGCTCGTAGTGCTCACGGCGAAGACGCTCGACGAAGCGATCGCCATCGTCAACGCGAATCCGTTCGGCAACGGCGTGGGCCTGTTCACGCAAAGCGGCGCGGCGGCGCGCAAGTTCCAGAGCGAGATCGACATTGGCCAGGTGGGCATCAATATTCCGATTCCGGTGCCGGTGCCGTATTTCAGCTTCACGGGCTCGCGCGGCTCGAAGCTCGGCGACCTGGGCCCGTATGGCAAGCAGGTCGTGCAGTTCTACACGCAGACCAAGACGGTCACCGCACGCTGGTTCGACGACGCGACCGTGAGCGACGGCGTGAACACGACGATCAGCCTGCGCTGATACGCCGCCCGGCATCAACACGGAGTACTGAACAATAACGGAGACAGGCTCATGAAAATCGGATTTGTCGGGCTGGGCCACATGGGCGCGCCGATGGCGCTCAACCTGCTCAAGGCGGGGCATGCGGTAGCCGTGTTCGACCTGAGTGCGAGCGCGATGCAAACGCTCGCCGAAGCTGGCGCGCAGAAGGCCGCATCGGCGATGGCAGCGGCAAGCGGCGCGGAGTGCGTCATCACGATGCTGCCCGCGGCGGCGCACGTGCGCAGCGTGCTCACGGCGGAAGACGGTGTGCTGGCGGGTATCGCGAAGGGCGTGACGATCATCGATTCGAGCACGATCGATCCGGCGAGCGTCAAGGAGTTCGCGAAGCTCGCCGCCGCGCAGGGGAACGCGTTTGTCGATGCGCCAGTCTCGGGCGGCACGGGCGGTGCGGCCGCAGGCACGCTGACCTTCATGGTGGGCGGCAGCGCCGAGCACTATGAGAGCGTGAAGCCGGTGCTTTCGGGCATGGGCAAGAACATTGTCCATTGCGGCGAGACCGGCACGGGGCAGGTGGCAAAGATCTGCAACAACCTCGTGCTCGGCATCACGATGGCCGGCGTGGCCGAAGCGATGGCGCTCGGCGAGGCGCTCGGCATCGACCCGAAAGTGCTAGGCGGGATCATGAACACGTCCACGGGCCGCTGCTGGAGTTCGGACACGTACAACCCGTACCCGGGCGTGATCGAGACGGCGCCTTCCTCGCGCGGCTACACGGGCGGTTTCGGCACGGACCTCATGCTCAAGGACCTGGGTCTGGCCACCGACGCCGCAAAAGGCGTGCATCAACCCGCGTATATGGGTGCGCTCGCGCAGCAGCTCTATCAGGCCATGAGCAGCCACGGCGACGGCAAGCTCGACTTCTCGGCGATCATCAAGCTGTATCGCGCCGACAAAGGCTGAGTCACGTCGTTTCGAGTCGCGAAAGGCGCGCTGCGAAGCGCGCCTTTTTTACGCCCGTATCGTCAGCGCTTGATACGCGCTTCGACACGCGCAAAGAGCCGCTTGAACCAGACGCCGAGCAGCGCATTCGAAGGCGCGAGCGCGGTGGAGCAGGCGAGAATGCGATAGACGTCGTTGCGCGTGACCTTCGAGGTCTTCGCGGGATCGAGCCAGTCGTCGTTGTCGACGAGGCGCTCGAGCGTTTCGAGGCCGATGAGAATGGGCCACAGGCACGCGAGCCGCAGGCGCACCGAAAGGCGCGGCAGCGCGAACGTATAGTCGATGGCCGCGCGAAAATGGTCGAGCGCGATGCGCACGAGTTCGAGCATGATCGGCCGCGCGTGCGCCGAGGCGCCGGGCTTGAGCAGGTCCTGCGCGGTGAGCCCGGCCTGGGCCAGCATCGAAGCGGGCAGATAGCAGCGGCCGATGCGCAGATCCTTGCCGCAGTCGCGCAGCACGTTCACCATCTGCAAGGCCTTGCCGAAGCGAATGCCGCGCGCGTACATGGTGGGTTCCAGCGAGGGCGCGAGGGTGCCCGGCAAGTGCATGTACGTCATCTTCGTCCAGAACTCGCCCACGCAGCCTGCCACGAGATACGTGTAGCGATCGAGTTCGTCCCACGTGTTCAGCGCGGCCACCTGGCCCGAGCGCTCGTCGGGGAACGTGCGCAGATCGAATTCCATGCCTTCGGTGAGCGTCGTGACGATCTCGCGCACGGCCCGGCGATCGGCGTCGTCGAGTTGCGCGAGCACGTCGAGCGCGCCGCCCAGCGATTCGAGCAGCAGCTTCTCGTCCGATTGCGTTTGCTGGCCCGCCACTTCGCCCGCGAGATCGGCGAGCAGGGTGTCATCGTTCGTCGCGCCGTTCACGCGTTCGCGCAGCGCGAGCAGCAGGGCGAGCCGCCGCTCAGGCGGAATCAGCGCGGTATCGGCGATGGTGTCGGCGGCGCGCGCGAGCAGATAGGCTTCGCCCACGGGGTCGCGCATGCCGGCGGGCAGCACGCGCATCGTGAGGTAGAACGAACGGGAAACGCCTTTGAGCAACGGGCCCAACAGGAAGGCCCGGGTAGAATTCTGCATGTCGGATAGGGGCAGCAAGGGACGGATCGGACGCAGCCGCATTGTATCGTGGACGAAGGAGACAAGGCCCGATGAGCCCCGAACGCGCGTTTTATGACCTCCAGGTGCGCTTCGCGCGCACGGCGGCGCGCCTCGCCGGTATGCCGCTCGCGGCGGCGTTGCTCGACTGCACGAACCTTTACGTGCGCTTTGGCGCGGGGCGGGCTTTCGATCGCACGCATCCCCTTTGGGCAGCTTACGTGTATGGCCTCGATGAGTGCGCAAGCGTGAGCGAGCAGTGCGAGTGGACGTGGCGCTATTTGCAGCGCTGCCCGACGCATCAGGCGGCGCCCGCGGTCGTCGCGACGGTTGGCTGCTTCTCGTACGCGCGTGAACCGCACGGCGGAGTGCGTTTGCACTTCAACGCTCAAACGGATAACGGCATGTCGCCGCTCGATTCCCGGCAACGCGCCGCACGGTACGTTGAGTTGCGGGCGTTAATTGGGCACCTGCGCAGCCATCTCGGCGAAAGCGGTTGCGCGCCGGGTGATGTGCTCATTCATGGCACGTCCTGGCTCTACAACGTGCCTGCCTACCGGCGGCTCTTTCCCGCGGCCTATGTGGCGAGCGCGCAGCCTGTGGCGCGCCTGCGTGCACTTTCGCTTTGGGGCCAATTTCTCGACCGTCACGGCGGCGTGCGCAACGACGCGGCCGCGATGCTGCTCGAGCGCGTCGACCGAGTTAGCACATTTGCCAATTTGTTGTCTTGCTTTCCCTTACAGGCGCTCGCGGTGCATGCGAGCTTTGCAGCGTTTCAGGATTATTTTGATAAGTGACGGCATGCGGTCGTCGCGAAGCGGGCCACGCTGCGCGCGGTAAAACGCCTGTTTGCCTATCGAAAGCGAACGTAATCGCTACGGTTACCAAAAATTTTTCAAGATAACCGCGGCGTCGTGCAGTCGAGAGCAGATTGAAAGCCGCTATACGCACGAAGGGGGTTGGCCTCGCGCGGAAATGGGTGCGCGCGAAACGAACTCAACGAGGCCCATGCAATATTGATGAAAGTAATTCCTGTAATCACAAGGTAACGCGCATGCCGCGCCCAACGCACTAGACTCCGCCGATGCTTTCGAAACGGAGCGTCGCTCATGCCCTCGTCCCCGGCTCTTGCCATTCATTCCCTGCGCGATTTCGAGCTGACTGCGGACGGCCAGTACCTGATGGTGAACGGCAATCAGCCGGACAGCGTCGCATTGCATTGCTCGGTGATGCATGAACTGCTCGCCGCACTTTCCAACGCGATTGGCCGCTCCGAGCGCATTCGCCACAAAACCGCGAGCGTGAAATTCACCATGCCTTGCGAGGCCTGGGAGGTCGGCCGCGAGTCGGGCGACGTGCAGCATCTCGTCGTGAGCTTTCGCTTGCCCGGGGGCGCCGAACTGTCGTTCCGTCTGCAGCCTGCGCAAGCCGTGCACATGACCGAGGTGCTCTCGCTCGCAACGGGGCTCGCGAAGATGCGCCTGCCTGGCCGCGCGAGCATGCAATAGGCGCGGCGCAGGCCCGGTTTGCCGCACTCGTTGTACACCCTGCATCCGTGGATGCCGGCCGCGCGCGTCTCGCGCCGGTCATGGAGCATTCGGCACTTTCACGGCTCTTTCGTTGCTTCACATTCGACCTCCCGCATGACGGCATCAACTACCACGGCGCGCTATGCACGCGCACTGACTCTCGCCGGCTTCGGCATCGGCGTGACTGCTGCGGCGCACGCCACCGAGCCCTTCGTGGTCCAGGACATCCGCATCGACGGGCTCACGCGCATCGAACCGGGCACCGTATTCGCCTATCTGCCGATCAAGCAGGGCGAGACCTTCACGGACGACAAAGCCTCCGACGCCATTCGCGCGCTCTACGCGACGAGCCTCTTCAGCGACGTGCGCATCTCTGCGCAAGGCGGCACGGTGATCGTGCAGGTGCAGGAGCGTCCCGCTATCGGCACGATCGATTTCGCGGGCATCAAGGAGTTCGATAAGGATAACTTGACGAAGGCGCTCAAGTCGGTCGGGCTCTCGCCGGGCCAGAGCTACGACAAGGCGCTCGTGGACAAGGCGGAGCAGGAGCTCAAGCGCCAGTACCTCACACGCGGCTACTACGCGGCAGAGGTCACGACCACGGTCACGCCGATCGACCGCAATCGCGTCGGCCTGCTGTTTTCCGTGGTCGAAGGGCCGAGCGCGAAGATCCGCCAGATCAACTTCATCGGTAACAGGACGTTCAGCGATAGCACGCTGCTCGATGAAATGCAGCTCTCCACGCCGAACTGGTTCTCGTGGTACACGAAGAACGACCTGTACTCGAAGGAAAAGCTCACGGGCGACCTCGACAATGTGCGCTCGTACTATCTGGACCGTGGCTATCTGGAGTTCAATATCGATTCGACGCAGGTCTCGCTGTCGCCCGACAAGAAGGACATGTACCTCACGATCGGGATTCACGAGGGCGAGCCTTACACGATTTCGAGCGTCAAGATGGCCGGCAATCTGCTCGACCGCGAGGCGGAGTTGAGCAAGCTCGTCGGTGTCAAGCCGGGGCAGCGTTTTTCGGCGCAAAAGCTCAAGGACACGACCAAGGCGATCGTCGACAAGCTCGGCGAATATGGCTACGCATTTGCGACCGTGAACGCGTTGCCCGAAATCGACCAGAAAGACCACACAGTCGCGCTCACGCTGCAGGTGGACCCGAGCCGCCGTGTGTATGTGCGCCGCGTGAACGTCACCGGCAATACACGCACGCGCGACGAAGTCGTGCGCCGCGAAATGCGCCAGCTCGAAAGCTCGTGGTTCGATTCGAACCGTCTCGCGCTTTCGAAGGACCGCATCAACCGCCTTGGCTACTTTACCGACGTGGACGTGACCACGGTGCCGGTGGAAGGCACGCAGGACGAAGTCGACGTGAACGTGAAAGTGACCGAGAAGCCCACCGGCACGCTTTCGCTGGGCCTCGGCTATGGCTCTGGCGAAGGGCCGATCATCTCGGCGGGTATTTCGCAGGACAACGTGTTCGGCTCCGGCAACAGCCTTTCGCTGAACGTGAATACGGCCACGACGTACCGCACGCTTTCGGTCACGCAGGTCGATCCGTATTTCACGGTGGACGGCATCAAGCGCATTACCGATGTCTACTACCGCACGACCGAGCCGCTTTACTACTCGAGCACGAACGACACGAGCTTTCGCATCGTCTCGTACGGTGCGGACATGAAGTTCGGCATTCCGTTCTCCGAGACCGACATGGTGTATTTCGGCCTCGGCATCGAGCAGGACCGCCTCGACGTCGATTCCAGCACGCCGCAGACCTATATCGACTACGTGAACGATTTCGGCCGCGTTTCGAACACGGTGCCGCTCACCGTGGGCTGGTCACGCGACAACCGCGACAGCGCGCTGGTGCCGAGCCGCGGCTACTACGCGCAGGCCAATGCCGAATACGGCACGCCGGCCGGCACGCAGTACTACAAGGGCGATGCGCAAATGCAGTACTACTACTCATTCGCGCGCGGCTTCGTGCTGGGGCTGAACTTCCAGGGCGGCTACGGCAACGGCCTGGGCGGCAAACCGTATCCGATCTTCAAGAACTACTATGCGGGCGGTATCGGGTCGGTGCGTGGCTACGAGTCGGGCTCGCTCGGCCCGCGCGACACCACGACGAACGACCCGATCGGCGGCTCGAAGATGGTGGTCGGCAATATCGAGCTGACGTTCCCGCTGCCCGGCACGGGCTATGACCGTACGCTGCGCGTGTTCACGTTCGTGGACGGCGGTAACGTGTGGGGCACGGAAGGCAGCAGCACCGGCGCGAACGGTCTGCGTTACAGCTATGGCGCGGGCCTCGAATGGATCTCGCCGATCGGGCCGCTCAAGCTCGATCTGGGCTTTCCTATCGTCAAGCATGCTGGCGATCAGTACCAGAAGTTTCAGTTTCAGATTGGTACGTCGTTTTAATTGTATGGTTGTTTGGTCGTGCCTCGCGCTTTGGCTTTTTCTTGTTTTCGCGGCGGTATGCCAGCGTTGCCCCTGTGCGGGGCGGCACCTACTTTTCTTTGCAGCGGCAAAGAAAAGTAGGCAAAAGAAAGCCGCTCAAACCGCCAGCGCCTGCCACAGTTCACATCGCGCCATCCCAGTTGAATGGCTCCGGAGCGTCTGTCACCTCGCACCACTGAACTGAGTGACAAGGCGCTCATACCTCCGGTGGCGCTGCGCGCCCCGAAGGGCATAACCCAAAACCGTTGGGGCGCGTGAGTTCTCGCAAGTGCGGACTCGTACCCTTGGTTTCCCTTGCAGACCCGGCCGCTGCGCGCGTAGCGAGCAGCGGGAACGGACGAGCTCCTTGTCACTAACGAGAATGGTGCGAGGCGACAGACGCTCCGGAGCCATTAACCCTTGGTGGCGCGATGTGAACTGTGGCAGGCGCTAGCGGTTTGAGCGGCTTTCTTTTGCCTACTTTTCTTTGCCGCTGCAAAGAAAAGTAGGTGCCGCCCCGCACAGGGGCAACGCTGGCATACCGACACGAAAACAAGTAAAGGCCAAAAAACAGCCAAAGCGACACCAAAACCCAAACCCAAAACTCAAATCAGCAACTCAAGCGAGTGATAGAGCCGCCTGCGCTCGGGATTAGCGGAAGCCTCACCCGCATGAATCGCCTCCTTGAGGCATTCGAGAAAGCATTCGGCCGCTGCGGAGAGCGGCACGCCGCGCCGCGCAACCACGCTCACGACCGTCCGGTCCACTTCCTCCTGAAGCGCGAGTGCGCGGAGATTGTCGCGCGCGAAGCGCGTCTCCACGAGCGGCCACGGGAAAATGCTCACCATGTCTGTGTTCATGATGAGCCCCATTGCCACCACGAACGAGTGCGCGAGGTGCACGCTCTTCGGCATTGGCAGGCCGTGACGCAGGAACACGTCGTCGGCGATCATCTCCTTGCTTGCCGGGTCCCAGTTGAGCAACCATTCGCAATCCTGAAGTTCCTTCAGCGATTGCGCGTGCGAGCACGGATGGTCCTTGCGCACCACCACAGCCGACTCCGTGGCGAAAATCGGCGTTTGCGTAAATTCTGCATGCAGCGAAGCGGGCCCGGGCTTGCCTAGCGAGAAGTCGAGGGAGCCGTCGCGCAGCCGCGGCATCACGATATTGAGCAGGCCTTCGTAGAACTCCAGCTGCATGCCGGGCATGCGTTCGCGAAACAGCGTGACGGCGTCGGGCAGGAAGGAGAGGGCGAGCCACGGCGTCACGCCGATCGCGAGCTTGCCCGTGCCGCGCCCGCGCCGCGCGTCGAGTTCGTCCTGGGCGCGCGACATCTGGTGCACGACGAGCCGTGCATGCACGAGCAGCGCCTGGCCCGCTTCCGTGAAGGCGATGCCGTTCGCATTGCGCGTGACGAGCGCGATTTGCTGCTCGGCCTCCAGCTCGCGAACCGCCTTTGTCGCAGCCGCCGGCGAGATGCCAAGCTGGCGCGCGGCCGCGCGAATACTGCCGGTATCGGCCATGGCGACGAGCGCGCGGAACTGGTGGAACTTCATAAGGGATAACCCGGGTGCGCACTTCTGGTTGGCGGGCCAACTATTTTAGGGCTGTCGGCAGATAAGAGACGTCATTATTCTCAAGCGAATTCACACTCACGCTCGCCCTGGAGGGAATTCGTATGAACACGATGGCTATCCCGGCCGCAATTGCCGCGATCGAAGACGAAATGATCGCGCTGCGTCACGAGATCCACGCGCATCCCGAACTGGGCTTCGAGGAATTCGTCACGAGCGACCTCGTCGCGCAGCGCCTCACCGAGTGGGGCTACGAGGTGCACCGCGGGCTGGGCGGCACGGGCGTCGTGGGCACGCTGAAGGTGGGCGACGGCCGAGCGCGCCTCGGCCTGCGCGCCGACATGGACGCGCTGCCGATCCAGGAGAGCACCGGCCTCGACTACGCGAGCCGCATTCCGGGCAAGATGCACGCATGCGGTCACGACGGCCACACGGCCATGCTGCTCGCGGCGGCGAAGCATCTCGCGCAGTCGCGCAACTTCAGCGGCACGCTGAACCTCATTTTCCAGCCCGCCGAAGAGGGCCTGGGCGGCGCCAAGCGCATGCTCGACGAAGGCCTGTTCGAGCGCTTTCCTTGCGACGCCGTGTTCGCCATGCACAACATGCCCGGCTTCCCCACCGGCAAGCTCGGCTTTCGCGCGGGGCCGTTCATGGCTTCGTCGGACACGGTCATCATCGACATCGACGGGCGCGGCGGACATGGTGCGGTGCCGCATAAGGCGATCGACCCGGTCGTGGTGTGCGCCAACGTCGTGCTCGCGCTGCAGACCATCGTGTCGCGCAACGTGCCGCCGCTCGACATGGCGATCGTCACCGTGGGCGCGATCCATTCGGGCGACGCCCCCAACGTGATTCCGCAAACCGCGCAAATGCGCCTCTCGGTGCGCGCGCTGCGCCCCGAAGTGCGCGATTTGCTGCAGGAGCGCATTACGGCGCTCGTGCACGCACAGGCGAGCGCGTACGGCGCCACGGCGCGCATCGACTATCAGCGCCGCTACCCGGTGCTCGTGAACGACGTGGCAATGACGGCGTTCGCGCAGGACGTGGCGCGCGACTGGCTGGGCGAAGAGGGGCTCATTCACGACATGGCGCCGCTCACCGGCAGCGAGGACTTCTCGTTCCTGCTCGAGCGCTGCGCGGGCAGCTACCTGATCATCGGCAATGGCGACGGAGAGGGCGGTTGCATGGTGCACAACCCCGGCTACGACTTCAACGACGACTGCCTTGCCACCGGCGCAGCATACTGGGTGCAACTCGCCGAACGCTTCCTGCGCGGCTAAAGCCGATACCGATAGCCAGCAGGCAAACGGACCAACAGACGCACCACGATACGCGATACGAGACACACGAGGAGACACCCGATGAACGCCACGTCGATTCAGGCGCAGGCCGCAGCCGCCCAGGCTTCCACGCGCCGCTCGCGCGCGAAGGCCATCTTCGCGATCACGCTCGGCAACGGGCTCGAGTTCTTCGACTTCACGGTCTACAGCTTCTTTGCCTCGATCATCGGCTCGCTGTACTTTCCGGTGCATGGCTCGCTGAACCAGTTGATGCTCGCCGTGGGCAGCTTCGGCGTGGGTTTCGTCGTGCGTCCGATCGGCGGCATCGTGATCGGCGCGTTCGCGGACCGCGTGGGCCGCAAGGCCGCCATGACGCTCACGCTCTGGCTCATGGCGCTCGGCTCGGCGCTCATCGCATTCGCGCCCACCTATGCGCAAATCGGGCTCGCGGCGCCCGCGCTGATCCTGATCGCGCGCCTCGTGCAGGGCTTCGCGGTGGGCGGAGAAGTGGGCGCCTCGACATCGCTGCTGCTCGAATACGCCGATGACCGTTCGCGCGGTTTCTACGGCAGCTGGCAGTTCGTGAGCCAGGGGCTCAATACGGTGTGCGGCGCGCTCATCGGCGTGACGCTTTCCACCACGCTCTCGCAGGCCGCGCTGGAAAGCTGGGGCTGGCGCGTACCGTTCGTGATCGGCATGCTGGTCGTGCCGGTGGGCGTGTACATTCGCCGCCATCTCGACGAAACGCTCGTGAACCCCGTCGAAGTGGAGGACACCGAACCCGTGGCCGACATGGCGCGGCCGCTGCGCGAGATTTTCGGACGTCATCGCACGTCGCTCGTGGCCGGTGTCGTCACAACCATCGGCGGCACGGCGGCGAACTATATCGTGCTGTTCTACATGTCGACGTATGCGATCAAGATTCTCGGCCTGCCGATGTCGGTCGGCATGAGCGCGGCGCTCGTCGCGGCGCTCGTCACCGCCGTGTGCTCGCCGTTCGCCGGCTCGCTTTCCGACCGGCTGGGCCGCAAGTGGGTGATGGGCGTTTCGCGCGTGCTGCTGATCGCGGTGATCTATCCGGCGTTCATGCTCATTCATGCCATGCCGACCGTCACCACCGTGCTCGCGGTCGTGGCCGTGCTGGGCGCGATCGTCGCGTTCACGGCAGTCCCCAACATCGTGATGCTGCCGGAACTCTTTCCCCAGTCGATTCGCGTGACCGGCATGTCCGTGGTGTATTGCGTGGGCGTGTCGATCTTCGGCGGCTTCGCGCAGTTTTTCGCGACCTGGCTCATCAAGCTGCTCGACAACCCGCTCGCGCCCGCCTGGTATCTGATCGGCTGCGGGGCGGTCTCGCTGCTCGCGCTGCCGCTCATTCGCGAACCGGCGGGCCGTCCGCTCGATTGAGTGCGATTGAACGCGATTGAGTGTTGAATACGGCCGCTACGCACTTTTAGCGGCCGTGTCGTGTTTATTTACCAGACGTTTATACGGCGCTGCCTAGAATCGGTTCGTGTTCAACTCAAGCGCGCCGGCCGAAACGGCGGCGTGCAACACAACACGTATGCCGTCCAACGTCTCGCAGGGCCCGGTTTCCCGAGGTTCCCGCTCCGCCGCCGCGCCGCGCCCCGATCTTTCACTGCGCAACTCGCGCAAGCTTTTTCACCCGGCAACCCAACGCACAACAGTGCAACTCGTCGTGCGCGTGCCCACGAGCGAAGCGCAACTCGCGCGATGCGCGCTGCATGGTCTTATAGGCGACGCGCTCGGCGTCCATACGATCGATATCGATCGCCGCAACAATCTCGCTTGCCTGCATGTCGAACTCGATCGCCGTCGCGTAGCCGAGGCCATGGCGCTCCTCATGCGCACGCTCTCGTGTGCGGAATTCGGCTCGGTGCGCCGGCTCGATCGCGCGACCTGATTCGCGGCGCGTGGCGCAACCCCCGCTGCGCCACGCTTGAATATCTCCTATCCGCAGTTCACGCGACGCATGCTTCGTGCGTCCGCATCCTTCGCTTTCTCCCTTTCTGCATACGCAAGCGTAGCGCATAGTCATGCGAACGTTAGCGAACGATTCGCTCGCCTTCATTTCGGATTTCGAAACGAATTCGGTCACTATTGCCTCATGAGTGCCGGTCTCGTTGTCGCGGGTGAATTTTTGGCCATCCTGATTCTGCGTTGTCTCGAAAAACAGTAGTATTTGTTCGAGCACCAAAGTCAGTGGCGGTGATACGACTCGATCGCCCGCGCGCGTCTGATTTGGTTTCGTCGGTCCAGCGCAGATCGTCGACAACACGGAGAACAGCATGACTCACGGTATTCGGGTGGCCAGCTTGTGTCTGTCGTTGGGATTGCTGGTAAGTGTCGTTGGATGTCATGAAAACAAACCTGCTGCTGAAACTCGACCCGCCGCGAACGTTGACGTGATCAATATTGCGCTGCGCGACGTGCCCGTTGTTTTCGAGTACGTGGGGCAGACGGAAAGCTCGCAGCAGGTCGAAATTCGCGCGCGCGTGAGCGGCTTCCTCGAAAGGCGTGTGTATACGGAGGGCTCGCTGGTCCACGCAGGCGACGTCATGTTCGTCATGGACCGCAAACCGTTCGAGGCCACGCTCGACGCTGCGAAGGCCGAGCTTGCGCAGCAAAAGGCGCGGCTTCAGACCGCGGAGGCCAACCTCGCCCGCGTGCGTCCGCTGGCCGCGAAGAACGCGTTGAGCCAGAAAGATCTCGACGATTCGATCGGCCAGGAGCAGGCCGCCGCCGCCGCTGTCGAAGGGGCGAAGGCGAATGTCATTAGCGCTTCGCTCAATCTCGGCTACACGACGATCGTGGCGCCCGTTACCGGCCTTTCGAGCTTCGCGAAGAGGCAGGACGGCTCGTATATCGATACAAGCAATAGCCTGCTCACCTACGTGGCCAAGCTCGATCCCATGTGGATCAACTTCTCGCTCTCCGAGAACGAGATGCTCAATCTGCGCACGCAAACGCAGAACGGCACGCTCAAACTGCCGCCGGTGGGCAAGCTCGAAGCGGTGATCGTGCTGGCAGACGGCACCATCTACCCGGAGCGTGGCCACATTGCATTTACCGACGCGTCGCTTAGCTCGGAAACCGGCACCTACCTGATTCGCGCGTCCATGCCGAACCCCACGGGGTCGCTGCGGCCCGGTCAGTTCGTGCGTATCAAGCTGCTGGGCGCGCAGCGCAGTTCGGCGGTGGCCGTGCCGCAGGCGGCTGTGCAGCAGGGGCCGCGCGGCGCATATGTGTGGACCGTCGACAAGGACGGTAAGGCACAGCAGCGCGTGGTGGAAACGGGCGAGTGGAATGGCAATGCGTGGGTGATCAAGTCGGGCTTGCATCCTGGCGACCACGTCATCATCGACAATACGCTGCGGCTCATGCCCGGTGCGCCGGTCAAGGCGAATCTCGTTCAGACGCCGCCCGCGGACGTGAATATCGGCGCAACGTCCGCTGGGCAAGACAGCGGAGCGGGCGGTGGGGCGCAGGCGGGCGCGGCTGGGGCTTCCGGCCCGGCTGCGGCGAACGCGAGCCCAGGCGCGAATGCGCAGGCCAACGCGGGAGCGAATGCCGCCAAGCCGGCCGCTGCTGCTAGTGAGCCCGATGTATTGGGCGACCACACCGCGGTCTATTTCGCAACGGGCAGTTCGAGCCTCGACGCCCCGTCGGCCGACGCGCTTGCGGGCGTGGCGCGCCGTCTCGTTGCCGAGCCGGGCTTGCGCGTGGTGATTTCCGGCTACACCGATTCGACGGGCTCGCAAGCCGCGAACGAGCGTCTTGCGGCCGCGCGCGCGGCCACGGTGCGCGCTGCGCTGGTCGTGGCCGGCGTGAAAACCGAGCGCATCGAGATGCGCAAGCCGGCGCAGATCGTCGCCAATGATCCGCCCGACAAATCCCGCCGCGTGGACGTCACGTTCTCGCCCGCTGCGGGAGGTTGAACGATGAAGTTCTCCCACTTCTTTATTGACCGGCCAATTTTCGCGTCGGTCCTCTCGATCGTGCTCGTCGTCGCGGGTCTCGTGGCGATGTTCAACCTGCCGATCGCCCAGTTTCCGGACATCGCGCCGCCAACGATTACGGTGAGCGCCACGTATCCGGGCGCGAGCGCCGATATCGTCGCGCAGAACGTGGCCGCGCCGATCGAGCAGCAGGTGAACGGCGCGGACAACATGATGTACATGAACTCGTCGAGCTCCTCGACGGGCAACATGACGCTCACGGTGTACTTCAATATCGGCACCGATCCTTCGCTCGCGCAGGTGGACGTGCAAAACCGCGTGAACCTTGCGTTGCCGTTCCTGCCCGATTCGGTCACGGCGCAAGGCGTGTCGGTGCAGAAGCGCTCCTCCGCGTTCATGATGGTGATCGCGATCTATTCACCCGATAACGCCTACGACGCGGCCTACGTGGCGAACTATGCGAACGTCTACGTGCTCGACGCGCTCAAGCGCATTCCGGGTGCGAACCAGGCGTCGATCTTCGGCTCTGCTGACTATGCGATGCGCGTGTGGCTCAAGCCAGACCGCATGGCGAAGCTCGGCATTACCGTGACCGACGTGCAGAACGCGATCGCGCAGCAGAACCAGCAGTTCTCCGCGGGTCGCCTCGGCGCGGCGCCGACCAACAAGCCGGTGAACCAGACCTTCCCGGTGACGACGAAGGGGCGTCTTACCGAACCCGCCGATTTCGACAACATCATCCTGCGCGCGGCGTCGGGCGACGCGGCGATCGTGCGCCTCAAGGACATTGGTCATGCGGAGCTCGGCGCGAAAGACTACACGCTGCGTGGCCGCTTCAACGGCAAGACGGCCACGCTGCTCGCCGTGTATCAGCAGCCGGGCGCGAATGCACTGCAAGTGGCCAAGCAGGTGCGCCAGACACTCGAGCAGTTGAACAAGAGCTTCCCGCCCGGTCTCAAGTATGAAGTCGCGCTCGATACGACCGAGTTCGTGCACGAGTCGATCAACGAGGTGGTTCACACGCTGCGCGACGCGGTGATTCTCGTGATCATCGTGGTGTACATCTTCCTGCAGAGTTTCCGGGCGACGCTCGTGCCGCTGCTCGCCGTGCCTGTGTCGATCATCGGCGCGTTCATCGGCATGTCGGCGTTCGGTTTCTCGATCAACATGCTCACCTTGTTCGGCATGGTGTTGGCCATCGGTATCGTGGTGGACGACGCGATCGTGGTGATCGAAAACGTCGAGCGCAACATGACCGAGTTCAAGCTACCGCCCAAGGAAGCGGCCAAACGCGCGATGGACGAAGTGAGCGGGCCGGTGGTGGCGATCGTGCTCGTGCTGCTCGCGGTGTTCATACCGGTGGCGTTTCTCTCGGGCATCACCGGGCAGCTCTACAAGCAGTTCGCTGTGACGATTGCGGTTTCGGTGGTGCTTTCGGGTATCGTCGCGCTCACGCTTTCGCCCGCGCTCGCGGCCATTCTGCTCAAGCCGGGCGAGCACAAGAAGAACCGTTTTTTCCGCTGGTTCAACGAGAAGTTCGATAGCCTGACCGAAGGCTATGGCAGCTGGGTGCAGACCGCGATACGACGCGTGGTGCTCTCCATCGGCCTGATCGCCGTGATGATCATCGCCACGGTCGGCCTGTTCAAACACATTCCATCGTCATTCCTGCCCGTGGAGGATCAGGGCTATCTGTTCGGCGCGGTCGTGATGCCCGACGCGGCGAGTCTGGACCGCACGGGCGACCTCTCGAAGAAAGCGGAGGACTGGTTCGCGAAACAGCCTGCCGTGAGTTCGGTGGCGGCGCCGATCGGCTACAGCTTGATCGACTCGCAGTACAAGTCGAACGCGGGCACGTTGTTCGTCACGCTCAAGGGCTTCAAGGATCGTGGCGAGAACGGCACCGCGCAGGATCTGATCCGCGACGCCACGAAGGAATTCTCCACATTCAAGGACGGCGTGGTCGTGCCGCTCAATCCACCATCGATCCCAGGCCTCGGCACCACCGGCGGCTTCGAGTTCTGGGCGCAAAGCACGGGCGACGGCACGTATCAGCAGCTCGAAGACAAGGTGCGCCAGATGATTGCAAAGGCGCGCCAGAATCCGGCGCTGCGCGGCGTGAACTCCACCATCAACACGAATTCGCGCCAGTTGCTCGTGGAAGTGGACCGCGAGCGTGCGGAAACGCTCGGCGTTCCGGTTCAGGATATCTACACCGCACTCCAGACGATGTTCGGCTCCTTGTATGTGAGCCAGTTCCCGAAAGGCAGCCGCCTCTTCCAGGTGATCATTCAGGCCGAGCCGCAATACCGCTTGACCCCGGACGATATCCAGCAGCTCTACGTGCGCAACCGAAACAACGACATGGTGCCGATCAAGGCCGTGACGACCTCGCGCTTCGTGCCTGGACCTGACATCGTGAACCGCTTCAACAACTTCCCGGCGGCGAAGATCACCGGCGACGCGGCGCCCGGCCACAGCTCGGGCGAGGCGATCGCGGCGATGGAGCAGATCGCGGGCGAAGTGCTGGGCGAGGGCTACAGCTACGAGTGGAGCGGCCAGGCGTACGAAGAGAAGAAGGCCGGCTCGACAGCGGCGCTCGTGTTCGGCTTCGCGCTGCTGATGGTGTTCCTCATTCTCGCGGCGCAGTATGAGAAGTGGTCGTTGCCGATTGGCGTGCTGCTCGCCGTGCCGTTCGCGATCTTCGGGGCGCTGGTGGGCATCTTGTTGCGGGGCATGGAAAACGACGTGTATTTCCAGATCGGCCTGACTGTGCTGATCGCGCTCGCGGCGAAGAACGCCATTCTGATCTTCGAGTTCGCCGTTGAAATGCGCGAGAAGGAGAACATGTCGCCCTACGAGGCGGCGCTGCACGCCGCGAAACTGCGCCTGCGGCCGATCATCATGACCTCGCTCGCGTTCATTCTGGGCTGCGTGCCGCTTGCCATCGCCAGCGGCGCGTCGGCCGCGAGCCGGCGCTCACTCGGTACCGGCGTGATCGCGGGCATGCTCGGCGCCACCGTGATCGCGCTGTTCTTCATTCCGATGTTCTTCTGGGGACTGGAAACGCTCTCGTCGCGCAAGAAGCCGGACGCTACGCCGCATGCCAGCACGCCCCCTGCGGCGCCGCCTTCGCAGGAGGGCTGAGCGATGAAGACACGTTTGAATCTGAAGCACCGCACGCTGCGTCCATTCGGGCTGATCGTTGCGACGGCATGCCTTGGCGCCTGCGCGGTCGGGCCCGATTATCATCGTCCGACGGTGGAGACGCCGTCGACGTTTCGCTATGCCTCGCCGCAGGCCGAACCCATCGACACCTCGCTCGACTGGTGGATGCAGTTCAACGACCCGGTGCTCAACGACCTCGTCACGAAGGCGCTCGCGCAGAACAAGGATCTCTTGATTGCGTCGGCGCGTGTCGAAGAATTCTACGGGCGTTATGTCGTGACGCGCGCGGGTCTTTTCCCGCAGGTTTCGGCGAATTTCGGCGCTTCGCGCAGCCGCGGCGTGCCGGCGCCGGGCTTCCCGCCCGTGGTCGGCAACCAGGTGCAGTTGAACGGCGCGGTGTCGTGGGAGCTCGATTTGTTCGGCCATTTGCGCAGGCTCACTGAGGCGGCGCGCGCCGACTATATGAGCACGCAGTCCGCACAGCAGGCCACGCGCATTGCCATCATTGCGAACGTCGCCACGTCGTATCTGCAATTGCGCGACTTCGATAATCAACTCACCATTGCGCAGGACACGCTCGAAAGCCGCAAGGGCGCGCTCGATCTCTTCAACGAGCGCTATGCGGGCGGCGTCGTTTCGCGGTTGCAGGTGAGCCAGGCGCAGTCGGAGTATCAATCGGCGCAGACCTCCGTGTATTCGATCCAGCAGGAAATCGCGACGCAGGAAGACGCGATTTCGCTGCTGCTGGGCCAGAATCCGGGGCCGATTCCGCGCGGCAAATCGATCACCGAACTCACTGCGCCCGCCATTCCGGCTGGCTTGCCGTCGACGCTGCTGGAGCGCCGGCCCGATATTCTGCAGGCCGAACAAACGCTCATTTCGGCGAACGCCTCGATCGGCGCCGCGCGCGCGCTGTATTTCCCGCAGATTTCGCTCACGGGACTGTTCGGTGCGGCGAGCACGGCGCTCTCGGGGCTCTGGACCGGCCCCGCGCGCGTCTGGTCGTTTGCGGGCGCGATCACGCAGCCGATTTTCGAGGGCGGCGCGATTGCGGGTGGCGTGCATCAGGCCGAAGCCGTGCAGCAGGAAGCGCTCTTCAGCTACGAGCAGACGATCCAGCAGGCGTTCGCCGATGTCGAGAATGCGCTCGTGGGCGTGGCGCGCACGCGCGATCAGCTGGATTCGACGAAGCTCCAGGTGACGGCACTCACGGAATACACGTCAGTTGCGCGCGATCTCTATGAGGGCGGCTACACGAGCTATCTGGAAGTGCTCGACGCGGAACGCAGCCTCTTCAATGCGCAGTTGCAGCAGTCGTCGCTGCAGGACCAGGAACTAGCGCAGATCGTGAGCCTGTACAAGGCGCTTGGCTACGGCTGGACGCCGGCAGCACCGCCGCCGGCAGCGGACGGCGCGAAGCCGTCGCAGTCTTGAACCGCGACGGCCGCGCTTTAAGGGGGATGGCGAAAGGCGAACCTGGCGCAGGCGCGCCGGTTCGTTTCATGGACTCTCCGACATCAGCCAGTGCAGCGATTGCGGAGCGGGCTTGCTGGCTTTCGCTGTTTGCCCGGCTTTGGGCGCCGGTTTCGCGACTTTTTGTACCTGCATGGGCCGGGCGGCGTTGAGGGCGGTGGCATGGCCGCCGGTTTGCGCGAACGCGACGGGGCTTGCCGACGCGAACACGAGCAGCGCGGCGGCGAACGTCAGTGCGTGGGGGCGAGTCATTAGAGGTCTCCCGCGTGAACGAGCGGCAGGCGTTGGGAAGAGCCCAGCGCTGCAAGCGGAAGTGTGTTCTGACGATAACCGCCACGCGTCCATCATTTGATGGAGAAACGCGTGGCTTGTGTGGGGTACCCCGCTTAACGGGTACGGAATCAGTCGGCGGGGCGGCGGTCGGCGAGCGCCCGTTCGCAGTCCTTGAGCACTTGCAGGACGAGCTTGGCCTGGTAGTTCAGATCGTCGGTGTCGAGAATCTCCTCGACGGCGTCGCGCGCCCAAACCGCGTCGACGAACCACGCGTGCTGCTGCGCGATGTCCTGCGCCATGGCGGCGAGGCGTGCAATGGCGAGCCAGTCGGCCTCTCGCGCGTGACGGTCGAGCCACTTGTGCGCCGCCTGGACGTGAAAGGCCGCGTTGGGCCAGGATTCGTTGAGATAGTAAGCCCCGAGGCTCCCGCAGGTGAGCCAGCAGAGCAGCTCCACGCGATCGCGCGGACTCAGATGGTGGCGTACATCACTCATGGCGACGCTCGCGAAGTAACAGAGTTCGATTGACGGGTGCGTGCAGACTTTTCGAATCCGATGACAAAACGATATCACGGCTCATAAAAAATCGCCTGCCCCGCACTGGCGCTGCACGCACGGGTGTTACATGGATAGCGTCGCCTGGCGGCGCGTTGTATGCAAACCAGGAGTGACACCAGGAAGGCGCCTGCCGTTATGCGCTTTGCAGCGTTTCGCGTGCCTGTTTCCTGCCGCCGCTCTTTTGGCGCTCTTTTGGCGCTCGATTAGACCCCTTGAGTGACGCGCGCTACGCGTCTTTACCGCGGCCTTTCCCTGCGAGTTGGGCGGCCGTGTCCACCGCGCCCATGGCGTTTGCCACATCCAGCGCGGTGTTGCCCGCGGCGTCGTGCGCCGCCGGGTTAGCGCCACGCGCGAGCAGCAGGTCGACGATATCGGAGCGATTGAACATGGCGGCAACCATCAGGGCCGTGCGGCCGTCGGGGGAGGCGCCTTCCACGTCGGCACCACTTTCCAGCAGCGCGCTGATCACGTCGGCGTAGCCCTTGAAGGCTGCGCCTGCGATTGGCGTTTGCCCATTGTCGTTGCGCAGGTTGGGATCGGCGCCGCGCTGTACGAGCGCGCGCACGGCGGCCGCGTGACCGTGATAGCTCGCGAGCATCACGAGGCTGTCGCCTTTTTCGTTGCGCAGGTTCGGCGGCATGCCCTGATCGATCAGCGTGGCGAGCGTGGTGGCTTCGCCGCGGCGCGCGGTGTCGAACACCTGGCGCGCGAACTCGACGAAGCGCGGATCGAGTTCGCCGCCGTCAACGCCCGAGCCAGACGAAGAGGACGAAGAGGACGAGGTGGGGCGAGGCGGCGCGCTGGCGGTCATGGCAGTCTCCTGGTTCGGATCGCCTGTCGATTCGGCGCGGCATGCCGCCGTCGAGGCTGGCCCATTGTCGCCGATCTTCGCGAACCGCGAGGCCAGGGCGTCGGACGCACGCGCAATGAAAAAGGCGCTGCCCGGACCGCTAAAAAGCAGCTGGCGCAGCGCCTTCCTTCATGCAAAAACCGCGAACGCTCAGGGCACGAGCCAGAGCGCGACGGCGTAGATCACGAGCGACACGGCGAACGTCACAGCGGTATAGCCCATCACGCGCTGAATGCGGATACCCGCGATCGCGACGATCGGCACGGCCCAGAACGGCTGCAGCATGTTCGAGACGTTCTCGGCCATCGCCACGCCCATGGCGGTGCGCGGCACCGAGGCGTGCAGGCTCAGCGCGGCCGGCAGCACGAACGGGCCTTGCACGGCCCAGTGGCCGCCCGCGCTCGGCACGAGCAGCGTGATGATGAGCGAGCTCAGATAGCTCCAGAGCGGCAGCGAAAGCGGCGTGGCAATCGTGACGAAGGCCTTGGCGATCATCGAGGCGAGGCCCGTGCCCTTCATCACGCCCATGATGCCGCCGTACACGGGGTACTGGAGCAGCATGGAGCCGGTCTGGCGCGCGGCGCGGCGAATGGCGTTCGCGTAGGCGATGGGCGTGCGCTGAAACGCGAGGCCGATCAGCAGGAAGATCAGAATCGTCGTGTTGATGTCGAGATCGAAACCCTTTTCGCTCCATTCCATCGCGAGATAGCCCGCGCCGAGCGCGATCAGGAGCAGCGTGCCGAGCATCGACTGTTCGAGGCGCGAAGCGAACGAAGGCGTGCCGGTGCCGACGCGCGCGTGCGGATCGTCGCTGGCGCCGGCATCGCTCGCTTCGGCATCGGCCGCCTGGCTGAACGGCGCCACGTGCTCAGGCTTCGGATGCATGCGGATGAAGATGAACGTCATCACGACCACGACCAGCACGGTCGGAATGAAGACGAACGGCGCGAACACCGTCTCGCTGAGCGGAATCACATGACCCGTCGCCTTTTCCACGAGATTGAGCGCGTTGCCATGCGAGGCCTGCGAGAGGGCGATCGAACTGGAGAGCCCGCTATTGCAGATCGACCATGCCGAATAGCTGCCGGCCACGAGCCACGCGAAATCCACGTTCACGCGCTTCGCGATTTCCCGCGAGAGCAGTGCGCCCACGATCAGGCCGAGACCCCAGTTCAGCCAGGCCGCGATCGCGACGACCGGAAACACCAGCAGCGCGGCGCGCGCCGGCGTTTGCGCCTTGGCCGCGAGCGCGCGCAGCACGCGCTGGATCACGGGCGCTTCGGCAATGGCGTAGCCCGTGGCGAGGATCAGGATCATCTGCAGCGCGAAGCCGAGAATGCCGAACGTGCCTTCGTACCAGGAGCTGAGCAGCGTGGGGAGATTGCCATGCGGCGCGATCAGCAGCGCGAGCACCGCGACGAAGAAGGTGAGGCAGATGGACAGAACGAAGGGGTCGGGCATGACCCGCTCGAAAACATACACGAGGGCGGCGACGACACCCTGGCGGGAGTCGCGCGTTTCAGTCTGGAGGTCTCTTTTCATGCTCTTTGCGCTAGGTAGCGTGTGGCTACTGGCTGGCCGGAGCGGACAGGATCGGCGTGACTTGCGAGTGGTCCCGGCACCGTGCGGCTGGCAAGCCAGCTCACGCGTGGTGCACGGGGAGGCAGGTGCGGCTCCTCCATCAGCGAGAGGCGATGCCGCCCCGGCGCAGCGGGTTCATATCACGCCTTGCACGCGCAGATTTGCACGGCAAGACGGCCAGCCCGTTCTTGTTATTCTCGCGTTCGTAATACGAACACGGTTTCGATTATCGAACGACGCATTATTCGCTTCATGCGGATTGGATGTCAAGGCTGCCATGCCGTGCCGGGGCTGTCTTTTAGCGCTAAATAAGTGTGAGATACATTCAGTTTGTAATGAAAATGAAATGGTAAAGAAATTGCATGGGCGTCACGCGAACTATCTAAAATGCAGGAGCGAGGAGCACTTTTCGCGCGCACCCAGACCCCTCTCGAGCTGTAAATCACTGCATTCAGGAGACTGAAGATGACGATTCGAATTGGAGAAGAGGCACCCGATTTCACCGCGGAGACCACCGAAGGCAAGATCAACTTCCACGAATGGATTGGCGACCACTGGGCCATTCTGTTTTCGCACCCGAAAGACTTCACGCCCGTATGCACGACGGAACTCGGCTATATGGCAAAGCTCAAGCCTGAGTTCGACAAGCGCAACACGAAGATCATCGGCCTGAGCATTGACCCGGTGGATGATCATGCGAGGTGGGCGAAGGACATCGAGGAAACGCAGGGTAGCGCCGTCAACTATCCGATGATTGGAGACAAGGACCTGAACGTTGCCAAGCTCTACGACATGATTCACCCGAACGCGAGCGGCGCAAGCCCGCGAACGGCGGCCGACAACGCCACGATACGCGCGGTGTTCCTCATTGGGCCGGACAAGAAGGTGAAGGCGATGTTCGTCTACCCGATGAGTTCGGGCCGTAACTTCGACGAGGTGCTGCGCCTGCTCGATTCGCTGCAGCTCACCGCGAAGCACACGGTGGCGACGCCGGTGAACTGGAAGCCGGGCGACGACGTCATCATCCCGACTTCGGTTTCCGACGATGCGGCGAAGCAGAAGTATCCGCAGGGCTTCAAGACGCTCAAGCCGTATCTGCGCACGGTCGAGCAGCCGAAATAAAGTTCGGCCTGCATAAAAAAACGCGGCGCACAGGCAGTGCGCCGCGGACCACGGGCCAGGGAGGCTTGCGCCTCACGCGGCCCGGACAGGGGAAACCGGCTGAATCAGTTCGAAGGCGTGGGACGCCACTTGAGCAAACGATGCTCGAGCGCGGTGAGCAGATAGTCGGCGGCGAGCGCGACCACGGCGAGCACGATCATCGCGGCGAACACGCCGCTCGCGTTGAACGCGCCTTGCGCCGTCGAAATCAGCAGACCAATGCCTTGCTTCGAGCCGAGGAATTCACCGACCACGGCGCCGACCAGCGCGAAGCCGAAGCTCACGTGCAGGCTCGCGAGAATCCACGAAAGCGCCGAAGGAATCACGACCGAGGTCGTCACCTGGCGGCGCGACGCGCCAAGAATTTGCGCATTGGCGATCATGTAGCGGTCGGCCTCGCGCACGCCCTGGAATGCATTGGCGAACACCACGAAGAACACCATGACCACGGCGAGCGCCACCTTCGACGCCATGCCGAGCCCCAGCGCGATCACGAACACCGAGCCGAGCACCACGCGCGGAATCGAGTTGGCGATCTTGATGTAGAGGCTGAACACGTCGGAGAGCAGCTTGTTGCGGCCGAGCACGATGCCGCAGAACACGCCGGCCACCGAGCCGATGATGAAGCCGAGACCGGTTTCTTCGAGCGTGACCCAGACCTGCGTGAGCAGCGGCCCTTGCGAGGTGCCGTTCACGAACCAGTCGATGATCTGATCGAAGATGGCCGTAGGCATCGAGAAGAAGAACGGATCGATCCATTTGAGGCGCGCGGCGAGCTCCCACCCGCCGAGTACGACGACGAGCACGAGAATACGCAGCGAAATGACGAGCGCCTGGCGCTGGCGAATACGCTTTTGCGCGGCGCGCTCGACGGCGTCGAGCGAGGCGGTGTCGAGGCCTTGCGGCAGGGTTTGTTGCGGGGTGGACATGTCTGGACGGCTCCGGGGGATTAGGCGATCTGCACTTCTTCGCGCAGGTCGTGCCAGATCTGGCGCGACAGTTCGACGAAGTGCGGCGCGTAGCGGATTTCGGACGTCACGCGCGGGCGCGGCAGATCGATCTCGTAGACCTTCTTGAGCGTGGCCGGGCGTGCGGTGAGCACGAACACGCGGTCGGCGAGCGCAATGGCTTCTTCCAGGTCGTGCGTGACGAACACCACCGACCCGGTGCCGCCCCACAACTGCAGCAGCTCGTCTTGCATGAGCGTGCGCGTTTGCATGTCGAGCGCCGAGAACGGTTCGTCCATCAGCAGGATTTCGGGCTTGTTGATGAAAGTCTGCGCGAGCGCCACGCGCTTTCTCATGCCGCCAGAAAGCTGATGCGGATAGTGCTTGCCGAAATTCGCGAGACCCACGCGGCGCAGCCATTCGTTCGCTTCGTCGTAGGCCGCCGACTTCGAGCGGCCGCGAAAGAGGGGACCGGCCGCCACGTTGTCGAGCACCGAGCGCCACGGGAACACCGCGTCGGCCTGGAACACGAAGCCGATGCGCGGATCGATGCCGTTCACCGGAGCGCCCATCACGCGCACTTCGCCCGTGGTGGGTTTGAGCAGGCCCGTGATCATGCTGAGCGTGGTGGACTTGCCGCAGCCCGTGGGCCCGACAATGGCGACGAACTCGCCGCGCGCGACCGACATGCTGAAGTCGCGCAGGGCGACGGTCGCCTTGCCGTCCGGTGAAATGAAGCGGCACGAAACGTTGCGCAGCTCGATGGCCGGCGTGCCTTGGGAATGGGAGGAAGTCATTGTCTCTGTGGGCTGAACGTGGGGCCGTCTTCGTGGCTTACTTCGACGCCGTGGCGGTCGCTGCCGGCAGGTAGTCGTTCGAGTAAGTCTTCGCGAGGTCGATGTGCTTGCCCTTCACCGAAGGGTTGAACGCCGCAAGCACCTTGAGCACCGTATCCGGGCCGTCTGCGGGCATGCGGCCGTCCTTCGTGAACATCGGCAGCGAGGACTTCAGCGCGGACACATAGAGGTCCTTGTTATTGCCGTAATAGTCCTTCGGCATTTTCGCGGCGATTTCGTCGGCGCTATGCGTGGCGATGAAGTTGAGCGTGCGCGAGAAGGCGCGTGCGAGCTTCGTCGCGTCGTCCTTGTGCGATTGCGCCCAGGCGCGCTGCACGTAGAAGCTCGAAGCGGGGTAGGTGCCGCCGAGCGCGGCGCGCGTGCCTTCGAGCGTGCGCATGTCGACGAGCACCTTCGCGTCGCCGGTTTGCAGCAAACGCGACACGGTGGGCTCCGTGGTCATGCCCGCGTCGATACGGTTCTGCTTGATCGCCGCGATGAACGTGTTGTCCGCGCCCACCGGCAGCAGCGTGTACTGGTTGGCGGGCACGCCGCCGCGCTGCGCGAGGTACTGCGTGAGGAAGCTCGTGGAGGAGCCGAGGCCCGTCACGCCGAGCGTCTTGCCCTTCACGTCGGCCATGCTCTTGACCGTGCCGGCCGCCGCGTTCGAAACCATTTCCACTTCGCCCGGCACCTGGCCGAACACCACGAGCGTTTGCACTTCCTTGCCCTTGCTCTGCAGGTCGATGGTGTGATCGTAGAAGCCCACCACGCCTTGCACCGCGCCCGCGAGCAGTTCGTTCTCCGCATCGACGCCGGCCGGCTGCGACTGCAATTCGACGTCGAGGCCTTCGTCCTTGAAGTAGCCGAGTTGTTCGGTCAGCTTGGCGGGGAGATAGATGATCTTGGTTGCGCCGCCAACCATGATCGTGATCTTTTCCGCGTGGGCGGCCGTGGAGCCGGCGGCAAGGGCGAACGCGACACTCGATACGGCGGCGATCTGGCGCAAGGTAGGCATCGTGGAGTCTCCTGAAGGAAGTGCGCCGTTCGTGCGGGCGCTTTTTGATGGATGGAGCCGATTATAAAAACTGTAAGCCTTCTGCCAGCCTTCTAGCGCTGTGCAAAATCGTCCGTGTTAACCCGCAGGGCGGCGGCGCGCCGGCAACGGCACAATCGATTCCCCCGAAACCTTCGCCCCATGCGCCGCCCATGAAGTTGCTGCTGATCGAAGACAATCCCACGCTTGCGCACTGGCTCGTCAAGACGCTGGAGGAGCAGGCATTCGCCTTCGACGCCGTGCAGGACGGCGAGGCCGCCGACCAGTTGCTGCAGTCCAATCGCTACGATGTCGTGCTGCTCGACCTGAATTTGCCGAAGCTCTCGGGCAAGAACGTGCTGCGGCGGCTGCGCCAGCGCGGCGACGCGACGCCCGTGATGGTGCTCACGGCGAGCGGCTCGATCGACGAAAAGGTGGAACTGCTCGGCGCGGGCGCCGACGACTATCTCGTCAAGCCCTTCGAGGTGCGCGAACTGGTGGCGCGCATCAAGGTGCTGATTCGCCGGCAAACCCCGGCGCGCGCGAACGAAATCGGCTGCGGGGACCTCGTGTTCGACCTCAACACGCGCCAGTTCACGCTGAAGGGCGCACCGCTGAACGTCACGCCGCGCGAGCGCACGGTGCTCGAAACGCTGGCGCTGCGTCTCGGGCAGACCGTTTCGAAGGCCGCGCTCGTCGATGCGATCTTCACGCTCGCCGACGAACCCAGCGAGGACGCCATCGAAATCTACGTCTCGCGGCTGCGCAAGAAGCTCGAAGGCAGCTCGGCTGTGATCGTGACGCTGCGAGGGCTTGGCTATTTGCTGCGCAGGAAGGACGAAACCCTATGACGGGTAGCCTGCGTATTCGCCTGTTGTGGTGGATGCTCGTGCCGCTCGCGCTCTACGTGAGCTTCACGGCGACTTCCGAGTATCGCGCCGCGCGCCATACCGCCGATCTCGTGCAGGACGGCCGGCTGCTGTCGTCCGCGCGCATGATCGCCGGGTCCGTGCAATGGGCCGATGGCGCGCTGCGCGCCGACGTGCCGCCCGCGGCGCTCGAACTCTTCGCCTCGCCGCAACAGGATCAGGTGTTCTACAACGTGCGCGTGGAGGGCGGCTCGCTCCTCGCGGGCATGCCCGATTTCCCGCACGCAGGCGCGCCGCCCGCCGTCGATTCGCCCGTGTCGTACGACGCCGATCTGCGCGGCCAGGCCGTGCGCGCCGTGAGTGTGGTGCGCTCCATGTACGACAACGGCCGAATCTGGCGCGTGCGCGTGTCGGTCGGCAAGACCGAGCGCTCGCGCGACGCAATGGTGGAGGCGCTGTGGCGTCCCCAGCTTTATCGGCAGATCGGCATGGTCATGCTGGCGGTGGCGCTGGCCTGCATCGGCCTCACGATCGAGTTGCGTCCGCTCATGAAGCTCAAGAACGACGTGGCCGACCGCGATCCTTCGCACCTCGAACCGATTCGCGCAGAAGGGCTGCATGTCGAACTCCGGCCCGTTGTGGACGCAATCAATCAATGCATTGCGCGGCTCTCGGCGCAGACGGCGGCGCAGCGCCGTTTCATTGCCGACGCCGCGCACCAGCTGCGCACGCCGCTTACGCTGCTCGGCACGCAATTGCAATACGCGCGTCAGCAAAAAGCCGTCGATCCCGCGCTCGACGAAGTGCTGGCCGCCATGCACGTGAGCAACCGCTCGATGGTCGCGCTCACGAACCAGTTGCTGCTGCTCGCGCAGGCCGAGGCGCTGGACCCCGCGCAATTGCCCGCCGCGCCCGTCGACATGGCGCAGCTCGCGCGCGAAGTGGTCGAGGCGCTCGCGCTGCTCGCGCAGACGCGCGGTATCGATCTCGGCGCGGAGCTGCCGGGTGGGGCAGACGAGGCGGTCGTGCAGGGGCATCGAGAGCTATTGCGCGCGATGGTCAGCAATCTCGTGGACAACGCGCTGCGCTACACGCCGCCGGGCGGTCACGTGACGGTGTCGGTGCGCGCGAGCGGCGAAGCGGTCTCGCTCGACGTGCTCGACGACGGCCAGGGCATTCCCGCGGAAGCGCGTGCGCGCGTGTTCGAGCCTTTCTTCCGGGCGGCTACGCAGACGGAGGGCACGGGCCTCGGTCTTGCGATCGTGCGCGAGATCGCGCAGTCGCATCGCGGCGTGGTGAGCCTGAGTCCGGGTGCGGACGGGCGGGGCGTGCACGCCTGCGTGGTGCTCGCGCGCTGGCAGCCGGCGCTGGCGGCCGTGCCTGCCTAGGAACCGGCGCCGCGCTTCGAGGCTATGCTGCCTCGCAGCCCGCACGCGGCCGTGCTTTAAGGGGCGGTACAATGTGGCCGCCTGAAGCCGCTGCGCCGCGTCGCACCACGCAGGATCGCGCCGGCGACCACCCGTTCATTCGAAGATCGAGACCATGCAAAAGAAAACGGTCCGCAGTGCCCCGATGCCCGCCTACGAGCAGATCAAGCGCCATGTGCTCGCGCAGATCGAAAGCGGCACCTTGCGGCCCGGCGACGTGGTGCCATCCGAAACGGAACTGGTGAAAGAGTTCGGCGTGGCGCGCATGACGGTGTCGCGCGCGCTGCGCGAGTTGATGGCCGAAGGCGTGCTGAACCGCGTGCGCGGTTCGGGCACTTACGTGGCGCCGCGCCAGTACGAATCGACCGTGCTGCAGATCCGCAATATCGCCGACGAAATCGCGGCGCGCGGCCATCGGCATGCGGCCCGCGTGCTGGGGCTCGAGCCGAGCGACGATCCGACCGCGATTGCCGCGCTCGAACTCGACGCCGGGCCGGTGTTCCACTCGCGCATCGTGCACAGCGAGGAAGGCGAGCCGATCCAGTACGAAGACCGCTACGTGAACCCCGAGGTCTTCCCCGACTACCTGGCCCAGGACTTCACCGTCGAAACGCCCAATCACTACATGGTGCGCCTCGCGCCGATCCAGCGCGCCGAGTTCCGCATCTACGCGCAGAAGCCCGACGCGCGCGTGCGGCAGTATCTGGAGATGGAAATCGGCGAGCCGTGCCTGCTGTTGCTGCGGCGCACGTGGGTGGGGCGGCATGTGGCGACCTCGGTGCGGTTGTGGCATCCGGCTTCGCGGTTTCATCTGGCGGGTACGGTGTGAGGCGGTAGCAGCCGTTCGTTCCCCGCTTTACCTCTCCTGGCGTTCGCCGGCCAGCTGAAACGCACATTGCCGCTTCAGGCGTAGCGCTTCAGCCCTCTCTATTCCCTCCTGGTCTCGAACCCGCCTTTTCGTCTGTGCGGGCCCGCCTGGCCGTGCCGGTACGCCCTGTGCCGCCGCCAGGCGTTTGCTGTCATCTTGTCTAGCCAACGATCCTCGTAATCCATTTACCGATTTAACGCGCTGAGTCGGTAATTCCGCGCGAATATGTCAGGGTAACTACTAACCCTCGTTTTATCGAAACGAGTTGTATATACAACTTGGCGGCGTTAGACTTAGTCCACGTTGCAGCGCTCATTACACCTGCGCGGGCGCAGCCCTTCAGCTTGCTATCCAGACTCGACGGACTCGAACAAACGCCATGAACCACCCGAACTTCACCGATCCCCGCCTCGACCCGACCCGCACGATCCGCGCGCCGCGCGGCAGCGAGAAGGTGTGCAAGACCTGGCTGGCGGAAGCCGCCTACCGGATGATCCAGAATAATCTGGACCCCGAAGTCGCCGAGCATCCGCATGCGCTCGTGGTGTACGGCGGCATTGGCCGCGCCGCGCGCAACTGGGAGTGCTTCGACCAGATTCTCGCCTCGCTCAAGGACCTGAACGAAGACGAAACGCTGCTGATCCAGTCGGGCAAGCCTGTGGGCGTGTTCCGCACGCATGCGGATGCACCGCGCGTGCTGCTCGCGAACTCGAACCTCGTGCCGCACTGGGCCACGTGGGAACACTTCCACGAACTGGACCGCAAGGGCCTCATGATGTACGGCCAGATGACGGCGGGCAGCTGGATCTACATCGGCTCGCAGGGCATCGTGCAGGGCACGTACGAAACGTTCTATTCGGTCGCGAACCAGCACTTCAACGGCAACCCGAATGGCCGCTGGATTCTCACCGGTGGCCTTGGCGGCATGGGCGGCGCACAGCCGCTCGCCGCGACGATGGCGGGCTTCTCGATGATCGCGGTGGAGTGCGATGAAACGCGCATCGACTTCCGCCTGAAGACGCGCTACGTGGACCGCAAGGCAAAGACCATCGACGAGGCGCTCGCCATCATCGAAGAGGCGAAGCGCACGGGCAAGCCGGTTTCGGTGGGCCTGCTCGGCAACGCCGCCGACGTGTTCGCCGAATTCGTCAAGCGCGGCATCACGCCGGACTGCGTAACGGACCAGACGAGCGCGCACGACCCGATCAACGGCTACCTGCCGCAGGGCTGGACGGTTGCGCAGTGGCGCGACGCGCAGAAGGTTGCGCCCGAAACCATCGTGAAGGTCGCGAAGGAGTCGATGGCCAACCAGGTGCGCGCGATGCTCACGCTGCAGGAACGCGGCGCGGCCACGCTCGACTACGGCAACAACATCCGCCAGATGGCGCTGGAAATGGGCGTGGAAAACGCGTTCGACTTCCCGGGCTTCGTGCCGGCGTATATCCGTCCGCTGTTCTGCGAGGGCAAGGGCCCGTTCCGCTGGGTGGCGCTCTCGGGCGATCCTGAGGACATCTACAAGACCGACGCCAAGGTCAAGGAGCTGATCCCTGACGATCCGCATCTGCACAACTGGCTCGACATGGCGCGCGAGCGCATTGCGTTCCAGGGTCTGCCCGCGCGTATCTGCTGGGTGGGCGTGAAGGATCGCTATCGTCTGGGCCAGGCGTTCAACGAGATGGTGAAGAACGGCGAACTGAAGGCGCCGATCGTGATCGGCCGTGACCACCTCGACACCGGCTCGGTGGCAAGCCCGAACCGCGAAACGGAATCGATGAAGGACGGCTCGGACGCCGTGAGCGACTGGCCGCTGCTCAACGCCTTGCTGAACACGGCGGGCGGCGCGTCGTGGGTGTCGCTGCACCACGGCGGCGGCGTGGGCATGGGCTTCTCGCAGCACTCGGGCGTGGTGATCGTGGCGGACGGCACGCAGGCGGCCCACGAGCGTCTGGGCCGCGTGCTGCACAACGATCCGGCCACGGGCGTGATGCGTCACGCGGACGCCGGCTACGAACTCGCGCAGCAGACCGCGCGCGAGGCAGGCCTCAAGCTGCCGATGCTCGGCCGATGAGCGGCCATAAAGTGGCAGGCGGCGCGGTGCAGGCGGCGAGGCTCACGCTGCTGCGTGGCGCGGCGCTCGTGGCGTCGCCGTGGAAGAACGGCGGCGGCGTCACGCGCGAAATCGCGGTGGCGCATGTGGCCTCGCACGCTGGCACGTCGCTCGACACGTTCGCGTGGCGCGTGAGCGTGGCCGATGTCGCGCAGGCGGGACCGTTCTCGCGTTTCGAGGGCGTCGATCGTACGCTGGTGCTGCTCGAAGGGGCGGGCATGCTGCTCGATGAAGCGGGCCGCACGCATGCGCTTACGCAGCCTCTGGACGTCGCGCGTTTCGCGGGAGAAGCCCCGATCGATGCGCGCCTCGTGAGCGGTGCCACGCGCGACTTCAACCTGATGGTGCGCCGTGGTGCGGCGCGCGGCACGCTCGAAGTGTGGCGCGAAAACGGGCCGCGCAGCATGCATGCGCAAACGGTATTGCTGTACTGCGCGCAAGGCGGGCAGGACGTGCGCGTGGACGCGGAACGCCGCGTGCGCCTCGAAGCGGGCGACACGCTGCGCATCGATACGCTCGACGCGCAATGCCCCTTGCACATCGAAACGCGCGGCGCGGGCGCCTTGCTCGCCGTGGCGCTCGACGTGCTGAACGCGCCACAGCAAGACACTACGGAAACGGCATCGCGCGATGCTGTGCATACCTGATGAAACGCACTCTCTGGCAAAACCTCAACCTGTGCCCGCATGGCGACCCGGGCCACACCGTCGAGCACGCGGCGATTGCGGTGGAAGACGGCAAGATCGCGTGGCTCGGCGCCGCTGCCGACTTGCCCGCGCAGTTCGCCGAGTGGCCGCGCGAGGACCTGGGCGGCGCTTGGGTCACGCCCGGTCTCGTGGATTGCCACACGCACCTCGTCTACGGCGGTCAGCGCGCCGATGAATTCGCGCAGCGCCTCGCGGGCGTGAGCTACGAAGAAATCGCGCGCCAGGGCGGCGGCATCGTCTCGACGGTGCGCGCCACGCGCGCGGCCGACGAAGCCACGCTGTTCGCGCAGTCGGCGGCGCGCCTCGAAGCGTTGCTCGCCGAAGGCGTCACGGCTGTCGAAATCAAGTCGGGCTATGGCCTCGATCTGGCAAGCGAGCGCAAGATGCTGCGCGTTGCGCGTCAGCTTGGCGAGCGCTACCCGGTCACGGTGCGCACGACCTTTCTCGGCGCGCACGCGTTGCCGCCCGAGTTCGCGGGCCGCGCCGACGACTATATCGACGAAGTGTGCGAGCGCATGCTCCCGGCGCTCGCCGACGAGGGGCTCGTCGACGCCGTCGATGTGTTCTGCGAACGAATCGGCTTTTCGCTCGCGCAGAGCGAGCGCGTGTTCGAGGCGGCCGCGCGGCGCAAGCTCGCGGTCAAGATGCACGCCGAGCAGCTTTCCAATAGCGGCGGCGCGGCGCTCGCCGCACGTCACGGTGCATTGTCGGCCGACCATCTGGAGTTTCTCGACGAAGCGGGCGTCGCCGCCATGAAAGAAGCGGGCACGGTGGCGGTGCTGCTGCCGGGCGCGTACTACTTCATCCGCGAAACGCAACTTCCGCCGCTCGACTTGCTGCGGCGCTACGAGGTGCCGATCGCCATTTCCACCGACAGCAATCCCGGCACGTCGCCCACGACCTCGCTGCTGCTCATGATGAACATGGCGACCACGCTGTTCCGCATGACCGTGCCCGAGGTGTTGCAGGGCGTGACGCGGCATGCCGCGCAGGCTTTCGGCGACGCCGGGCGTCATGGCACGCTCGCGGCCGGCCGTCCCGCAGACTTCGCCGTATGGACGGTGCAGTCGCTTGCTGAACTGGCCTACTGGATCGGGCGTCCGCTCTGCGCACGTGTGGTGCGCGGCGGCGAGACCGTTTTTGAGCGTCGCGCATTCGAGCGTCGCGTTTGAGCGCTATTTCACGCATGAATCACACCATCGAAACGAATCCGACTTCGCGCGCGCTCTTTGCCGAGCACGCGTACTTGCCCGACGGCTGGCGCCGCAACGTGCTGCTCGAATGGGACGCGGCGGGCACGCTGCGCAGCGTGACCCCCGACCTGGCGCAGGCGCCTCAAGGCGTTGCCCGCGCGGCAGGTCCACTTGCGCCTGGCATGCCTAACCTTCATTCGCATGCGTTTCAGCGCGCCATGGCGGGTCTCACCGAATATCGCGCGAATCCTACCGACAGCTTCTGGAGCTGGCGCGACCTCATGTACCGCTTCGCCGCGCGCATCACGCCGGACGATCTCGGCGCGATCGCGCGCTGGCTCTATGTCGAGATGCTGAAGGCGGGTTACACGTCGGTTTGCGAATTCCACTACGTGCATCACGGCAAGGATGGCCAGCGCTATGCGAGCCCCGCCGAACTGGCGCAACGCGTGGTGGACGCGGCGGACGTCACCGGCATCGGCATGACGATGCTGCCCGTGCTCTATCAGTACAGCGGCTTTGGCGCGCAGGCGCCGCGCGACGATCAGCGCCGCTTCATCAACACACCGGAACAGTTGCTTGGCATCGTCGAGTCGCTGCGCGAATGGCGGCCCGAGCATGGCGCACTGCGCTACGGCGTTGCGCCGCATTCGCTGCGTGCCGTTTCGCACGACTCGTTGCGCGCGCTGCTGGAAGGTCTCGACCGCATGCTTCCGGGCGCGCCGGTGCATATTCACATTGCCGAGCAAACGGCCGAAGTCGAGGCTTGCCTCGCGAGCGAGAGCGCGCGGCCGGTGCAGTGGCTGCTCGACCGTTTCGATCTGAGCGCGCGCTGGTGCCTCGTCCACGCGACCCATGTCGATGCGCGTGAGACCGCCGCGCTCGCGCAGAGCGGCGCGATTGCGGGCCTGTGTCTCACGACCGAAGCGAATCTCGGTGACGGCATTTTCCCCGCGCGCGAGTATCTCGACGCCGGCGGCGCGTTCGGCGTGGGCTCGGACAGCCATATCGGCGTGGACTGGCGCGCGGAGCTTCGCCTGCTCGAATACGGTCAGCGGCTCGCACGGCGCGAGCGCAACGTGCTGGCTGCGCCGCATCAGGCGCAGGTGGCGGACCGGCTCTTCGAAGGCGCGCTCGCTGGCGGCGCGCAGGCGACCGGGCGCAAGGTCGGTGCCTTGAAGGAAGGCGCGCGCGCCGACTGGATCGTGCTCGACGCCGAGCATCCGAATCTGGCCGGGCAGAAGCCGCTCACGTGGCTCTCGTCGGTCGTCTTCTGCGAGCATGGCGAAACGCCGGTGCTCGACGTCTACGCGGGCGGCGTGAAGGTCGTGGAGGCGCGCCGCCATCGCGACGAAGCGCGCCTTTATGCCGACTATCGCGCGGCGCTCGCCAGGCTGCTGGCCGAGGGTTGAACGCGGGGGTTAAACGCACCCGCCATTCACGAGACTACTTTCGATGACTGATATCTTTTCGCTGGAACGCGGCACGGCGCCGCTCATCATTTCGATCCCTCATCTGGGCACGCACATTCCCGCCGCGATGCACGGACAGTACACGGACGCGGCGCTGACCGTTGCCGATACGGACTGGCATCTCGATCGCCTTTACGCCTTTGCGAAGGAGCTGGGCGCGACCGTGCTCGGCGCACGTGTTTCGCGCTATGTGATCGATCTGAACCGGCCGCCGAACGACGAGAGCCTCTATCCCGGCCAGACCACCACGTCGCTGTGCCCAACCGAAACGTTTCGCGGCGAGCCCCTCTATCGCGACGGCTGTGTGCCGGACGCGCCGGAGCGCCAGCGTCGCGTGCAGGCATTCTGGCAGCCGTATCACGACACGCTCGCCGCCGAACTCAAGCGCCTGCGCGCAGCGCACGCGAATGTGCTGCTGTGGGAGGCGCATTCGATTGCGAGCGTGCTGCCGCGTCTGTTCGACAACAAGTTGCCCGACCTGAACATCGGCACTCAGGATGGACGCACGGTGAACGCCGCGGTGCAGGCGCGCGCGGAACGCGCGGCGGCGGCAAGCAGCTATACATGGATTGCGAACGGACGCTTCAAGGGCGGCTACATCACGCGCCATTTCGGCGCGCCGCAGGACGGCGTGCATGCGATTCAGCTGGAGATGTGCCAGTCCGTTTACATGAACGAAGCGGCGCCGTTCGACTATGTTCCCGCGCTTGCGGAGCAAGTCCAGCCCGTGCTGCGCGAAATGGTGGGCGGCGCGCTGGAGGCCATCCAGGCGATGAACAAAGCTGCGGCCTGAAGTTGGCCGCAGCGTAGCTGGCACGATGAGGGAAAGCGGCGCTTCGCGCCGCTGGCCTTATTCCTGCTCGACCGGCAGGATCAGGCGTTCGGGAATGACCGCCGGCGTGAGGCGCATGGCGGCGTAATAGAGCGCGCCCGGCACGATCAGGCCGAGAATCCACGAGATGTCCGTGCCGCCGAGTGCATCGACGAAGGGCCCCGTATAGAAGCTCGTCGAGATGAACGGCAATTGCACGAGCACGCCGAGCACATAGATGCCAATGGCCTTGGTATTCCAACGGCCATAACGGCCGTCGGGGTTCGAGAGCGCCGGCACGTCGTAGCGCGAGCGCGTGAAGCAGTAAAAGTCCACGAGATTGATCGCGCTCCACGGCGTGAAGAACGCGAGCAGAAACAGAATAAACGCCGTGAACTCCTTGAGAAACGAGTGGCGCCCCGCGAGCGCGACGAGCGTCGAGATGCCGACCATGCCGACGATGTAGACGAAACGGTGGCGCGTGGAGATCGCGCGTTTCGCGCGAAAGGCGCTCACGATCGTCGCCATCGACATGAAGCTGCCATACGCGTTGAGCGTGGTGACGGTGAGCTTGCCGAAGGCGATGCTGAAGTAGAGCATCGCGGCCACCGCGCCGCTCGCGCCAAGGCCGACGATATAGGCCACTTCGTGATGCGCGAACGCGTGGCCCGCGAGCGCGGCGGCGAACACACCGAACACCATCGCGGCCTGCGCGCCGATTACCGAGCCGAGCCCGACCGCGAGGAACGTGCGCGCGGGCGAAGTCGAGCGCGGCAAGTAGCGCGAATAATCGGCAACGTAGGGGCCGAATGCGATCTGCCATGAAGCCGAAAGCGACATGGAAAGCAGGAAGCTCGCAATCGAGAAATGGCGGTTGGCCAGCAGCGCGCCGACGTCATGGTGCGCGAAGAGCTGCGCAAACATGAACATGAACGCGAGCACGCCGATCACGCTGGCAATGCGGCCAACGAAGTGAATCGAGCGATAGCCGAGCAGCGTCAGCACGACGATGAGCGCCGCGAACAGGCAAATGCCCGCCGTATCGGAAACGTTGAGCAGTTGTGCGGTGGCCTGGCCGGCGAGCACCGTGCCGCTCGCGGAAAAGCCGACGTACATGATGCAAACCAGCACGATCGGAATGGCCGCGCCGTAGACGCCGAATTGCACGCGGCTCGAGATCATCTGCGGCAGGCCGAGCTGCGGGCCCTGCGCGCCGTGCAGCGCCATGACCGCGCCGCCAACGAGTTGTCCAATCAATAGCGCGACGAGCGACCAGAAAACATCGCCGCCGAGCACGACGGCCAACGCACCGGTAATGATCGCCGTGACCTGGAGGTTCGCGGAAAGCCAGAGCGTGAACTGGCTGAACAGGCTGCCATGACGCTCAGCTTCGGGGATGTAGTCGATCGAGCGCGTTTCCAGCAACTTGCGGCCATCGGATTCGAGACTGGCGACGGATTCAGGCATGGCCACGGACGGCTCCGGATGAGGGGGGATGTCCGCATCATGTTGAATAGACAACTTCGGTGAAATAGGGGATAACCCTTTCGATGCCAATGCTCGCCTGTCGTGGCTCGCTGTGGCCTATAGCAGCCACTCGATAGGCAGGATGGAGAAGAACCAGACGCTCATGCGCTGGTTCCAGCTGGTGTTCGGCTCGGTGTCGTAGCGAACGACCGTATCGCCGTCAAGGCGTGTCCAGTAGAGCTTGCCGTTTTCGTCCAGATGCGCCTGCCAGGCGAGCTGCGGCACGCGCGTCCAGAACGCTTTTTCGATCTGGGTGGCGAGCACGGGGCTGTCGATCACGAGCCCGAGTTCGGTATTGAGATTGGCCGAACGCGGGTCGAAATTCACTGAGCCGACGAATACGCGCTCCGCATCCACGGCGAAGGTTTTGGCGTGCAGGCTCGAGCCCGAGCTGCCAAACGGACCGCTGCCAGCGCCTTTGCCCTTCTCTTTGCCGGCCGCGCTCCGCAGCTCGAACAGCTCCACGCCGCCTTCGAGCAGCGCCACGCGGCGCCGCGCATAGCCGGAATGAACGGCGGAAACGTCGGTGGCTTCCAGCGAGTTCGTCAGCACGCGCACGGTCACGCCCTGGGCGGCAAGCTGGGTGAAGTATTCCGTGCCCACCTTGCCCGGCACGAAGTACGGCGACACCAGATCGAGTTCACGGTGCGGATCGCCCACGATCTCATGCAGTTGGCTGAGGATCAGCGTGTCTTTGGGCGCCGTGCCTAGCGCTTTCGCGGGGTCGTCGCTGACCAGTTGCGTCTTCGCCCATTCGAGCGGCAGCGTGCCGTCCAGCAGACGGCGTACGTCGGTGGTCTTGCGCAGCGATTCGATGTATTCCGCGGCGTCAGGATCCGTGCGCGCGGCTAGCGCTGCGCGATCGAGCGTGTCGAGCGCATCGGGCGCCGTGTACGGCAGGATTTGCGACGCGGGGTATGACGAGGCGCTGGCCCAGTAACGGTCGAAGTCGTGCGCGACATCGGTGGCGGCAGGGCCGATGGCCAGCACGTCGAGATCGGCGAACACTACGCCGTCGGTCGCGCCGTAATATTCGTCGCCGACATTGCGGCCGCCCAGAATGGTCGCCACGCCGTCCGCCGTGAGCGACTTGTTATGCATGCGCCGGTTCAGGCGCGAGAAGTCGGTGACAAAGCCGATGTATTTGGGCCTGCGCGTGACGAACGGATTGAAAAGGCGCACCTCGATGTTGGGATGCACGTTCAGTGCGGCGAGCGTGGGGTCCAGCGAGGACGGAATGCCGTTGTCGTCGAGCAGCAGGCGCACGCGCACGCCCCGGTCGGCAGCCTCGCGCAGTTCTTCGAGCAGCAGCGTGCCGGTGAGATCGTCGCGCCAGATGTAGTACTGGACGTCCAGCGTACGCTGGGCGGCGCGCACGAGCGCCACGCGCGAGGCGAAGGCGTCGAGCGGATTCTGGAGCGCGTCGATGCCGGTGAAGTCGGGGTGGGTCGCGAGTTCGGACGCTACGGCCGCGCCAAGTTGAGTCGATCGCGCTTGCTCTGCCGTGAGCGCCGTGGTTTGCGTGCGCTCGCCGAGCGGCGGCAATTCCTGACACGCGGCAAGACAGGTGGCAAGCGCGATGGCGCATAGCCGCAGCGTCGTGGCGCTCAGTTTCGGCAACCCGTTTGCAGTCAGCGCGATGAGCGATCTTTGCATGGAGCGTTCGCTTTTCCGTGTCGATCCCGCTTCGAGGCGCGAAGCGCGGGGCTTCGCGAGTGGGCGTGCAACGACGTTAGCTTACGCGATTGGCGTGGCAGGCACCACGCCAGGCGTCCAGCTTCGGGGCGAACGCGTTGGGAGACGCGCTTAGTGTGCCTGGTGCGCTAAGTGTCCTTAATGCGCGTCGAGCGCGGCTTGGGCGCGGGCGCGCGAGTCTTGTGCCGACTGGTTGCGCTCGGTTCGTGCGTCGCGCGCTTCCTGCTTGAAGGTCTGCCGCGCTTCCGCGGTCCGGGCGCGCTGTTGCCGGTTGGCTTCGCGAACTTCCATGCGCTTCTGAACGATCGGGTCGCTGTGCGTCACCGTGGCGGGGGACGGGCCTTCGTTGCCTGCCGGTGCGGCGGTTTGTGCGAACACCTGGCCCGCAAACAGGGCGCTGATCACGATGGCGACGACGGCAACGGTGCGAGTTCTGACTTTCATACGTTTTTCTCCGGCAAGTAAGTTTGGATGACTAACTAATTCTCATGCTCCGGTAAGAGCGAGAGCGGGGCCTGTCGAGCGATGAGAGGCGGGTAGCCTCGACTGCTCTTGTTTTTCAGAGCTTTCATTTTACTTTCGGGTTGAGTCGGGTCAACCCAGGCGCGGCTCTAACGACATGGTTGTGCGCCCGCGACGCGCCTGTTCATAGGCCACTGAGGAATGTGCATGACAGATGGTCGCAGCAACGCGTTCTGTCACCGACGCAGCATGTCTGCAATCGTTTGTGTGAGCAACGTCTGCTTGTGCGCTTTCCGGTGAATCATGCCCACCGTGCGGAGGAACGGCCGGCAGGGTAGAGGCACGAGCCGCAAATTTGGATCGCTGCGCCATTTGCCGCCTTGCAGAACGGGCAGCACGCTCACGCCCACGTCGTTGCGCACCAGCGAGACGATCGTTTCGATCGAGTTCAGCTCCAGATATTCAAGCGGTTCGATACCCAACTCGGTCAGCGCGTGGTCGATCACGACGCCCGTCGGCACGCGCCGGTCGAAGCGCAGGAAGCTGCGCTCGCGCAGGATGCGGCGCGCATCGTCGCCGGGGGTCGCGCGGCTCGTGACGAGCATCAGCGGTTCTTCGTAGAGCGGCGACCACGCGAGCGACTCGTGCAGCGAGCCATCGGCACTGCCGACCACGACGGCGAGGTCCACGTCGCCGTCTTCGACCATGCGCGCCAGTTCGTTCGAACGCGCCGAGGTGAGGCGCACTTCGAGCTCCGGGTGGCCGGTTTTCAGATGCGCGACGGCCAGCGAGAGCGCGCCGATCACCGACACCACCGCGCCGATGATGATCGAGCCTCGCATGGTGTCGCCGGCACTGGCGGGCAACTCGTCGATCAGCGCGAGAATGTGCTCGACCTTCGCGCAGATCTCGCGGCCTTCGCGCGTGAGGGCGACCTGGCGCGCGCGGCGGTCGAAGATCTGACGGCCGAGCGCTTCCTCGAGTCCACGCATCTGCAGACTCACGGCCGCCTGCGTGAGCGCGGTTTTCTCGGCGGCCGTGGCGAACGACCCGCTGCGCGCGACCGCCTGCAAAGTGCGCAGCATGCGTAGGGTGAGCATGTAAATAAAACTTAAGTAACGAGAATAAAATATTAATATTTTTTTGCCAGATCCTTCAAGATAATCGATAGATCAGCTCGAGCCGTGCGCGCCGCAACTGAATGCGGCGGTGCGCGGCCGCCGCTATCGTTCATCAGTTCATTACCGGAATTCGAACTTCCATGACGCGCTTCAACTGGCAAAACCCCTATCCGACGCCGCGCCTGCCGGTGTTCGCCCGCAATATCGTTTCCACCTCGCATCCGCTCGCCGCGCAGGCCGGACTGCGCATGCTCTGGAAGGGCGGGAATGCCGTCGACGCGGCGATCGCCGCCGCAGCCGCCATTACCGTGGTCGAGCCGGTATCGAATGGCCTTGGCAGCGACTGCTTCGCGCTCGTCTGGGACGGCGCGAAGCTGCACGGCCTGAATGCGTCGGGCAATGCGCCGGCGGCGTGGAGCGTCGATTATTTCCGCCGCAAGTACGGCGAGGAGAACGGCCTCGCGAAGCAGCCCAAGCGCGGCTGGGACACGGTGACCGTGCCGGGCGTGATCGCGGGCTGGGAAGCGCTGCATACGAAGTTCGGCAAGCTGCCGTTCGCGGACCTCATGGAGCCGGCCATCGAGATCGCAGAGCGCGGCCATGCGGTGGCGACCATCGTCACGCGCAAATGGCAGGCGGCGATTCCCGAGTTGCACAATCAGCCGGGCTTCGCCGAGACCTTCATGCCGCACGGTCGCGCGCCTGAAGTGAGCGAGCGCGTGTGCTTCCCCGGCCATGCCGCCACACTGCGGCGCCTCGCGAAACACGGCCCGCGCGACTACTACGAAGGTGAACTCGCCGAGCGCATCGCCGCGTTCGCGCGCGAAGGCGGCGCGGCGCTCACGCTCGACGACCTGCGCAACTATCGTCCGGAATGGGTCGAGCCGATCGGCAAGAATTATCGCGGCTACACCGTGCACGAGATACCGCCGAACGGGCAGGGCATTGCCGCGCTCATCGCGCTTGGCATTCTCGAGCAGTTCGACATGGGCTCGCTCGCGCTCGACAGCCTCGAATCGCAGCATCTGCAGATCGAGGCCATGAAGCTCGCGTTCGCCGATGTCTATCGCTATGTTGCCGATCCGCGTTCGATGGAAGTCACGCCCGAGCAGATGCTCGACGACGCCTACCTCAAGGAGCGTGCGAAGCTGATCGACCCGAAGCGCGCAACGCAGTTCGACTTCGGCATGCCGCGCTCGGGCGGCACGATCTATCTCTCCGCCGTGGACGAGCACGGCATGATGGTGAGCTTCATCCAGTCGAACTACATGGGCTTCGGTTCGGGCGTGGTCGTGCCGGGCACGGGTATCGCGCTGCAGAACCGCGGCTGCGGCTTTTCGATGGACCCGGTCTCGCCGAACGTCGTCGAAGGCGGCAAGCGCCCGTTTCACACCATCATTCCGGCGTTCCTCACGCAGCAGGTGGATGGCCGCCAGGAGGCGGTCATGAGCTTCGGCGTGATGGGCGGCGACATGCAGCCGCAAGGGCATTTGCAGTCGGTCGTGCGCATGCTCGACTACGGCCAGCAGCCGCAGGCCGCGTGCGACGCGCCGCGCTGGAAGGTCAACCGCGACTTCACGCTCGATATCGAATCGACCTTCAACCCGCAAACGGCGCGCGCACTGCAAGGGCTCGGCCACGAGATCAAGGGCATCGACGATCCGTACATGGACTTCGGCTCGGGCCAGTTCATCTGGAAGCTCGATCGCAACGACCCCGAGCGCGGCTATGTGGCCGCGAGCGATACACGTCGCGACGGGCTAGCAGCGGGCTTTTAAGCGGCGCGCAACGTGTGCCGCGAGCGGGAATGCCTCGCTCGCGGTTCACGGCCAACAATGAGTAGACCAAATAAAAATGGAGGAGACTGACATGGAGACCGGTTCAGCGGTTTCGAGAGCGCCGCTCAGCCGCGGCATGGTGCGCCGCATCGTGTTCTCCTCGTCGATCGGCAATGCGCTGGAGTGGTTCGACTTTCTCGTGTACGGCTACTTCGCGCCCATGATCGCGAAGCAGTTCTTTCCCGTGCACGACGAATGGCTCTCCACGCTGCTCGCGGTCGGCACCTTCGGCATTTCCTTCCTCATGCGCCCGCTCGGCGCGATCGTGCTGGGCATCTACGGCGACCGCAAGGGGCGCAAGGCGGCGCTCACGCTTGCCATCGCGCTCATGATGGCCGGCACGCTCGCCATGGCGGTCATGCCGCCGTATGCGTCGATTGGTATCGCGGCGCCGCTTCTGATCCTGCTTGCGCGACTCGTGCAGGGCTTCGCGGTGGGCGGCGAATTCGGCAGCGCGACGGCGTTCATGGTCGAGCACAGCGCCGCAAAGCGCGGCTACTACGCGAGCTGGCAGTTCGCGAGCCAGGGCGCGGCGGCGATTCTCGCGGCGTCGTTCGGCGGCGTGCTCGCATGGTGGCTGCCGCCCGAGCAACTGCAGGCGTGGGGCTGGCGCGTGCCGTTCTTCTTCGGGCTCGTGCTCGGGCCTGTGGGCTGGTATATCCGCTCGCATCTGGACGAGACGCCCGAATTCCTCGCGAACCAGCAGGCGCAGAGCACACAAGATGCGCACGCAACGAAGGAGCCGGGGCTCGGCCGCCAATGGGTGAACCTGCTGCTTGCGGTGGGCATCGTTGCGCAGTCCACCGTCGGCGTGTATATCCTCCAGCTCTACATGCCGATGTACGCGGTGAAGCAGCTCCATATGGCGGCGGCGACGTCGTTCGGCGTGGTCGTGCTCAATGGCGGCCTGCAGTTCGTGCTCTCGCCGGTCATGGGTGCGCTCTCGGACCGCATCGGGCGCATTCGCATCATGCTGACCACGTCGATCCTGCTTGCTTCGCTCACCTATCCGATGTTCGCGCTCTTGCAGCGCCACCCCACGCTTGGCTGGCTGCTCGTGCTCCAGGGCGCGGCGGGGATCTTCAAGGCAGCCTATTCGGGCCCGATGCCCGCGTTGATGTCGGAAATCTTTCCCGTGCGCGTGCGCTCGGCGGGGCTTTCCATCGCGTATAGCGTTGGTGTGACGCTCTTTGGCGGCTTCGCGCCGACGATTGCCGAAGTGCTGATTCACGTAACGGGCGATACGCTCGCGCCCGCGTATTACGTTTCGGTCGCCGCCGTGATCTCGGGTGTTTCGCTCGCGATCGTGGGTTGGCGCACAATGCGGCAGGCTTCGATGCGAGCCACGCTCGCGAGCTGATGCACAGAACTCCGAACTGACCCGATTGCTGGTGCGCCCGCAGAATTGCCCTTTAAAACAGGGCGTGAATGCGGGCGCGGTTTTTTTCGTGAATGCTTCATGACTTCCTGCGGACCTCGCTGAAGCATCACGAAAGAGGTGATATAGTCGCCCCCTTACCGCCGCCGTCCGGCGGGGCGAGCATTACGTTTTGTCAGGTTTTGGGAGAAGTATATGGCAGTCGAGTATCGTGGCTTTCGAGTCACTGTCGATGCGAAAGCAGACGCGACGGACACGCAATGGCTGTGCCGCGCGGTTATGGAAGGTGTCGATGCACAAGTGGAAACGGCGAAGCTGCCTTCCGTGGAGCTTGCCATTCCCAAGCTGAAGATCGATGTGCTGATGGCGCTCAGCGTGGTCGAGCAGTCGGCCAAGCAAGCCGTCGATGAATTTTGGCACGCGAAGCAGCCGGAAATGGCCTGATGTTTCAGGCGCAGGCAATCCCGATGCGATTGCCGCGCCTTGCGCTCAACGCGCGGTCACTACCGCAGTGACCACCGCAGTGACCCCATTGCGCGGCTTGCCTTCGTAATAAGCCGCAATATTCTCGACGAGTTGATCCGCAAGCGCCTGCATGGCTTCATCGCTCGCCCACGCAACGTGGGGTGTGAGGATGAACGCCGGGTGCGAGACGATGGCCTGGAACGGATGATCGGCAGGCAGCGGTTCCTGCGTCACGACATCGAAACCCGCGCCTGAAATCGCGCCGGATTGCAGTGCGTCCACCAGCGCCGCTTCATTCACGAGTCCCCCACGCGCCGTGTTGATCAGCAAGGGCCGCCGCTTCATGCGCGCGAACGCCGTGGCGTCGATCAGATCGCGTGTTTCCGCCGTCAGCGGACAGTGCAGCGTGATGATGTCGCTTTCCTCTAGCAGCGTTTCGAGCGGCACATAGCCCGCTTGCGCGTCGTTGCGCGTTTTGCGCGCGGCGAACCGCACGCGCAGGCCGAGCGCGCGCCCCATTTGTGCGACCGCTTGCCCGAGTGCGCCGTCACCAATGACGCCGAGCGTCGAACCTGCGAGATTGCGAATCGGATAATCGAAAAAGCAGAACTGCCCCGATTCGAGCCAGCGGCCGGCGCGCACGGCGTCGCGATACGCGGCCAGGCTGCGGCGCAGCGCGAATATCAGCGCGAACGTATGCTCCGGCACGCTGTTGCCGGCGTAGTCGCGCACGTTGCTCACGACGATGCCGCGCGCCGCGCACGCAGGCAGATCGACGTTGTCCGTGCCCGTGGCCGCGATGGCGATCATGCGCAGGCGTGTCGCGCCGGCCAGCGCCTCTTCAGTGATGCGCGCCTTGTTCGTGATGACGATGTCGGCGTTGCGGATGCGTGCGGCGACTTCTTCGGGCGCGGTGCGCTCGAACGTTTCCAGTGTGTGATCGAAAGGCAGCGGGCGAAGCTGCGTCTGGGGCGCGAGTGTCGCGCGATCGAGAAAAACGACGTGCATGGTTTCCGGCCTGAGCGAAAGAGGGGCAGTACGTGTATTGTCGCGCACCGGGCGTCAGGGTGGTTTGCCCGATTCGCCAACTGACTTTCCGATGAGGAAATTCACAGCAATGCCGAGCAGGATGAGAAACCGACCGGCGCTTCCAGTGCTCTCGCAGCCTTTCCATTTGCTCAAGCCAGATTGAGCAAGCATCGATTATCAAAGGGTGCGGTCGGGTTCATCATGTCTCCCACAGTCAGTCGCAGTCAGTGAGGAGACACAGCCATGCCACGACCACTCGAAGGAATCCGCGTGCTGGAGCTCGGGCAGCTCATCGCGGGTCCGTTTGCCGGCCGCATGCTCGCCGAATTCGGCGCGAGCGTCATCAAGGTGGAGCCGCCCGGCGTGGGCGATCCGCTGCGCAAGTGGCGCCTGCTGCACGACGGCACGTCGGTCTGGTGGGCCGCGCAGTCGCGCAACAAGGAATCCATCACGCTCGATCTGCGCACGCCCGAAGGGCAGGACGTGATTCGCCGCCTCGTCGCGCAAACCGACGTGCTGATCGAAAATTTCCGCCCCGGCACGCTCGAAGGCTGGGGCCTCGGCTGGGACGAACTCAGCGCGATTAACCCCGGCCTCATCATGTTGCGCGTCTCGGGCTATGGGCAGACGGGCCCGTATCGCGACCGGCCCGGCTTCGGCGTGGTCGCCGAAGCGATGGGCGGCCTGCGCCACCTGAGTGGCGAGCCCGAGCGCACGCCGGTGCGTGTCGGCATCTCGATCGGCGATTCGCTTTCCGCGCTGCATGGCGTGATTGGCATCCTGCTCGCGCTGCGGCACCGCGAGCAGCAGGGCGGCAAGGGCCAGGTCGTGGACGTCGCGCTCTACGAGTCGGTCTTCAACATGATGGAAAGCCTGTTGCCCGAGTATTCGGTGTTCGGCGCCGTGCGACAGCCGGCAGGCAGCAGCCTGCCCGGCATCGCGCCGAGCAATGCCTACCGCTGCAGCGACGGCAAGTACGCGCTGATCGCGGGCAACGGCGACAGCATCTATCGGCGCCTGATGGAGCTGATCGGGCGCCCGGACCTCGGCAACGATCCCGCGCTCGCGCAGAACGACGGACGGGTCGCGCAGGTCGAGCGCATCGACGCCGCGATTGGCGAGTGGACTGCGCGCCAGACGCTCGACGAGGTGCTCGCGGCGCTCAACGAAGCGCGCATTCCGGCAGGGCGGATCTACGACGTCGCGGACATCGCGGCCGATCCGCATTACCATGCGCGCGAAATGATCGTGGACGACACCTTGCCCGACGGCACAGCGGTGCAGGTGCCGGGCGTGGTGCCCAAGCTGTGCGCAACACCCGGCACGATCGAGCGCAGCGCGCCGAAGCTCGGCGAGCATACCGACACGGTGCTGGAATCGATAGGCGTGCACGCCGCAACGCGCGCAGCATGGCGCGAGCGCGGCCTGATCTGAACGGAGAGCGGCAAGATGGGAATCGGACATAACGAAAGCTTCAAGGGCAAAGTGCTGTATCTCAACGAAGTCGCGACACGCGATGGCTTCCAGAACGAAGCCGCGTTCATCGACACCGACGACAAGATCGCGCTGATCAATCGCCTGAGCGCATGTGGCTACGCGAAGATCGAGGTGACCTCGTTCACGTCGCCCAAGGCGATTCCCGCGCTGCGCGACGCCGAGGCGGTGATGCACGGCATCGAGCGCGTGCCGGGCGTGGTCTACACGGTGCTCGTGCCGAACGTGCGCGGCGCGGAGCGCGCGCTGTCGTGCAACGTGAATGAAGTGAATCTCGTGATGTCGGTGAGCGAGACCCACAATCGCACGAACTTGCGCATGACGCGCGAGCAGTCGTTCGCGCAGCTGCGCGACGTGATCGATGCGGTGCGCGGCACGGGCGTGGCGATCAATGTTTCGCTCTCCACAGCAATGGGATGCCCGATGCAAGGCGACGTGCCCGTTGAAGACGTGCTCGGCTGGATGCGGCGTTTCGCCGAACTGGGCGTGCAGGGCGTCACGCTGTGCGATACGACCGGCATGGCGTATCCCGCCCAGGTGCGTGCGCTGTGCGAGCGCGCTTCGCAGGCGTTTGGCGCGCTCGAGCTTACGCTGCATTTCCACAATACGCGCGGCATGGCGCTTGCCAATACGCTCGCCGCGCTCGATGCGGGCATCGTGCGCTTTGACGCCTCGCTTGGCGGCCTGGGCGGCTGTCCGTACGCGCCGGGTGCGAGTGGCAACGTGTGCACGGAAGAACTCGTGCACATGCTCGAACTCGACGGTTACGACACCGGTGTCAATCTCGCCGCCGTGCTCGACGCCGCCGCGCTGTTGCCTGGCCTGATCGGCCACGACGTGCCGAGCCAGATTCTCAAGGCCGGCCGCCGACTCGACCTGCATCCGGTTCCCGAACTGACGCAAGGCATGCCCGTACAACGGGCATTCTCATGACAAGGAGCGAAGAATGGCGTTGATCGACCACCTCGACCATCTGGTGCTGACCTGCGTGGACCCCGAGGCCACGAAGCACTTCTATACGGAAGTGTTGCAAATGCAGCTGGAAACCTTCGGTGCGGGGCGGCTTGCGTTTCGTTTCGGCAACCAGAAGATCAATCTGCATGTGCGCGGTGCGGAATTCGAGCCGAAGGCGCATGTGCCGGTGCCGGGCGCGCTCGATCTGTGCTTCATCGCTTCGGTGCCGCTCGACGCGGTGATCGCGCATCTCGCGCAAAAGCACTGGCCGATCGTCGAAGGTCCGGTGGAGCGCACAGGCGCGACGCAGAAAATTCGTTCCGTTTATGTGCGCGACCCGGACCTGAACCTCATCGAAATCTCCGAGCTGATTTAGGCCGACCCAGCCATTTCGCCAGTTTTCGCCGTTGAACCGGGGGGCGCCGGCGCAGCGGCGAGCACTCCGGCCCGCGTGGCCGGTACGCGGACGTGCATTCCGGCACGTCCGCCTCTCCACCCAACGCTCCGTACTTCCTCCCGAGCCCGCGATGCAGGACAATCGTCTCTCGCGCGGCCTTGTCCCATTCATCATGGTCAATCCACTTCACTTCGATCTGCAGTCGCTGCGGGTCTTTCTGCTCGTCGCGGAACATGGCAGCCTCACCAAGGCCGCCGAGCACGGGCAGCTCACGCTATCGGCCGTCAGCAAGCGCATTGCCGAGCTTGAAAGCGTGACCGATTGCGCCTTGTTCATTCGCCGCGCGCGCGGTGTGGACCTCACGCCTGCGGGCCACGCGCTGCTCGAGCACGCCACGCGCGTGGTCGATCAGGTGAATCGCATGGCCACCGAAATGAGCGACTACGCCGCCGGTGTGCGCGGGCATGTGCGCATGTGGGCGAATACGTCGGCGATCGTGCAGTTCCTGCCCGTCGACCTCGCGTGCTTCCTGAATGAGCATCCAGGCATCAAGGTCAGCCTCGAAGAACGGCTGAGCCACGAAATCGTCGAGGCGCTCGGCGCAGGCAAGGCCGACCTCGGGGTGTTCGCCGACAACGTGCCCGCGCCCGGCATCGAGCGGCGGCTCTATCGCCGGGACGAACTCGTGCTGCTCGTACCGCGCAACCATCGCTTTGCCGAACTCGACGTCATCCGTTTCGCCGATACGCTCGACGAAGACTACGTGGGCCTGAGCGACGGCAGCTCGCTACTCGCGCGCATGACGGACGCGGCGTTCGCCATCGAACGGTCGCTGAAGCTGCGCATCCAGGCTTCGAACTTCGACGGTGTGTTCCGCATGATCGAAGCGGGGCTCGGTATCGGCGTGCTGCCGCGCGACGCGGTGAGCGACGAGCGCGGCAAGGCCGGCGTCGTCAAGATCAAGCTGGCGGACATGTGGGCCACGCGCACGCTGTGGGTGGGGATGAAGGCGGATAGCGCGCCGAGCTCGGACATCTTGAGCCTGTTCGACTACATGTCGGCGCGCGCAGTGCAATGAAAACCGGGGCGGCCCCGCATGACGCGGCGGCCGCCCCGATGATCGAGCAACGCTCGAGGTATCAGCCGGTCAGACCGGATTGATTTCGTCCTGGCTGCGGCGCGTAGTGAGCGGGCCAAGCGCACGCAGGGTGACGGCGACGATGGCCAGCGCGGCGGAGATCACGCCGAACATCGCGATCGGGCCGTGCTGCGTAAGCACCGGCAACAGGATGAACGGCAGGGCGCTGCTCATGATGCGCGAGAGCGAGTACGTGCTGCCGATTGCGGTCGATCGCACGCTGGCCGGGAAAATCTCGGCCTGGTACACGTGATAGGCGTTGCTGAATACATTCGACGCACAGGTCGTCAGTACGCCGAAGCATACGATCAACGCAGCCTGCCCGGAATACGCGAAGCCAAGCCCGAAAATCGCAATGGAAATGAGCGAGGCGATCACGAGTGTGCGACGCTCGATCCAGTTGAGCAGCGGCACGGAGAGCAGCGAGCCGATCGGGTAGCCGAGAAACGAGAGCGCCACGAACAGCGTGCTGCCGGTTACGTCGATGCCGCGGCTTTTCACGACCACGCCTGCAAGCGTGCCGAAGCCGTAGTAGCCGAAGGCCTGGAACAGGTGAAACACGACGAGCATGAGGTACCGTTTGTCATAAGGCGCACGACGCAGCACGGCGATGCGCTCGGAGAGGCGCAGCGGGTGCTGACGCGTTTGCGGCTCGGCGAAGCGCTTGGGCATCTGCGCGCCGGCGCTTTGCGCGAAGCGGCCCAGCATCGCATAGGCTTCGTCCGCGCGGCCTTGCGCCAGCAGCCAGCGTGGGCTTTCGGGCAGACGATGCTGCACGGCCAGCACGAACAGGGCGCCCAGGCTGCCGATGGCGAGAATGATGCGCCATCCCGCGATGCCGCCCAGGTGCAGCGGGTTGAGCCAGACCGCGAGGAAGCCGACCAGCGGCACTGCGACATACGAGGTGGTATAGGCCCACGCAGCGAGCCGGCCGCGCTTTTCTTTCGGCAGAATCTCCGAGAGGAACGTGTCCGCCACGGGATAGATCGCGCCCACGCCCACGCCGGTCAGAAAGCGGCAGGCCACGAGCATGGTGGCGTTCACGGAGAATGCGGCGAACAGCGAGAACGCGCTGTACCACACGAGCGTGAACAGGAAGGCGCGGCGCCGGCCGATGCGGTCGGCGAGACTGCCGAGAAAGAGCGAACCGAAAAACATGCCGACGAAGGCCGAGGCGAGCAGGAGCTTGAACGCGAGGCTGTGCGCATCGAGCCCATACTCGTTTTGCAGCGCGGCGCCGATCGAGCTGACGAGAAAGATCTCGTACATGTCGAAGAAAAGGCCAATGCCGATCACCCACACCACGAAGCGATGCAGCGCGCCCACGGGCATGTCGTCCATGAAGCTGCTGAGCGTGACGCCTTGGGGGCTTTGAAGCGGGGCTTGCGCGGTTAGCGGGCGGCGTGGCGCTTCGCCCGGCGCGCTGCCGCCGAGGTCCAGGGGATGGCTGTTCATGCTGTCTCCAGAATTTTTGATGCCGCGCCATGAGCCGCGGTTGGGGCGCAAATCCGTACGAACGGTACGGAAGAGGCGTGATGGCAAGTGTGGGAGATTTTCGCGAGCGCGAAAATTGAGGATGCGTGAAGCGTGCTTTCCTGCGGGGAAAGGCTAGGTGAGGGGCGGCGGTCCCATCACCCAGACCTGGACTTCGTTACGGCGCGCGCTGCTGCAGCGCTTGCGTTTGAGCAAGGGGATCGATCAATCCCGAACGCAGCGAAAACCCGCATAAACGTATTGGTAGCGCGGCTGGAACCAGTTGCGGAACGTCGGCCGCAACATGCATTGCGCGGTGCGCGGCGACCCGCCTTTCATTGCGTAGTGCTGACCGTCGAAGAAGTTAGCCGAATAGCCCTCGTAGAACGGGAACGCCTTGAAACCGGGCAGCGGCCCGAAGAGCGTGGAGGTCCATTCCCAGCCGTTGCCGTACAGGCCTTCTACGCCCCACGTGCTGGCGCTGTGGGGCGTGGCATCGACGGCCACCGGGTTCCAGTTGCGGAAATCGAAGTTGTCGGTGTGGCCGGGCAGCGCACCGTGCGCCGCACGCTGCCACTGCGCCTCGCTCGGCAGCGCCATGCCGCGCCAGCGCGCAAACGCGCTGGCTTCGGCGTGGCTCACGTACACGGGCCACGCAAGCGGCAAGGCGATGTCTTCGAACATCGTGCGCAGTCGCCAGCCTTCGTGGCCGCGCGACCAGAACACGGGGTGCGCCACACGCGTGCTTTCCTTCCAGGCCCAGTCCGCGTCGTTCCAGAGTTCGCGCCTGTTGTAGCCGCCGTCCTCGATGAATGCGAGAAACGCGCCGTTCGTCACCATGTAGCGGTCGATCTCGAATGCCGGTACGTCGACCTGCTGCTCGCCGAACTCGTTGTCCCAGCCGAATAGTCCACGCTCGGCGGTCATGCCGAGTTCCGTGCGGCCCGCGGGCACCTGCACGGTCCCAGCCTCGACCGTATGGAGCGGGTCGGCGAGTACGCCCGCGGCGGCGGGCGCCTGCTTTTGCTCGAACGGCAACTGGTGGAGCATGTAGGCGAGTGTTTCGACATGCATGAGCCGATGTTCGATTGCGACATTCAGCAACTGACCCGGCGTGTCGTGATTCGAGGCGTCGGGCGGCAAGTCGAGCGTCGCGAGCTGTGCGTCGATGCGGCTGCGGGCGTCGCGTCCGTAGGCCAGGACTTCAGCGAGGTCGGGCCAGTCGGCGGGCTTATCGGTCGGCAGGCCGCCATCGACGGGATCGATGCCGAATGCGAACAGCTGGTCGAGACGCACATCGGCGGTGGGCAGATCGAACAGACGCTTGTCGAAGAGGTTACGGTCAAATGCTTCCAGATGACCGATATAGAACACGATGCGGTGACGTTCGCGAATAGGCCGCTCGTAGAGAAACTCGGGCTTGACGACGTTGAAGAGCGCGTCGCTGGCGCTGCGCGCCGCTTCAAGGCGAGCAGCGAGCGTGGGCGATTGCGGGAGAGGCATTTCGGCGATTCTCCTTGCGTAGGCGTAGAACGAGACTTTAACGCTGCGCAGGAGTTGTGCCAACGGCGATGCCGCGCCGGTGAGGCGCGGCACGGGCAACCCGGGTGGCCGGGCCGCCCGGGGTTTGCCGCGAATTACAGGTGCCGCAGACCTTCGAGATCGATGATGCGGATCAGCTTGCCCTGTGCGTCGATCAGGCCGCGCTTTTGAAATCTCGACAGGGTGCGGCTTACCGTTTCGAGCGTCATGCCGAGATAGCTGCCCATGTCCTCACGCGTCATGCGCAGGTTGAACTCGGCGTGCGAGTAGCCGCGCTGGCCGTTGCGCTCGGACACGTCCAGCAGGAACGCGGCGACGCGTTCGTCGGCGGAGAGCGAGCCGAGCACCATCATTTGCGACGATTCGCGGATAAGCTGCTCGCTCATGAGGCGGTGCAGCCGGTCTTGCATGGCGCCGGTTTCGCGGCACAAATGCTTGAGCGCCGAGTAGGGAATGATGCAGACCGAGCTGTCTTCGAGCGCCACGGCGCTGCAGGTGTGAAAGCCCGTGCTGATGCCGTCGAGGCCGAGCGGGTCGCCGGCCAGGCGCAAGCCGGTGACCTGCTCGCGGCCGTCGCGATGCGCCATGACCGTCTTGAGCGAGCCGGAGCGCGCGACGTAGAGATTGTCGAACGCGTCGCCGGCGCGGTACACGGCTTCGCCGCGCCGTACGCTGCGCGCGGAGCAGATCAGCGCTTCGAGTTTGGGCAGGTCGTCGAGGGTGAGGCCCTGGGGCATGCACAGGTGCCGCATGGCGCAAACCGAACAGCGCGTGGACGTGCGCGGTGCCGTCACGGGCGTGCGATTGCTGCGGCGCACAGTGGTATGGGAAACGACGTTAGGATTCAGCATCGACAATGCTCCTTTGATCTCTGTCCAGGCATTGTCTACCGGGGTCGAATCTCAGATTGGTGGCAAAGTGACGCGCTTTTGAGATGCTTGGTGTTGCGCCTTGTCAGAAGGCGCTTGCGCGCCGTCTGACGGAGCGCAAGCGACTCTTCAATAACGTGCAAAACAGCGTGCACGTAATGTGACTACTGGTCGGCATTTCCCGCGGCTGACGGAATGAGGAGGACAGGCAGGGTGGACTGCCGCACGCAGCGTTCGGCAACGCTGCCGAGAATGAGGCGCTGGAAACCGCGGCGCCCGTGCGTGCCCATGACGATCAGGTCGGAGCCTTCGGTCTTCGCGGCGTTGAGCACGAGCGTCGGGACGTCGTCGAGCGAGGAGGCTTCGCCCGTGAGCATGGCGCCTTGCACGCCGCGCTCGCTCATCGCCTTGTTCATGTCCTCTGCGAGTTCGTTGCCCTGGGCGATCATCTGGTTGCGCAGGATCGAAGGATCGTAGCCGGGCGCGTCGAAATACATGGGCGTGTTCTCGATCACGTAATACGGCTGCAGGGTCGAGCCCATGGCCTTCGCCAGGTCGAGCGCGGCTTCGAACGCGCGGCGCGACGTGGCGCTGCCGTCGACGGCGACAAGAATGCGTTTATACATAAGACCTCCTCTGTGAGTGGGATCGAGAAATCGCGCGGCCTCGGGCGATGCCATGACGAGGTGGGCGCGGCGTGTCGTGACTGTCGAAAAGCTTAATGGATCGCAAGTAAAGATGCAGTCGGACTGTATGAAATGTGGAAGGAGCGGGAAGGAAGATCAAGTGGGTTGCGTCGGAATACCGCAGGGCCACCAGGATTCCATTGGCTATTTCGTCATGTTGCACGCGCACCGTCATACCGCTATCGTTGCCTCTTTTTCGCTGCGCGCAGTCTTCCCTCCCGTGAAATCTTCCTCCGCTAACCTGCCGTTTCGCGACGCGTTGCTGGCCATGCTCGGCATCGGCCTCGTCAACATGCTCGTCGCACTCGATCAAACCGTTGTCAGCACCGCTTTGCCCTCGATCGTCGCCGAACTGCACGGCTTCGAGTTCTATGCCTGGATCGCGAGCGCCTACCTGCTGGCCTCGGTCGTGACGGTGCCCGTGTTCGGCCGGCTCGGCGACTACTTCGGCCGCAAGCGCTTCGTGATTGCCGCCGTGATCGTGTTCACGGTGGCCTCCGTGCTGTGCGGACTCGCGACCGACATGCGTTTTCTCGCGGCGGCGCGCGCGTTGCAGGGCGTAGGCGGCGGGATGATGGTGGGCACGGCGTTCGCCTCGATTCCCGATCTCTTTCCCGACCCGCGCGCGCGGGTGCGCTGGCAGGTCGTCATGGCGGCCGCCTACGGCATCGGCACGGCGGCGGGGCCGTCGCTGGGTGGCTGGCTCAGTGAGCATTTTGGCTGGCGCTCGACCTTTCTCGTCAATCTGCCGGTTGGCGTGCTTGCACTTTATTTCATCTGGGCGCATCTGCCGCGCTACCAGCCGGCGCGTACCGGCGACGTGCGCATCGACTGGACGGGTGCCGCGCTCGTCGCGCTGGTGCTGGGCGCGTTCCAGACCTTGATCGAGGCGGTGCCCAAGAGCGGCCTGACGACGGGCAACGCCGCGCTGGCGGTGGCGGTACTCGCCGGCGCTGCGCTATTGCTCGCCTGCGAACGCCGCGCGACGCACCCGATCATTCCGCTCGACCTGTTCCGCGATCCGCAGCTCGTGACGCTATTTACGCTCTCGACGCTCTCGGGCTTCGTGATGTTCTCGCTGATCTTTTTCGCGCCGCTGCTCCTGCAGGGCGGCTTCGGGCTGTCGCCCCAGCAGGCGGGCCTGCTCGCCACGCCGATCGCCGCCTGTATCGCGCTAGGCAGCCTGATCAATACGCGTATCGTGATCCGGCTGCGCAAGCCCACGACGATTCTGACGGTCGGCTTCAGTCTGCTGGTCGCGGCATCCGCCGGTCTTGCCTTCGCGTCCCGAAACACGGAGCACCTCTGGCTCGAGCTGGCGATGTCGGCCGTGGGTATCGGGCTCGGCTTCATCCTGAACAATCTGAACGTGTTCGGCCAGGAGATTGCCGGGCGCGAGCGCTTCGGCATTACAACCGCCTTGCTGCAATCTACGCGCATGGTTGGCGGCATGCTCGGCACCAGCGTCGTGGCGACGATCGTCAACCATCGCTATGCGGCCGGCGTGGGGGATGCGCTGGCGGTGATCGGCGCGCCACTGCAGCAGCGCTGGCAGCCTCAGCTCGCCGATCCGCGCGTGCTGATCGACCCGTCGCTGCGCGAGGGCCTGGTTGCGCAGATGAAGGCGGCGGGGCTCGACGGCGCGGCGCTGATCGATGCCGTGCGCCACGTGCTGGTCGACGCAATCCATCTGGGAATCGGCCTGACCGGCTGCGCGGCGCTCGCAGCGGCGCTGTGCGTGGGGCGCATTTCCCACATCCGCTTCAGCCGGAGCGCCTCGGTGGCGCAGAAAAGCGGCGAGCCGAGGGCCGACGAGGTCAAAGCCGATTAAGGCCGGGCACGTTTGGGTTCAGGCGGCGCGCCAGGGTGTTTATTTTTAATTTGTCAGACAAAAACAACAGTCCACATCGCTGAGCGCGGAAATCCGCAGCACCCAGCCTGCGCGAATCCGTCTCTGCGCGGCGCCGCGCTCAAGCGGCGTGCGCCATCGCGCCGAATAGCGCGTGGTGCGTTTGCTGGCTCATCGCGATTTCCAGCGCGACGGCATTTTCCACGCCAATGCGCATCGGCGCGCCAAGCCGGGTCAGTTCGATGCCCGTGCGGCGCAGCAGGCGCTCCATGGGCGTCGTGGTGACCGTCACATAGCTGCTGATGCCCGAGCGGTCGGCGAACGAGACAACGGCGCGCATCGCGTTCATGGTCACGTCGGCGAAGCCGAAAGCCTGGTCGTTGCCCGACTCGATGGCGAAGCGGCTCAACTCCCAGATGTTGCGGGCCGTGGGCGCAGCCTTGCCCTGGAGCAGTTGCGGGAAGGTGTCGCGCAACATGTTCGGGCCCTCGGTGGGCATCATGCGCCAGCAGCCGCGCACGTGGCCCGTGCCGTCCTGAATCAGCATGTAATGGGGCCCGAGCGCGTCGTAGCCGTCGATTTCCATCCCCGCGATGGTAGGAATGTCCCAGCCCATGCGGTCGCGGAACACGCGCGCGCGCAGCCGGTACATCTCATTGATGTCCTCATTGTCGAAATCCTGTCTCTGTCCGATCCGTATCGCAGCTTGCATGACAACTCTCCCGATTTGTGTGGAAGCGCGGCAGTACGGTTCGAAAGCTATGCGTTATGAATATAAAAAAACACCTATCTAGATAGGTAGGTGCGCAGATAGGGCCTCTTAAGGAGAATCAGTTCCGCGGCAGTCACTCATCAGGCATATCTGACAGCGAGAGTCATCATGGAACTTATGGGCAATCAATGGCACTCGGGTGCGAGCACCATGTCGTCCTCCGGAGATTTGTCTTCGGTCGTCGACCGCGTCCTGATCATTGCGTATCGGAAGAAGAAGAAAGAAAGCCAGCGCCGCTTCTGGGCGCGCTTCGGCGTGACGCAGTCGCGCGGCAGCCGGTTCGAGTCGGGCGCGGAGATTCCGCCGCCGGTGTCGATCCTGCTCGGGCTGTATTTCAACAAGACGATTTCGGACGGCGACCTTGGCCGTGCCGAGCGCGTGTTGCGCGGCGAAGCACCGATGGTGCTTAGCCCGGGTCAATAAGACCCATCTGCGTCGCAATCACGGCGGCCGCCCGCCGTGAGTTGACGCCGAACTTCCCGCGAATGTTCTTCATGTGGAAGTTCACGACGGCCTCGGAGCAATTCAGGATGTGAGAAATTTCCCAAGTGGACTTGCCTAGCGCAGTCCACTTGAGGCATTCCTTTTCCCGTGGCGTGAGCTTGGGGATCAGCGACTGGGCGTGGTCGGTCAGGTGCCGCTGGCTCGTGTCCAGCACGAGGTCGCGCAGCAGCACGAGATTCGGCAACGCGCGGTTCACGTCCTCCCAGAAGTTGTCCGTGGGATTGGCGTCGTTGACGAAGCACAGCATGCCCACTTCCTGGCGCGGGCCATGGATCGGCAGCGTGATGCCTGCGCGCAGCCCGTACGAGCGGGCCTCCTCATACATCGATTGTTGCTGCTCGGTCGCGAAAAGCTCCGGCGACCAGATGAGCGGCGCCGAGCGCGTTGTGCAATGCGACACGGTAGGGTCGAAGTAGGCCATGCCGTGGTCGTTGTACGTCTGCCGCCAGGCGGCCGAATAGTTCGTGCGGATAAACGCGTCCTCGAGCCTCATGCCCGGGCGCGGCAGGATAGCCAGCATGAGCTGGCTGAATCCCCACGAACTGGCGAGCTTCGCCACCGCGTCGAACCACGCTGCCTCTTCGGGCGCGTCGAGCACGGGCGACATCTGCTCAATAAAATGTAGAGGCACGTTCAACACTCTCCATCAGCGCTGGGCGAGATCGCGGGGCAAGCCCTCAGACACTCGCTCCTCGCTTCTTATGATGTAAGAATTTATCACTAAATTCCTATCCGATCCCCCCTCGTCTGCAATCCTTCCGCCTTGTGGGGTCATTTCTGTCGGATTTCGGTGACATTGGAGAGAATTTCTGCATTTCCTGAACAAGCGCACCGGTCTGCACCAAAGCATTGCACCGGCACTGAAATAAAGCAGGGCGGCATTTCGAAAGCGGCAAAAGCGTGCATCTCGCCGCGATAATGCCGTCGATTTATCCGCTTTCATTTATTTTCAGGCTTTTCATTTCCACTTTTAACCGCACTCGACTGAATACTGGCTGAATCCGCCAGTGCGTCGATATCGCCTGGATAATCGCAAATGGTTCGCCGCACAACGGGCGGCGAACCATCGTTCAGGGCTTGCGCAGCAACTCGATCACGCGCGTCGGCCGCATGTGGTTGAGCGCGAAGTGCAGGCGCCCGGGGTTGCGGCGCACACCCGCTTCGCGCTCGGCGTCGCGCTGCCAGTCGTAGAAGTCGCTGGGCGCTTCAGGCGCGCTCATGCCGAGGTCGACGAGTTCGTATCCGGACTCGAGCGCGATCGGCAGCCGGTGCACGTCCTTGCGGCTGTCAAAGCCCGCCAGGCCGTCCCCGGCTTCGGGCACGCTGTTGACGAGCGTGGCGTTCGTGGTCGTCACTTCGTCCGGGCAGATGTAGCCATCGCCCGCGAGGCGCGCGGCTTCGCGGTTCTTGCCATCGGTGTCGACCGAGCTATCGTGCGTGCGGTCGTTGTGGAGTTCGGCGCTGCGCGGCCGCGACGGCGACGCGCTCACGTCTCCCACATTCGCTTTTTGCATGTCGTCGGGACGATTCATGATTCTTCCTCCTTGGAAGATCGGGGTGCCTGCGTTCAGCAGGCAAGTCCGCAAACGCTGTTCCGCTGCAGCGCCGCACCCTTGAATCGGGGTGAAAAGCAAGCCGGTTCGCCAGGAGAACGCCTCCAGCGATTTTGCATTTTTTTCGTTGGTTTGGCCTTTTTCCCAGGAGTATGATCCTCTTTCAACGAGTTGGCGCGCTTTCGATTAATGGGCCGGGCGAGGGCCCATGGCGTGGCTTTGCCACACGATCCTGAATGCACGCGCCACAAAAAATGGACGAGGCAGTCAGGGCGGGTGACACACATGCACTTCGACGCTGCATTTACGCATCGTGGCTATTTGCTGAATTGCGCACCGGCGCGCGCCGGTGACGGCACATATCAACCTTATGTGGTGATATCGCGATCGAGCGATGGCGAACTCGTCGCCAACCGGTTTTTCCCTGCCGATTTGCGCTTCGCCGATGAAGCGGCCGCTATCGCCCATGCGCGCGACTGGGCCGTGCGCTGGATCGACGCGAGCACGGTCACGCTGTGAACGCGCGCGCCCTGCGGGCGTCGCCCGCCGAGAGCGCTTCGGCGAACTCGCGCAAAACGCGGTAATCTCTGGGGTCGATACACTCACTCCTGCGCAGACCTTGCGTCTGCTGCCGCATCACCATGTCCAAAGCTGCTTCCCCCGACTGGGGCCTGGAACAGATCGTTGCCGATCTGCGTGCGTCGCGTGAAGAACGGCACCGCACGCGCCATCCACTCGGCATTCGCGAATTGCCGTCGCGCGACGCGGTCGTCAACATCGTGGCGGGCCTGCGCGCCGCGCTCTTTCCCACGCACTACGGCGCGCCCGACCTGACCGACGAGAGCATCGACTACTACGTCGGCCATACGCTCGACAGCACCCTGCGGCTGCTTGCCGAACAGATTCGCCGGGCGTTGCGCTTCCTGCCGGAAAACTCGCAGGCGAGCGACGACGAACTGCGCGTGCGCGCATTCGAAGTCGCGCGCGAGTTCGGCCGGCAACTACCCGATATTCGCGCGCTGCTCGTGAGCGACATTCAGGCGGCGTTCACGGGCGACCCGGCCGCGCAGCACATCACCGAGATCCTGCTGTGCTATCCGGGCGTGTGGGCCATGACGCATCACAGGCTCGCGCATGCGCTGCATCGCCTTGGCGTGCCGCTGCTCGCGCGTTTCATCAATGAGATCGCGCATTCGGCCACGGGCATCGACATTCACCCGGGCGCGCAGATCGGATCGAGCTTCTTCATCGATCACGGCACGGGCGTCGTGATCGGCGAGACGGCGATCATCGGCGAGCGCGTGCGCGTGTATCAGGCCGTGACGCTCGGTGCGAAGAGCTTCGCCGCCGACCTCGACGGGGCGCTCGTGAAGGGCAATGCGCGCCATCCGATCGTCGAGGACGACGTGGTGATCTATGCGGGCGCGACGATTCTCGGCCGCGTGACGATCGGGCGCGGCTCCGTGATTGGCGGCAACGTGTGGCTCACGCATAGCGTGCCGCCGGGCAGCAGCGTGCGCCAGGGCAAGATTCGCGAGATCGAGCGGGGCGACGAAAGCCCGATGAAGTGAGGCGGCGAACGGGACATGCCGTCCCGTTCGTTTTCCGCGTGCGGGGTATTCAGGTATTCGCGACGCTCATCGAGCTTGAATTGCCGACGATCGCGAGAAACTCGCGGCGCGTGGAAGGGTCGGTGCGGAACGTGCCGAGCATGCGCGATGTCACCATCTCCACGCCTGCCTTGTGCACCCCGCGCGTGGACATGCATTGATGCGCCGCTTCGAGTATCACGCCCACGCCCTTGGGCTGCAGGATTTCATTGAGCGTGTCGGCGATCTGCGCGGTCATCTTCTCCTGGATCTGCAGGCGCTTCGCGAATGCGTCGACGAGGCGCGCAAGCTTCGAGATGCCTACCACGCGGTGCTCCGGGAGATACGCCACGTGCGCGCGCCCGATGATCGGCACCATGTGATGCTCGCAATAGCTCTCGAAGCGAATGTCCTTCAACACGATCATTTCGTCGTAGCCGTCCACCTCCGAGAAGGTGCGCGACAGGATCTCGCGTGGATCGACCTCATAGCCCGCGAAGAACTCCTCATAGGCACGCACGACGCGGCCCGGCGTATCTATGAGCCCTTCGCGAGCGGGGTCGTCCCCGGCCCAGCGCAGCAGTACGCGCACGGCGTCCTCGGCTTCGGCGCGTGACGGGCGCGTGTTGGACGCTACGGCAGCGCTCGTTGCGCTCTTGCGTGGCTTTGCTTTTCCGGCCTTTTTTTCTTCGCTCATGCATGGGCTCCTGTCATGTGGCGCGACGCCGCTTTGGCGTGCTCCACGAGCGCCCATTGTTTCATGTTTTGTCGTGCTCGGCGCGAGGGGCCATCATTTTGGCCATTCGTCCAGGGCGTCGTTGAAGAGTTCCGCCACGACGCTGCGCAGCCATTCGCCGCGCGGCGCGTTGTGATACTTGCGATGCCAGTGCTGCTTGAGATCGAAGCGCGGCAATGGCAGCGGAGGCTCGACGAGCGTGATCGATGCATGCTCGGACACGTAGGCGAAGCCGATCGCATGAGGCACGGTCGCGATGAGGTCGGAGCGCGTGAGAATGAACGGCAAGCTCATGAAGTGAGGCGTTTCGAGCACCGCGCGGCGGCGCATGCGCCGCTTCTCCAGATACTGTTCCAGCACTTCCTGGCTGCGGCCTTCGGCGCGCACGACGGCATGGCCCATGGCGAGAAACTGCTCGATCGTCATGGCTTTGCCCGCAAGCGGATGGCCGCTGCGCATCATGCAGATGAAGCGGTGCGTGAAGAGGCGCTGCTGGAAGAAGTTGTTGCCGCCTAGATCGGGGAAATAGCCGACCGCGAGATCGATGTCGCCCGACTCGAGGCCGCGCTCGACCTGGCTTGGCGGCAACGACACCGAACGCAGGTTTGCCTTCGGTGCGCGTTGGGCGAACACCTGCAGGAGGCGTGGAAGAAACACGATCTCGCCGACATCGGACAGTGCGATGGAAAACGTGTGGGTGCTCGTGGCGGGATCGAAGTCCTGCGCTTGCAGCATGCCCTTCTCAATACGCACCAGCGCGTCGCGCGCGGCGGGAATGAGGCCGAGCGCGCGCGGCGTGGGCTCCATGCCGCGCGAGGTGCGCACGAAGAGCGGATCGCCGAAATACTCGCGCAGCTTGCCGAGCGCCGTGCTCACGCGCGGCTGGCTCACGCCGAGCCGCTCGGCGGCGCGGCTCACATTGCGCGTTTCCTCCATGGCCACGAGAAAGGGGATGAGATTCAGATCGAGGTCTTGCATGAAGGCGAGGGCGGCGCGGCACTATGTCGAAATCAGATAAAGACTAGTCGACGAATTGGAATTCTGGATATTGGGGTATGTGCCCACGGCCCAGCTACCCTGAAAGCGCGGCAAAAGTGCGTCCATGCACGAGTCCGCGCGTACCAGCGCAGACATGAAGTAGATTGCCTGTGTGGGTAGACCCGTGGGTAGACCCGCCTTGACAAGCGCTTGAATCCACTCCGATAATGCGCTGGACGTTCGCTAAACGAATCAGTGTTCGTATATAGAACTTTTCGCGATCGAGTGACGTGGACCTTCCGCGATGCGCATCGCTTTCAGGAACAGGCATGATCAACAAGATTTTCGACTCGCTTCAAGCCGCCGTGGCCGACGTGCATGACGGCGCCACGGTGATGATCGGCGGCTTCGGCACGGCCGGTATGCCCGCCGAACTGATCGACGCGCTCATCGAGCAGGGCGCGCGCGACCTCACCATCGTCAATAACAACGCAGGCAACGGCGACATTGGTCTTGCCGCGCTGCTCAAGGCGAAGCGTGTGCGCAAGATCATCTGCTCGTTCCCGCGCCAGACCGACTCGTACGTGTTCGACGCGCTCTATCGCGCCGGCGAAATCGAGCTCGAACTCGTGCCGCAGGGCAACCTGGCCGAGCGCATCCGCGCCGCGGGCGCCGGCATCGGCGGTTTCTTCACACCTACGGGCTACGGCACGAAGCTGGCCGAAGGCAAGGAAACGCGCCTGATCGACGGCCGCCACTACGTGCTCGAAGCGCCGCTGCACGCCGACTTCGCGCTCATCAAGGCGTATAAGGGCGATCGCTGGGGCAACCTCGTCTATCGCAAGACGGCGCGCAATTTCGGCCCGATCATGGCGAGCGCGGCGAAGGTCGCCATTGCCCAGGTTTCGGAAGTCGTGCCGCTCGGCGAGCTCGATCCTGAAGTGATCGTGACCCCCGGCATTTTCGTGCAGCGCGTCGTTGAGGTGCCGCAAGCGGCCCATCAAGCGCACGTGCAGCATGGCGGCCAGGCAGCCTGAAGGAACGGAGAGAGGCAATGAAACGACTGAATCGCGATGAAATGGCCAAGCGCGTGGCCGCGGACATTCCCGAAGGCGCGTATGTGAATCTCGGCATCGGCGTCCCGACGCTGGTGGCCAACCACCTCGATCCGAGCAAGGAAATTTTCCTGCACAGCGAGAACGGCCTGCTCGGCATGGGCCCGGCGCCCGCGCCCGGCCGGGAAGACGACGAACTGATCAACGCAGGCAAGCAGCACGTGACGCTGCTCACCGGCGGCGCCTACTTCCATCACGCCGACTCGTTCGCGATGATGCGCGGCGGCCACCTGGACTACTGCGTGCTCGGCGCATTCCAGGTGTCGGTGGGGGGCGACCTCGCGAACTGGCACACCGGCGCGCCCGACGCGATTCCGGCCGTGGGCGGCGCGATGGACCTCGCACTCGGCGCGAAGCAGGTGTTCGTCATGATGGAACTGCAGACCAAGCAAGGCGAAAGCAAGCTCGTGAGCGAATGCTCGTACCCGGTCACGGGCGTGGGCTGCGTGGGCCGCATCTATACGGACCTCGCCGCGTTCGACGTGACGCCCGAAGGCCTCGCCGTGCGCGAGATCTATTCGGACATCGACTTCGACGCGCTGCAGAAGCTTGCCGGCGTGCCGCTGATCGACGCGACGCAAAACCGTCGCGCAGCGTAAACTGTTTGTCGACGTGCGAATTCTTCGCACGTGCGTGGCGCGGCAACCGTCGGCATTCGTCGACGGTTGCCGCGCCCGCTTCGTTCCATCGGTACTCTCTGAACGTCTGCTTATTTCTACGCGCCACACTCCATGATTGAACGCCTCACGAGCCTGATCTGCGGGACCGAGCCGATGAATGCGGTCTGGTCTCCCGAAGCCACGCTGCAACGCATGCTGGACGTCGAGGCGGCGCTCGCGCGCGCCTCCGCTGCGCATGGCGTGATTCCGCAGTCAGCGGTGGCCGCGATCGCCCGGGCTTGCGCGGCGGACCAGCTCGACGCGCCGGCGCTCGCACGCGACGCGGCGCTGGGCGGCAATCTGGCGATCCCGCTCGTCAAGCAGCTCACGGCGCGCGTGAAGGCCGCCGACGCTGAAGCCGCCAAATACGTTCACTGGGGCGCAACGAGCCAGGACATCATCGATACGGCTACCGTGCTGCAGTTGCGCGATGCATTTGCGCTGATCGAGCGAGGTATCGATGCGCTCTGCGCGACGCTCGCGGACCTCGCGCGCGCGCATCGCGCGACGCCGGCGGTAGGCCGCACGTGGCTCCAGCAGGCGCTGCCCATCACGCTCGGAATGAAGTTCGCGCAATGGCTCGATGCCATGCTGCGCCATCGAGAACGACTCGCCGCGCTGCGCGAGCGCGCGCTCGTGCTGCAGTTCGGCGGTGCGGCCGGCACGCTCGCAAGTTTGCGCGACGCGGCGCCGAAGGTGAGCGCCGCGCTCGCGCAAGAACTCGGCCTCGCGTCGCCTGCGCTGCCGTGGCACACGCAGCGCGACCGCATTGCCGAAGCCGCGTCGTTCTTCGGCATGCTCATCGGCACGCTCGGCAAGATCGCGCGTGACATCTCCCTGCAAATGCAGACCGAAGTCAGTGAGCTGGGCGAACCGGCGGCGGCGGGCAAGGGTGGTTCTTCGACCATGCCGCACAAACGCAATCCCGTGGGTTGCGCAGCCGTCCTGACGGCTGCCACGCGCGCGCCTGGCCTTGTGGCAACGGTGTTCGCGGGCATGGTTCAGGAACACGAGCGCGCGCTCGGTGGCTGGCAAGCGGAGTGGGATGCGCTGCCCGATCTCGCGCGCCTCGCCGGCGGCGCGCTCGCGCAGATCGAACAAATCACGGCTGGACTCGAAGTGCGGCCCGAACGGCTCGCGGCGAATCTCGACATCACGCACGGACTCATTCTCGGCGAAGCCGTGATGCTCGCGCTCGGCGACCAGATCGGGCGTCTGGACGCGCATCATCTCGTTGAGCACGCATCGAAATCGGCGGTGCAAAGCGGCCGCACGTTGTATGAAGTCCTCGCGGAGGATCCCGCCGTTACGCGACATCTGGACGAAGCGCGCCTCAAGGCGCTGCTCGATCCGGCCAATTACGTGGGGCAGGCGCACGCTTTCGTCGACGCGGTAGTCGCATCGTACGAAGCGAGTGCAAAACAACGCCCGTCCCATTGATCATAGAAGACACACGAGGAGTAACACGCATGCCTTACGCAGCCGTCAACGACACGCATTTGTTCTACCGCATCGACGGTACGGAGAACCGCTCGGCGCCATGGGTGGTCCTGTCGAATTCGCTTGGTAGCGACGTGTCGATGTGGACGCCGCAAATCACGGCGTTCACGAAGCACTTCCGCGTGCTGCGCTACGACACGCGCGGCCACGGCCACTCGGCAGCGCCGCAGGGCCCGTACACGATCGAGCAACTGACCGGCGACGTGATCGGCCTGATGGACCAGCTCGGCATCGAGCGCGCGCACTTCGCGGGCGTTTCGATGGGCGGTCTGACCGGCGTCGGCCTCGGCGCGCGTTACGCCAACCGTATCGATCGCCTGGTACTCTGCAACACGGCCGCGAAAATCGGCTCGCCGGAAGTGTGGGTGCCGCGCGCAGCGAAGGCTCGCAGCGAAGGCATGCTCGCGCTCGCCGACGCCGTGCTGCCGCGCTGGTACACGCCCGAATTCATCGCGAACAACGCGCTCGTGATGTCGCAAGTGCGCGACGTGTTCGTGCATACCGACAAGGACGGCTATGCTTCGAACTGCGAAGCGATCAACGCCGCCGACCTGCGCGGCGAGGCGCCGTCGATCAAGGCGCGCACGCTCGTGATCTCCGGCACGCACGATCTGGCCGCAACACCCGCACAGGGCCGCGAACTGGCCGAGTCGGTGCCCGGTGCGCGCTATGTCGAACTCAACGCCGCGCATATCTCGAACGTCGAACTGGCGGACGAGTACAACAAGATCGTGGTCGATTTCCTGCTGGAGGCGTGATGAACGACGAAGAACGCTACGAAGCGGGCATAAAAGTGCGCCGCGCGGTGCTGGGCGACGCGCACGTCGATCGCTCGCTTGCCAACCGTACGGAAGTGACCGAGGAATTCCAGAATTTCATTTCGCGCTATGCATGGGGCGAGATCTGGACGCGCGATGGCTTGCCGCGCCACACGCGCAGCTTGCTGACGATCGCGATGATGGTGGCGCTCAACCGCAGCGAGGAACTCGCGCTGCATTTGCGCGCCGCGCGCAACAATGGCGTCACGCGCGACGAAATCAAGGAAGTGCTGCTGCAAACCGCGATCTATTGCGGCGTGCCGGCGGCGAACTCGGCGTTCCATCTGGCAGACCGCATCTTCCGCGAGCAGGACGCTGAACAGGCTTAAGCAGGCCGTTTGAACGCGACGCGGGGCACTCGCCCCGCGTTCAGTCGAACACCGGCGACTCCACGCCGAGCACCTTGTGCAGGCGCGTGCTGGTCGTTGTGTACTGCAGATGGATTTTCTTCTCGGGAAACACATGATGCGCGGCGCCGAATGCGGCGAGCGCGGCTTCGTGAAAACCTGAAAGAATTAGCTTCTTCTTGCCCGGATACGTGTTGATATCGCCGACGGCAAAGATGCCCGGCACGCTCGTTTCGAAGCGCGCCGTATCCACCGGCAACTGCTTGCGCTCGATTTCAAGGCCCCATTGCGCGATGGGCCCGAGTTGCGGCGACAAACCGTAAAACACGAGCACGTAGTCGAGTTCCAGCGAGCGCGTGACGCCGTCGCCGCCCGTCACCTTGATGCGCGTGAGCTTGCCGCCTTCGTCGTCGAAGCCGGTCAGTTGGCCGACGATCGACTGCATGCGCCATTCCTCGCATAGCGCGTGCATTTTCGCGACCGTTGCCGGCGCCGCGCGATAGCCCTCGCGCCGATGCAGCAGGATCACGCTCTGCGCGACGTCCACGAGTTGCAGCGCCCAGTCGAGCGCCGAATCCCCGCCGCCGCACACCACGATGTCCTTGTCGCGAAAGCGTTCGAGATCGCGTACGCGATAAAACAGTTGCGTGTCGCGGTATCGCTCGATGCCACTCAGCTTGAGCGTGCGCGGCTGGAACGAGCCCACGCCCGCCGCGATGAACACCGTTTTCGCAAGAAACTGCGTACCCTTGCTCGTCTGCACGAAAAAGCGGCCGTCCGCGCGCGGCTCGACGATCTGCACTTCCTGGCCAAGGTGGAACGTCGCGCCGAAAGGCTCGATCTGTTTCATCAGCGCATCCACGAGCTGTTGTCCGGTGCACATCAGCACCGCCGGAATGTCGTAGATCGGCTTGTCGGGGTAAAGCTCGGCGCACTGGCCGCCGACCACGGGCAGCGAATCCACTACGTGCGCATGTATTTCCATCAGACCGAGTTCGAACACCTGGAAGAGTCCCACCGGTCCCGCGCCGATGATGAGCGCGTCGGTTTCGATGAGCTGGGGCGAGAAGTGATCGTTGCGCTCGTTCATCGGCGCGCGCTCCTTGCGAGAAGGGGAATCGGCAGGGGCAATGCTCAAGAGTCCTATTCTTCAGGCTGCACGTCGGCGACATAGCGGCGCAGACAGGCGAGCAGGGCGGCTTCCTCGGCGCGGCTCGCAGCGTCGCTGGCCGAACCCGCGTCGCGCTCTTCGCCGAACATGGCTGCGGGCGCGGGGATCGTATCGACCACGCGGCCGTCGCGGAACACGCGGATTTGATGCGTCGCTTCCACATATTCGGCGATCCAGTGGATGCCCTCGATATGCGTGCCGATACGGACTGGCATCTTCATGAGATTCCCTCCTGGCGCAGCGCACGTCGGTCGATGCGCACGCGCCGCAATCGCGATTGCTATGGCGGATAGGGCAACAATACGCCGATGGCGTGTTCCGTGCTTGATCCCGGTCCCTCGCGCGTCCGGCTGCGGAACCTGGCGGCCGAAAAAAGAAAAGGCGGCCCGAACCCGGGCCGCCCTTGCGGCGTATTGCCAAATGAAAGCAGGCGGAAAGCCGGCGCGAGCGATGGCTCGCGCTTTAGCGCATTACTGCACCGTGGCCAGCACGTCGCGCACCGTGCCGAACAGGCGCGCGATTTCCTCTTCCGTCACGATGAGCGGCGGCGAGAACGCGAGAATGTCGCCCGTGAAGCGGATCAGCACACCTGCCTCGAAGCACTTCACGAAAACCTCGTAAGCGCGCGCGCCCGGCGCGCCGTCGCGCGAATCGAGTTCGATGCCGGCAACGAGGCCGAGATTGCGCACATCCTTGACATGCTTTTCGCCGCGCAGCGCGTGTGCGGCGGCCTCGAACTTCGGCGCGAGTGCGTTGGCGCGCTCGAACAGACCCTCACGGCGATACAGGTCCTGCGTCGCGATCGCGGCGGCGGCGGCGAGCGGGTGTGCCGAATAGGTGTAGCCGTGGAACAGCTCGATTGCGCCTTGCGCGCCGGCGTTCACGATCGTGTCGTGAATCGTGCGGCTCGCGGCCACGCCGCCCATCGGCACGGCGGCGTTGTTGATCGCCTTGGCCATTGTGATGATGTCGGGCGTGACGCCGAAGTACTCGCTGGCCGTGGCCTTGCCGAGGCGTCCGAAGCCCGTGATGACTTCGTCGAAAATCAGCAGGATGCCGTGCTTCGTGCAGATCTCGCGCAGGCGCTGCAGGTAGCCTTGCGGCGGAATCAGCACGCCGGTCGAACCCGCCACGGGCTCGACGATCACGGCGGCGATGGTCGAAGCGTCGTGCAGCGCGACGATGCGCTCGAGGTCTTCGGCGAGGTGCGCGCCCCAGCCCGGCTGGCCCTTCGAGAACGCGTTGTGTTCGAGATCGTGCGTGTGCGGCAGATGATCGACGGCCGGCAGCAGCTGGCCCGAAAACGCCTTGCGATTCGGCCCGATGCCGCCCACCGAGATGCCGCCGAAGCCCACGCCGTGATAGCCGCGCTCACGGCCGATCAGCTTGGTGCGCTGGCCTTCGCCGCGTGCGCGATGGTAGGCGAGTGCGATCTTCAACGCGGTGTCGACCGACTCCGAGCCGGAATTCGTGAAGAACACGCGGTCGAGCCCGGCCGGCATGATCTCGGCAACCTTCTGCGCGGCTTCGAACGCGAGCGGGTGGCCCATCTGGAAGGTGGGGGCGAAGTCGAGCTTGGCGGCCTGCTGGGCAATCGCCGCGACGATTTCCTCGCGCCCATGGCCCGCATTCACACACCAGAGCCCCGCGCTGCCGTCGAGCACTTCGCGGCCGTCGGTCGTGCGGTAGTACATGCCCTTGGCCGATTCGAGCAGGCGCGGTGCGGCCTTGAACTGGCGGTTGGCGGTGAAGGGCATCCAGAACGACGAGAGATCGTCGATGACGGGGCGCGAAGTCATGCGTGCTTCTCCTCAGGTGGGTTTGGCTCAACTGTAGCGCCGGGGCTTGAACCACGGCATAGACAGTCTCTATACTGATCTGCAAACCGTGCTGGACAATTCTCGCCAACTGTATTGGTCGGCGCCCGGGTCGTTCGGGTTTTCCCTCGCACTATACGCTTGCTTTTCCCATGATCGAACTCGAACTGGAGCGCGGCCGCGGCGCAGCGACTACGCTGGTCGAGCAGCTCGTACAGGGCTTCACGCGCGCAATCGATGCGCAAACGCTGCGCGCCGGCGCGCTGTTGCCCTCGGTGCGGCAGCTCGCGCAAACGCACGAGCTCTCCACCTATACAGTGACCGAGGCGTACAACCGTCTTGTTTCGATGGGCTTCGTGGTCGCGCGGCGCGGCTCGGGCTATCGCGTGGCGCAGCGCACCGAGTCGGCGCGGGCGAGCGCGGCGGGTTGGCAGCCGCCCACGCTCACGGCCACGTGGCTGCTCTCCGACGTGTTCGCCGATCATTCGGTGCCGATCAAGGCCGGCTGCGGCTGGGTGCCGGGCGAGTGGATCAACGAAAGCGGCCTGCAGCACGCCTTGCGCGCCATGAGCCGGGTGCCGGCCGTGCGTCTTGGCGACTACGGGCACCCTTACGGCTACGCGCCGCTGCGCGAGCGCATTGCGGCGCAGCTGGACCGCCAGGGGCTGCCTGTCGAGGTATCGAACGTCCTGCTTACGCAGGGCGCGACGCAGGGGCTCGATCTGATCGTGCGCACGCTCTTGCGGCCCGGCGACACGGTGCTCGTGGAAGACCCCGGCTACTGCAATCTGCTGCAGATCCTCAAGCTCGCGGGGCTCACGGTGCACGGCGTGCCGCGCACGCCCGCCGGGCTCGACATCGAGGCGCTCGAGCGCCAGGTGGCCGCGCATCAGCCCAAGGCGATCTTCGTGAACACGACGCTGCAGAATCCCACCGGCGCGACGTATGCGATGTCCAACGCGTTCCGCTTGCTGCAGATCGCCGAGCGCCAGCGCATGTGGGTCGTCGAGGACGATGTGAGCCGCGAACTCGCGCCGCCGGGCGCCCCGCTGCTCGCCGCGATGGAGGGCCTGCAGCGCGTGGTGTACGTCAGCGGCTTTTCGAAGACGGTCACGCCCTCGCTGCGTTGCGGCTACGTGGTCGCCGAGCGCGATGTGCTGCGCGAACTGGCGCGCGCGAAGATGGCGGTGGGGCTCACGTCGTCGGCGACCATCGAGCGCATGGTCGACAAGGTGCTGCTCGAAGGGCGCCACGCACGGCATGTCGAGCTGGTGAATGAGCGGCTGAAGGCCGCGCATGCGTGCGTGGAGGAGCGGCTGGATGCGCTCGGGCTCGAAATCTTCCACCGGCCGCGCGCGGGACTCTTCTTGTGGGCGCGCCTTGCGATCGAACCCGAACGGGCCGGCGCGATTGCCACGGCGGCGCTGCGCGACGGCATCTGGCTCGCGCCCGGCTCCTATTTCCGGCCCGACGACGAACCGAGCGCATGGTTTCGCTTCAACGCGCCGTATTCGACGGACGATGCGCTGTGGCGATTCATCGAGCGTGCGCGGTAGGGCGCGTGTTCAGAACAAGCTCTGCTGCCCCGACATCAGCGTGTCGAAATCCTCGCGCAGGAACGGCAGAATCGCGTCCGCAACTGGCTGTAGCTGGCGGCTCACATAGAACGCGTAGTCGAGCGGCGAGCTCAGCGTTTCGAGCGGCTCGGGCCCGGCCGTCGTCATCACGTAGCTGATCCAGCCGCCGTTCTGATACTGGAGCGGACGGCCTTTCGCGCGATTGAACTCGTCCGCGACGCGCGCGGCCCGCACGTGCGGCGGCACGTTGCGCTGGTACTCGACGAGCGGCCGGCGCAAGCGCTTGCGGTAGACGAGTTGGTCGTCCAGTTCGCCATTGAGCGTGCGCCGCACGTAGTCGCGGATGTACTCCACATAGGGCTCGCGCTGGAAAATGCGCCGGTACAGTTCGCGCTGGAACTCCTGTGCGAGCGGCGTCCAGTCGGTGCGCACGGTTTCGAGGCCCTTGAACACGACTTCTTCGCCGCCGCTCTTCGCAAGCGTGAGCCCGGCGTAGCGCTTTTTACTGCCTTCTTCCGCGCCGCGCACCGTGGGCATGAGAAAGCGCGAGTAATGGCGTTCGAACTGCAATTCCAGGGCGCTTTGGAGACCGAAGCGTTCCCGCAGTTCGGCCTTCCACCATGCATTGACGTGCTCGACGAGCTGCTTGCCGGTGCGCGTGGCGTCGGCTTCGCTGTACGCGTGCTTGAGCCAGACGAAGGTCGAGTCGGTGTCGCCGTAGATCACGTCGTAGCCCTGCGACTCGATGAGTTGACGCGTTCTGCGCATGATCTCGTGCCCGCGCATCGTAATCGAGGAGGCGAGGCGCGGGTCGAAGAAACGGCAACCGGTTGAGCCGAGCACGCCGTAGAAGGCGTTCATGATGATCTTGAGCGCCTGCGAGAGCGGGGCGTTGTGGTGCCGCTTCGCGTTTTCTCGCTCGTCCCACACCTGGCGCACGATTTCCGGCAGACAGTGCTTCTCGCGGGAAAAGCGCGCACCAAGAAAGCCGGGCACGGACACATCGTCGGCGGGATTGCTCAAACCTTCGATGAGTCCGACGGGATCGATCAGAAACGTGCGGATGATCGACGGGTAGAGGCTCTTGTAGTCGAGCACGAGCACCGAGTCGTAGATGCCGGGGCGCGAGTCCATGACGAAGCCGCCTGGGCTGTTTTCGCCCACCACGTCGCCGATGTTAGGCGCCACATAGCCGAGCCTGTGCATCTTGGGCAGATACAGGTGCGTGAACGCGGCGACCGAACCACCGCTGCGATCCACGGGCAGCCCCGTGACGGACGCGCGTTCGAGCAAAAAGGCGATCAGCTCGGTTTTCTCGAACACACGCGTGACCAGTTCGCAGTCCTTGAGGTTGTAGCGAGCCAGCGCGGGTTTGTCTTCGTCGAAGCGGCGCTGGATCTCGTCCATGCGCTGATACGGGTTGTCGATGGACTTGCCTTCACCGAGCAACGCCTGCGCGACGTATTCGAGGCTGAACGACGGAAAGCTCCAGGTGGCCGAGCGCAGCGCCTCGATGCCGTCGATGATGAGGCGGCCCGCTGCGCCTGCGAAGAAGTGATTCTCGCGCATGCCGTGCTCGCGCCACTCCATGACCTCGCCGCCACGCCCAAGTCGCAGAGGCACGCCGGTTTGCTGCGCGTGCGCGTGCAACACGCGCAAATCGAACTGCACGAGATTCCAGCCGATGATGGCGTCGGGGTCGTGCTGTGCCATCCACGCGTTCAGGCGTTCGAGCATTTGCGCGCGGCTTTCGCAGTATTCGAAATCGAAATCGATCTGGCTCGCGTCGCCGTTTGCAGGGCCGAGCATGTAGACCTGGCGTTGTCCGCAGCCTTCGAGCGCAATGGAATACAACTCGCCCTGTGCGCTCGTTTCGATGTCGAGCGACACGAGTTTCAGGCGCGGGCGATAGCCGTTGGCGGGTTTCATCTCGCCGTCGAGCAGCACGCCGCTTGCGCTGAAGTCGACGGTGTCGCCGCGAAACAGCACGGGCGCGGTGATGAAGCGCTCCATCATGTAGCGGTCCGGCGGCTGGATGTCGGCTTCGTAGACGTCGACGCCCGCTTTGGCGAGGCGTTTCGCATGCCCCGCGAGGGCGCGATATTGCGGCGAGTAGAGCCCAAGCACCGGACGGTGCTGGAAGTCGCACAGATTGAGCGGGCGAAATTCGGTGCGTGCGTCGCCCTTTAGTGCGGCGCGGGCCGCAGCTTGCTGCGAGGCCGGCACGAATGCCACAGAGGGCTGGGGGCGCAGGCGCAACTGGCGCGGCCCCGCGTCGGTCGCGAGCCAGAAGTCGACCTCGGTGTGTTCGCCCGTATCGCGCCAATGGCGGGTGAGAATAAAACCCGCTTCAAACTCAGACAAAGTGTGACTCCGCCGCCCATGTTTCCCGGTTGCGATTGTAGCGGTTGAACCGGCGTTTACATCGAAAGGCGGCGGGTCGTATTAGCGCTGCAGCAGGTGCGCGAACATCGGATACAGCGAAACGATCAGCGAGAGCGCCATGGCGACGTTGAACAGGCGCAGCCGCCGCGGGTTCGAGAGAAAACGCCGCATGCTCGTGCCGAACGCGGCCCAGATGCAGATGCACGGCAGGCCGATCACGTAGAACAGGAAGGCCATCGCCATCGTATTGGTGCCGAAGTTCGCAGAAAGGCGGATCGTGGTGGCGGCCGTGAGCACCATCATCCACGCCTTGGGATTGACCCACTGGAACGCGATGGCTTCGTGAAAGCGCATGGGCCGGTGCTCGCCGCTCTTTACCTTGAGGTCGCCAGAGGTACCGATCTTCCACGCGAGATACAGCAGGTACGCAATGCTCGCGACTTCCAGCACGACATAGAGCGACGGAATATGCCGGAACACCTGACCAAGCCCGAAACCCACCGAGAGCATGAGCACGACCACGCCTGCACTAATGCCGAGAATGTGCGGCACCGTGCGGCGAAAGCCGAAGTTGACGCCGGAAGCGAGCAACATGGTGTTATTGGGGCCGGGCGTGATGGTCGTGACCACGACGAAGAGCATGCCGGCGGGCAGCGCACTGAGCATTTCGGGCAGCATGATGGGAGGGGCTCCGGAAAGAGAAGGCAGATTCGATGGAGATCAGTTTATCGACAGTGCGCGGTACAGTACCGGTACAGTTGTGAAGACGCTGAACAGTACGGCTTGGGGCGCGATGGCGCGGTTCGGCCGAACCCTTAAAGCGCCACAGCGGATGAGACTGCTTTGGTGGACTGAAACAAGAGCCGCGGTATCGTAGACGTAGTTGAGAAGTGGACAGGCCTGAGGGGTAGCTGCCAGCGTGCAATGTTGGCTATCCACTGTCGCGTCGGGTGATGGCTGGACGACTTCTCGCACACGGGAGAGCCCGATGCGTTCTCTGGAAGCAAGGCAGACCGCGACACGAAGCTTGATCTGGCGGCTTCTTTTCTGCATGTGTCTGGTTGCTCCGATGCTTCCCGGCATTGCGCGAGGGATGGACTTCCGTATCTATTACCAACCTCAGCTCAAGCTGAAGATGATCATCGGGGAGGGGAGGATCGAGGACGGCGATGCCCGGAAATTTCGAGCGTTTGCGAGCAGGGCCGACCGCGATGGTGATGGACTGGTCGTATTCGTTTTAAGCAGTCCAGGGGGAAATGTTGAAGCGGCATTCCGTGTCGTCGATGCCATGGACAAAGTGCGCGTCCACACGCTGGTTCCGAGCGACGCCAGGTGTGCGTCCGCCTGTGCTTCCATCCTCTTTGCCTCAGGCGAACGCCGAAGTGTCCTTGGCAGCGGTCTGCTCGGGTTTCATAGTTGCTATCGGAAAGCGGGGCAAACCTATGCCGAAGACTCGCTTTGCAACGAAATAATCGCCGCGAACGCCATGCAAAGGGGCGTCAGTCACGCTGCCATCAATCGTTTCGTCAAGCAATACGGTGCGCAAGACATGGCATGGGTTCGGCGCGATGGCGCATGCCAGTCGCTTCAGGGGCTCTGCAAGCCAGGGCGGCTGGAAGCACAACCGGATGCGAAGGCCGCGTTGATGAGCAGTCTCGATTGCAGCAAGCTCATATCCATTCAGGCACAGCTTGTTTGCGGGGACGCCGAGCTTTCCCGTGTCGACAAGAGGCTCACTGAAATCTATAACCAACGGGTCAGTGTGTCGGCAAACAAGGCGCGGTTGCGAGCGGAGCAACGGACATGGCTTCGCGATGTTCGCAATGCGTGTAGCGATAAGGCCTGCTTGCTGCGCAGCTATCGACAGCGTATCGACGATCTAAAGGAGTCCCGATCTTGAGGGGTGGCGGAGACGCTGGCCGCGTGCGGGGATTTTCTCTATTGGCTTAATGCAGGACTGAAGAAAGCACCCCGTGGGACCCGCATGACGCACAACCGTCATATGGCAGAGCGTGACGTGCTTGCGAACGTCTACTCGGCATGCCATGGACGGCGCGGCCGCATCCAGACGGTCGCGGGCCTCCACCGATGGCCCCGGCGTTCCCGGTCCATCAAGATCGGGGTACCGAACTGCCGACTGTTTCATATACTTCTCGTAGCAACATCTCCCGTTGGCAGCTAGCGCAACGTCGCGTTGCCTATTTCGAGTCGAGGCCATATGAGCACGATCATGCCGGCCGGACGCGCCGAGCCCGAACAGCGCGAGCCGATTCTCAATACCGTCGACCGTGTCTGCGAAATATGTTTTGGTCTGTTCATGGCACTGACGTTCGTCGGCGCCGTCAAGGCGGTCACCGCGGGCGAAGACGAGGGGTACAAGATGTTCTTCGCCGCGCTCGGGTGCAATCTTGCGTGGGGCCTCGCCGACGCCGTGATGTATCTCGTACGAACGCTCGCCGATCGGGGGCAGCGTCTGCAACTCGCGCAGACCGTCAAGCGCGAGCAGGACCCGTCGGTTGCCGTACGGGCGCTGCGCGATGCATTGCCCGAAAAAATGGCTACGCTCGTCGAAGATGCCGACCTCGAGCGGATCCGCGTGCGCCTCGCGGCAGCCCCAACGTTGCCGCCTCGGGCGAATTTCGTGAGAGGGGATTTCGTCGGCGCGCTTGGCATTTTTCTGCTTGTGGTCCTGGGAACGTTTCCCGTCGCGTTGCCGTTTCTCGTCGTCAAGGACGTGACAACGGCGCTCATCGCCTCGCGCGTGCTCACACTCGTGATGCTTTTCATCGCCGGCTTTGCGCTGGGGCGCTACACCGGCGCAGGGGCGATGAAGGCAGGTATCGCGATGATCGCGCTCGGCATTCTGCTGACGATGGCCATTATCAAGCTGGGCGGCTAACCGTCGCGACTTTGGCCGACCTGATCCTGCCTGGCGGCGGCGCAGGCATGCCATCGTAGTGGGTGCCGGCCGCACGCCGTTTCGTACTGAAGGGCACGACGCGAGCGCGTAGCCGGGTTGAGCGCGCAGATCGCGCGCTGGTGAAGCGCGCGTCATCCAGGCTGGCGTCCGTCTTCCCAACGCGGGTCCGCGGTGATCTGCATGGTGAGCCGGTTTTCTAGCGGATTCGTGCTGAGTGTTTCCCATATCCGTTCGCGCAATCTGTCCTGCGAGGCGAGATCGCTTAACGCGGACGTTGCGCCGACAAGCACGCTGATTTCGACAAAATTACGCCGGCCCGCCTGGATGACGTGCGTGTGATGGCGCAGAATGCCAAGCTCGCGTTCGAGCTTTGAAAGCGTTTTCTCGATCTCCGAGCGCGGATTGTTCTCTTCGGGGCTCATGTGCAGCAATTCAGCAAAGCTCGTGCGCACGATTTTCACTGGCGCGGAGAGAAATATCAGCGACAGTCCCGCGGTCATTGCACTGTCGACATAGCGCGCCCATAGATAGTGAACGCTTTCGGGCAAGATCGAATAGACGAAAAAGCCGAGCAGCGTGGCCGCACTGAACGCGAATTTCATGATCCATTTCCAGCCGTCGGTTTTGAGCAGCTTGGAATTGATCTGCGCGGCCGCGCGTTTTTTATAGACCACCATGGCCAGGCAGATCACGCAACTCGCGAGGCTGATCAGCATGACGCCGCGTGCATTCACGACGTGGCCGCCCGAGCGGATCCCCTCGATCCCGTTCACGAGGCCATACACGCAAACGAGCAGCATCATGAGTCCGTTTATGCCATTCACGAGCGGCTCGAGAAACCAATATCCATATTCGAAGCGGGTCGTCGCGGGCCGGCTGACCACGGTGGCCGCGAGCAATCCGAGCGCGGAACTCACGAGGTTGAGCAGATAGAAAATGGCGGTCAGCAGCAGCGTGTCGGACTGCACGAAGAAGCCATAGCCGATGTTGGCCGCGAAACCGAGGCACACGACGTAAATGGAAACTTTCATCGCGCGCTGCTCGACCGCTGCGAGTTGCGCCTTGCGGAGCGCGTAGCTGATAGGCATGGTTCCTCGCTGTCGAACGTTGGGACGTTTGAATGGCGGCGGTGAGACGAAAAGCGGTCAGGGGACCGACGGATGCGGGCGAGCGCGACGGCGTGCGGCTAACGCCATGCAGAGGCGCTCAGCCCGAAGATCGCAACGAGTCCGCCGCCCATCACCACGAGAAATGCGCACCACTCCGGCCTGGAAAAGAGCGCCTGGCCGCGCTCGCGCCGCGCCCACATGTAGAGCAGGCTGCCGGGTCCATATAAGAGCGCGGACATGACGAGCAGTTCCACCCCGCAAGCGTAAAGCAGGAACAGCGTATAAATCGTGGCGATGCCCGCTGTGGCATAGCTCTGCATGCGCTTTCTCGCACTCATGGCCGATTGCGGGAGCGCACGGATCGCCTTGAGCCCGAAGGTCGCCACAAAAAAGTAAGGGATGAGCGCCATGGCGCTCGTGAGGCGCAGCATGAGCGAGAACGCGTCGGTGGACCAGTACGTGCTGATGACGAAGCCCTGCACCACGCTGCTCGTGAGCCATATTGCGGCGGTGGGAAGCTGCCGCGCGTTGCGGCGCGCGAAGATGGCGGGCATGGCATCCGCTTTCGCGCTGGCATACAGCACTTCCGCGCAGATCAGCGACCATGCAAGGTAAGCGCCGAGCACGGAGACGATGAGCGCGCCGCCAATGAACACCGCACCTGGCGAGCCGATCACGGCGCCAAGCACCGACGCCATGGAAGGTTGCCGCATGGCCGCGATGTCCGCGCGCATGAGATGCGCGTAGGGCAGCAGCGTGACGAGCACGAGCAGCAACAGCACGAAGGCGAAGCCGAGTATCGTGGCAGCGCCCACGTCGGAGCGTTTTTTCGCGTAGCGCGAATACACGCTCGCCCCTTCAATGCCGAGAAACACGAATACCGTGACGAGCATCGTCCCTTTAACCTGCGTGGAAAGCCGCCCGGCACTTTCCGCGAGATTGTTCGTGAATGGCTCCGCGCTTGCGTAGACACTCAAAATACCGATAAAAACGAAAATCGGCAAAATCTTCACGACAGTAAGAATCGCATTGATGAGCGTGGCCTGCTGAATGCCCCGCAAAAGCATCCAGTGAAATGCCCAAATGCCGACCGACGAAACCGCAATGGCAATCGGCGTATTGCCGTTTCCAAATGCCGGCACGAATGCGCCGAGCGTGGATTTGATCAGCACCCAATAGGAGACGTTGCCAAAGCAACCGGCCATCCAGTAGCCGAACGCGGAGAGGAAGCCGGCGTAGCCGCCAAAGCCGTCGCGTGCATAGGCAAAGATGCCGGAGTCGAGGTCGGGCCGGATTTCTGCAAGCAGCTGGAAGACGCGGGCCAGCATATACATGCCGCCTCCCGCAATGCACCATGAGACAACGGCGGCTGTTGGGCCCGCTTCGAGCGCGAAGTTGCGCGGCAGCGAATAGATGCCCGCGCCGACCATGGACCCCACGACCATGGCTGTGAGTACCGGCAGCGACAACTTCTGGTCATCCGTCGATTTCATGTTCGAGCCTTTATCCGATCTTCGATCTGTCGTAATGCGAGCGCGGGAAATCGCGGATTGAAAATGCGCGCCACATTGAATTGCTGAACGATTCTCGAGCGAATGTCACGTTGAATGCATCATGTGCGAATCGTATTCCATAATGTTCGTCAGGTGTCCGGAGGATGGATGGCAAAAGGAGCGTCGCCGGGCACGTATTGGCTGAATGTTCGCTAATGAGTGTGCATGCAATCGTTAGCAAACAGGTCGAACGAATTGGCGAATCCGCAATGCGCCGCATCAGGGGAATGTCATGCGATATCTCGCTGCAGCACTTCTTGGCTCCGTAGTTGGCTCGCTTGCGCTTTCCGGCTGCGAGGCGCCCACTTCAGGTTCCACCTTCACGCCGGCTCAGGCGCAGCAGGTGTTCGTGGTCGAACTCGGAGCGGTCGAATCCGTGCGGCCCGTCACCATCCAGCCAGGTCCGACCGGCATTGGCGCAATCACGGGTGGCGCGCTTGGCGGCATCGCGGCAGGCAGCAACATCGGGCGCGGCACGGGTTCGGTTGCGGCGGGCATAGGCGGTGCTGTGCTGGGCGGCGCGGCGGGCAATGCCGTGGAGCAGCGCGTCACACAGCGCGCGGGCCTTGAAATCGTGGTGCGCCTGGATTCGGGGCAACTGATGTCGGTGGTCCAGGATGCGGATCAGCAGTTCGTGCCGGGCGACCGTGTGCGTGTATTGCTCGGCAACAACTCGGTGCGCGTGACCCGATGAAGTGAACGCAGGTGGGGTTGGTCTCTCGATAAAGCGAAGTTCTGAACAAAGCGAGGAAACCGATGGCCGATACCGAGCAGAAGATGAGTCGCGTGCAGTTGACCGCGATGGTAGTCGGGGGCATGGTGGGCGCCGGGATCTTTTCTCTGCCGCGAACCTTCGCCAATGCAACGGGACCGGTCGGCGCGGCCATTGCGTGGCTCGTGGCGGGCGTGGGCATGTACACGCTCGCACGCGTCTTTCAGTCGCTCGCGGAGCGCAAGCCGAACCTCGACGCCGGTGTGTTCATGTACGCCAAAGAGGGCTTCGGCGACTATCCCGGCTTCCTCTCCGCGTTCGGTTACTGGATCGGCAGTTGCATTGGCAACGTCTCGTACTGGGTGCTGATCAAGTCCACGCTGGGCGCATTTTTCCCGGTTTTCGGCGACGGCAATACGGTTACAGCGATCGTCGTGGCTTCGATCGGCATCTGGCTGTTTCACTTTCTCATTCTGCGCGGCGTGAAGCAGGCCGCGTTCATCAACACGATCGTGACGTTCGCCAAGGTCATCCCGATCCTGGTGTTCGTCGTCATTCTCCTGTTCGTATTCAAGTACGGGACCTTCCAGCTGAATATCCAGTCCGCGGCGCAAGAGGGCGGGCTCATCCAGCAGGTTCGCGCGACGATGCTGGTCACCGTGTTCGTGTTCATCGGCATCGAAGGTGCGAGTGTGTATTCGCGCTACGCGAAGGAGCGCGCGGACGTTGGGCGCGCAACGATCTTCGGCTTCGCGGGCGTGACGGCGCTTATGGTGCTCGTTTCCATGCTGCCTTTCGCCGTGCTGCCGCGCGCTGACGTGGCGGGCATGCGCCAGCCCTCCATGGCGGCCGTGCTCGAAAGCGTGGTCGGACCGTGGGGCGGCATCTTTGTGAGCGTGGGTCTAATTGTTTCCGTGCTGGGCGCGTATCTGGCGTGGTCCCTCATCTGTGCCGAGGTGATGTTCGCCGCGGCGCGCAATCAGGACATGCCGGCCGTGTTCGCGCGCGAAAACGCCAACAATGTGCCGGCCAATGCGCTCTGGATCACCAATATCGTCGTGCAGTTGCTGGTGGCTAGCACGTATTTCTCGCGCGATGCGTTCTCGCTGATGCTCAACCTCACGAGTTCGATGTCGCTGATTCCGTATCTCTTCGTCGCGGCCTATGGGTTCATGGTTTCGAACCGAGGTGAAAGCTACGAATTGCGGCCCGAAGAGCGCAAGCGCGATCTCGCGCTGGCAGCGGTCGCTGTGATCTACACGTTGTTCATGATCGTTGCCGGGGGGCTCAAGTTCATCCTGCTTTCTGCGATTCTTTATGCGCCTGGCACCGTGCTGTATTTCCTCGCGCGCAGAGAACGCAAGCTGAAGGTTTTTCAGCGTACGAGCGACTGGGTCATTTTCATCGTGGCGGCTGTCGCGGCGATCGTAGGCGTCGTGGCGCTGGCCACGGGCGCCATGGCAATCTAATGAGAACGAGCGGAGATCGATATGTCCAAGGCAAAGGGCGGTGGGAAGAGTGAAAAGAGCGAGAAAGCAGATAAATTAGAAAAGGCCGCGAAGGGGGGCAAGGGCAAGGCGAAGGAAGACAGTGCGTTGGGGGTGTATTCCGAAGTCGGCCAGCTGCGCAAGGTCATGGTGTGTGCGCCCGGCATGGCGCACTCGCGTCTCACGCCGAGCAATTGCGATGAGCTGCTGTTCGACGACGTGCTGTGGGTCGACAACGCGAAGCGCGACCATTTCGACTTCGTCACGAAAATGCGCGACCGTGGTGTAGAGGTCGTGGAAATGCACAACCTGCTCGCCGAAACCGTTGCCGTGCCCGAAGGCAAGAAGTGGATTCTCGACAATCAGATCGTGCCGAACCAGGTCGGGCTGGGGTTTATCGACGAACTGCGCAGCTATCTGGAAGGGCTTGAGGATCGCAAGCTGGCCGAGACCTTGCTTGGCGGCCTGTCGATCTACGACTTCCCCGAATCGCACGGCGGCGCTGCGCTCAAGGTCGTGCGCGAAGCGGCCGGCTCTACTGAATATCTTTTGCCGCCGTTGCCGAACACGCTATACACGCGCGACACCACGTGCTGGATTTACGGCGGCGTGACGCTCAATCCGCTGTACTGGCCCGCGCGCCATGAGGAAACGATCCTGGCGGCGGCAATCTACCGTTTTCATCCGGACTTCGCAGGCAAGGTCAACGTGTGGTGGGGCGACCCCACTGAGGACCACGGCATGGCGACGCTCGAAGGCGGCGATGTCATGCCCATCGGCAACAAGACCGTGCTGATCGGCATGAGCGAGCGCACGTCGCGTCAGGCGATCAGCCAGCTCGCTGCCACGCTGTTCAAGAAGGGCGCGGCCGAGCAGGTGATCGTCGCGGCCATGCCGAAAATTCGCGCGGCCATGCACCTCGATACGGTTTTCACGTTCGCAGATCGCGATTGCGTGCTGATCGCGCCAGATTTCCTCGCGCGCACTCGCACCTTTACCTACCGGCCCAGCGATCACCCGGCGGGTGTGGAATTGCATCAGGAGAAAAAGTCCTTCGTCGAGGTCGTGAGCGCCGCGCTCGGCATCAAGAAAATGCGCGTGGTGGAAGCGGGCGGCAACGACTACCAGCGTGAACGCACGCAGTGGGACAGCGGCGCGAACCTGGTTTGCACTTCGCCTGGCGTCGTGTTCGCTTACGACCGCAACACCTATACGAACACGCTGCTGCGCAAGGCTGGCATCGAAGTCGTGAGTATCGTGGGCGCGGAGCTCGGGCGTGGGCGCGGCGGCGGCCATTGCATGACGTGCCCGATCATTCGCGATGCGGTGGACTTCTAGCGTCGAAGTGCGAGGTGACCGTTGCGGGCGCAAGCAATTGCGCCGCGATGGTGCCGAATAACAGAAGTGGGCGAAGCCGGGTTACGGGTAGGCGGACAGCTACCCGTCCGGCGGTGGCGCGCGCTTGCGGGTGCGCACATGACGCGCACCAACGCAGCGCTAGCGCACGCTAGCCCCAGTCAAAGCACGTTGAGCATGGCGAGCGCGCTTTCCTGCAGATGCGGCAGGACGCGCTGAAGCGCGGCCTCCGGGCTTTCATCGCCCATCGGCATGTTGGTGCTGAGCGCGGCGACCACTTCGCCGTTGCGATTCCTTAGCGGCACCGCAATGCCGCGCACGCCCACCTGCAACTGCTGTTCGATGAGCGCATAGCCATCCACGCGCGCCCGCCCGATCTTCTCGCGCAGGCGCGCGCCGCTCGTGATGGTATGCGGCGTGAAGGGCGTCAGCTCGACCGTATCGAGCCAGGCGGAAACCGCTTCCTGGTCGGCCTCGTGCGCGAGCAGCACCACACCGGGTGAGATGAGCGGCGCGGGCACGCGCGCGCCGAGCACGAAGCCCGTGGTCATCACGCGCGAAACACCATTGCGCGCGATCACCACGAGGTCCCAGCCATCGAGCACGCTCACATAGGCCGATTCGTTGAGCGTCGCGCTCAACTGCTGCAGATACGGCTGCACGGTGCGCGGCAGGCGCGCCGAATCGAAATACGACCAGCCCACGCGCAACACGCGCGGCGTGAGGCCGTACAGCCGGCCGTCCGTGTACACATAGCCCAGCGATTCGAGCGTGAGCAAATAGCGGCGCGCGGCGGTGCGCGAGAGGCCCGTGCGCTCCGCCGCCTGGGTGGGGGTCATGCGCGCGTGCTCGCTGTCAAAGGCTTCGAGAATCGCGAGGCCTTTTTCAAGCCCCGCAATCCAGTCGCGCGGGTCCAGTGGCGGTTTCTTCATCGGCGAACAAGACCCTCTGCCGCAAGTTGCCAAATCAATGGAAAAAGCCGCAGGCGCCAAACGCCTGCGGCTCGCCAGCCTTCGATGTGCGCGCGCTCACGCCGGCTTCATGCGCGCCGCCACGATCAGCGAGATCAGGCAGCCAATCGCCAGATACGCGGCCACGAGGTGCCACGAACCGCCGCCAACGCCCACCAGCGCCACCGCGATGAACGGCGTGAAGCCGCCGCCCACCACGCTCGCGAACTGGTAGCCCACGCCTGCGCCGCTGTAGCGGTACTCCGCGCCGAACAGTTCGGTGAAGAGCGGCTGCTGCACGCTCACGACCATGTCGTGGGCGATGTTTGCGAGCATCACCGAGAAGATCACGATCCAGACCGTGGAGCGCGCTTCGAGCGCGAGGAAGAACGGCACGGCGCTCAGCAAGCCGATGACCGCGCCGATCAGATAGATGCGGCGCAGCCCGAGGCGGTCGGCGAGCCACGCGAAGCAGGGGATCGTCACGCAGCTGAGCGCGCCCACGAAGAGGCCGATGCCGAGAAAGAGATCGCGCGACATGCCGAGGTTGCTCGTCGAATAGCTCAGCGCGAAAGCGGTCACGATATACATCGTGAAGAGTTCGGCCAGACGCAGCGCGACGATATAGAGGAAGGCCTTCGGGTGACGCGTGAGCGCCTCGATCACCGGCATCTTGAGCTTGCGATGACCGTGCTCGACCTTTTCGACGAACTCGCGCGACTCGTCCATGCTCGAGCGCACCCAGAGGCCGATCAGCACGAGCACGACGCTGAACACGAACGGCAGGCGCCAGCCCCACGAGCGGAACGACGCCTCGCCGAGCAGGTGGCTCAGGATCGCGACAATGCCCGTGGCGAGCACGAGACCCACGCCGTAGCCGACCTGCACGCCGCTGCTGTAGAACGCCTTCTTGCCGCGCGGCGCGCTTTCCACGGCCATGAGCGCAGCGCCGCCCCATTCGCCGCCCACGGCGAAGCCTTGCAGCGCGCGGAACGCGACGAGCAGCGCGGGCGCCCACAAGCCGATCGTCGCGTAGGTCGGCAGCAGGCCGATGGCCACGGTGGACAGGCCCATCATCATCACGGTGATCACGAGCATGCGTTTGCGTCCGAGCCGGTCGCCGAAGTGGCCGAACACGATCCCGCCGAGCGGGCGGAACAGGAAGCCCACGCCGAAAGTCGCAAAGGCGGCGAGGGTGCCCGTCGATTTGCTGACCTGAGGGAAGAACGCCCCGTTGAAGACCAGCGCGGCGACAATGCCGTAGAGCAGGAAGTCGTACCAGTCGACGACCGCGCCGACAAAGCTGCCGAGCGCCGCCTTGCGGGCCTGGCTGCGCGACGGCGAAAGAGGGGCGGTGTCGGGCGAGCCGGTGGTGTCGAGGCTTGGGGTCATCAGTTGTCTCCAGACTTTTGCGCATGTGCCATGCTGCGGTATGCGCTAAACGTGAGTCGCAGCATAGGGCGGCCCACGCTATCCGGCAATGCGTGGCGGCGCCGTTTTGCGCGATTATCGCCCAAGTGCGTGCGATTATCGAACGCTTTGCGGGTTTGCACCGAGATGGCGCGTGGACCGCCCGCATACGGCGGTCTTCGTCAAAATGAACGAAATGGTTAAAATCGCGCTGCTTCGCCCGTCCGTGCCGGCGAAGTGCCCGTTTCAGCGCTTGCGTCAGGAGCCTATTGCATGTCCAGCCCCTCTAATCCTCCGCCGCAGGCGGACAATCCGCTCGGCATGGCCGGCCTCGAATTCGTCGAGTTCGCCGCGCCCGAGCCGGCCGAACTCGGCCGCCGCTTCGAGCAGTTAGGCTTCAAGGCGATCGCGCGCCATGTGAGCAAGGCGGTCACGCTCTACCGGCAGGGCGAGATGAATTTCCTGCTGAACGCCGAGCCCGACTCGTTCGCCGCGCGTTACGCGCAGGAGTACGGCATGGGCATCTGCGCGATCGGCGTGCGCGTCGACAATGCGAAGCGCGCGTTCAAGCACGCGATCTCGCTCGGCGCGTGGGCGTTCGAAGGCGAGCGCCTCGGGCCTGCGGAGCTGCACATTCCTGCAATCCAGGGCATTGGCGATTCGCACCTCTATTTCATCGACCGCTGGCGCGGACGCGGCGGCCAGCGCGGGGGCGTGGGCGACATTTCGATCTTCGACATCGACTTCCGGCCCATCGACGTCGCCACGGCGCATACCGATCTCGATCACGGTGGCACGGGCCTCACGCGCGTCGATCACCTCACGCAAACGGTGGGCGAGGGGCGCATTGGGGAATGGCTCGACTTCTACCGCGACCTGCTGCATTTCCGCGAGATCCACGAGATCAACGCGAACTGGCATGTGTCCGAGGAGTCGCGCGTGATGGTGTCGCCCGACGGCGAGCTGCGCATTCCGGTGTACGAGGAAGGCACGCGGCGCACGCAGCTATTGCACGACTATCTGCCCGAGCATCCCGGCGAAGGCGTGCAGCACATTGCGCTGGCGAGCAACGACATCCTCGCGAGCGTCGACGCGCTCGTGGCCAATGGCGTGGAGTTCGTCGAGCCGCCGCCCGCTTACTACGACACCGTGGATGCGCGTTTGCCCGGCCACGGCGTGGACCTGGCGGCGTTGCGCAAGCGTCACGTGCTGATCGACGGCGAGATTGGCGAAGACGGCGTGCCGCGGCTCTTTTTCCAGACGTTTGCAAAACGCCATCCCGGCGAGATCTTTTTTGAAGTCGTGCAGCGCAGCGGCCACCACGGTTTCGGCGAGGGCAATCTCGACGTGCTCGCGCGAGCGCGCGAGGCGGGCGCGAACCAGGGCTAAAAGCAGGGCTAAAGCAGGTTAAGCCTCAGCAGGCCAAGCCGCGCAATCCGCAACGTTACGGTTCCAAACGTGATTTCGCCGCGCTGCCCGCCGTTTTGCGCGCACGCGCTGTGCCGAGCGCGGCGGCACGCGGCGGGACCATCGTGCGGCAACGATGGCGAATTTCCTTGCTGAACTCGGTGCACGCCTGGGTCATCAGGTCCGTGGACCGGTACACCATGAACACATGGAAGTCGGGCAACTCGTCGCGAATGGGCAGCGTGTGCAATGCATCGCGCCTGAGGACGAGCGGCCCGCTCATGCCGTAGAACACGAAGTCCGACCACATGCTGATCACATCCGTGCAGGTCGCGAGCTGCAAGCCAAGCAGGTTTGACACGCTGTGCACGATGCGCTTGGGCATGTCGAGGCGGTTGACGCGCATGAGGCTCGCAAGCGGGCTGCCGGGATCGTCCAGCGGGTCGAGCGTGAGCCAGTCGGCCTCGAGCAGATCGCGCAGGCGCGTCGTGTCTGCAAGCGGATGGCCGGGGCGCGCGGCGAGCACCATGCCCACGGAGAACAGCGGCTCCCACTGAAACGCGCTCGTGCTGGGGCCGCTGTTCGTCGAGATGAGCGCGAGGTCGAGGCGGCCTTCGCGCAGCCCTTCGAGTATCTGTTGCGGCCGCATTTCATAGGCGTGCACCTCCACGCCCGGAAAGCGCGCGCGAAACGCCGCGATGGATTCGGGCAGCGGCCCGCTCGACGCCACGGCGGAAAAGCCGATGTTCAGTTGCGCTTCGGCATGGCCGCGCATGCCTTCGATATCTTCGAGCGCGTGGCGTAATTCCTGTTCGACCACGCTCGCGCGCTTCGCGAGCGCGCGCCCGTAATTCGTGAGGCTGACGCCGCGCACCGAGCGCGACATGAGCGTCACGCCCAGTTCGCGCTCCAGCTCCGCAATCGCCTTGGAAAGCGCGGGCTGCGAGATGTGCAGGCTGCGCGACGCCTCGTGCATGCTGCCGTGCTGCGCGAGCGCGAGCAAAACGCGCAACTGGTGCAGTTTCATCCGTGTGCTCCAACGGTTTCCGATCGGAAGAGATTCTAAACGTTGTGCAACGCGGCGACGATGGCTGCGCGGGACCCCCGCCGTTATGTCGAGACCTTGCCGACCAGATGAAAACGCGAAGACGGATGCCAAAGCTCGACAGCCGTGGCAACGGCGCTGCCCACCCACGTACGCCGCCACATCAGCAGGCAGGGCTCGCCGATATTCATCGCAAGATGGCGCCGTATGTCCGCGTCCGGCTTTTGCGCGTAGATCCGGAACTCCGCGCGTTGAACCGGCGCGAGCCGCATCATGTAGTGATTCGGCGTTTCCAGCGTGAAATCCTGCGCCAGATATCCGGGAAACACATGCGGGTTCACATAGCGGTCCTCGTAGAGAATCGCTTCGTCCTCCTCGTAGTGGACGATGCGCGAATGGAACACGGAACCGCCGCTGAGCTCGAGCGCGGCCATCGCCTGATCGTTCGAGCTTGCTTCCAGCGTCAGCACCCGTGCGCTGTGCCGGTGACCCCGCGCGGCGATTTCGTCGGCAATATTGCGCACTTCGAGGACGGTCGATTCGACATCGCGCGACGCGACGAACGTTCCCGCGCCCTGAACGCGCTTGAGAACATGCTCGGCCGACAGTTCGCGCAGCGCGCGCGATACGGTCATTCGCGCGACGCCGAATTCCTTGACGAGCTCCGTTTCCGACGGAATGGCCTCACCGGGTTTCCATGTCCCGTCCGTGATGCGATCGACCACGTAGCGCTTGATCTGCTCATACGCTGGAGCGACCTTGTGCGCGGTAGCGGAACGCGTTGAGGTGTCGATGAGCGAAGAAGGCGCGTGCATGCCTGTCCTCGCTTCAGACGCCGACCGCGCCGGGCAGCGCGTCGTTGCTTGCCGGGGCTGCGGTACTGCGCGCCACGGAGCGCATGTCGGGTTCCGCCTCCCGCGAGATGCCAGGCGAGCGCTCATGCGCGGGGCCGGGAAGCGGCGGCGGCGCGCCGTCGGCCACGAGGCGAAACGCAAACGTCATGTCGTCGGAGAGCGGGCGGTCGTCGCGATAGGTCGGCAGCGCGGCGCGCACGCTGGCGTAGAGCGCGTCCGTGTACGGCGCACGCGCCGCATCGAGCGGCTGCAGATCGTAGGCTTGCGCCGCGGCGAGCAGTTCGATGCCGAGAATCCGGTTGCTGTTCTCGATGATCGTGAGCGCCTTGAGCGCCGCGGGCGTCGCATGGCACAAGTGGTCTTCCTGCAACCCCGAGGTCACGCCGCCGTCGAGACTCGCGGGCGCGGCCTCACGGCGGTTTTGCGCGACGAGCGAGGCGGCCGTGTACTGCGCGATCATGAAACCCGAGCGCGTGCCGCTCGCGTGAGCGAGGAAGGCCGGCAGGCCGCTCACGAGCGGGTTCACCAACCGGTCGAGACGCCGTTCGGCCATGGCGGCGACCTGTGCAATCGCGGTTGCGAGACTGTCCATCGCCAGGGCGATCGAGGCGCCGACCGCGTGCGCCTGCGAGTACACCTGCGGCGATTCCGGTGTGCCCGCAACGATCGGGTTGTCGGTCACCGAGGCAAGCTCGCGGTTCACGACTTCGACCGTCGCGGCGAGCGTGTCTCGCGCGGCGCCGTGCACGTGCGGAATCGTGCGCACGCTGAGCGGGTCCTGCGTGCGCCGCCCGAGCGACTTTTCGAGCAGCGAACTGCCGGTGAGCGCTGCGCGCAGGCGCTCGCCCACACGCGCGAGGCCCGGCGACACGCGAAACGCGAGCGAATGCGTGTCGAACGCCGCGATCTGGCCGCCCAGATTCTCGAAGCTCATCGCGGCGACGACGTCCGCCCAGTCGAGCAGCCGCTCCGCGCGCTGAAGCGCGAGCGCCGCGAGCCCGGTTACGCACGGTGTGCCGTTTACGAGGCTCAAACCCTCTTTCGCCTCGAGCGAGAGGGGCTGCAGACCGAGCCGCTGCAGGGCGTGCGCGCCGCTCAGGCGTTCGCCGTTCCAGCGCACATGTCCCGCGCCCACGCACACGAGCGCGATGTGCGCCATGTGGCTCAGATAGCCGACGGAGCCGAACGCGGGCACTTCGGGCAGGCAATTCGCATCGAGCAGCGCGGCGAGCCGCTCGACGACATCGAGCCGCACGCCCGAATGGCCATGCGCAAAGTTGTTGATGGCCGCAGCCATGATCGCGCGCGTTTCCTCGGCGCCGAGCGGCTCGCCCACGCCCACGGCGTGGCTCATCAGGATGTTGTGCGACAGGTCGTGCTGTTCGTCTTGCGAGACGACCACGTCGCACAGCGCGCCGACGCCCGTGTTCACGCCATAGGCGCGGATGCTGCGCGCGACGATCTGTTCGACGAGGGCACGGGCGCTGCGAATGCTCGCCTGTGCGTGCGCGCCGAGCATCAGCGGTTCGCCCGCGGCAATGGCGGCGATTTCGCGCCAGTCGAGCGGATTCTGGGTACGTGTGATTGCCATGAGAGAGCTTGTGCGTTGCGCGGGTTCAGTGAGCGTTGCGATCCTGGTGACTCGAGACGAACTGGCGGAAGCGTTCGGATTTCAGCTCGCCGAAGACCTCGTCTGGCGTGCCGTCCGAATCCACCTGGCCCTGGTGCAGGAACATCACGCGATTCGAAACGTGGCGCGCGAAACCCATCTCGTGCGTGACGACGAGCATCGTGCGGCCTTCTGCGGCGAGCGTGCGCATCACGCGCAGCACTTCGCCGACCAGTTCGGGATCGAGCGCCGAAGTCGGCTCGTCGAACAGCATTACCTTCGGATGCATGGCGAGCGCGCGCGCAATGGCGACGCGCTGCTGCTGACCGCCCGACAGATGCGCCGGATAGTAGCCGCGCTTGTCCGCGAGACCGACCTTGGCGAGCAGCGCTTCGGCTTCTTCGACCGACTCGGCGCGGCTGCGCTTGAGCACGCGCATGGGCCCTTCGATCAGGTTCTCGAGCACGGTCATGTGCGACCACAGGTTGAAGTTCTGAAACACCATGCCGAGCTGCGAGCGCACGCGGTCGACCTGGCGGCGGTCGCCCGGATGCAGCTTGCCGTCGCGGCGGCGCTTCATCTTGAGCTCTTCGCCCGCGAGCGCGACCGAACCGTCGTCGGGCGTCTCGAGCAGGTTCAGGCAGCGCAGCAACGTGCTTTTGCCCGAGCCGCTCGCGCCGAGAATCGAAATGACGTCGCCTTCGTGTGCGTCGAGCGAAATGCCCTTCAGGACGTGATGGTCGCCGAACGATTTGTGGATGTTGCGTACCGACAGTGCAACGGGTGCAGATGGGTTCATCAATCTCTCCGGATAGGGCGGCGGGTCACGATACGGCGCGGCTGGCTTCGAGCGGCGCGGCGGGCTTGCGTACGGCGGGCGGCGCCGCGCGCAGATGGCGCGAGAGCCGTTGCTCGAGGAAGCCGATCACGCGCACGACGACGAAGTTCAGGAACAGGTAAATGAGCGCCGCGCACGTGAACACCTCGGTCGTGCGATAGGTCTGCTGGATGATCTGCTGCGCGACTCCCGTCACTTCCCACACGGTGACGAGGCTTGCCAGCGCCGTCGACTTGACGAGCAGCACGGCTTCCGTCGAATACGCGGGCAGGCACTGACGCAGCGCGATGGGTCCGATCACGCGGCGCAGCAGGGCGAAACCGGAAAGGCCGATCGAGTACCCGGCTTCGATCTGCCCGACGGGCACGGCCATGAGGCCGCCGCGAATGATCTCGGCCGTATATCCCGCCGTGCACAGCGCGAGCGACAGGACGGCGCAAACATAGGGTTCGCGCAGCACCGGCCACAGAAAGCTCTCGCGAATCACGCCGAACTGCCCGAGGCCGTAATAGACGAGGAACATCTGGATCAGCAGCGGGGAGCCGCGAAATACGAGGATGTATGCGCGCGCAAAGCGGTTCGGCAGCCAGTGCGGCGACACCCGCATCGTGACGATCACGAGCGAGAGCAGGCCGCCCAGCACGAGCGAGGCGAAGAAAAGGCCCAGCGTTGTCGGCACGGCGCCGATGAGCTGGCGCAAGGTGTCGAGCAGGAACGCGAAATCGATGGTCATGATTGAGCGCTCCGTGATCAGTTGCGCGCGAAGTTGCGCTTGAATGAGCGGCCGACGATCGCTTCGGCACGCCCGAAGACACGGTTCGACACGCCCGTCATGGCGAGATACAGCACGCCGCCGGCGACGAAGAAGAGGAAGTACTGGTGGGTCGAGCCCGCCGCGATCTGGCTCGAACGCAGCAGCTCGGCGAGCCCGGTCACCGATATCAGCGCGGAATCCTTGAGGCTCAGTTGCCAGACGTTGCCGATGCCGGGCAGCGCGTAGCGCAGCACCTGCGGGATCAGGATGCGGCGGAACATCGTGAGCGTCGGCATGCCGATCGCGCGAGCGGCTTCGATTTCGCCGCGCGCAACCGCGAGCACGGCGGCGCGATAGACCTCGGCCTGATAGGCGCCCGAAATCATGCCGACCGCGAACGCGCCAACGGCGAAGGGCGGCACGCCGACGAAACCGTCTGCGCCGAACCACTGGCCAACGGTGGTGACGAGCGAGGAGCCGCCGAAGTAGAACAAATAGATGACGAGCAGTTCGGGCACGCCGCGAAACACGGTCGTGTAGAAGTCGCCGAATACGCGCAGCACGCGCCAGCGCGAGAGTTTCGCGGCGGCAATGAGCGCACCGAACACCGCGCCGATCGCGAGTGCGGCAAGCGTCAGGACGACAGTCATCAACGCGCCGAGCAGCAGTACGCTACCCCAGCCGTCCGGCCCGAGGCCGAGTGTGTTGAAGATCGATAACAGAGACATGGCTTGGATCCACGCGGGTCGGGAAACAAAGGCGCGCGCCGGAAGTGGCGCGCGCGTGGCCTGGATGCGGCGCTTATGGCGTCACGTCGGTCTTGAACCACTTCAGGGCGAGTTTCTTCACGGTGCCGTCGGCAAGCGCCGCGGCGATCGCGGTGTCGAACTTCGCCTTCAGGTCGGCGTCCTGCTTGCGGAATGCAAGGCCTTCGCCGGGACCCCAGATCGGACCGGAGATCATCGTGCCGGCAATCACCACAGGCGACTTGTCGGAGTTGGCGGTGTAGTACGTCACGTCGTCGAAGGTGGCGTCGATGCGGCCGTTTGCGAGGTCGAGGTCTCGCTCGGGCGCGGTCTTGTACACGCGCACCGAGGCGACGTCCTTGAAGTTCGCGTTGATGAAACCCGTATAGACAGTGCCCGACTGGATGCCGATGGTCTTGCCCTTCAGCGCGTGGCGCATCGACTCGATGGCGGGCGCGTTGCTGCGCGAGTCGGCGTCGAGCTTCAGAGGCGGCGTGTTCGGGCCGCCCTTGGGCAGAACCTTCGTATCGGACACGGCGAACGTTGCCGGCGTGGATGCATAGGGCTTCGAGAAGGCGATGATCTTCTCACGCTCGGGCGTGATCGAGATCGCATCCATCAGGACATCGAACTTTCCGGCCTGGAGACCCGGAATCATGCCATCCCAGTCCTGAGCGACGAGCTTGCACTGGATCTGTGCACGCGCGCACAAGTTTTCGACCAGTTCCGGTTCGAAGCCACCGAGTTTGCCGCCGGGCAGCGTCAGGTTCCAGGGGGCATAGCTGCCGTCGAGCGCGATCGTCACGCTTTTCCATTCCTTCGCGCCGGCACTGCCGCTTCCAAGCAGCGTGACGCCGAGTGCTGCGCCGATCAGCGCTTTTGCCAGCCGGGTGTACTTCGCCTGCATGACCATGCTCCTTTGTCGGTGGGTACTGTGGACCCGTGGGTACGTTATTTCGCTCGCGTGACTTGCATAGACAAGAATGGCGAGAAAAGAATTTGAGTGCAAGAGAATTTCAGAAATACGGGCTCATGGAAAACCCTGTAAATCCGCGTGTAATGGCGCTAAATCCATGCGCTTGCGCGCGACGTTGCGTTGCCGGGCGGGCGGCGCTGGTGCTCAGGCACGTTCCTTACAAATTTGTCTAGTCATGTCGATAGCCGGGAAATCGGGCCCCGGCGCGATGGCCGTTGCATTTCGCTGCGATTCCATCCGGTTATCAAGATGAAAATTTGTGACTTCTTTCAAAAATGAGAGCGGCCTGAATATCGTTCGGCCAGTTCCCATTCCCGCTGTCCCACCGCACCACCGCTCGCGGAGATCTGCCATGAATGACGCAACGCTCAGCGCCGCCGCCCCGATTGCACCGCCCGCGGCCACTCGCCAGAGCCAGTTCCGCCTGATCGCCGCGTGTTCGATCGGCAATGCGCTCGAAATGTACGACTTCACGGTGTACAGCTTTTTCGCGCTCCTGATCGGCCGGCTCTTTTTCCCCTCAGACAGCCCTTACGGCTCGCTGCTGCTTGCCGTGGCGACGTTCGGCATCGGCTTCGTCATGCGCCCGCTGGGCGGTCTCGTGATCGGCAGCTACGCCGACCGGCGCGGGCGCAAGGCCGCCATGACGCTGACCATCGCACTGATGGTGGCGGGTACGCTGTGCATTGCGTTCGCGCCCACCTACGCGCAGGCCGGCGTGATGGGCTCGCTCGTGATCCTCGCGGGGCGGCTCCTGCAAGGCTTTTCGCTCGGCGGCGAAATCGGCGCGTCCACGGCCATGCTGATGGAGTCCGGCGAAGTGGGGCAGCGCGGCTTTCGCGTGAGCTGGCAACTGGGCAGCCAGGGCATCTCGGCGCTCATCGGCGCGCTCACGGGGGCCGTGCTCTACGCCACGCTTTCGCCGCAGGCGCTGGAGAGCTGGGGCTGGCGTCTGCCGTTTCTCGGCGGTCTGCTGATCGCGCCGGTGGGCCTCTATATCCGCTCGAAACTCGACGAAACGCACGAAGCCGAACCCGACGCACCGAGCCCGCTCGGCACGCTCATGCGCGAGTACGGCGCAAAGGTGGGACTCGGCATTCTCTCGATCACGGCGGGCACGGTGGGCATGTATCTCGTGGTGTTCTTCATGCCGACCTACATGATCCGCGTGCTCAAGATGCCGCCGTCGCTCTCGCTGCTGTCGGGCTGCGCCACGGGCTTCACCATGCTCGTCGCCTCGCTCGTTTCGGGGCGGCTGGCCGACCGGCTCGCGCGCCGCAAGCGGCTCGTGATGGGGGCGCTCCTCTTCAATATCGTGGCCATCGTGCCCGCGTTCTGGCTGATGACGCGCATGCCGAGCGTGCCGCTCGTGCTCGCGCTCTCGGTCATGATCACCGCCGCCGCGAATCTCGGCTCCACGCCCATGCTGCTGATGCTCATGGAAATGCTCCCCGCCAGCGTGCGAGCAAGCGGTCTTTCGGTCATCTATAGCGTGGGCGTGACGGTGTTCGGCGGCAGCTCGCAATTCATCGTCACGTGGCTGCTCGCGAAGACCGGCAATCCGCTTTCGCCTGCGTTCTATCTCGTTGTTTGCGGGCTCATCTCGCTGTGCGCCATCGGCGCGATTCGCGAGCAGCGCGTCGGCTAACGCTGCGTTGCGCGTGGTCGCAAGCCTTTTGATCCTTCACACGAATAACGGAATCCTCATGAAACGTGAACCGTCGCTCACCCCGTTCCAGTTGCTGCCGACCTTGCTGCCCGAGATCGAGATCGACGCCGAGACTTTCATCGGCATTCGCCGCCAGATTCATTCGCAGCCCGAACTAGGATTCGAAGTGGGCGCCACGGCGAAGCTCGTCGCGATGCTGCTGGAGAAGTGGGGTTACGAAGTGCATACGGGCATCGGCAAGAGCGGCGTTGTGGGGCAGCTCAAAGTGGGCGAGGGTAAGCGGCGCCTGGGCATTCGCGCCGACATGGATGCGCTGCCGATCGTCGAGAACACGGGCCTGCCATACGCGAGCCAGACGCCCGGCAAGATGCACGCATGCGGCCACGACGGCCACACGGCGATCCTGCTTGCCGCTGCGAAAACGCTGGCGGAGCGCCGCGACTTCGACGGCACGCTCAACCTGATTTTCCAGCCCGATGAAGAAAATCTGTGCGGCGCGAAGGCGATGATCGAAGACGGTCTCTTCGAGCGCTTTCCCTGCGATGCCGTCTACGCGTTGCACAACATGCCGGGCGTGCCGGCCGGGACGTTCCGCGTGCTGCCGGGGTCGGTGAGCCTTTCATCGGATGTGGCCGACGTGACGCTCAAGGGCGTGGGCGGCCATGGCGCGATGCCGCACCGCGTGAAGGACCCCATCGTGGCCGCGGCGGCGCTCGTGACGGCGCTGCAAACCATCGTGGCGCGCAACGTGGCGCCCGACGAATCCGCGGTGGTGTCCGTGGGCTACATTCGCGGCGGCGCGACCCACAACGTGATACCGGAGACGGTCACGCTCGGCCTGAACATCCGCGCGGCGCGCCCCGAAACGCGTGCGCTCGTGGAAGCGCGCGTGCGCGAGATCGTGACGCTCACGGCGCAGGCGCACGGCGTAGAGGCGCAGATCGACTACCGGCAGCTCACGCCGCCGATGGTCAATACGCCGGAAGAAACCACACTCGCGCAGCAGGTTTGCGCGGAGCTGGTGGGGGAGGACAAGGTGGTCATGCAGGCGCCGAAGGGCTTGAACGGCAGCGAGGACTTCGCGTGGATGCTGAACGCGGTGCCCGGTTGCTACCTGCTGCTCGGCAACGGCGAAGGGGAATTCGGCGGCTGCATGGTGCACAACCCCGGCTACGACTTCAACGACCAGGTGCTGCCACTCGGCGCGGCGTGCTGGGTGCGGCTCGCGCAGCGGTTCCTCGTGGCGTGACGAGGCGCGATTAGTTAGTCATTCGAATCATCTGCGTGGGTGCTCAGCAACTCGGGCGTCAGGCCCAGCCGCTCGCGCAGATCGATCCAGCCGCGCGGCGTGACCTGCACCGCGCGCGACGTATTCGTGCGCCGCATCCAGCCGCGTTCGCAGAGCAGCGTGAGAAAGGCCACGCCGAGCGGCCCGGCCAGATGATGCTGGCGCTCGGTCCAGTCGAGACATTGGCGGGCGATGCCGTGACGCCCCGGCTTGAGCGCGGCGACGTCGAGCCCGAGTTCGCCGAACCATGCCGCGCCTGCGGGCGTCACCGCGAAGCGCTTGTCGGCTTCGGCGGTGATGAGGCCGGCATGCGCGAGACGCGTCGTTAGCGCCACGCCGACCTGGCCCGCGAGATGGTCGTAACAGCAGCGCGCGAAACGCAGGTTCTGCGCTTCGCGGCCGAGCGGCTTGCGGCGCACCGGCACGCGCGCGCCGACTGTCGCGAGGTTTTCGAGCAAGGCGGCGACCTGCGCATCCGCGAGCCGGTAGTAGCGGTGGCGGCCTTCCTTTTCCACGGCAAGCAGCCCGCCGTCCAGCAGTTTCGCCAGGTGGCTGCTCGCGGTTTGCGCGGTCACGCCGGCCGCGTAAGCCAGTTCGCCGGCGGGCAGGGCGCGGCCGTTGGCGAGCGCCATTAGCATCGCGGCCCGCGCGGGGTCGGCGATCAGGAATGCCGTGGCGGACACCCTCGGGTGCAGGTTCATGCGTTTCTCCAGGACATACCCATAGCGTAACGCGCGAGCAGGGTCGCATGTTTCGATACGCATCGAAGCATCGCCGCTGCCGTGCAACTGATACTGGGCTCATGGCCGGTGCCCAACGCGCGCCGGCGTTGCAGGAGAGCCCATGCAGACGCACGAATCACACAGCATCGAACAGCCACGCCGCGTGCTTTGGGCCACGAGCATCAGCTATGTCGTGGTGATCCTCGACACCTCGATCGTCAACGTCGCGCTGGAGCGTATCGGCGCGAGTCTTGCGGGCGGCGTGTCCGGGCTGCAGTGGGTCGTGAACGCCTATACGCTCACGTTCGCGAGTCTGCTGCTTTCAGGCGGCACACTCGGCGACCGGCTCGGCGCGCGCCCTGTCTATATGGCCGGCCTCGCGGTCTTCACCGCGGCCTCGGTGTTGTGTGGCGCCGCGCCGAGCCTCGCGCTCCTCACGCTCGGACGCGTGCTGCAAGGCATGGGCGCGGCGCTGCTCGTGCCCGCTTCGATGTCGCTCATCAACGGCGCGTGCGCCAACGCGCGCGAGCGCGCCGCCGCCTTCGGCGTGTGGGCCGGGATGGGTGGCATCGCGATGGCGGCGGGTCCGGTGCTGGGCGGCGTGCTGATCGGGCTCGTCGGCTGGCGCAGCATTTTCCTGCTCAACGTGCCGGTGTGCCTTGCAGGCATCGTCATGGCCGCGCGCGTGGCGCCGCAACCGCGAGGAGGCGTGCCGCGCAGGCTCGATCTCGCGGGCCAGACGGCGGCCATCGCGGCGCTGGCGCTGCTCAATGCGGCCATCATCGAGGCGCCTGCGTACGGCTGGCATGCACCGATCGTCGCGGGCGGTCTCGTGCTGGCGCTTGTGGCGGCGATCGCCTTCGTCGCGCTCGAAAAGCATCACGCGCAGCCGATGCTGCCGCTCGGCTTCTTCCGCGAGCCCGTGTTCAGCGCCGCCGTGCTGGTGTCGATGATTTCGGCGTTCACGTTCTACGGTCTGCTATTCGGACTGAGCCTCTATCTGCAGCAGGAGCGCGGCTATGCGCCGTTGCGCGCGGGCCTCGCTTTCTTGCCGCTCACGGTGATGGTGCCGCTCGGCAGTCTGCTTTCGCGGCGCGCAGTCGCGTGGCTTGGGCCGCGCGCGCTAGTTGCGCTCGCGTGCCTGCTCGCGGCAGCGGGCTACCTCAGTGCGGCCATCGGCGGCTCGACGGCGCGATACGGCTTGCTGGCCGTGCCGCTGCCGGCCATTGGTTTCGCCGCGAGCCTGATGATGCCCGCGTGCACGGCGGCGCTCATGGCGACAGTCGATCAGGGCCGCGCGTGCATCGCGGCTGGCGTGCTCAATGCCGCCCGGCAGACGGGCGCGGCGCTCGGCGTGGCCGTTGCGGGCGCGATGATCGCACGGCGCGCGTCGATCGGTGCGGGCATGCGTGTGAATCTGCTGATCGCCGCCGTGCTCTCGGCGGGCGCCGCGTGGGTGTGGTGGCGTGCGTGGTCCCACCGCGCCCATGCCGCCCAGCCGGGCGACGAAGCAAAGACGCGTGCCGCCAGGCAGGGAGCCTGAGTCCTCCCTGCGCGCGCCCCGAATCATTCGCTGTGAATTCTGGGATAAAGTGCCGTTGCATGCATCGCGCATTCGCGCGGGCCGTGCGCCATAGGAGGAGTTTGTCATGGCCGAGTACGGGCAACATCCCTCGTCGGTGCTGTCGCTCAAGAGCGCGCACGACTTCGACACGACGATCGCGCGCCTGAAGGCGGCGCTCGCCAAGGCGGGCGCGGATATCTTCGCCGACGTCGACCAGCGCGAAGCCGCCGAGACCGCCGGGCTGAGCCTGCGCCGCACGCGTCTGATCCTGTTCGGCAATCCGAAGGCCGGTACGCCCGTCATGGCGGCCAACCCGCACGCGGCGGTGGAACTGCCCCTGCGCATGGTGATCTGGGAAGACAACGAAGGGCACACGCGGCTCGACTATCGCGACGTCTCGCAGACGCTCGGCCCGCTCTACGGCATCGACACCGAAGTGCTCGTGCCGCTGCAGCGCGTGGTGGGGCTGCTGCAGGTTGCCGTGCAATAAACGGCCAACGCGACGCCGGCAAGTGAGCAAACCGGGCGAACTGGGCACCCATCTTCGGCGGATGCTTAACAAATTGACAGACGCGGCGCGCTTCGCTTAACGTAGGCGCCTTGCAGCTTCACCCGGCAAGCGGGTGAAGCGCGTTGCCCGCCGCTGCCTCGATCCGCCGATGACCTCCCGCGCAGAAGACCCCGACGATCCGCCACGCGATCGCGCCGGGGCGTCCGCTTCGACTTCCGTTTCTTCATCCACGCCTTCGCCCGCCGTATCCGGCGCGAAGCCAGCGCGACCCGAAAATCCGCACGATGCGGCGGTTGCGCAACACTGGCGGCGCAATCTCGCGGTCTGCGTGGTGGGATCGTTCACGACGCTCGTCGCCATGACCCTGATGCTGCCGTTCCTGCCGCTCTACGTGGAGGAGCTGGGCGTGCGCGGCCACGCAGCGATCGTGCAGTGGTCGGGCATCGCGTACAGCGCGACGTTCTTCACGGCCGCGCTCGTCGCGCCGGTGTGGGGGCGCCTTGGCGACCGCTACGGCCGCAAGCCCATGCTCGTGCGCGCGAGCCTCGGCATGGCGATCGCGATGTCGCTCATTGGCATGTCGCGCAACATCTGGCAGCTTGTCGCGCTGCGTCTGCTCGCGGGTTTCGCAGGCGGCTATTCGTCGGGTTCGACCATCCTCGTTGCGACACAAACGCCGCGTCACCGGTCGGCGTGGGCGCTCGGCGTGCTGTCGTCGGGCATCATGGCCGGCAATCTCATCGGGCCGCTGCTGGGCGGCGCACTGCCGCCGCTCATCGGCTTGCGCGCCACGTTCTGGGTGGCGGGCGCAACGATCTTCGCGGCCTTCATCGCGACCTGCGTGTTCGTGAAGGAAGCGCCGCGCCCCGCGCGCGTAGCGCATGCCGCGCACAAGGGCGGCTGGTCGGCGCTGCCCGACAAGCGCCCGATCGCCGCCATGCTCGTGACCGGCATGCTGCTCATGCTGGCCAACATGTCGATCGAACCCATCATCACCGTGTACGTGGCGACGCTCGTGCACGACCCCGCGCGCGTGACTTTCGTCGCGGGCCTCGCGATGTCGGCGGCGGCGCTCGGCAGCATCGTCGCGGCTTCTCGCCTCGGGCGCGTCGCGGACCGCGTGGGGCACGCGAAGGTGATCGTCGGCGCGCTCGCGGTCTCGGCCGTGCTGCTCGTGCCGCAGGCGTTCGTCACGGCGGGCTGGCAGCTCGTCGCGCTGCGCTTTCTCATGGGCGTGTCGCTCGCGGCGCTCCTGCCGTGCATCGCGACGGTCATTCGTCACAACGCGCCGGACCATGCCGCGGGCAGTGTGCTCGGCTATTCGGTGTCGGCGCAATTTGCGGGGCAGGTGCTCGGGCCGCTGATCGGCGGCTTCGTCGGCGGACATCTGGGCATGCGCGCCGTGTTCCTCGGCACGAGCCTGCTGATGCTGGCGGGCGCGCTGTTTACCTGGCGCGCCGTGGGTTTCGCCCGGCGCGCGTAAAGCGGCCCAGGCGGCGACTGCGGCGGCGACCACGCCGCGCGCAGGCATTCAACGATCGAAAGACGAGGGCGGCGGATCGTGCACGCCGCCGCTTCGGGCGTGCCGGCGCTCGATTAGCGGGCGCGGCCCAGTGGCCCAACAGCAGTGGCCCAACAGCAGTGGCCAAACCTCGGCAGCCAGATTTCAGTGACCGAAAAACACGTCGCAATCGGGACGCGGCCAGCACATCTTGCCCGTGCGGTGGCCCGAGGCGCTGTGCGTTTCGGGCGTGCCGCCGTACGACATGTCGGTGCTGGCCTGAGCCGAAGCGTCGGCGTCATCGGTCATCGTCTGATGGGCGCGCTCCTGCGAGGCAGGGTCTTCCTTCGCGCGCGCCGTGCCGGGCGCAACGGCGGCCACGGCCGCCACGCATATGGCGATCAATGCCAGGCGTAATGTCATATCAACCTCCTTTCTCGAGTTCGTGAGTGCGCCTTCGCGGCAATGACGAAGTCACTGCGGGATAACTGCGGAGCAACTCCGCGGCGAAGGTGCGCGCGAGCAAGAGGCCAAGCCTGAAGTCGCACACTCATCTGGAAAGTCGGGATGCCTGCGCGCAGCGCACGGCTGCCGAACGTCTTAGCTCACTACTCACGTAAGAAGCGCGCCCACGCATTCGGGGGCGGCACAGCGCGGCGCGACGCAAGAAGAAGGGGCGAGCGGGCGCGCAGAGAACATCCGCACTGTATTTCCAGTTATAGCTCGCGCCGCACGGAGTGCAATGGACCGAACCGGACCTCGCGCGCAGCCGCAATCCGGGGCCGAATCCACAGCTCAGCGCACACGGCTGCTTGCGCGATTCTTTCGGCGGTGAAATCCGATGAAAGTATTCGGAAATTAAACGTTCGCCGTGTAGTCATCTTGCGATGTTGTAATGCGCTCGCTCTGATGTAAGGCGCATGGGGGCCCGTGCGCAGAATCGATCGGGCCTCACTGAAGGCGTGGCGGCAGGGCGCACTTGTGCGCGCCGCGTCGGCAGGACTCTAAAAAGCAACTCAAACAATCGATGGAGCCTAACTACATGTTGTATCGCCGAGCATTACTCGCCCTGCCTTGTGCGGGCCTCGCTGCCGCGCTGTTTGCATGCGGCAGCAGCAATTCGAATCCGGGGACCTCTGCCGCCGCCGCGTCGGCGCAAGACACGTTGACGACGGCCACGCCGATCAAGCATCTCGTCGTGATCTACGGCGAGAACGTTTCGTTCGACCACTACTTCGCCACCTACCCGAACGCCACGAACCCGGGCGGCGAGCCGGCCTTCACGGCTGCTTCGGGCACGCCGACGGTCAACGGCCTCACGGGCGCGCTGCTCACGGCGAACCCGAACTCGAACACGACGCTCAACGGCACGGACGCCGCCAATCCGTTCCGCCTCGACCGCACCCAGGCCGCCACGGCCGACCAGAATCACGCCTACACGGCCGAGCAGCAGGCCGGCGACAACGGCGCACTCGACCTGTTCCCGAAGTACACGGGTAAGGGCACGAGCGGCGGCGCGGGCGCCTTCGGCACGAAGGGCCAGGTGATGGGCTATTACGACGGCAACACCGTCACGGCAATGTGGAACTATGCGCAGAAGTTCGCCATGAGCGATAACGCATGGACCACGACCTACGGTCCGTCGACGCCGGGCGCGCTCGAAGTCGTGTCGGGCCAGACCAACGGTCTCGAACTCGTGAACACGTCGAAGCAGCCTTCGACGGTTGCCACGCCCACGTACTACATCGAAGACGGCGCAGGCGGCCTGACGCTGATGGGCGACGTGGACCCGGGCTACGACACGTGCTCGAGCAAGACCGACCAGGGCATGATCAACGCGCAGAACATCGGCGACCTGCTGAACGCGCAGAAGATCACGTGGGGCGGCTTCATGGGCGGCTTCAACCTGCAGACGGTCAACGCGAACGGCACGACGGGCTGCCTGCGCAGCACGGTCGCGACGGCCGTGAATGCGGCGACTGCCGACTACAGCCCGCACCACAACTGGTTCCAGTACTTCAAGACGACGGCAAACCCGCAGCACTTGCGCCCGAGCTCGACGGCGGCCATTGGCTCGACGCTCGAAACGGACGGCAAGACGCTCGACCCGGCCAACCACCAGTACGACTCGGACGACTTCTTCGCGGCCGTGAAGGCGGGCAATTTCCCGTCGGTGAGCTTCCTGAAGGCGCCGGCTGCCCAGGACGCGCACGCGGGCTATTCGGACCCGCTCGACGAGCAGCAGTTCGTGACCAAGGTCGTGAACTTCCTGATGCAGCAGCCCGACTGGAAGAACACGGCAGTCGTCGTGACCTATGACGACTCGGACGGCTGGTACGACCACCAGTACATGGCGCCGGTGCATTCGTCGCTGAACGCGGCCGACCAGCTCAACGGCAACGCCGTGTGCGGCACGGGCACGCAGCCCACGGGTATCGCGGGCGCGCCGGTCAACGGCCGTTGCGGTCCGGGCACGCGCATTCCGTTCCTCGTGATCTCGCCGTGGGCGAAGGCCAACTACGTCGACCACACGTTCATCGATCAAGCATCGGTGGTGCGCTTCATCGAAGACAACTGGCTCGGCGGCGCACGCCTTGGCGGCGGTTCGTTCGACTCAGCCGCTGGCGACATGCGCGCGCTGTTCAACTTTGGCGGTACGGGTAATTTGCCGGTGTTGTATCTCGACGGCACGCTGGGCACGCAGTTGAGCTCCGCGCCGTCGATCTGAACGACGTCCGGCGCGAGTCCTGGCCGCCCGCACGCATAAGTCTCACGCGTGCAGGGCGGCCGGCCTCGCGCCGTTGTCACGTCGTGTGGCTCTCGCCGCGTTGCACGCCAGCTTTGATGTTCGCTGGCTGCTCGCGGCGTTCGGCTTTTCCTTCTCGTGGTATTACGCAAAGAAAGATCGAATCATGTCCGAGCTTTCCACTTCGCCTGGCTCCTCCTCACCCAAACCGCGCAGCGCGTCGAGCCCCGTGCGGCTCGTTCTGCGCGCCGTAGCCGCCGTGATCGCGCTCGGCGCACTGGGCTTTTGCGCCTACGCCGTGGCGTTTCCGGCCAACGTGCCGGACGCCGTGGGCGAGGTCGTCGAGAACCTGACCGGCGCGAATCCGCACCCCGTGGTGCTGCAGCGCCCGCCAGTCGCGCCGCTTTCGGCGATGGCGCAGCTCGGCAAGCAGCTTTTCTTCGACCCGGCGCTCTCGGGCTCCGGTCAGCAGTCCTGTGCTTCGTGCCATAGCCCCGAGCGTTCCTACGGTCCGCCCAACGGACACGACGTGCAGATGGGCGGCCTCGCGATGAACCAGCAGGGTTATCGCCCGCCGCCTTCGCTGATGTACCTGTACCGTCAGCCGAACTTCAGCATCGGTCCCGATCAGGGCGAAAACGACGACGCGCCGACGGTCGCGCAGCAGGCCACGGCCGCAGCCGATGTCGTGAAGTCGCAGAAGGTGGCGGGTGGCGCATCGACCTCCGTGGAGATGGTGCCGCAGGGCGGCCTCTTCTGGGACGGCCGCGCCGACACGCTGCAGCAGCAGGCGTACGGCCCGCTGCTCAATCCCGTGGAAATGGCGAACACGAGCATCGAACAGGTGGCGACGAAGCTCGCCAAAGCGCCGTACGCAAAGCACTTCACGGAGTTGTTCGGAGACCGAATCTTCAGCGACCCGAAGATGGCCGTGGCGGAGGCCATGTTCGCGATCTCGCGCTACCAGGTGGAAGATCAGTCGTTCCATCCGTATAACAGCAAGTACGACCGCTGGCTCGAAGGCCACGCGCGCCTCTCGCAAGCGGAGCTGCGCGGCCTGCGTCTGTTCAACGACCCGAACAAGGCGAACTGCGCGGGCTGCCACCTTTCGAAGCCCGGCAAGGACGGTCTGCCGCCCATGTTCACGGACTACCAGTACGAGGCGCTCGGCGTGCCGCGCAACAACAAGCTCGCGCAGAACCAGGACCCGCACTTCTTCGATCTGGGGGTATGCGGCCCGTTCCGTTCGGACTTCAAGGACCAGACGCAGTACTGCGGCATGTTCCTTACGCCCACGCTGCGCAACACGGCCACGCGCACGGTGTTCTTCCACAACGGCGTGTATCACAACCTCGACGACGTGATGGCGTTCTACAACGATCGCAACACGGACCCGGGCAAGTTCTATCCGCGCGGACCCGACGGCAAGATCGACAAGTACGACGATATTCCGCCGCCGTTCCAGAAGAACGTGGACGTGACCGATGCGCCGTTCGACCGCAAGTTCGGCGACAAGCCCGCGATGACGCAAAGCGACATTCAGGACATCATCGCGTTCCTCAAGACGCTCAACGACGATCCGGTGCCGTCGAAGCAGTGAGCGCGGGTGCGGGCCGCTACTTCGGCAAGCCGGCCGGGTAGCCGCCCGCATCCGTCACTGCGTGCCACCTCGCGCTTCAACGCGCACCCGTGCCGCCGACGAACCGCTCGATCGCAGCGATTGTCGGTCCCGGCGCTTCTTCCATGAGCCAGTGCCCCGCGCCCGGGATGACCACGCCTTGCACGTTCGTATCGACGAGCCGGGCCTGATCGATGAGGAACGTGCCGGAGGCCTTCTCCCCGGCCAGCACGAGCATGGGCATCGTGAGCGGCGTTTGCGCGAACGCCGCGAAATCGGCGGCGTCCTGCGGGAACGCGTGGAAGTATTCGAAGCCGGCCTTCATGCGGCCTGGTCGGGCGTAGGCAGCGGCATAGCGCTCGCGGTCCGCTTCGGGTACCGAGTGCTTCGGGTCCGCGGCGAAGTCATTCCAGAAGTGCTCGAAGTAGATGCGCTCGCGGCCGTCCACGAGCGCAAGCGGCGTGGACCCGTAGAAGTTGAAGTGCCACTTGTCGCGCAGCAGCCAGACCTTTTGCCAGTCGCCAACGCCGGGCAGGAAGGCGTCCATCAGTGTGATGCTCTCGACTTCGTCCGGATATTGCGCGGCGTACGCATACGCGACCATTAGCCCGATGTCGTGACCCACGAGCTTGACCTTGCGATAACCGAGGGCCTGGACCATTGCGTGGATGTCCTGCGCGAGCGTCTTTTTGTCGTAGCCGCTCGCCGGGATTGCCGAATTGCCCGCGCCGGGCAGATCCGGCGCGATCACGACGCGCTGCTCGCCCAGTTGCGTCATGAGCGGTTGCCACATATGGCTGGTCTCGGCATAGCCGTGCAGCAGCAGAACCGGGGTCGCGTCGTTCTGCGGGTTGCCCGCCTGCAGATAATGCAGGCGCAGGCCGTTCGCTTCGATGTCGTGTTGCGTAATGGCAGCGGCAACGCCAGCGGCAGCGGGTTGCGGGACGGTTGCCGACATCGAGGGCATGGCCGGCGCCAGCGCGGCAGCGCAGAAGAGGGCGGCGCCAAGCCGCTTGAGCAAGCGTAAGGGTTTCATCGCGGAACTCCGTGGGTTGTCTGAACGCGTTTGCGTTGGAACCCATGATCGTTCCGCTGGCACGGTTTGCCGTGCCACGGGGCTGATGCAGACGTTCGAAAGTATCGAACGAGTTAGCGGCGCGGCCCCAACGCGCGGCTACTTGCCCCCATGCGCAAGATGAATCGTGACGATCACCGCAGCGTCGTCGAGCGCTTCCAGCGCGTGCTTTTCGCCGCCGCCGAGCAGCAGCATGTCGCCGGCGTGCATGGTGCGCGGGTCGCCGTTCACGAAGAAGCGGATCACGCCTTCCACGCACTGCACCGTGATCTCGCCGGGCACGCTGTGCTCGGGCAGGCGCTTGCCTGCCGGCAGCACGATGCGCATGACTTCGAGTTGCTGCGCGCGGATCAGCGTCGTCGACTTCGCGTTCTTGAGCGCGCCGCCTAGCGGCCGTACGTCGAAGACTTCACCCGGCGCGGCATGGGGGATCGCCATGAGCGTCTCTCAAACGAGCTTCGCGTTGAGCGTGATCGTCGCGTTGTTGGCGAACAGCTTCGACACCGGGCAGTTCTCCTTGGCGCCCTTCGAAAGCTCGTCGAACTTCGCTTGATCGATGCCCGGAATCTTCGCGGTCATGTCGAGCTGGCAGCTCGTGATGGCGAAGCCTTCACCGACCTTGTCGAGCGTAACGGTCGATTTCGTCTCGATGCTCTCGGCCGTGAAGCCCGCCTGGGTCAGGAAGAGCGAGAAGGCCATGGTGAAGCAGCCCGCGTGGGCCGCGCCGATCAGCTCCTCGGGGTTGGTGCCGGGACCGCCTTCGAAGCGCGAGGCGAAGCCATAGGGTGCCTCTTTGAGCACGCCGGTTTGCGTCGAGATCGTGCCCTGACCGTCCTTGATGCCGCCGTGCCATTTTGCCGATGCCGTCTTTTGCATGATGTCGCTCCGCGAAGTTGGGTAACGATGTTGAGGTGAGGGACGTGCAGGGCGCGCAATTTGCATACCGCCGCACGCCCCGCGTGGTTGGGTTCAGGGTTTGGCCGGCGGCGTTTCGCCCGCGTACCAGGCGGCGGCCGCGTCGATTTCCTCGGGCGTCATGTTGCGCGCGATGTTGCGCATCTGCTCGGAAATGTCGTTATGGCGCGTGCCGTTCGCGAACGCGAGCAGTTGCGCCTTCGTGTACGCCGCGGGCAGGCCGTCGAGCCACGGGCTGCCGACCTTGCTGTCCACGCCGCCATGGCAGGACGCGCAGGCGGGAATATTGCGCAGCGGCGCGCCGTGCGCCACGATGCCGGGCGCGCCGCCATGCAGGTGCGCGATCGGCTGCAGCGAGGCGTAATAGGCCGCGAGGTCGCGCATGTCCTCGTCGGACAGGTCGCGCGCCATGGGCGACATCACCGCGTTCTGACGCGCGCCCGTCTGGAAGTCGTGCAGTTCCTTGAAGACCACGATGGCGAACTGGCCCGCCAGATTCGGCGAATTGGCCATGCTGATGCCGCGCGGGCCATGGCACATCGTGCAGCGCAAGGCGAGCGTCGCGCCGCGGCCAATCGAGAGGGAAGTCGCGCCGTCTAGCATGTGCGGCGTGAGTTCGACCTGGCTCAGCTGGTAGCCCGGAGCGACCGCCGATTCGACCGGATGCCACGAGCGCGGCACGCCGGCCGCGCTGCAGATCGCCGTCCAGATGCCCTGAAAATACGGGTCGCTCTTGGCGGAAGGCAGCCAGATGAAGCCGATCAGCACGGAGACGACGAACACGACGATCGTCGCGCCCACACCCGTGCGAAACCACACATTGCGAAACGAGAACAGGCGTTCGTCGCTCATCGCTGCGCTCCAATCGGGATCGCGGGCACGGCCGTTTCGGGCGTCGCCAGCAGCTGCGCGATCGGGTAGCCGTAGTTGGTGATCGTCAGGGCGATCATCAGCACGATCCACAGCCCGAAGCTATTGAGCGCCACCGGCAGCGTGGCCGACTCGTGCACCGGCTTGGCGAAGCGATATTCCTCGGGCGCGGCCGCCTCGCTGCGGTGACCCTGGAGCAGCACGACGAAGAACAGCACCGCCGAAATCACGAGGATCAGACCGCCAATTGCAGAAAGCACCACGAGCGCGCCCTGGCCCGCGAGCGCCGGGTCGCTGTAATCGTAGTAGGCCATGCGCCGCGGCATGCCCATGAGGCCGACCAGGTGCCACGGGAAGGTCGTGACGATCATGCCGATGAACCACAGCCAGAGCTGCCAGCGCATGAGGCGCCAGTTGTTGAGGGCGCGACCGGTGATCTGCGGCCACAGGTCGTAGGCGATGGCGAAGTACATGATGACGATCGCGCCGCCATAGATCAGGTGAAAGTGGCCCGTGATCCACTGCGTGTTGTGCACCGCCTGGTCGAGCTGGTAGCTCATGTTGATGAGGCCGCCCGCGCCGCCGAAGCCGAGCATGACGAACGAGAACGCCACGGCCAGCATTTGCGGGTTCTCCCACGGCAGCTTCGCGATCCAGCCGAACGGCCCCGTGCCGCCGCGCAGCCGCCCGGCGATTTCAACGGAAGCGCAGATCGTGAACACGGTGAGGAGCGTGGGCACCGAAACGAGCGCCGTGAACACCGACTGCACGAACTTGAAGCCCGAGCCCACCTGCGGATCGGTGAACAGGTGGTGCAGGCCGATCGGCATGGCCACCACGAGGAACAGGATGAACGAGATGCGCGCCATCACGTCGCTGTAGAGCCGGCCGCCAATCGCGCGCGGAATGATCGTGTAGTACGCGATATAGGCGGGCATGAGCCAGAAGTAGACGATGGCGTGCAGCGTCCAGGAGAAGAACACGCGCGCGAGGCCCGCGTCGATCGTATTGCGCCATCCGAAGGCCACGGGCAGGATCTGGAACAGCACTTCGATCGCCGCGCCCACCGCGGTCCAGCCCCAGAGGTAGGCGCCCGCCGTGGTCGCGAACATGGCGAGCGGCAGGGGTTTGCCGCGATTCTCGCGCTTCCATTTCGCGGTGTTCACGCCCATCAGCGCGACCCAGACCCACGAGCCCACTACGACGAGCACGACACCGAGGTAATAGAACACGTTGCCGATCATCGGCGGATAGAACGTGTAGAGCACTGAGGCGAGGCCGAGCGCGACGGGCACCGAGGCGGTGACGGAGCCGAGCGCGAGCAGGATGAAGCCGAGCCAGGCCCACTTCACGCCCACGAGCGGGCGCTTGAGCGCGAGTTCGCTGACCGCGTAGCCAAAGCCCATGGCGATGAGCGTGGGAAACACGTAGCCCATCACGGTGCCGTGCTCCGTGACCGAGCGGTAGTAAAGCTCGGGGTCGTTCAGCCACGGGTGCATGGGGCTGCGCACAAACATCTGCCACGCGCCGAGCAGCAGCGCCACGCCGAACACAATGAACGCGAGCCAGAAGTGGGCGAGTACGAGTCGCTTGTTATTTAACACAGCTAAGTCTCCGCGCTGAATTGCCTGCCTGGTTCGCCATCTGCATGAAGGCATCCTTGTCGATGACCTTCACGTGGGCCCACATGCCCTGGTGGCCCGTGCCGCAATATTCGTGGCACGGCATGAGGTGGTCGGCGGGTTTGTCGAAGGTCGTGCGGAACGTGGAGATGTAGCCCGGCTCGACCATCGAGTTCAGGTTGGTGTCCGTGACGAGAAAGCCGTGCACGACATCGGCGCTCGTTGCGCGGAACGTAATGGGCGTGTTGGCCGGCACGACGATGCATTGCGGCGTGAACGAGTACTGCTGCGCAAGAATGCGCACGGTCACGGAGCCGTCGGTTTCGACTGCGCTGCCGAGATTCGATTCGACGAATTCGCCGGACACGTGCAGCGTTTCCGGATTGACGAGTTCCACGCGCGAGGGCGGCATCATGGCCCAGTGCAGGCCCGTGAAGACCACCACGGCCACGAGCAGGGAGACGAACGCCACCATGAGCGTCGCCCAGCGGCGCTCCACGCGCGCGGCGACTTCGGCACTGGCATGGTTATCGAGCGGATTCGACATGAGGCCGGCCTTTTCTTGTCTGTCTGGTCTATTGGATGACGCCGCGCGGCAGGAACACGACGAAGTAGAAGACGAACCAGATCGCAGCCACGATCGCCGTGGCGATGCCCGCTACCGCGAGCGCGCCGCCCGGGCCGCTGGCCACGATCTCGTCGACCTGTTCGTGTTGCGGGCGCTCGCCCGGTTGTTCGGGTACGGGAGTTTCGATCATCGCAGCCTCAGAAAAGCGGCGCGGAACGCAGCGCGTTCACTTCATGTTCGGAAACCGGCGTGCCGTGGTTGCCCCACGCCGTGCGGATATACGTGACCACGGCCGCCACTTCTTCGTCGGAGAGCGACTGTGCGAAGGGCGGCATGCCATAGGGCATGGGGTTCTTTTGCGTGCCCGGCGCATAGCCGCCGTTGAGCACCATGCGGATGGGGTTCACGGCCGAGTTCATCTGAATGGACTGGTTGTCGGCGAGCGGCGGGAAATGCGGCGGCTTGCCCTGGCCTTGCGCCGCGTGGCACACCGCGCACTGCGACTCGTAAATCTTCTTGCCGAGCGGCACGAGGCGCGCGGCTTCCTCCGTCACGAAGGTGCTCTTGGGCGACTTGTCGACCTCGTTGTTGTGGCCCGGCAGCGACTTCAGATACACGGCCACGGCGCGCACGTCTTCTTCCGTGAGGTACTGGAAGCTGTCGTAGACCACTTCGGCCATCGGTCCGTACACGGCGCCGCGTTTCGACACGCCCGCGTGCAGCAGATCGACGATGTCCTCGATGCTCCAGTCGCCGAGGCCCGCTTCCTTGTTCGACGTGAGCGAAGGCGCATACCAGTTCTGCACGGGAATCAGGCCGCCCTGGAACTCCTTCGAGGCCGAGTTGCCGCCGAGCGCGTTGATGGCCGTATGACACATCGTGCAGTGGCCGAGGCCTTGCACGAGATACGCGCCGCGATTCCATTCTGCGGACTGCGTCGGGTCGGGCTTGAACTCGCCCTGGCGGAAGAACAGCGTGCGCCAGCCGAGCAGCAGCGCGCGCTTGTTATACGGGAAGCGCAGATCGTGCGGGCGGTTCTCGACGTGCACGGGCGGCGTGGAGAGCAGGTACGCGAAAATGGCGTCCGAGTCCGCGCGCGTGACCTTCGTGTACGACGCGAACGGCATGGCCGGATAGAGCAGCGTGCCGTCGCGCGATTTGCCCTCGTGCAGCATGCGGTAGAACTCGTCGGCGGTCCAGGCGCCGATGCCGAACGTCTTGTCCGACGAGATGTTTGGCGTATAAAGCGTGCCGAACGGCGTTTCCATTGGACGGCCGCCGCCGAACATCTGCTGGGAAGGCACCGTGTGACACGCAATGCAGTCGCCGGCGCGCGCGAGATATTCGCCGCGTGCGATCTGCTCGGCGTTGCTCGCGATCGGCTTCGCATTGGCCGCGGCGGCTGCCGCTGCGGCGCTTGCCGCGTTGGCTGCGTTCGCGCTGGGCGCGGCCGTTTGCGCGTGCGCGAGCCCGGCGCCCATGCAGAGCGTGAGCGCCGCGCACGACAGGCGAAGCGAAGTGGGGAGAAGGGATCGAAGTCTGCGCACGTCGAGGCCCCGGCTAGTTATGGACGCTGCCGCACGCGAGCGGCAGCGGCGAGGCCGCCGCTGGCGTCGTATCGGCAGGCGCGGGTTGCGACGAGAGCCACGCCGCGATCGCGGTGATGTCGCGGTCGGCGAGACGGCTGGCGATGTCGTGCATGCAGTCCGGCGCGGCGGCTCGGCGCGTGCCGTAGCGGAACGCGCCGAGCTGCGCGCTGATGTAGTTTGGATGCAGGCCCACGAGCCCCGGAATGGCCGGCTGCATGCCGGTGAGCGAGGCGCCGTGGCAGAGCGCGCAGGCGGGCACGTTGCGCTTGCTGTCGCCGTTCATGACGAGCGACTTGCCGAGCGCGAGCGTGGCCGCATCGACCGTGGGTTTGGCTGGCGGCGGATAGGGCGGGTGCTCCTGCGCGAAGAACTCCGCGATCTGCTTGAGGTAGGCGTCGGGCAGATACGCCAGCAGATAGTTCATGGGCGGATAGCTGCGGCCGCCGTCGCGGAAGGCGACGAGCTGGTTGAACAGGTAGCCGGCCGGCTTGCCCGCGAGACGCGGGAAGTAGTCGTTGTCGGTGCCTTCGCCGTGCGCGCCGTGGCAGGCCGCGCAACCCATCACGCGGGCCTGCATCGTGTCAGGCGCGGGCTCGGCGGGCGGCGCCGCGAAGAGCGGCGCCCAAGGCAGCGCGAGCGCAAGGATGAGGAAGACGATGCGGTTTCTCAATGATTCCCTCGGTACGGAATGTGACTACACAAACGCGTTGCGATTCGATATCAGTTGAGGCGTCGTCCGTGGGGATTCTGGTTTTCTTTGACGGCCGGGCGCGCACCTTGTTGTGGAGATTATCGGAGAACGCCGACTTGTGCAGCCAGGATGCGCAAATAAATTCGCTCCGATCGCAGCGTAACGATATGTTTGCTAACACAACGACATGCGCGTCTCATTGCGAAAAGACGAGGCGTGAATTGCATCGGAATGCGAAATAAAATGAGGATCATTTCGTGGGCGAACCTGTGTGGTGTTCAGGCCGTCTCGCGCGCAGTCCATCGCGCAGTCATAGGATGTCCTCAGTCGCTTGTGCACAGGCTTTTCCTGTGGTTGTCCGACAACGTATAATGCAGCGATATACGCATATCGAGCCAAGGAGAGCCACATGGCGGAGTCGCTTGCCACGCCCATCGCCGCGCGTAGCCGCAATCTCGCCGAGCAGGTCGTCAACTTCATCAACGAACAGATCGCCACGCGCGCGCTGAAGCCCGGCGACAAGCTGCCCACCGAAAGCAACCTCATGACGCAACTGGGCGTGAGCCGCACGGTGGTGCGCGAGGCCATTTCGCGTTTGCAGGCCATGTCGGTGATCGAAACGCGTCACGGCATCGGCAGCTTCGTGCTGGAGCCGCGTCGCGAGCCGCTCGATCTCGACGTCGTGCCGGCCAGCACGCTGGACGATGTGCTGTCCGTGCTCGAGCTGCGCATCAGCCTCGAAACGGAGGCCGCGGGTCTTGCCGCGCAGCGTGCGAGCGAGCGCGACCTGGCCGGCATGCGCGCCGCGCTCGACGCACTCGACGTCGTGATCCGCTCGGGCGGCGACAGCTCGGGCGCCGACCTCGAATTTCACGTCTCGGTGGCGCGCGCCACGGGCAACCGCTATTTCGTCGATATCCTCACGCAAATGGGCGCGGCATTGATCCCGCGCCGTCGCGTCGATTCGGCGGGCATTGCGCATCGCGATCCGCAGGCTTACGCCGAACTCGTGAACCGCGAGCACGAAAGCATTTTCGACGCGATTGCCCGCCACGATCCCGAAGGCGCGCGTGCGGCCATGCGCATGCATCTGTCGAGCAGCCGCGAGCGGCTGCGCCGTGCGGCGGCGGAGTCGGGGGGAAAGGCGTAGGGCGCTTGAACTTCGAGCGCGCATGAAAAAACAGCGGCCAAGGCCGCTGTTTTCATTGACATCAACGAAAGAAGGCGATTAGCCGCGCACGAGTTCGCCGTTCTTGCGGCGCCAGAGGTCGAGCGGATTGGCGTCCGCGAGCGCCTGCGGCAGCAGCTCGGCGGGGAAGTCCTGATAACAGACCGGACGCAGGAAGCGCTCCATCGCGCTCGTGCCCACCGACGTCGCGCGGCTGTCGGACGTGGCCGGGAACGGGCCGCCGTGCACCATTGCGTGCGTGACCTCCACGCCGGTCGGAAAGCCGTTCACGAGCAGGCGGCCGGCCTTGCGCTCGAGAATCGGCACGAGGCGCATGGCGGCGGGCACGTCGCTGCGATCCATCTGGATCGTCGCGGTGAGCTGGCCCGCGAAGTGCTCGGCCACCGCGAGCAGTTCGGCTTCGTCCTTGCAGCGCACGAGCGTCGAGGCCGGGCCGAACACTTCGTCTTCGAGCGCGGGCTGCGCGAGGAAGGTTTGCGCATCGGTCACGAACAGGGCGGCGAACGCCTGGTTCGGGCCGCTCGCGGGCTGGCCTTGCGCGAGCGCGCTCACACCCTGGGTTTCGGCGAGACGCCGCGCGCCTTCTTCATACGCGGCATGGATACCCGACGTGAGCATGGTCTGCGCGGGCTTCACGCCCAGCGCCTGCGCGGCGGCCTGCGCGAACTGGTCGAGCGCCGGACCTTCGATGCCGATCGCCAGACCCGGATTCGTGCAGAACTGGCCCGCGCCGAGCACGAGCGAATCGACGAAGCCCTGCGCGATGGCCGCGCCGCGAGCCGCGAGCGCTTCGGGCAGCAGGAACACGGGATTGATGCTGCTCATTTCCGCATAGACGGGAATCGGCTCGGGGCGGTTCGCGGCGATGCGCATGAGCGCCGTGCCGCCCGCGCGCGAGCCGGTAAAGCCCACGGCCTTGATGGCCGGGTGCGCCACGAGCGCTTCGCCCACGGTGCGGCCCGCGCCGACGATGAGCGAGAACACGCCTTCTGGCAGCCCCATCTCCTGCACGGCTTGCTGGATCACGCGGCCGACCATCTCCGAAGTGCCGAGGTGCGCGCCGTGCGCTTTGACGACCACCGGGCAGCCCGCCGCGAGCGCCGCCGCCGTGTCGCCGCCCGCCACCGAGAACGCGAGCGGGAAGTTGCTCGCACCGAACACCGCGACCGGGCCGAGCGCGATTTTCTGCAGACGCAGGTCGGCGCGCGGCAGCGGCTTGCGCTCGGGCAGGGCGGCGTCGAGCGTGGGTGTGAGCCACAGGCCCTGGCGCACTTCCTGTGCGAACAGCTTCAGCTGACCAACGGTGCGGCCGCGCTCGCCTTCGAGGCGCGCCTTGGGCAGGCCGGTTTCCGCGTGGGCGCGTTCGGTGAGTGCGTCGCCCAGCGCGGCAATGCCGTCGGCGATGCGTTCGAGGAACGCCGCGCGCACGGCGAGGGGCAGCGTGCGGTAGGCGTCGAACGCTTCGGCGGCGAGCCGGCAGGCGGCGTCGACGTCGGCTGCCGTGCCGCTGCCGAAGGCCGGCGCGGGGATCGCTTCGCCCGTGGCGGGATTGAAAGCCGCGAGCGGCTTTTCCGAGCCGCGCACAGCGCGGCCTCCAATGAGCATGTCGCCAGTGATTTGCATGTCGTCTCCGAGTTTCGTTGCAGTGATGGTTACCATGAGTTAAGTCATCGTACAACTATCATACGCCAGATCACGGTCGCCGAACATCTGCGGCAGGCACTTTTGGGACGTGATGGGCGTAGAAAGTGCGTCAATATAAGCCTTATCGGTTATGATTCCCGTTCCATGGCAGGGTAAACACGACGTTGGTTCCCGGTGCAGGCACGCTTAGAATGTCATCAGACAACGTACCACGAAACATCCAATCCGCGCGCCACCGGCACGCCTGAAGGAGACAACCCGATGTCCGCCCCTGCCAACCGTTATGAGGACCTGCTGGAGTCGGCTAGCGCCAAGGTCCTGCGGCACGTGCTCCCGCTGTTCCTCATCATGTTCATCGCCAACTATATCGACCGTGTGAACGTCGGCTTCGCCGGCGCGCACATGAAGGCCGATATCGGTCTTTCGGCGGCGGCGTACGGGTTCGGCGCGGGGCTGTTCTTCGTGGGTTACGCGATCTTCGAGGTGCCGTCCAACATCCTCATGCAAAAGTATGGCGCACGCGCCTGGCTCACGCGCATCATGGGCACGTGGGGCGTCGTGGCGGCCGCCATGGCGTTCGTGCACAACGACACCTCGTTCTACGTGCTGCGTTTCCTGCTGGGCGTTGCCGAAGCAGGCTTCTTTCCCGGCGTGATCTATTACTTCGCGCAGTGGCTGCCGCAGAAAGAGCGCGGCAAGGCGGCGGCCGTGTTTCTCGCGGGCTCGGCGTTCGCCTCGGTGCTCTCGGGCCCGATCACGGGCGCGTTGCTTTCGGTGCGCGGCCTGGGTCTGGCGGGCTGGCAGTGGATGTTCCTGATCGAAGGCGGCTTTTCCATCGTGCTGTGCGGCGTGAGCTGGGTGTTTCTCAAGTCGCGCATTCGCGACGCGCACTGGCTCACGAGCGACGAGCAGGGCGCGCTTGAAACGTATCTGGCGCGCGAGCAGGCCGAGCGGGAAGCCGCAACGGGCGCACACGTGCCGGTGCTGCGTCTCTTGAAGGACCCGCAGATCGTGCTGTTCTGCTTCCTCTATTTCGCCATTCAGCTCACCATTTACGCGGCCACGTTCTGGCTGCCCACGATCATCCGCAAGATGGGCGGCTTGAGCGACTTCCAGGTGGGCCTCTACAACGCCATTCCGTGGATGATCGCTATCGTCGCGATGTACGGTTTCGCGCTGCTCTCGGCGAAGTACCGCTTCCAGCAGGCGTGGCTCGCCATCGCGCTCGTGATCGCGGCCTGCGGCCTGTTCGCTTCGACTTCGGCGGACCCGGTGTTCTCGTTCGTGGCGATCTGCTTCTCGGCTATCGGCTTCAAGGCGGCTTCGTCGCTGTTCTGGCCCATGCCGCAAGGCTATCTCGACACCCGCGTGGCCGCCGGCGTGATCGCGCTGATCAATTCGCTCGGCAACCTGGGCGGCTTCTTCGCGCCGGCCACCTTCGGCTATCTTCAGCAGCATACGGGCTCGATTACGGGCGGTCTCTACGGCCTGGGCGTGACGTCGCTCATTGCCGCCGCCGCCGCGTTCCTTGCCCGCAACAAGCCGTCGCGCCGCACGTTTGCGGACGATTCCGTGCACAGCGGCGCGCACTGAACCCGAGCGCAACCATTAATCGAGAAGGACACACACACCATGAACCAGCCGAACCCCGACCGCTTCTTCGTCTACGTCGCGAATTCGAAAGACGGCGACATTGGCGTGTTTCATCTCGACGCGCGTAATGGCGCGCTCACGCCGCAAGCGCGCGTGGCCGCGCAGGACAACGTGATGCCGATGGCGCTTTCGCCCGATCGCCGCCGCCTCTATGCGGCCACGCGCGGCGCGGACAAGCGCATCAACGACTATGCCATCGACGCGCAGACCGGCAGCATCACACCGCGTGTGCAGACGCCGATCGAATCGAGCCTCGCGTATCTGTGCGCCGAGCCGCAAGGGCGTTTCCTGCTCGGCGCTTCGTACGGCGAGCATCGCGTGAGCCTGTATGGCGCGAACGCGCTCGAGAACGGGCAGGGCGCGCCGCTCCAGGTGATCGGCGACATCGAGCACGCGCACGCGGTGATCGTTTCCGCCGATGGGCGCTTCGCGTACGCGTCGTCGCTCGGCAGCGACCGCGTGTTCGCCTTCGCGCTGGAAGACGAAGGGCGACTCGTCGAAATCGGCGCGGTCGATCTCGGTGCGGGCTTTGGTCCGCGGCACCTGCGCTTTTCGCCAGGCGGCGACGTGCTGTATGTGCTGAGCGAATTCCGCGCGACGGTGGCGGTATTCGCGCGCGACGCCGCTAGCGGCAAGCTCACGGCGCTGCACGTTTCGCCGCGCGCCGCCGCCCTCGCGCATCTGAACGACGGCTTCGCGCGCCCGAGCCCCACCGACCCCGTGCAGCCCGACCCGGCGGTGCTCGCGAAAAACGTCTGGGCCGCCGATATTCACGTCTCGCCCGACGGTCGTTTCGTGTACGTGTCCGAGCGCACGACGAGCCAGATTCTCACGCTGCGCGTGGCTCATGATGGCGCGCTCGAATACGTGGGCGCGACTGCGACCGAAACGCAGCCGCGCGGTTTTCGCATCGACCCCACGGGCCGCTTTCTCGTGGCGTGCGGAGAAAAATCGCAGCACGTCTCGGTCTATGCAGTCGATGCAGCCACCGGCGCACTCACACCCCTCTCGCGCGGCGAGGGCGGCAACGGTGCGAACTGGGTGGAGATCGTCGCCGCCAGCGCTTAACCGGTTCAACCCAAAGTTTCGATTGTCAGGGCGCAGCGCGCCGCACTTTTACAGGTAATCCGTTCATGTCTACACAAACCGTTCAACCGAACGCCACGCCCGTTGTGACCGAGCTGCGCGTCGTGCCCGTGGCGGGCCGCGACAGCATGCTGCTGAACCTCTCCGGCGCGCACGGTCCGTTCTTCACGCGCAACGTCGTGCTGCTGCGCGACAGCGCGGGCCATACCGGCATCGGCGAAGTGCCGGGCGGCGAGGCGATCCGCAAGACGCTCGAAGACGCGCGCGCGTTCGTGGTCGGCCAGTCCATCGGCAATATGCAATCGGTGCTCAACACCGTGCGCAAGCAGTTCGCCGACCGCGACTCGGGCGGCCGCGGCCTGCAGACCTTCGACCTGCGCACCACGATTCACGCCGTCACCGCGCTCGAAGCCGCGCTGCTCGACCTGCTCGGCCAGCATCTGAACGTGCCCGTTGCCGCGCTGCTCGGCGAAGGGCAGCAGCGCTCCGAAGTGGAGATGCTCGGCTACCTGTTCTTCATTGGCGATCGCAAAAAGACCGATCTCGAGTACGCAAGCGGCGCCGATGGCCGCGACGACTGGGACCGCCTGCGCACCGAAGAAGCGATGACGCCGGAAGCGGTCGTGCGCCTGGCAGAAGCCGCGAAGGCGCGTTACGGCTTCAACGACTTCAAGCTCAAGGGCGGCGTGCTGGCGGGCGACGCGGAAATGGAAGCGGTCACGGCGCTGGCCGAGCGCTTTCCCGAAGCGCGCGTGACGCTCGACCCGAACGGCGCGTGGTCGCTCGCGGAAGCGATCCGCCTGTGCCGCGACAAGCACGACGTGCTCGCCTACGCCGAAGACCCCTGCGGCGCGGAAAACGGCTATTCGGGCCGCGAAGTGATGGCCGAGTTCCGCCGCGCCACGGGCCTGCCCACGGCCACCAACATGATCGCGACCGACTGGCGCCAGATGGGCCACGCCATTCAACTGCAATCGGTGGACATTCCGCTTGCTGACCCGCACTTCTGGACCATGCAGGGCTCGGTGCGCGTAGCGCAGATGTGCAACGACTGGGGCCTCACGTGGGGCTCGCACTCGAACAACCACTTCGACATTTCGCTCGCCATGTTCACGCACGCGGCGGCTGCCGCGCCTGGCAAGATCACCGCGATCGACACGCACTGGATCTGGCAGGACGGCCAGCGCCTCACGCGCGAGCCGCTGCAGATCGTGGGCGGCAAGGTGCAGGTGCCGCAAAAGCCGGGCCTTGGCATCGAGATCGACATGGACGAGCTGGAAAAGGCGCACGCGCTCTACCAGGAGCACGGCCTCGGCGCGCGCGACGACGCGATCGCCATGCAATACCTCGTTCCCAACTGGAAATTCGACAACAAGCGCCCGTGTCTCGTGCGCTGAACGCCATCTTCGACTGAACACCTTTACTGACTTCGCAACAGGATCAACACCATGACCACGCCGCAAGAACTCAAGCAAATCGTCTCCGAAGGCCTGCTTTCGTTCCCCGTGACCGACTTCGACGCGCAAGGCAACTTCCGCGCGAACACCTACGCCGAGCGCCTCGAATGGCTGGCCCCCTATGGCGCGAGCGCGCTGTTCGCGGCGGGCGGCACGGGCGAATTCTTCTCGCTCACGAAGAGCGAATACTCGCAGGTCATCAAGACGGCCACCGAAACCTGCAAGGGCAAGGTGCCGATTCTCGCGGGCGCGGGCGGCGCGACGCGCGTGGCGATCGAATATGCGCAGGAAGCCGAGCGCAATGGCGCGCAGGGCATTCTACTGATGCCGCACTACCTCACGGAAGCCTCGCAGGAAGGTATCGCCGCGCACGCCGAGCAGGTCTGCAAGGCCGTGCCGAACATGGGCGTCATCATTTACAACCGCGCCAATTCGAAGCTGAACGCGGACATGCTCGAGCAACTCGCCGATCGCTGCCCGAACCTGATCGGCTTCAAGGACGGCGTGGGCGAAATCGAGGCGATGGTGACGATCCGCCGGCGTCTGGGCGACCGCTTCTCGTACCTGGGCGGCCTGCCCACGGCCGAGGTCTATGCAGCGGCGTACAAGGCGCTGGGCGTGCCCGTATATTCGTCGGCAGTGTTCAACTTCATTCCGAAGACGGCCATGCAGTTCTATCGCGCGATTGCCGCCGACGACCACGCGACGGTCGGCAAGCTCATCGACGAATTCTTCCTGCCGTACCTCGCGATCCGCAATCGCCGCGCGGGCTACGCGGTGAGCATCGTGAAGGCGGGCGCGAAGCTCGTGGGCCACGACGCCGGCCCCGTGCGCGCGCCGCTCACCGACCTCACGCAAGAGGAAGTGGCGCAGCTCGACGTGCTGATCAAGAAGCTCGGCGCGCAGTAACGCGCCCGGTGTTCACGCCATGCTCGCGCCAGCCGGCGCGTGGCATGGCTGGCTGCACGACACGCGACAGGGCCCTTGCGGCCCTGTTTGCGTATGAAGCGCGAATGCGGTTGGTCAGGCGTTGTCGGCCGTGTCGCCGAACAGGTCCAGATTGGCGCGCTCGCGCTTTTTGCCTTCATTGCCTTCGGTCTTGCGCGCGCGGCGCACGGCTTTTTCGCGGCGCGGCTTGCCGAACACCTCGTCGGGCGTGAAGCCGAATTCGGCGATTGCCGCGCGCACGGTAGCCAGCGCCTCGTGGGCCGCTTCGGCGCGCGCCGCTTCGATGCGCTCGTCAAGCTCGCGCTTCTGGGCGAGCAATTCGCGGTAGGTAGCCATCAATCATTCTTGTCGAGTGAAAACGAGCCGCTGATTTTACGCGCTGTGCGGGCTTCGCGTGGGTTTGACACATCAATATGCGGCATCACACATAGGCGGCGAGGAGGGCGGTCACGACGCCCGATAAGCCCATCAGCAAGGCCGCGAGCCAGAGCGATCCGCGCGCGGGCGCACGTACCGAAGCGGGCAGGCGCTTTTTACCGCTTACCATCGGGCCGATCAGATTGTGGCCTTTCACGAGCGCATAGACGGCAATCGCGCACACGTGCAGCACGACGGCCGCCGCGAGCAGATCCCAGCCCCACGCGTGCAGGTTGGCGATGGCGTTGGCGATTTTTGCCGGCACGATTTCGCTGAGCGGGCCTTCGTCGGCGATATCGTTGTTGTCGTAGAGTCCGGTGAGCGTTTCGATTAGCAGCAGTGCGAGCAGCAGCAGAACCATCCAGCCGCCCGCCGCGTTGTGGCCCACCTGCACGTCGGGCTCGCGCCGCAACACGTGGCGCAGATGTTCGATCGCCCTGCGCGGCGAGGCGACGAAGCGCGAGAAGCGCGCCGTCTCGCTGCCGAAGCACCCCCACAGAATGCGAAACAGCACGAGCGCGAGCAGCGTCTCGCCAAGGCGCACGTGCATCTGCATCCAGTTCATGCGCTGCGTGACGTAAGCGGCGGCCACGAGCACGACGCTCAGCCAGTGGAAGAGCCGCGTGGGCAGGTCCCAGACGCGCACGCGGCGGTCCGGGCGTTCAGCGTGCTCGGGGTGCTTGGGGTGCTCGGGGCGGTTGCGCGATGCGGAGGTCGGGGCGTTCATGATCCGTGGCTGGCGTTCTGGCGGGCGTGGCGCTCAAGGGCATCATAGGTCAGGAACGCTTGTGCGCCATGTGCAGCGCACGATACGCAACCGTGTTGCCCCCGCGACTACGTGGCGTCGCGCCGCGACTTCGGCCATACTTGCCGCTTGCCTTACATCCCTTGCAGGCCGATCCCGCAGATGGAAAAAAATCGACTCGAAGCATTCAGCGATGGCGTGCTCGCCATCATCATCACGATCATGGTGCTGGAACTCAAGGTGCCGCACGGCGACACGCTCGCCGCGCTCGCGCCGCTCTGGCCGGTTTATCTGAGCTATGTGCTGAGCTTCATCTACGTGGGCATCTACTGGAACAACCATCACCATATGCTGCAGGTGGCGCGCCGCGTGAACGGCTCCGTGCTCTGGGCCAACCTGCATCTGCTGTTCTGGCTTTCGCTGCTGCCGTTCACCACGGGCTGGATGGGCGAGAACGAATTCGGACGCTGGCCGACCGCGCTTTACGGCGTGAACCTGCTGCTCTGCGCGGTTGCCTATGTCGTGCTGCAATTCACGCTCGTGCGCTATCACGGCACGCAAAGCCCGCTTGCCATTGCATTGGGCAGTGACGTGAAGGGCAAGATTTCGCCAGTGATTTATCTGGCCGGGTTTGCGCTTGCAGCGCTCGACTATCCCCGCGTTGGCGCGATTTTCTATTTCATTGCGGCGTTGCTCTGGCTCGTGCCCGATCAACGCATGGAGCGGCTGGCTCTCGCCGCGAGCGAAAAGAAGGAAGAGTAAATGCCAAAGGGGCCGGCGCGCGAGCGGCCGGCCCCTTTGCGCATCACATCGTCATCAGCCTGCCAGGTGCTTGCGCTTGGCAAGTTCCTGCGCCTTGGCATAGTCGGCCTGGATCACGGGCAGGCCTTCCGTTGCTGCCTTCTTGAGGCCCGCGTCGCGGCCCGAGGCGATCTCCGCCTGGAACGCCGAGAGCGTTTTCTGCTGGCCGGCCAGCGCGACCTGCTCGATATACGTCTTGTCGAAATCCGCGCCGCGCAAATTGTTGATGCTGCTGATCACCGCCGCATCCGGGTCGTTGCGCGGCACGTCAACGCCGCGCGGGCTCGCCGCGCGCATCGAGTCGGAGAGCTTCGAATAGTCGGCCACGAGTTTTTCCGCGAAGGCCTTCACTTCGCGGTCGGTCGAGCGCGAGTCGGCAATGCGCGCGGCGTCGCGCTGCGTGGCGACGGTTTGCGTGCCGTCTGCGATGAAGGCCTTGTCGGCTTCGTGAAGCCGAACGGCCGCGCCCGAGGTGGAGGCAGAAGCCGCGGAAGGCGCGGGGGTCTGCGCATGAGCGCTCAGCGAAACGGCGCAAAGGCTGGCGGCCGAAGCCGCGATGAGCGAGGCAAGCGAGAGGCGAGTCATGTGAACTCCTTTCTGTATAGTTGGTATCGATTACGCGCGCAGTGCCGCGCCATTCCATGCGGCATGTGGTGCGGCTTTGTGCGCGACCGTTCTGGCGTGTCAGCCTTGCTGCTCAACGGTCTGAGGAATTCTATGAACTCGCTTGCCATTCAGGTGAAACGATTGCTTCGCTTGTGTAACGGTTGGTAAGAGAGCATGCGAGAGCCATAACGATCCGCGTATTCACATCGACGTCATGGGTTTATGCAAAACGGCGTTCTCCATTCGCGTCAACCGGCGCACAATGTCCCTCGCGCGTAATGTTGCCCCCACAGCGAAAAGTCCCACGATGTGGGCACGAACGCGGTTTGAGTCCCACGAGCGCGCGCAAAAAGCGCGTGCAAAAAAACGTAGGCCAACGAGGAGGAGACAGGATGGACGACAAACTGGTTGCACCCGCATCCACCAGCACACCGGCAGCCTCAACCACCGCCGCCGCGAACTTTCGCTGGCGCGTGCTGATCTGGCTGCTGTTCGGCGGCATCATCAACTACCTCGATCGCGCGAATCTCGCGATCGCCGCACCCGGCATGATTCACGACCTGGGCCTCACGCGCACGCAAATCGGCCTGCTGGGCACCGTGTTCGCCTGGACCTACGCGGTCATGCAATTGCCTGCGGGCTGGATCATCGACCGCTTCGGCGCGAAGCGCGCCTATGCAGTGGGCATGATCTGGTGGAGCGTGGCGACGTGGGCCACCGGCGTGGTCGGCTCGATCTCTGGCCTCATCGTCATGCGCGCGCTGCTTGCCGTGGGCGAGGCGCCGTGCTGGCCGACCTCCGCGAAGATCACGGCGGCATGGTTTCCCGCCAAGGAGCGCGGCTTTGCCACCGGCATTTGGGATTCGTCGTCGAAGTGGGGGCCTGCGCTCGCACCCGCCGTGCTGGTCGCGCTGATGATCGCCTTCGGCTGGCGCTCGCTTTTTCACGTGACGGGCGCTATCGGCATTGTCTTTGCGGTGCTGTTTCTGTTTCTCTATCGCAACCCCATGCAGAGCAAGCGGCTCACGCGCGAGGAGTTCGCCTACATCGAAGCGGGCGGCGGCGGCCACGAGCGTTCGCTCACGACCGCGCCCATTCGCTGGCGCGCGCTGTTCGCTTCGCGCAGCGTGTGGGGCATGATTTTCGGTTACTTCTGCGCAATCTGGCTGTGGAATATCTTTCTCGTGTTCCTGCCGCTCTATCTGCTCGATCGCTTTCATATTTCGTTCGCACAACTGGGCTTCTACGCGAGTATTCCGTGGTTCGGCGGTGCGGCCGGCGAGATCGTCGCGGGCTGGATTGCGAAGAAGCTCGTGGATCGCCATGTGGCAACGCCCATGGTCGCCAAGCGCTTGCTGATCGTGGTGGGCGCGATTGGCGCGGGCGTGTGCGCGGCGGCGTTGCCGCTCGCGGGCACGATCGGCGCGAGCGTTGCGCTGATGACGCTGGGGCTCGCGTTCATCGCCGCCACCATCGGCAACGCGTGGGCGCTCGCCGCCGACATCGCGCCGTCTTCGATGGTCGCTTCCGTGAGTTCGATCCAGAACTTCGGCGGCTATTTCGGCGGCGCGTTCTCGCCGGTCGTGGCGGGCTTTATCGTCGACCGCACGGGATCGTATTCGCTCGCGTTCATCATGGGCGGTGCGATTGCGGGGTGCGCAGCGCTGTTCTACTGGTTCATGGCGCGCAAAACGGTGGGTCAGCCGGCCGAAGCGGCTTGAGGAGGCCAACGTGAACGCCTACGAAAGCTTTCCCTGGCGCACGCTATACGACACCGGTATCCAGGCGAATCCTCAGCAGGACTATGCGAACGGTCTGGACATGTTCGCGGCGGCGCTCGCTCGCGCGCCGCACGAAAGCGCGCTGCTTTACTTCGACGGCAGGCTCGACTGGCAGGCGCTCGACGCGTGGAGCGACCGCATCGCCTGCGTACTGATTGACGAAGGCGTGCAGCGCGGCGATCGTGTGGCGCTTTACTTGCAGAACGTGCCGCAGTTCGTGATGGCCTTGCTCGGCATCTGGAAAGCGGGCGCCGTGATGGTGCCGGTCAATCCGATGAAACGTGCGCGCGAACTGAAACTGCTGCTCGACGATTCGCAAACGCGCGCGCTGATCTGCGATGCCGCGCTCGAAGGCGATGTCGTTCGCGAAGTGCTAGCGGGCATCGAAGCCGATGGCAACGCCGCGCCGCGTGTACTGAGCACGCGCGCGCGTGCGCTGCAAACACGCGACGATCCACGCGTGTTCGGTGCACACGGCGAAGAGAGCGGGGAGGCACGCGATCTTTTGCAGGCAGCCCAGTCCGTGCAGAAAGGGCGCAAGCCGCCGCCAGTCACGCTTGCGGCGAGCGACCCCGCCATGCTCGTCTATACCTCGGGCACGAGCGGCCGCCCGAAAGGCGCGATCTGCACGCACGGCAATTTCGCGTTCAACGCGCAGACCTACCGCGACTTCTGCGGCCTGCGCGAAGGCGGCCCGATACTGGGCGTCGCGCCGCTCTTTCACATTACCGGCCTGGTTGGCCATATCGGCGCGGCGTGGATTGCGCGCGCACCGCTCATTCTCACGCACCGCTTCGACCCGGCAGCCACGCTCGACGCCGTCGAGGAGCACCGCGCGGAGTTCACCATCGGCGCGATCACGGTGTTCATCGCGCTGCTGCATCACGCCGATGCAACCCGCGAGAACCTGGCCACGCTCACGAAGATCTATTCGGGCGGCGCTCCCATCGCGCCGAGCGTGGTGGAGGCGTTCCGCGCGAAGTTCGGCCACGTGATCCACGGCGCGTATGGGCTCACCGAAACGAACTCGCCCACGCACATGGTGCCGCTCGGAAAGATGGCGCCTGTCGATCCGCGCAGCGGCGCGCTCGCCATGGGCGTGCCGGTGCCGGGCGCCGAAGCGGCGATCGTCGGCGACGACGGACAGGTGCTCGCGGCCGGTGAAACGGGCGAGATCGTCTGCCGTGGACCGATGGTCGTGCCCGGGTACTGGAACAACGCGGCAGAGACGGCCCATGCGTTTCGCGGTGGCTGGTTCCATACCGGCGACGTCGGCTTCATGGACGAAGCGGGCTGGTTCTATCTCGTCGACCGCAAGAAGGACATGATCAACGCGGCCGGCTTCAAGGTCTGGCCACGCGAAGTGGAAGACGTGCTTTACGGCCATCCTGCGGTGCGCGAAGCGGCCGTGGTGGGCGTGCCCGACCCCTATCGCGGCGAAACCGTGAAGGCCGTGGTGAGCCTGCGTGCGGGCGCAGTGGCCGATGCGGCGGAGTTGATTGCGTTCTGCAAGGCGCGCATGGCGGCGTACAAGTATCCGCGCATCGTCGAGTTCCGCGACGAGTTGCCGAAGACGGCTACGGGGAAGATATTGCGGCGGGAACTAAGGTAACGGTTGCGCGAGCAACTTGATCAGGACGCGCCCCGAGACCGGCCCGGGGCGCATTTTGGCAAACTTATTGCACCTGACTGCGCAGCGCCTTGGCGGCAGCAACCATGTTGGTCAGCGCAGGAACGACCTCCGCCCACTGTCGCGTCTTCAACCCGCAGTCCGGATTGACCCACAGACGCCCAGCCGGAATACGCTCGGCGGCCTTCTGCATCAGTTGCACGATGTGCGCTTCGGTCGGGATATTCGGCGAGTGAATGTCGTACACACCCGGTCCGATTTCGTTCGGATACTTGAAGTTGTCGAACGCGTCGAGCAGTTCCCTATCCGAGCGCGACGTCTCGATCGTAATGACGTCCGCATCCATATCGGCGATCGACGCGATGATGTCGTTGAACTCCGAATAGCACATATGCGTGTGGATCTGCGTTTCGTCTTCCACGCCGTTCGCGGTGATGCGGAACGATTCCACGGCCCAGCGCAGATACTCGCCCCACTGTGCGCGTCGCAGCGGCAGGCCTTCGCGCAGCGCGGCTTCGTCGATCTGGATCACGCCCACGCCGGCCTTCTCCAGGTCGAGCACTTCTTCGCGAATGGCGAGCGCGAGCTGGTAGCACGAGACCGAACGCGGCTGGTCGTCACGCACGAAGGACCAGTTGAGAATCGTCACCGGACCCGTGAGCATGCCCTTCATGGGCTTGTTCGTGAGCGATTGCGCGTAGGTGATCCATTCCACGGTCATTGCCTTCGGGCGGCTGATGTCGCCGAACAGAATGGGCGGTTTCACGCAGCGCGAGCCGTACGACTGTACCCAGCCGAACTGGCTGAACGCGTAACCGTCTAGCTGCTCGCCGAAGTATTCGACCATGTCGTTGCGCTCGGCTTCGCCGTGCACGAGCACGTCGAGGCCCAGTTGCTCCTGCTCGCGCACGCTGCGTTCGATTTCGGCGCGCATGGCGGCCTCGTAGCCCACGTTGTCGAGCGCGCCGCTCTTGAACTGGCTGCGCGCCTGGCGGATCTCCGCCGTTTGCGGGAACGAGCCGATCGTCGTGGTCGGGAAGGCGGGCAGCTTCAGGCGTGCGGCCTGTTTCGCGGCGCGCTCGGCGTAAGCGTGCTGGCGATTGCCGAGTTGCGCGTCGATGCGCGCGATCGCGGCCTTCACCGCGGGGTTGTTCACGCGCGGCGACTGGCGGCGCGCTTGAACGGCGGCGGCGTTCGCGGCGAGTTCGGCGGCGACCTTGTCGCGGCCACCATTCAGCGCCGTGGCGAGCACCTTTACTTCGTCGAGCTTTTGCAGCGCGAAGGCGAGCCACGAACGGATTTCAGCATCGAGCTTTTCTTCGCTCGCGAGATCCACCGGCACGTGCAGCAGCGAGCACGAAGGCGCGATCCAGAGGCGCTCGCCCAATTGCTTCGCGAGCGGTTCGAGCCATTCGAGCGCTGCGTTCAGGTCGGTCTTCCAGATGTTGCGGCCGTTGATCGTGCCCACCGAAAGCACGCTCTGCGCAGGCAGCTTTTGCGCGGCCAGCGCGACTTCCGTGCGGGCGTTGATCGCGTCGATATGCAGGCCGTCGACGGGCAGTGAGCACGCGAGGTCTAGATTTTCCTGTAGTTCTCCGAAGTACGTGGCCAGCAACAGCTTGACGCTGCGCAGCTCGAACCCTTCATAGGCTGTCGCAAATGCCGCGCGCCATGCCGGATCGAGTTCGGTCACGAGTATCGGCTCGTCGATCTGCACCCACTCGACGTCCATCACGCGGAAGTAGTCGAGCAGCGCGCGATACACGGGCATGAGGCGTGGCAGCAGTGCAAGCTTGTCGGAGTCGTCCTTGGCCTTGCCGAGCCACAGGTAAGTGAGCGGCCCGATGATCACGGGCTTGGCCTTCACGCCCAGCTCGCGCGCTTCGCGCAGCTGTTCGGAAAGACGCGACGTGTCGAGGTTGAATTGCGTATCGGCCGTGAATTCGGGGACGATGTAGTGATAGTTCGTGTCGAACCACTTCGTCATTTCGCCGGCCGCAACGCCGCCGCAGCAAGCGGCATGGTCCTCGGCGCCATGGGCCGAGCGGCCGCGCGCCACGCGAAAGTAGTTGTCGAGCTTGTCGCCATGGAAGCCCTGCGCGCGCCCGGGCAGGTTGCCGAGCGTGAAGCTCATGTCGAGCACCTGGTCGTAGAACGCAAAGTCGCCGGCGGGCACGAAGTCGAGACCCTTCTGGTTTTCCCAATGCCGTGCGCGCAGTTGCACGCCAAGCGCCTTCAGTTCGTCGCGCGAAGATTCGCCCTTCCAGTAGCGTTCCAGACCGAATTTAAGCTCGCGTTTCGCGCCGATGCGCGGGAAGCCGAGATTGTGCGTGGTGACCATGTGCGTTGCCGTCCGAAATGAAGGTGCTGAAAACGATCCAGAGTGGCAGCGATCATAGAGGTATTCGACGATGAATAAAAATGGCATTATTTCATCCATCCATTAGTTTTATTCATTGGTTTTTTCCATGCTCGAACGTGTTCATCTTGTCATCGTCCGCGAAGTTGCCCGCCAGGGCTCGCTTACCGCAGCCGCGGAGTCGCTTTTTCTCACGCAGTCGGCCCTAAGCCACACGGTCAAGAAAATCGAGCAGCAGCTCGGCACCCCGATCTGGGACCGTGAGGGCCGCAGCCTGCGGCTGACGCAGGCCGGGCAGTACCTGCTGTCATTGGCCGAACGGCTTTTGCCCCAGTTCGAACTCGCGGAAGAACGCATGAAGCAGTACGCGGCGGGCGAGCGCGGCACGCTGCGCATCGGCATGGAATGCGCGCCGTGCTATCAGTGGCTGCTCAAGGTGGTGTCGCCGTATCTGGCACGCTGGCCCGATGTCGACGTGGACGTGAAGCAGCGTTTTCAGTTTGGCGGCATCGGCGCGTTGATCGGCTATGACATTGACGTGCTCGTCACGCCCGATCCGCTCATCCGGCCCGGACTGCGTTTCGATCCGGTATTCGACTACGAACAGGTGTTGGTGGTCGCCGAAGACCATCGGCTCGCGAACGTGCGCTATGTGAAGCCCGAGCAGCTGATCGACGAAACGCTCATCACGTATCCCGTGGATACCGACCGGCTCGATATCTACAACCAGTTTCTGCGGCCCGCGAGCATCACGCCGCGCCGTCACAAGACGATCGAAACGACCGACATCATGCTGCAGATGGTCGCGAGCCATCGCGGCGTGGCCGCGTTGCCGCGCTGGCTCGCGGAAGAGTACGCAGACCGCATGCCGCTTGCGATCGTGAAGCTCGGCAAGCAGGGCATTGCGAAGCAGATCTTTCTCGGCACGCGGGAGGGCGACGCCGTGGTCGATTACCTGAAATCCTTCGTCGAATTCGCGCGCGACCCTGTCTGGCAAACGCCCCGCGTGCAAGGCTGATGCCGCGCGGCGCATGTAAAGCCTTACGTTTTTAAAATGAAAGGAATGCAGCCTAAGTTCGTATATTGATCGTTCAATTAACTTAAAGCTGCTGTTCTGGGGGCTTCGCGGGAATCGCTTGTCGCTTCTGCGCAATTGCTCGTCGCAATTGCTACGTTAGCCGGCTTTTTGCCGGACAACTATGTGTCATGAGACTTCATGACCCAGCGACGCAGTTCGATTCCTCGAGGAGATGACGATGTGCCGATTCCCCCTGCTTAAGACAGGCGCGCTCGCGTGCGCCGCAGTCCTCAGCGCCAGCGCCTTCGCGGCCGATCCCGCCGCGTGCAAGGACGTGCGTTTCGCCGACGTGGGCTGGACCGATATCGCGGCGACCACGGGCGTTGCATCGACGATTCTCGGGGCGCTGGGCTATACGCCGACGAAAACGATCGCCTCCGTGCCGATCACATTCGCCGGGCTCAAGAGCAAGCAGATCGACGTATTCCTCGGCTACTGGTCGCCGACCATGGACCCGATCATCGAGCCCTTTACGAAAGCGGGCTCAATCAAGGTCCTCTCGACGCCGAATCTCACGGGCGCGAAATACACGCTCGCCGTGCCCGATTATGTCTACCAGGGCGGCCTGAAATCGTTCCAGGACATTGCGAAATTCGCGGACAAACTGCAAGGGCGCATTTACGGCATCGAACCCGGCAACGACGGCAACGCGCTGATCCAGAAGATGATCGGCGCAAACCAGTACGGCCTCGGCAAATTCAAGCTCGTCGAGTCGAGCGAGGCGGGCATGCTCGTGCAGGTGAACCGCGCCGTGCGCGAGAAGCAATGGATCGTGTTCCTCGGCTGGGAGCCGCATCCGATGAACGTGCAGATGAAGATCGACTATCTCTCGGGCGGCGACGACGTGTTCGGGCCCAATTACGGCGCGGCGCGCGTGCTGACCGCCGAACCGCCCGACTATGCGGCGCGCTGCCCGAACGTGGCGAAGTTCGTCTCCAATCTGCAGTTCACGACCGCCATCGAGAACCATTTGATGGTGCCGATCGCCAACAAGGAAGACCCCAACAAGGCCGCCGCCGACTGGCTGCGCGGCAACCCGCAGGTGCTCGACAACTGGCTCGCCGGCGTGACCACGCTGGACGGCAAGCCGGGCCTGCCTGCCGTGCGCGCCTCGCTGGGCGTGCATTGACGTGCCCTGGTCCGCGGTGAAAGCCGCGGACCACCCTGCGGTACATCCCTATTTGCGCGGCAATTTTGGTTGATTAGCGTTCAAAAGAGGAGGAGGCAGATGGAGCAAGCGGGAATTGGGACGCACGGCGCCGAGGAGAGCGCCGCACGAGGCGGTCATGGCCATGCGCTGCAGCGCGGCCTTACATGGAAAGATGCGTTCTGGGTGACGAGCGGCGTGCCCGCGGGCGTGCTGTTCACGATTGGCGGCGTATGCGCGACGATCGGCCAGCCAGCCTGGGCCATCTGGATCGCATCGATCACGATGGGCCTCGTGCAAAGCGCCACGTACGCCGAGATTTCAGGGCTCTTTCCGCATAAATCGGGCGGTGCTTCGGTGTACGGAGCAATCGGCTGGGTGCGCTACAGCAAGATGATCGCGCCGGTTTCCGTGTGGTGTAACTGGCTCGCGTGGTCGCCCATGCTCGCGCTGGGCTGCGGACTCGCCGCGAACTACGCGCTCGCCACGCTGTTTGCGCCCGATGCGGCCATCATGCAGTGGCACTGGACGCTCGCCAATCTGGACTTCATCAAGCCGGGTCTTACCCTGCGCATCAACGCCACGTTCCTGATCGCAGCGGCGTTCCTGCTCATCACCTTCCGGCTTCAGCATAGCGGTGCTTCAAAGGCCGCGAAAACGCAGAAGATTCTGGGTATTGCTTCGCTCACGCCACTTTTGATCGTCGGACTCGTGCCGTTCGTCACGGGCGACGTGCCGGCAAAACATCTGTTTCCGCTGCTGCCGCTCGGCCATGATGCGCATGGCAATCTCACGGCATCGGTTTTCGGCGCATGGAACGGGCAGGGCGTGGTCATGGCGCTGGGCGCGATGTTCATGGCGGGATGGGCATCGTACGGCTTCGAGACGGCGGTGTGCTATACGCGCGAGTTTCGCGACCCACGGCGCGATACGGCGAGGGCGATTTTCTGGTCGGGTGCGCTTTGCCTCGTCGTCATGACGCTCGTGCCGCTCGCGTTTCAGGGGTCGCTCGGCACCGCGATGATGCTCGATCCCCGCATCGGCGACGGCACGGGCGTGGGCACGGCAATGGCCGCGATGGTGGGCGGCGGCGCCTGGGTGGGCAACGCCGTGGTGGTCATGCTCATGCTGTCCATTTTGCTGATCGTGATGACGTCGATGATGGGCTCATCGCGCACGCTCTATCAGGCTTCGGTGGATGGCTGGCTGCCGCGCTATCTCTCGCGGGTGAACGAGCACGGCGCGCCGACGGCGGCGATGTGGACCGATCTCGGCTTCAATCTCGTCCTGCTCGCGATGTCGGACTATATGACGGTCCTGTCGATCTCGAACGTCTGCTACATGTTGTTCGTTTTCCTGAATTTGCAGTCGGGATGGATTCACCGCATGGACCGTGGCGCGTGGGCGCGTCCGTTTCGTTGCCCGACGTGGCTGCTCGCGCTCGGTGCGCTGTGCGGGTATGCGAACCTCGTGTTCGTCGGTGCTGGCGCCAATCTGCAAGGAGAGGGGACGCTGCGCGATGGCCTCATTGCGATGCTGCTGATCGTGCCGGTGTTTGCATTCCGGCATTACTGGCAGGATCGCGGGCGGTTTCCGGCGGGCAGTGCGCTCGATATGGAAGTAAGCGTGCCGGCGCGCAGCCGGTGGTTGAATCTCGCGCCTTATGGCGCGCTCGTTGCGGCGGCGCTGACGATTGCGGTTTCGCATTGGCTGGCCGCTTCGGTCTGAGCTGGCTTCAGTAGTTGGCGTCAGTAATTGGCTTCAGTGTTGGCGGCATCATGCGGGCAAGTTGCCCGTGTGGTGCCGCTTTTTTGTTGCCTTGCGCGCACACGGGCTGAAGGCAAAAAAAAAGGCGGCGCGCAGATCCCCGCGCGCCGCCTCTGGCCGATAAGCGGTTCTTAAAGCGTCACTGCGCGTACTTTCTCCGTACGCGCCGCGCCATTCCCGGCGGAAGCACCCGCACCCCGAGCCGGCGCCCCGTTCGCCACGAAATACGGCGCATGCGAACGCGCCAGCGCATCACGCCCGCGAATCCGGTCCGCAATCTTCTCCGCGATCATGATCGTCGGTGCGTTGAGGTTGCCGGTGGTAATGCGCGGCATGATCGAAGCATCCACGACGCGCAGCCCGTCAACGCCATGCACGCGGCCTTCGCCGTCCACCACAGCCATATCGTCGTAACCCATCGCACACGAACACGACGGGTGATAGGCGGTTTCCGCGCGGTTGCGCACGAAAGCATCGATCTCTGCATCGGTCTTGAGCGCCGCGCCGGGGTTCAGCTCACGCCCGCGAAAACGGTCGAGCGCAGGCTGCGCAATGATTTCGCGGGTGATGCGGATCGCGTCGCGGAATTCGCGCCAGTCGAGCGCTTCGGCCATGTAGTTGAAGAGAATCGACGGATGCTGGCGCGGATCGCGCGAGCGCAGCTTCACGCGCCCGCGGCTCGGCGAGCGCATCGAGCCCACGTGCGCCTGGAAGCCGTGCATCTTGATCGCATTGCTGCCGTTGTAGTTGATCGCAACCGGCAGAAAATGATACTGAAGGTTCGGCCACGGATCGTCGTCGCGTGTGCGGATAAAGCCGCCCGCCTCGAAATGATTGCTCGCGCCAATACCGGTGCCGCGCAGCATCCATTCAATGCCGATGGCCGGTTGATTGCGCATGAGCAGCGCAGGATAGAGCGAGACTGGCTCCTTGCACTCGTACTGCATGTACATTTCCAGGTGGTCCTGAAGATTCTGACCCACGCCCGGCAGATCGAGCACAACGGGGATGTCGAGTTCGCGCAGCCATGCGCCAGGACCGACGCCCGAACGCTGCAGAATTTGCGGCGAGGCGATCGCGCCCGCGCACAGCAGCACTTCGCGGCGCGCATAGCGCGTCACGCGCGCGGGCCCATCGAGAAAGACAACGCCGCTCGCCCGCTTGCCGCTGAACAGAATGCGGTCCGTCACGGCATGCGTGACGATGTCGATGTTCGGCCGATGCTTTGCCTGATCCAGATAGCCGCGCGCGGTGCTCGCGCGCCGGCCTTTGGCGGTCACGGTGCGATCCATCGGCCCGAAGCCTTCCTGGCGGTAGCCGTTGAGGTCGTCGGTGCGGGCGTAGCCTGCCTGCACGCCGGCTTCGATCATCGCTTCGAAGAGCGGATTCACGCCCGGCTTGCTCGTCGTCACGTGAACGGGACCTTCGCCGCCGTGATAATCGTTCGCGCCGACGTCGCGCGTTTCGGCCTTGCGGAAATAGGGCAGGCAGTCCAGATAGCTCCAGTTTTCCAGGCCTTTGCGCTCGGCCCAGCCGTCGTAGTCGAGCGCATTGCCGCGTATGTAGCACATGCCGTTGATGAGCGACGAGCCGCCCAGCCCCTTGCCGCGCCCGCATTCCATGCGCCGGTTGTTCATGTGCGGCTCGGGGTCGGTTTCGTAGGCCCAGTTGTAGCGGCGCCCTTGCAACGGGTACGCGAGCGCCGCGGGCATCTGCGTGCGGAAATCGAAGCGGTAATCGGGGCCGCCCGCTTCCAGCAGCAGCACCGTCGCGTCGCGGTCTTCGGTGAGGCGCGCGGCGAGCACATTGCCCGCCGACCCTGCGCCAATGATGATGTAGTCGTACTCTTGCGCTGCCATGCAGGACTCCCTCAGAAAACGGGCTGATACGGTCCCAGTTCCACCTGGACGGATTTGATGCGCGTGTAGTGTTCGAGCGTCGTGATGCCGTTTTCGCGGCCCACGCCCGATTGCTTGTAGCCACCCACGGGCATTTCGGCGGGCGACTCGCCCCACGTGTTGATCCAGCAAATGCCGGCTTCGAGCCGATGAATCACGCGGTGCGCGCGCGAAAGGCTTTCCGTCACGACGCCGGCGGCCAGGCCGTACAGCGATTCGTTGGCGCGCGCGATGACTTCGGCTTCGTTGGCGAAGGCGAGAATGCTCATCACCGGGCCGAAAATTTCTTCCTGCACGATGCGCATGTCGTCGCGGCAGCCGGAGAACACGGTGGGCTGCACGTATTGACCGCGCGCGAACTCGCCCTGGGTGAGGCGCGCACCGCCCGCGATCAGCCGCGCGCCTTCGCGCTTGCCGCTCTCGATATAGCCGAGCACCTTGTCGAGTTGCGCGGCGCTCGCGAGCGGCCCGAAGTTGGTGGCGGGATCGGCGGGATGGCCCACACGGATGCGCTGCACGCGTTCGAGCACACGTGCTTCGAACGCGGCAATCACGGATTGGTGAACGAACACGCGCGTGGCGTTGGTGCACACCTGGCCGGCGCTGAAAAAGTTGGCGGTCACGGCGATATCGGCGGCGCGATCGAGGTCGGCGTCTTCAAAGACGATGAGCGGCGACTTGCCGCCCAGTTCCATCGTGACTTCCTTGAGCGTGGAGCCGCCTGCGGCCGCCATGACCTTCTTGCCCGTTTCGACGCCGCCCGTGAAGGAAATCTTTTCGATGCCGGGGTGCATGCTCAGCATGGCGCCCACGCGGCCGTCGCCATGCACCACGTTGAACACGCCCGGCGGCACGCCCGCCTCGATATAAATCTCGGCGAGTTTCGAAGCCGAAAGCGGGGTGATCTCGCTCGGCTTGAAGATCATCGCGTTGCCGGCCGCAAGCGCAGGCGCCGACTTCCAGCAGGCGATCTGCAGCGGGTAGTTCCACGCGCCAATGCCGGCCGTGACGCCCAGCGGCTCGCGCCGCGTGTAGACGAACGAGGTCTCGCGCAGCGGAATCTGCTGGCCTTCCAGCGCGGGTGCGAGACCCGCGTAGTACTCGATCACATCCGCGCCGGTGACGATATCCACACTGCGCGTTTCGGCGATGGGCTTGCCCGTGTCGCTCGTTTCGAGCGCCGCGAGTTCGTCGTTGCGCTCGCGCAGCAGCTCGACCGCGCGCCGCAGCACGCGCGAGCGCTGCATCGCGGTCATCGCCGCCCAGACGCGTTGGCCGGCGCGCGCCGATTGCACCGCACGGTCGATGTCGGCGGCGCTCGCGTGCTGCACGGTGGCGAGCCTCGTGCAGGTGGCGGGATCGTAGGTGTCGAAGGTCTCGCCGCTGGTGGCGTCGGTGTAGGCGCCGTCGATAAAGAGGCGCTGCAGGGCGTAGAGGGACATCGATTGGCTCCGGACCGGGTTATTTGGCCGACTTGCCTGAGCGCGGCTTTGTGCGCGCTTCGAGCAGCAGGTCGATGTAGTCGTTGGCCACGCGCAGCGCGGCCTTCGTGTCGAACGGTTCGCCCGTGAGCGCGCCGCGCAGCCACAGGCCGTCGATCAGCGCGGCGAGCCCGCTCGCGGCGCGCCGGGCCGCGGCGCCTGGCAGCACCTTCTCGAACTCCGCGCAGAGGTTCGAATGCAGCCGCCGCGTGTTGACGCGCTGCAGCCGGCGCAGCGCGGGCTGATGCATGCTCTCGGCCCAGAACGCGAGCCACGTCTTCATGACGGGCGAGTTCACCTGCGAAACGTCGAAGTTGGCCGCAACGATGGCGCGCAGGCGCGCGCGCGGCTCGTCTTTCGCGGCAAGGCGTCTGCGCACCGTGGCTTCCCAAAGGTCGTGCAGCACGTGGCGCATGGTGGCTTCGAGCAGGCCGTCCTTGCCGCCGAAATAGTGACTGACGATGCCGGTGGAAATTTTCGCGTGCTGCGCGACGGTGGCGAGCGTGGTGCCCGAGAGACCCGACTGGTCGATCGATTGCAAGGTGGCGTCGATGAGTTGCGCGCGACGCACGTCGCGCATTCCGATCTTGGGCATGGGGATTCCGGGCAATGCGGGAAGGTTTCCACTCTAGGTATTTTTTATTGAATGTTCAATCAATAAAAACGTAGAAATGACGGGATCGGCGGATTTTACAAAGTCCGCGTCGGATTACCGATGATCGCCACCGCGCAATGCCTCGCGAGGCCCGCCACACAACGGTTTGCGCCTGTTTTTCAGGCCTTTTTTCGCTGCGGGCGTGTCGCGTTAGCGCCAGCGCGTGTCGTGTCTGCGCAAGTCGGGTGAGATTTGGACTTGTACGTTTTGATCCACCGCGCAAGACGCCACGCGCTTTCTGTGCGGCCCGACAACCTGTATCGCCAGACAAGAGAGACCCGACATCATGAGAAAACCGAATGCGGTGGCACTGAGCGGCATCGCGATGGCATTGAGCGCTGTTTCGACCGCAAGCCATGCCCAAAGCAGCGTCACCCTGTACGGGATCATCGACGCAGGCGTGACGTACGTGAGCAATGCGGGCGGTTCGCATCAAGTGAAATTCGACGACGGCATTGCTCAGGCGAACCGCTGGGGCCTCAAGGGCACCGAGGATCTCGGCGGCGGGTTGAAGGCCGTGTTCCAGCTCGAGAGCGGTTTTCACCTTGGCAACGGGCAGATCGCCAACGGCGGCTCGCTTTTCGGCCGTCTCGCTTATGTCGGACTCCAGAACGATTGGGGCACGCTCACGTTCGGCAATCAGGCCGACATGACGCAGGAGTTCGTGTATCTCTACAACGTCACGGCGTGGGCGAGCGGCTACGCGATCAACCAGGGCGACTTCGACCGCATGAACGGCGACCATCTGCCGAACGCCGTGAAGTTCATGTCGAACACGTTCGGCGGATTCCAGTTCGGCGGCATGTACTCGTTCAGCAACACGCCCGGCGACTTTCACACCGGCAGCGCCTGGAGCGCGGGCGCACAGTACCAGAACGGCCCGTTCGCAATGGGCGCGGCCTACACCCAGCTCAACAACCCGTCGGGCATTTACGCGTTCGACCCGTACAACATGATCGGCGTGCGCACGTTCTTCGGCAGGCCGACCGTCAGCGTCGATCCGGCCACGGGCGCGGTCAGCTCGCTCTATAGCGAGACGCCGTTCCCCGTCGACAAGCAGGCGACCTTCGGCACCGGCGCGAGCTACGCGATCGGCGACGTCACGTTGATGGCCGCTTTCACGTACACGCAGATCAAGGCGTTCGGCGAGAGCGAGCACATGCAGGTGGGCGAAGGCGGCGCGAACTGGCAGGTCACGCCCGCGTTCAGCGTGGCGGGCGGCTACCAGTACACGCACTTCGACGGCCACCACTGGAACCAGATTTCGGCGGGCCTGCACTACCTGCTTTCGAAGACCACCGACGTTTATCTCTCGGGCGACTGGCTCAAGGCCTCGCAGGGTGTGGACGCGGTGATCGGCTACAGCTTCACGCCTTCTTCGACCACCACGCAGGCCGATGTGCGCGTGGGCTTGCGGCATTCGTTCTGACCGCGCAGACGGATGTTTTTTCGCCGCAAGACCTCGGGAAAACCCGCGGTGCAACCCTGGCGCAACGCGCGCCCGAGTTGCCCGAAGCCCCGTCTGGCGGGGCCGTCCAACGGCGATGGCGTTTTTGTTCTATCGGCTGCCACGGCCTCTTTGGTCTACTTGCACTCAAGCTCATCCATGCGCTCAGCGCGAAGGGAAGTCAGATGAACGTCAGCGTTTTCGACCTGTTCAAGATCGGAATCGGTCCGTCCAGCTCGCACACGGTCGGCCCCATGGTCGCTGCGTGCCGCTTCGCGTCCCATATCGAGGACGCCAATCTGCTCGCCTTTGTGCGCCGCGTCAAAGTCGAGCTGTACGGCTCGCTGGGCGCGACGGGCAAGGGCCACGGCACCGACAAGGCCGTGCTGCTCGGCCTCGAAGGCAACTTGCCCGACTCGGTCGATCCCGACCAGATCGAGCCGCGTCTGGCCGCCATTCGCCGCGAGAAGACGCTCGTGCTGCTCGGCAAGCAGACCATTCGCTTCGACGAAAAGGAGTGCATCGGCTTCTTTCGCAAGACGATGGGCGGCGCAAACACGCTGCACTCGAACGGCATGCGCTTTCAGGCCTTCGACGAAAACGGGCAGTTGCTCGTTGAAAAGGAGTACTACTCGGTGGGCGGCGGCTTCGTCGTGAATCGCGACGGCGACCGCGTCAACGGCGTGCGCAGCGGACGCGACGTGCCCTATCCGTTCCGCACGGGCGATGATCTGCTGCGCGTATGCAAGGAAAGCGGGCGTTCGATCGCCGAAGTCACGTTGGCCAACGAGTGTGCCGCGCGCTCGCCGGAAGACGTGCGCGAAGGGCTGCTCGCGATCTGGCGCGCGATGGCCGCCTGCGTGGAGCGCGGCTGCAAGATGCACGGCGAGCTGCCGGGCCCGATGCAGGTGAAGCGCCGCGCCGCCGATCTCTCGGTGCATCTGCGTTCGCGCTCGGAAGAATCGTTGCGCGATCCGCTTTCCATGCTCGACTGGGTCAACCTCTACGCGATGGCCGTGAACGAGGAGAACGCGGCGGGCGGCCGTGTCGTCACCGCGCCCACGAACGGCGCGGCGGGCGTGATTCCCGCGGTGCTGCACTACTACGTGAAGTTCGTTGCGGGCGCAAACGAAGACGGTATCGCCAACTTCCTGCTCACGGCTGCCGCCATCGGCATCATCTACAAGGAAACGGCGTCGATTTCAGGCGCGGAAGTGGGCTGCCAGGGCGAAGTGGGCGTGGCGTGCTCGATGGCGGCAGCGGCGCTTGCTGCCGTGATGGGCGGCACGCCTGCCCAGGTGGAGAACGCCGCCGAAATCGGCATGGAGCACAACCTCGGCATGACCTGCGACCCGGTGGGCGGCCTCGTGCAGATTCCGTGCATCGAGCGCAACGCGATGGGCGCGATCAAGGCGATCAACGCCGCGCGCATGGCGCTCAAGGGCAACGGCGAGCACTACGTCACGCTCGACAACGTCATCAAGACGATGCGCGAGACGGGCGCCGACATGAAGACGAAATACAAGGAGACGTCGCGCGGTGGTCTCGCCGTGAACGTCATCGAGTGCTAACGCAAGCTAATGGTAACGCGCAACAAGGGGTCTGCGAGATGAGCCGCTATTCGATATTCAGTCTGTTCCGCAACGGGTTGTCGTATCACGAGAACTGGGAGCGGCAGTGGAGAAGCCCGGAGCCGAAAAAGGAGTACGACGTCGTGATCGTCGGTGGCGGCGGGCATGGTCTCGCAACGGCCTATTACCTCGCGAAAGAGCACGGCGTGAAAAACGTCGCGATTCTGGAGAAGGGATGGATCGGCGGCGGCAATACGGCGCGCAACACGACCATCGTGCGCTCGAATTATCTGTGGGACGAGTCGGCGGCGCTGTATGAAAAGGCGATGAAGCTCTGGGAAGGGCTCTCGCAGGACCTCAACTACAACGTGATGTTCAGCCAGCGCGGCGTGATGAATCTCGCGCACACACTGCAGGACGTGCGCGACACCGAGCGGCGCGTGAACGCGAACCGCCTGAACGGCGTGGACGCCGAGTTCCTCACGCCCGAGCAGATCAAGGAAATCGAGCCGACCATCAACCTCAATAGCCGTTACCCCGTGCTGGGCGCCTCGATCCAGCGCCGCGCGGGCGTGGCGCGCCACGACGCCGTGGCATGGGGCTTCGCGCGCGGCGCGGACCAGCACGGCGTGGACATCATTCAGAACTGCCAGGTGACGGGCATTCGCCGCGACGGTGCGCGCGTGACGGGCGTGGATACGTCGAAGGGATTCATCAAGGCGAAAAAGGTCGCCGTGGTGGCGGCCGGCAACACCACGACGCTCGCGGACATGGCAGGCGTGCGTCTGCCGCTCGAAAGCCACCCGCTGCAGGCGCTGGTTTCGGAGCCGATCAAGCCGGTGGTCAACACCGTCATCATGTCGAACGCGGTGCACGCCTATATCAGCCAGTCCGACAAGGGCGATCTCGTGATCGGCGCGGGCGTGGACCAGTACACGGGCTTTGGCCAGCGCGGCAGCTTCCACATTATCGAGGGCACGTTGCAGGCCATCGTCGAAATGTTCCCGGTGTTTTCGCGCGTGCGCATGAACCGGCAGTGGGGCGGCATTGTCGATGTCTCGCCGGACGCCTGCCCGATCATCAGCAAGACCGACGTGAAGGGTCTCTATTTCAACTGCGGCTGGGGCACCGGCGGCTTCAAGGCGACGCCGGGCTCGGGCTGGGTGTTCGCGCACACCATTGCGAAGGACGAACCGCATCCGCTGAACGCGCCGTTCTCGCTGGACCGCTTTTATAGCGGCCATCTGATCGACGAGCACGGCGCAGCCGCCGTTGCGCACTAAAGGAGACCACACCATGTTGCTGATCGAATGTCCGTGGTGCGGTCCCCGCGCCGAAATCGAGTTCACCTGCGGCGGCGAGGCCGACATCGCGCGCCCGCTCGACACCGACCAGCTCACCGACGAGCAATGGGGCGACTACCTCTTCATGCGTCACAACCCGCGCGGTGTGCATAAAGAGCAGTGGCTGCACGCGCAGGGCTGCCGCCGCTGGTTCAAGGCGACGCGCGACACCGTCACCTACGAGATCCAGAGTTACGAGACCTTCGGCGCGCCGAGTGTGAACAATGCGGTAGCAAATGAGGCGCAAGGCAACAAGCAAGGGAGCACGCAGCGATGAGCCAGAAGAACCGTCTGGGCGCCGGTGGGCGCGTCAACCGCGCGATTCCGCTGAACTTCACGTTCAACGGCCGCACGTATCAAGGCTTCCAGGGCGACACGCTCGCCTCCGCGCTGCTCGCCAACGACGTGCATTTCGTCGCGCGCAGCTTCAAGTACCATCGCCCGCGCGGCATCATGACGGCGGACGTGGCCGAGCCCAACGCCATCGTGCAACTCGAGCGCGGCGCGCATACGGTGCCCAATGCTCGCGCGACCGAAGTCGAGCTTTACCAGGGGCTCATTGCGACGAGCGTGAACGCCGAGCCCAGCCTCGAAAACGATCGCATGGCGATCAACCAGAAGTTCTCGCGCTTTTTGCCGGCGGGCTTCTACTACAAGACCTTCATGTGGCCGCGTAAATGGTGGCCGAAATACGAAGAAAAGATTCGCGACGCCGCGGGTCTCGGCAAAGCGCCCGAAGTGCGCGACGCCGACCGCTACGACAAATGCTTCGCGCATTGCGACGTGCTCGTGATCGGCGGCGGCCCTGCGGGTCTCGCCGCCGCGCATACGGCGGGCGCGAGCGGCGCACGCGTGATTCTCGTGGACGACCAGCGCGAACTGGGCGGCAGCCTGCTGTCGTGCAAGGCCGATATCGACGGACGTCCCGCATTTCACTGGGTCGAGAAGATCGAAGCCGAACTCAGGCAAATGCCCGACGTGAAGATCCTTTCGCGCAGCACGGCTTTCGGCTACCAGGATCACAATCTCGTGACCGTCACGCAGCGTTTGACGGAGCATCTGCCGGTTTCCACGCGCCAGGGTACGCGCGAACTGCTGTGGAAGATCCGCGCGAAACGCGTGATTCTCGCAACGGGTGCGCACGAGCGTCCCATCGTGTTCGGCAACAACGATCTGCCTGGCATCATGATGGCGTCGGCGGTATCGACGTATATCCATCGCTATGGTGTGCTGCCGGGCCGCAATGCCGTCGTGTTCACGAACAACGACGCGGGCTACCGCTGCGCGCTCGACCTGAAGGCATGCGGTGCCACCGTCACCGTGGTCGATTCGCGCTCGCAGGGCAACGGCGCATTGCAGGCCGCCGCGCGCCGCCAGGGCGTAAAGGTAATGTACAACGCGGCCATTCATTGCGCGCATGGCAAGCAGCGCGTGAGTTCGGTCGATGTGGTCGGCTACGCGAACGGCCAGGCCGGCGCGCAGCAGGGCACGCTCGCATGCGATCTCGTTGCGGTGTCGGGCGGTTTCAGCCCCGTGCTGCACCTGTTCGCGCAGTCGGGCGGCAAGGCGCACTGGAGCGACGCGAAGGCGTGCTTCATGCCGGGCAAGCGCGTGCAGGAGGAAGTGAGCGTTGGCGCGGCGGTGGGCGAATTCGGCCTGGCCCGCGCGCTCACGCAGGGTGTGGATGGCGGCATCGACGCGGTGAAGTCGCTCGGCTTCCCGGTCAAGCGGCCCGCCGTGCCGAAAGCCGCCGAGGTTGCGGAAACGCCGCTTGAGGCGCTGTGGCTCGTCGGCAGCCGCAAGGACGCGGCGCGCGGGCCCAAGCAGTTTGTCGACTTCCAGAACGACGTTTCGGCCGCGGACATTCTGCTCGCCGCACGCGAAGGCTTCGAGTCGGTCGAACACGTGAAGCGCTATACGGCCATGGGTTTCGGCACCGACCAGGGCAAGCTCGGCAATATCAACGGCATGGCGATTCTCGCCAGTGCGCTCGGCAAGACGATTCCCGAAACGGGCACGACGACGTTCCGCCCAAATTACACGCCCGTCACGTTCGGCACGTTTGCGGGGCGCGAACTCGGCGACATGCTCGACCCGATCCGCAAGACCTGCATTCACGAATGGCACGTGCAGCATGGCGCGGAATTCGAGGACGTGGGCAACTGGAAGCGTCCGTGGTACTACCCGAAGAGCGGCGAGAATCTGCACGCAGCCGTGAAGCGCGAGTGCCTTGCGGTGCGCAACAGCGTGGGCATTCTTGATGCCTCTACGCTCGGCAAGATCGACATTCAAGGCCCCGACGCCGCGAAGCTGCTCAACTGGGTGTACACGAACCCGTGGCTCAAGCTCGAAGTGGGCAAGTGCCGCTACGGCCTGATGCTCGACGAAAACGGCATGGTGTTCGACGACGGCGTGACGGTGCGCCTCGGCCAGCAGCACTACATGATGACCACCACGACGGGCGGCGCCGCGCGCGTGCTCACGTGGCTCGAACGCTGGCTGCAGACCGAATGGCCGGATATGAAGGTGCGTCTGGCTTCCGTCACCGACCACTGGGCGACGTTCGCCGTGGTCGGCCCGAAGAGCCGCAAGGTGCTGCAGAAGGTGTGCAAGGACATCGACTTCGACAACGCCGCATTTCCGTTCATGTCGTATCGCAACGGCACGGTCGCGGGCGTGAAGTCGCGCGTCATGCGCATCAGCTTCTCGGGCGAACTGGCCTATGAGGTGAACGTGCCGGCCAATGCGGGCCGCGCCGTGTGGGAGGCGCTGATGGAAGCGGGCGCCGAGTTCGACATCACGCCTTACGGCACGGAAACGATGCACGTGTTGCGTGCGGAGAAGGGCTACATCATCGTGGGCCAGGATACGGACGGGTCGGTTACGCCATTCGACCTTGGCATGGGCGGCCTGGTCTCGCAGACGAAGGACTTCCTCGGCCGCCGCTCGCTCAAGCGTTCGGACACCGCCAAGGAAAACCGCAAGCAGTTCGTCGGATTGCTAACGGACGACGCACAATACGTGTTGCCCGAAGGCGGCCAGATCATCGCTCCCGACGCGCAGGCGCGGCCCGATGGCACGACGCCGATGATCGGCCACGTCACGTCGAGCTACTACAGCCCGATCCTCCAGCGTTCGATTGCGCTCGCGGTCGTGAAGGGCGGCTTGAACAAGATGGGCGAGCGCGTGGTGATTCCCATGGCCGATGGCCGGCGCGTCAGCGCGCAGATCGCAAGCCCGATTTTCTACGACACGGAAGGAGTGCGTCAGCATGTTGAATGAAACGAAGGACCCCCTGCCGGTCGCGGAGCGCATCGTTGGCGTGCGCCTCGAGTCGCCGCTCGTCGGCGCAGCGGATCTGATCAAAGCGCAGGAAGGGCGCGCCTCGAAGGCGTTTGCCATGCGCGAGCTGCCGTTTCGCGACCTCGTGAACGTGCGCGGCGAATTGAGCGACCCGGCGTTCGTCGCGGCGTTCGCCAGCGTAGTGGGCTGCGAGCCGCCCGCCGCGCCGAACACCGTCGCACGCAGCGATCAATACGACGTGCTCTGGCTCGGGCCCGATGAGTGGCTCGTGCGCTCGCTCGCACCGGTGCAAACCGGCATGCTCGAAGCGAAGCTCGCCGCCGTGCTTGGCGATGCTTATGCGGCGGCCGTGGACGTCGGCAGCGGCAGCACCGTAGTCGAGATCGAAGGCACGCGGGCGCGCGACGTGCTCTCGCGCGGCTGTCCGCTCGATCTGCATGCGCGCCTGTTCAAGCCGGGGCAATGCGCGCAAAGCGTGTATTTCAAGGCGTCGATCGTGCTGATACCCACCGGGGACGACCGCTTCGAAATCGTCGTGCGCCGCAGTTTCGCCGATTACTTCTGCCGCATGATGGTCGACGCCGCGGCGTCGGTCGCGCCATGAAGATCGTCGATGCGGCGTTCGAGCCGGCGCTGGGTGCGATCGGGGCGCTCAGCCCGCACGACGAGCCACGCGGGCGCGGCTGGAGCGTGTTCGTCGAAGCGTTGAGCGTGCCGGCGCGCATCGGCATTTATCCGCACGAGCACGGCGCGCCGCAGCCGCTCGTGATCGACGCGCAGCTCGGCTATCGCTGCATGCCGCGCGAAAAGAGCGCAGCGGGTGAAGCGGGCGACTGGATCGACTACGACGGCTATTGCACACGTCTCGCGGATTTTCTCGGGCACAAGCCGCACACACGGCTGCTCGAAACGCTGGTGGCGGACATTGCGGCGTTTTCGTTTCGCGAATGGCCCGCGCTGGAAACGCTCAGGCTCGCGGTGCACAAGCCGAAGATCCGGCCGGGCACGCGGCGTGTGGGCGTGGCCCTCGACTGGACGCGCGCCGACTATCGACTATGGATTCGGGCCGATGGTGGCGGGCAGAACGCGTAGCCCGATGTCGGTGCAAAGCAAAGGCGCGTCGTTTTTTGCACATCGCCGTATGCGGCGGGCAGGCTAACCTCGAAGCATCGTTACCTCACGCGAAAGCCCGCGCGAGGCAGCGCTATCTAGTGAGCAGCGTTGGAAGCTGCATCAAACAGGAGACAGCGAGATGAGCGGTAATCGAGGCGTCGTGTATCAAGGTCCGGGCAAGGTCGAGGTGCAGAACATCGCGTATCCGAAGATGGTCGATCCGAGCGGACGCTCGATCGGCCATGGCGTCATTCTGAAGGTGGTCAGCACGAACATTTGTGGCTCGGACCAGCATATGGTGCGCGGACGTACGACGGCGCCCGTCGGCCTCGTGCTGGGCCACGAAATCACGGGCGAAGTGGTGGAAGTGGGCAACGACGTCGAAACGCTGAAGATCGGCGACCTCGTTTCTGTGCCGTTCAATGTGGCCTGCGGGCGTTGCGCGATGTGCCGCGAGCAGCACACGGGCGTGTGCCTGAACGTGAATCCCTCGCGCGCGGGCGGCGCTTATGGCTATGTCGACATGGGCGGCTGGATCGGCGGCCAGGCCGAATACGTGCTCGTGCCGTATGCCGATTTCAACTTGCTGAAGTTCCCGGACCGCGATCAGGCCATGTCGAAGATTCGCGATCTCACGTGCCTCTCGGATATTTTGCCCACGGGCTATCACGGCGCGGTGACGGCGGGCGTGAAACCGGGTTCGACTGTTTATATCGCGGGTGCGGGGCCGGTGGGGATGGCGGCGGCGGCTTCGGCGCGCCTGCTCGGTGCGGCCTGCACGATCGTCGGTGACATCAATGCGGAGCGTCTTGCCCATGCGAAGGCGATGGGCTTCGAAGTGGTCGATCTTTCAAAAGACGCGACGCTCGGCGAGCAGATCGAACAGATTCTTGGCAAACCGGAAATCGATTGTGCGGTGGATTGTGTGGGCTTTGAAGCGCACGGGCATGGCGCTTCCGGTCATGCGGAAGAGGCACCGGCTACGGTGCTCAATTCGCTGATGGAAATTACGCGGCCGGCGGGGATGATCGGGATTCCGGGGCTTTACGTGACAGACGATCCGGGTGCGCGTGATGTGGCTGCACAGCATGGGAGTTTGAGCATCCGCTTTGGGCTTGGCTGGGCCAAGTCGCATACGTTCCATACTGGGCAAACGCCCGTGCTTAAATACAACCGCAATCTCATGCAGGCGATTTTGTTTGACCGGTTGCCGATTGCCAAGATCGTTAATGTGTCGGTTATTTCGCTTGATGAGGCGCCTGAAGGCTATAAGAAGTTTGATGGTGGTGCGCCGCGGAAGTTTGTGATTGATCCGCATGGGTTGTTGGCGGCGTAGGTTTTTTTGTCGCCGGTTCCTGGGGCTTTGGCGTTTCCTTGTGTTCGTGGTGGTATGCGAGCGTTGCCCCTGTGCGGGGCGGCACCTACTTTTCTTTGCAGCGGCAAAGAAAAGTAGGCAAAAGAAAGCCGCTCACACCGCCAGCGCCAGCCACAGTTCACATCGCACCACCCCACTTGAATGGCTCCGGAGCGTCTGTCATCTCGCACCACCGAACTCAGTGACAAGGCGCTCATCCTTCCGGCGGCGCTACGCGCCCCGAAGGGCATAACCTAAAACCATTGGTGCGCTTGCATTCCGCCAAGAAGGACAACGCCCCCTGGGTTTCCCTTGCAGACCCGGCCGCTGCGCGCGTAGCGAGCAGCGGGAACGGATGAGCGCTTTGTCACTAACGGGAATGGCGCGGGGTGACAGACGCTCCGGAGCCATTAACCTTTCGTGGCGCGATGTGAACTGTGGCAGGCATTAGCGGTTTGAGCGGCTTTCTTTGCCTACTTTCTTTGCCGCTGCAAAGAAAGTAGGTGCCGCCCCGCACAGGGGCAACGCTGGCAAACCGCCGCGAAAACAAGTTTCAAACATGCACAGTGGCAGGCGCAACAAGAGCCGCAGCAGGCGTATCCACGCCAGAAAGCGGCGCGATCCGCTTCCGCCTTTCGCCGGTAGGCGCATTCCCAAACGCATCCCGATAGCTCTTGCTGAAGTGACAGGCCGACTGAAACCCGCAGGCCATCGTAATCTGCATAATCGACATATCGGTCTGCAGCAGCAGTTCGCGTGCACGGCGCAAGCGCAGCGTCAGATAGTAATGCGTCGGGGTCATGCCAAGATGCTCATGAAAGAGCCTCTGCAATTGCCGCTGCGACATATTCGCAAGACGAGCAAGCTCCTCCCGCGAGAGCGGCTCCTCGATATTGTTCTCCATAAGCGAGATGACTTCGAAGAGCGACTTGTTCGCCGAACCGAGCCGGGCAACTAGCGGCATGCGCTGCTGAGCCGAGGTATCGCGCACATGCTCCACAACGAACTGCTCGGCAATCTGCGTCACGCGTGCAGTCCCCACACGCGCCGTGATGAGGTGCAGCATCATATCGAGCGGCGCAACGCCACCCGTGCAGGTCACGCGGTCGCGATCAATAACGAAGAGCTCCTTGAGAAACCGCGTGGACGGAAACTCTTCCTTCAGCGCCGACATGTTCTCCCAGTGAATCGCACACGCATACCCTGCCAGCAGCCCGGACTTCGCGAGCGCATAGGTCCCCGTGCAAAGGCTGCCCAGCGCAACCCCCATGCGCGCAAAGCGGCGCAACGCAGCGAGATGCGCCGCCGTGGTGGCGCGCTGCACGTCGATGCCGCCGCAAACGAACACGATATCGGGCTGCCCCACACATTCGGCAGGGCCGGTGTCGATGGAAAGCCCATTGCTCGACGTGACCGGACCGCCCTCCGGGCTGATGATCGACCACCTGTAAAGCGGCTGGCCGCTCAGGTAATTAGCCATACGAAGGACTTCGATAGCGTTCGTAAACGCGATCATCGTGAAGTCGGGCAGCGGCATGAACGCGAAGTGCGCGAACGACGCTGTGCGATCCGGCAGCATGGGGGACGATTCCTTGTGATCGGTAGCCTTGTGCCCAGTGGGGGCCCGGTCAGGCCCGGGGGGCCGGCTACGCTACCGCAATTTTCGAATTTGGCGGGTCCAGTTTGCCATGCGGCAAAACCCTGAGTCATCTGGACAAAAATGCCAAACGCGGAAAAGAACGAGGGTGCGGGATTGGTGCACTGCGATGCACGATAAATAATTCGGATTGGGAAACATGGGGCACCGTGCACCTTGAGCGGGCGGGTGCAGCCACGGTCACTTGTGAAAAATGGACGCGGATGGCGGAAAAGGAAAAGAACGCGTCTGAATTTCGACGTTGAGCGCCATTTCGAACGACAAGAATAGAACCGTCGGTCCCCAACCGGTTAAACCGCCGTAAAGCCAGCCGTGACGGGGCCTCCAGCATTGCAGGACGTCCTTCATTCATTGTCACGGAAGCTCTATGTCGAACACTCAACCTTTCTTTTCGCAAACGCTGGCGCAGCGCGATTCGGCGGTTCGCGGCAGCATCCTGAAAGAACTCGAGCGGCAGCAGTCGCAGGTCGAAATGATCGCGTCGGAAAACATCGTGTCGCGCGCCGTGCTCGAGGCGCAAGGCTCGGTGCTGACCAACAAGTACGCGGAAGGCTATCCGGGCAAGCGTTACTACGGCGGTTGCGAATTCGCCGACGAGGTGGAAGCGCTTGCCATCAGCCGCATCAAGCAGCTATTCAATGCCGGTTTCGCCAACGTGCAACCGCACTCGGGCGCGCAGGCCAACGGTTCGGTCATGCTCGCGCTCGCCAAACCGGGCGACACGGTGCTCGGCATGTCGCTCGACGCGGGCGGCCACCTCACGCACGGCGCCAAACCGGCGCTTTCCGGCAAGTGGTTCAACGCCGTGCAGTACGGCGTGAATCGCGAAACCATGCTGATTGACTACGACCAGGTCGAAGCGCTCGCGCAGCAGCACAAGCCGAACCTCATCATCGCGGGCTTTTCCGCTTATCCGCGCGCGCTCGACTTCGCACGTTTTCGTGCGATCGCCGACTCGGTCGGCGCCAAACTCATGGTAGACATGGCGCATATCGCGGGCATCATCGCGGCGGGGCGGCATCAGAATCCGGTCGAGCATGCGCATGTCGTCACGTCGACGACTCACAAGACGCTGCGCGGCCCGCGCGGCGGCTTCGTGCTGACCAACGACGAGGAGACCGCGAAAAAGATCAACTCGGCCGTATTCCCCGGCCTGCAAGGCGGCCCGCTCATGCATGTGATCGCGGGCAAGGCCGTGGCGTTCGGCGAAGCGCTCGATGCGAGCTTCAAGACCTATATCGACAGTGTGCTCGCCAATGCGAAGGCGCTGGGCGAGGTACTGAAAGCAGGCGGTGTGGACCTCGTGACGGGCGGCACGGACAACCACCTGCTGCTCGTCGACCTGCGGCCCAAGGGCCTCAAGGGTAATCAGGTCGAGCAGGCGCTGGAGCGCGCCGGCATCACCTGTAACAAGAACGGCATTCCGTTCGATGCCGAAAAGCCCACGGTCACCTCGGGCATTCGCCTCGGCACGCCCGCAGGCACCACGCGCGGCTTTGGCGTGAACGAATTCCGCGAGATCGGCCGCCTGATTCTCGAAGTGTTCGACTCACTGCGCACGCATCCCGAAGGCGACGCGGCCACCGAGCAGCGCGTGCGCCGCGAGATCTTCGCGCTGTGCGAACGCTTCCCGATCTACGCGCAAGCCTGATTCATCACACCACCGCCTTTCAATTTTATTCGCGAGTTCCGGAGCGGCTAATGAGCACTCTGCACGACAACAGCATCATCATCGACGGTCTGAACATTTCGAAGTTCGAGCGCTCGGTGTTCGAAGACATGCGCAAGGGCGGCGTTACCGCCGTCAACTGCACGGTTTCTGTATGGGAAGACTTCCAGAAGACCGTCGACAACATCGCGCAAATGAAGCAGCAAATTCGCGAGTACAGCGAGATCCTCACGCTCGTGCGCACGACCGACGACATTGTGCGTGCGAAGAAAGAGAACAAGACCGGCATTATCTTCGGCTTCCAGAACTCGTATGCGTTCGAGGACAACCTTGGCTATATCGAGGTGTTCAAGGAACTCGGCGTGAATGTGGTGCAGCTTTGCTACAACACGCAGAACCTCGTGGGCACCGGCTGCTATGAGCCGGACGGCGGCCTCTCCGGTTACGGGCGCGAAGTGATCCAGGAAATGAACCGCGTGGGCATCCTGGTCGATCTTTCGCACGTGGGCGGAAAGACTTCGTCGGACGCGATTGCCTGCTCGAAGAAGCCGGTCACGTATTCGCACTGCTGTCCGTCGGGTCTCAAGGAGCATCCGCGCAACAAGACCGATGAGCAATTGAAGGAAATCGCCGATGCGAACGGTTTCGTCGGCGTGACCATGTTCGCGCCGTTCCTCAAGAAAGGCCCGGATTCGACCGTCGAGGATTACATCGAAGCGATCGAATACGTGGTCGATCTGATCGGCGAAGACCGCGTAGGCATTGGCACCGACTTCACGCAGGGCTACAGCACCGAGTTCTTCGACTGGATCACGCACGACAAGGGCCGTTATCGCCGCCTCACGAATTTCGGCAAGGTGGTGAATCCGGAAGGCATCCGCACGATCGGTGAATTTCCCAATCTCACCGCCGCCATGCAAAAAGCAGGCTGGAGCGAAACGCGCATCAAGAAGGTGATGGGCGAGAACTGGATGCGTGTGTTCGGCGAAGTCTGGGGCGGTTGACCGCCAGGCCAGACCGGTTGATACGGAAAGGCCATCGCAACAAATTAGAAACCCTAAATAAATTCGCTCACTGAGTCACTGGAGCCCCACGAAATGCAACCGCAACTGCCGATCGATGTCGATCCCGCCACCGGCGTCTGGACCACGGACGCGCTGCCGATGCTGTATGTGCCGCGCCACTTCTTCACCAACAATCACACCGCCGTGGAAGAGGCGCTGGGCCGCGACGCGTACGCCGAGATTCTCTACAAGGCCGGCTACAAGTCGGCGTACCACTGGTGCGCGAAGGAAGCCGAGAAGCACGGCATCACCGGCATGGCCGTGTTCGAGCATTACCTGAAGCGTCTTTCGCAGCGCGGCTGGGGCCTTTTCACGATCCGCGAGGCGGACCCGGCCACGGCGCGCGCGAAGATCGAATTGCGCCATTCGTCGTTCGTGCTCGCGCAGCCGGGCAAGGAAGGCAAGCTCTGCTACATGTTCGCGGGCTGGTTCGCAGGCGCGATGGACTGGGTGAACGACACCACGGAAGGCGGCAAGAACGCGCCGCGCGCGCACTCGAAGGAAGTGCAGTGCGCCGCCGAAGGCCACGCGCACTGCGTATTCGAAGTCTCGCCGATCGCCGCCTGAACGGCCGGCGCCCCGTAATACAGGACTCACCGAAAGACACGAACACCAGAGGTCGTCTGCGATGCGCTACCCCAATTTGTTCAAACCCTTGACGCTCAATCAGCTCACGCTGCGTAACCGCATCGTCAGCACGGCCCATGCGGAGGTCTACGCGGAGCCGGGCGGCTTGCCGGGCGAGCGCTATATCCGCTACTACGAGGAGAAGGCCAAGGGTGGCGTGGGCCTCGCCGTGTGCGGTGGCTCGAGCCCGGTGTCGATCGACAGTCCCCAGGGCTGGTGGAAATCGGTGAACCTCGCCACGGACAAGATCATCGATCCGCTCGCGCGTCTGGCCGAAGCCATGCACCGCCACGGCGCGAAGATCATGATCCAGGCCACGCATATGGGCCGCCGTTCCGCCTTTCACGGCGAACACTGGCCGCATCTGATGTCGCCTTCGGGTGTGCGCGAACCGGTGCACCGCGGCAACGCGAAGATCATCGAGGTGGAGGAAATCCGCCGCATCATCGGCGACTTCGCGGCGGCAGCGAAGCGCGTGAAAGACGCGGGCATGGACGGCATCGAAATCTCTGCCGCGCACCAGCATCTGATCGATCAATTCTGGAGCCCGCGCACGAACTTTCGCACCGACGAATGGGGCGGCTCGCTCGAAAACCGTCTGCGCTTTGGCGTGGAAGTGCTCAAGGCCGTGCGTGAGGCGGTGGGCAAGGACTTTTGCGTCGGCCTGCGTATGTGTGGCGACGAATTCCATGAAGACGGCCTTGATCACGAGCAGTTGAAGGACATCGCGCAGGCGATGTCGGAAACGGGCCTCATCGACTATCTCGGCGTTATCGGCTCCGGTGCCGACACGCATAACACGCTCGCGAACTGCATGCCGCCCATGGCGCTGCCGCCCGAGCCGTTCGTGCATCTCGCGGCTGGCATCAAGTCGGTGGTCAAGCTGCCCGTGATGCACGCGCAGAGCATTCGCGACGCGGGCCAGGCCGAGCGTTTGCTCGCGAGCGGCATGGTCGATCTCGTCGGCATGACGCGCGCGCAGATCGCCGACCCGCACATGGTCATCAAGATTCGCGACGGCCGCGAAGACGAAATCAAGCAGTGCGTGGGCGCGAACTATTGCATCGACCGCCAGTACAACGGGCTCGACGTGCTGTGCGTGCAGAACGCCGCAACGTCGCGCGAAGCGACCATGCCCCATGTCATCGAAAAGTCGCGTGGCCCGAAGCGTAAGGTCGTGGTGGTCGGCGCGGGCCCGGCGGGGCTGGAAGCGGCGCGCGTGGCGCGACTGCGCGGCCATGACGTGGTGCTGTTCGAAAAGAACGACGCCGTGGGCGGCCAGATCCTGCTCGCAGCGAAAGCGCCGCAGCGCGAGCAGATGGCGGGCATCGTGCGCTGGTTCGACATGGAGACGAAGCGCCTGGGCGTGGATCGCCGCCTTGGCGTCGCGGCCGACGAGAAAACGATTCTCGCGGAAAAGCCCGACATCATCGTGCTCGCAACCGGTGGGTCGAGCTTCACGCAGCAGGTTCCGGCCTGGGGCGTGGAAGAGGGGCTGGCCGTGAGCGCGTGGGACATCCTGAGCGGCAAGGTCGAGCCGAAGCAGAACGTGCTCGTGTACGACGGCGTGAGCACGCATGCGGGCGCGGGCGTGGCCGACTTCATTTCGAGCCGTGGCTCGAAGGTCGAAATCGTCACGCCCGACGTCAAGGTCGCCGACGACGTGGGCGGCACCACGTTCCCGATCTTCTATCGCCGCCTCTACGCACAGGGCGTGATTCACACGCCGAATTACTGGCTCGACCGCGTGTACGAAGAAGACGGCAAGAAGATCGCCGTGCTGCGCAACGAGTACACGGAGGAGCAGGAAGAGCGCGCCGTCGATCAGGTAGTGATCGAAAACGGCAGCACGCCGAACGACGAGTTGTACTGGAAGCTCAAGCCCGAATCGGTCAATCGCGGTCAGGTGGACGTGCACAAGCTCTTCGCGGCCGAGGCGCAGCCATGTCTTTCCGAGGACCTCGGTAATGGCCGTTTCCTGCTCTTCCGCGTGGGCGACTGCATTTCCTTGCACAACATCCACGGCGCGATTTACGACGCGCTGCGGCTTGCCAAGGACTTCTGAACCATGAATCCGACCTGGCTCATTACCGCGCTGTTGTGGATGTCGATGGCGGGGCTCGCGTTCGCGGTCGCGAAGCGCGCCGCCTTCTGGCGGGTGGGGCGCGCCGCCGCGCCCAGTTCTGTGGGCTTCGCGAAGCTGTTCAGCATACCGAAACGTTATTTCGTCGATTTGCACCACGTGGTGGCGCGTGACCCGTATATTGCGAAGACGCACGTCGCGACGGCCGGTGGTGCGATCGCGGCGCTTGCGCTCGTGTTCGTCAACTACGGGCTCGCGATCTATTCGCCGTGGCTCGACAAGCTCATCTTTCTCGCGGCGCTCGCCATGCTGATCGGTGCGGTGTTCGTCTGGCGTCGCCGTCACGCGAAAGATGTCCCAGCGCGTCTATCGCGTGGGCCGTGGAATACGCTGCCGTGGCTGCTCGGTTCGTTCGCGCTGGGCGTGGCGCTCTTTACGTTGGTGCCTGCGGGCGCCATGTCGGGCGGCTTCGCGGTGCTTTGCGCCGTGCTGATCGGCGTTGGCGCGTTCGCGATGACGTTTGGCGCAGCGAAGGGCGGCCCGATGAAGCACGCGATTGCCGGCCTGTTGCATCTGGCGTTCCATCCGCGCCAGGAGCGCTTTTCGGCAACGCGCGAGGGTTGGACCGGCAACGGCACGGCCACGCCGCCCACGGCGCTGAAGCTCCCCGACATCGAAGAGAAGCAGGAATACGGCGTGGCGAAGCCCGTTGAGTTTCGCTGGAACCAGCTGTTGAGCTTCGATGCCTGCGTGCAGTGCGGCAAATGCGAGGCCGCGTGCCCCGCATTCGCTTCGGGCCAGCCGCTCAATCCCAAGAAGCTGATTCAGGACCTCGTGGTCGGCATGGCGGGCGGCACCGACGCGGCCTATGCGGGCAGCCCCACGCCCGGCATCCAGGTTGGCCAGCATAGCGGTGCGCCGAACGGCCCGATCGTTTCCGGCCTGATCGAAGCGCAAACGCTTTGGTCGTGCACCACCTGCCGCGCCTGCGTGCAGGAGTGCCCCATGCTGATCGAGCACGTCGATGCGATCGTCGACATGCGCCGCAACCAGACGCTCGTGCTTGGCGAAGTGCCGGGCAAGGGCCCCGAAGTGCTCGCCAATCTGCGCGAAACGGGCACGGCCGGCGGCTACGACAAGGCGGCGCGCTACGACTGGGCGGTGGACCTCAATGCACCCGTGGCGCAACCGGGCAAGCGTGTGGACATTCTCGTGGTGGCGGGCGAGGGCGCGTTCGACATGCGCTATCAGCGCACGCTGCGCGCGCTCGTGAAGGTGCTCAACAAGGCGGGCGTGAACTACGCGGTGCTCGGCGGGTGCGAAACCGACACAGGCGACGTGGCGCGCCGCCTGGGCGACGAAGCGACGTTCCAGCGCATGGCCAGGCAGATGATGACGACGCTCGCTACGCTGAACTTCGCGCGCATCGTGACCGCCGATCCGCATGTCATGCACAGCCTGCGCAACGAGTACCGCGCGCTGGGCGGGCGTTACGAGGTGCTGCATCACACGACCTACCTCGCGGAGCTTGCCGCGACCGGACGCATCGCGCCCAAGGCCGTGCAGGCGCTCGCTGAAAAGCGCACGACGTATCACGATCCTTGCTATCTGGGCCGCTACAACGGCGAAACCGAAGCGCCGCGCAAGCTGCTCAAGACCATCGGCATCAAGGTCGTGGAGATGGAGCGCAGCGGCATGCGCGCACGTTGCTGCGGCGGCGGTGGCGGCGCGCCGCTCACCGATATCCCCGGCAAGCAGCGCATTCCCGATATCCGCATTGCCGACGCGCGCGCAGTGAACGCCGACGTCGTCGCCGTGGCCTGCCCGCAATGCACGGCCATGCTCGAAGGCGTGGTGGGCCCGCGCCCGGACGTGCTCGACGTGGCCGAACTCGTGGCCGCCTCGCTGGAGTGAGTCGATGAATACCCTCAAACGAATCGATCCGCGCCGCCCCTTCGTCGTCACGGCGGCTGGCCTCAAGCGCATTACGCTGGGCGAGACCGGCAGCGCGGATGCAAGCGCGGCGCAATGGCTCACGCAACACGGTCACACCGGTGCGACGAAGCCTCGTCGTGTGATTAGCAACCCGAACCAGTTTTTGCTCGTAGTCGCGCATGCCGAACGCGGCGCGCTCGACGACCACGCGTGCCAGGCCATTGCCGCCGCCGCGCTGCTCGCCGACGCGCAAACCGAAGTGGCGCTGCTCGTGTTCGGCGAACTGAAAGACGACGCCGGGGCGCTCGGCGTGGACAAGCTGATCGAACTGCCCGGATTCGAGCGCCGCACGTTCGCGCCGGAAAGCGAGTTGCGCGCGCTGCAGGCCTGCGCGGCGGCGCTCGCCCCGAAGCATGTATTCGTGCCCGACAACGCCTATGGCGACGGCGATCTCGGGCGGCGCTACGCGGCCAGCGCCGGGGCGAGCGCGGCGGCGCACGTAGTCGAGATCGACGCGAAGCATGTCGGCGTGTACGAGCAGGCAAAGCGCGCGTGGGCCGCGCGCGCGCTGCCCGATGTGATCCTGCTCGCGCCGAACGCCGTCGATTCGAAGCTGCCGTTCGTTGGTGCGGGTGAGCGCCTTGCGGGCGATTTCATCCGGCCTGCCAACGACCTCGCGTCGCCGTATAAGGATCTCGGCCTTGAATCCATCGACGCCGCCCAGGTCGCGCTCGAAGAAGCCGATTTCATCGTCTCGGCGGGCAACGGCGTGACCGACATCGCGGCGTTTGGCCGGCTCGCGGGCGCATTCGGCGCCGCCATTGGCGCGAGCCGCGTGGCCGTGGACAACGGTCACTTCACGCGCGACAAGCAGGTGGGCGCAACGGGCAAGACGGTCGAGGCGAGCGTGTATATCGCGTTCGGCATTTCCGGGGCCGTGCAGCACTTGCAGGGCATCAAGGACTGCCGCCATGTGATCGCCGTGAATCTCGACGGCAGCGCGCCAATCGCGAAGCGCGCCAATCTGACCGTGGTCGGCGACGCGCAAGGCACCATCGCCGCGCTGATCGAGCAGGTGCAGGCCGCACGCGCCACGCGGGGCGGGGCAAGCGCCATACATGACGACACGCATTGCGCAGGAGTTGCCGCATGAACGCACGCCATGATCCTCAACGCAGAATCGAGCGCATCGCGGTGCTCGTTTCAGTGGGGCGCCACCCGGTAAGCGGTGCACCGCGCTATAGCCGCAACGACGCGCTCGCGCTCGACCTTGCGCGCACGCTCGCCGAGCGGCATCGCGCGCGTCTGTCCGTGCTGCATGCAGGCGACGCCGCCGATCCGGCGCTCGCCGAATACCTTGCGCTAGGCGCGCAGGAAGTGGAGGTGCTGGCCTGCACGCCGTCTGACGACGCGGCGCGCCTTATCGCCGAACGCGTGCGCGGTTACGACCTCGTCTTGACCGGCACGCGCGCCGAAGGGGCGCACGACAGCGGCATGCTGCCGTACCGCGTGGCGGCCGCGCTAGGCGTGCCGATGGTGGGGAGCGCCGTGGACATCGACGTCAATGTGGCCGCGCGCACCGCCGTCGTGCGTCAGTTCCTGCCCAAAGGGCTGCGCCGGCGCGTGCAAACGGCGCTGCCCGCCGTGATCGCCGTGCATCCGCTCGCCAACGCCCAGCCGCGCTATGCCTACGCGCACTTGCGTGCGGGCGCGGTGCGGCCCGAGCCCGTCACGCGCGCGAGCGTGGCCGAATCCACCGAATCCGCCGCATGGACGGTTGGCCCCATCGAGCGCAAGCCGGTGCGTCTCGCCGCGGCGGAGAAACGCTCGGGCCACGCGCGCATGCTTTCGGCGACCACGACCGAGAGCCGGGGCGGCAACGTCGTAATTGAGGGGAGTTCGGTCGAAAAAGCACAAGTGATCCTCGCTTATTTGCGCGAGCATCAACTCATCGACTACTGATTTTGCTGGCGTGTCGGCAACGAACTGGGATGAAAAATCCGGAGCACACATGAAAGTAACGGCAGAGATTCGCGCACTGATCGAGCGGCGTCAGGCGGGTTACAGCCTGGAAGCGCCTTTCTACCTGAGCGAGGAGATTTTCGCGCTCGATATGGAGACGATTTTCCGGCAGCACTGGATCGAGGTCGCAACCGAAGCGGAAATTCCCGAACCGGGCGATTACGTGACCATCGAACTGGCGGGCGACTCGATCCTGATCGTGCGCGACGACGACATGCAGGTGCGCGCGTTCCACAACGTCTGCCGCCATCGCGGTGCGCGCCTGTGCAATGAAGAAAAGGGCTCGGTGGGCAATATCGTCTGCCCGTACCACAGCTGGACCTACAACCTCACCGGCGCGCTGATGTTCGCCGAGCACATGGGCGAGCAGTTCGACCGCTGCAAGCACAGCCTCAAGACCGTGCACGTGGAAAATCTCGCGGGCCTGATCTTCGTGTGCCTCGCCGAAGAACCGCCCACCGACTTCGCGGACATGCGCGCCGAAATGGAGCCGTATTTGCTGCCGCACGATCTGGCGGGCTGCAAGGTCGCCGCGCAGGTCGACATCATCGAGAAGGGCAACTGGAAGCTCGTGATGGAAAACAACCGCGAGTGCTATCACTGCGTGGCGAACCATCCCGAGCTGACCATTTCGCTCTACGAATACGGCTTTGGCTACGCACGGACGGAAGCCAATGCGGAAGGCATGGATGCGTTCGAGCGCACCTGCAACGAGCGCGCGAAGCAGTGGGAAGCAATGGACCTGCCATCGGTCGAAATCGAAAAACTGCTGGACGTCACCGGTTTTCGCACGCAACGCCTGCCGCTCGACCGCTGCGGCGAGTCGCAAACGCTCGACGCGAAGGTCGCCTCGAAGAAGCTGCTTGGCGAATTCCGCACAGCGGATCTAGGCGGTCTCTCGTTCTGGACGCAGCCGAATTCGTGGCATCACTTCATGAGCGATCACATCGTGTCGTTTTCGGTCATTCCGCTTTCCGCGGGCGAGACGCTCGTGCGCACGCGCTGGCTCGTTCACAAGGACGCGCGCGAAGGCATCGACTACGACGTGGACAATCTCACCGCCGTGTGGAACGCGACCAACAACCAGGACCGCACGCTCGTGGAGTATTCGCAGCGCGGCGCGGCGAGCAGTGCGTATGAGCCGGGCCCGTATTCGCCGTACACGGAAGGGCTCGTCGAAAAGTTCTCGGCCTGGTATATCGGCCGCCTCGCCAGGCAGATCGGCGCATAACGCACGCGCGTAAAAGTAAAGAGAGCGGAGTTTGACATGATGCGAGACGCGGCCCAATTCAATCCACTCGATCTCAGCGACAGCCGGGTGACGCGCCCGGCGTTCTGGGGCGCGTTGCCCGAACGGTGGACGAGCGAGGTCGAAGAAACCCTCGAGTGCTGCCACGTATGGCAGGAAACGCACGACGTGAAGAGTTTTTTCCTGCGCTCGCCGCAGGGCCGCACGTTCTCGTTCGAGCCGGGGCAATTCCTCACACTCGAACTCGAGATCGACGGGGAGGCCATCAACCGGTGCTATACGATTTCGTCGTCGCCCGCGCGGCCTCATACGATTTCCATCACGGTCAAGCGGGTGCCCGGCGGCAAGGTGTCGAACTGGCTGCACGACAATCTGCGCCCCGGCGTTTCGCTGCGCGTGCTCGGGCCGGCCGGCGAATTCACGTGCGCGCGTCACCCTGCGCCGAAGTATCTGTTTCTATCCGCCGGGTCGGGCGTCACGCCGCTCATGTCGATGAGCCGCGCACATCACGATCTCGCCGAGGACCGCGACATCGTTTTCGTGCATAGCGCGCGCACGCCCGACGACATCATCTTCGCGCGCGAGCTGGAACTGATCGCTGCGAGCCGCGCCAATTTCCGCACGTCGTTCGTCTGCGAGAGGGTGGGCGCACGCACCGATTGGCCGGGCGTGACCGGCTTTCTTTCGCTGCCGCTGTTGAAGCTCATCGCGCCGGACTTCATGGAGCGCGAAATCTTTACCTGCGGGCCCGCACCCTACATGAAAGCCGTGCGCGATCTGCTCGACGAAGCCGGTTTCGCGCGCGAACGCTACCACGAAGAGAGTTTTTCATTTGAAACGCTTACGGCGCCAGAAGATGCGCCGGTGGAGCAGCCTCCGGCGCAATCAGAATCGTCCGTCGAAACCGCGAGTTTCACGATTACGTTTGCGAAGAGCCGCCGCGAGATTCAATGCAGTGCACAACAGACCGTGCTCGATGCCGCGCGTCAAGCGGGCGTGCGGTTGGCCTCTTCGTGCAGCCAGGGCATGTGTGGAACCTGCAAGGTCAAGCTCGTTTCCGGGCAGGTGGAGATGAAGCATAGCGGCGGCATACGCCAGCGCGAGATCGATCAAGGCATGGCGCTGCTGTGCTGCTCGAAGCCGCTGTCCGACCTTGTCGTCGACAAATAGCGCGCGCGTCGCGCAACGACAAGAACACGTCGTAAATCGACGTTAGCGGCAGATTGTGGCGGGCGAATCTGCATAGGACGGGGCGCGTGCCCATATCACAGGAGATCGACCATGAAGCTGGCTGGAAAACTCTTTTGGACCGGTGTGTTATCGGCGATGGTGAGCTTGAGCGCCCCGGCATTTGCCGACGGCAAGCCGACCTTGAAGATCGGTTATGTCGAAGGCTGGGACGACAGCGTGGCGACGTCGAACGTGGCCGCGCGCATCATCGAGAAGCGCTATGGCTACCCGGTGCAACTCGTGCCCGTGGCCGCGGGCATCATGTGGCAGGGCGTGGCGCGCGGCGACCTCGACGCGACGCTTTCCGCCTGGCTGCCGGTCACCCAGGGCGCGTACTGGGCGCAGTTCAAGGACAAGGTGGTCGACCTCGGCACGAACTTCCCAGGCGCGAAGATCGGCCTCGTGGTGCCTGACTACGTGAGCGCGAAGAGCATCGCCGATCTGAACGCGGACAAGTCGGCGTTCGGCGGGCGCATCGTCGGCATCGACGCGGGCGCGGGCGTGATGCGCAAAACCGACGAGGCCGTCAAGCAATACGACCTCAGCTACAGCGTGATGCCGAGTTCGGGCAGCGCGATGACGGCCGAGCTGGCGCGCGATGTGGGCTCGAAAAAGCCCGTGATCGTCACGGGCTGGACCCCGCACTGGATGTTCGCCAAGTACAAGCTGCGCTTCCTCGACGATCCGAAGAACGTGTACGGCGCAGCCGAGCACGTGGACAACGTGGCCAACCCGGAGCTTGAGAAGAAGGCGCCGCAGGTGGTGGCGTTCCTGAAGAACTTCCAGTGGAAGCCGGGCGAGATCGACAGCGTGATGCTCGCGATCCAGAACGGCGAGAAGCCCGACGCCGCCGCCGACACGTGGATCGCCGCGCACGGCGACCGCGTGAATGCCTGGGCAGCCACGCAGTAATCATCAGCAGAAAAACGGCAGGGGGCCCGCTGTGGCCCCGCCAGACCCGTGTCCGTTACGGGGTGCGCGCCGCGGTTGTGCACGCGCAGCACGTGATTTTCCTGAAGCGGCGCCGTGTCGCTTTTGCGTAAGCGTCTGTCGCAATTCGCCATCCCGGCCGGGCTTTTTCTGGCAACCATGTAGACATACCGTGCGGGCCGGCGCCTGCCGTTCGAGGAGATGGAGTCGATGAAATCCCCCAAGATCGTGGTCGATGGATTATGCAAGGTGTTCGGGCCCAACCCGAAGCTTGCACGTGAGCTGCTCGCCAAGGGCGCAACGAAAGACGAACTGTTCGCCAAGACCGGCTACGTGCTCGGTGTGAACAATGCCTCGTTCGAGGTGCATGAAGGCGAGATTTTCGTGCTGATGGGGCTTTCCGGCTCGGGCAAGTCCACGCTGATCCGGCTCATCAACCGGCTCGTGGAGCCCACTGCCGGCAAGGTCATCATCGACGGGCGCGATATCGCCGCCGTGCGGCGCTCGGAGCTGGTCTCGCTGCGCCGCACCGACATGAGCATGGTGTTTCAGTCGTTCGCGCTCATGCCGCAGCGCAGCGTGCTGGCGAACGCCGCGTTCGGCCTCGAAGTGGCGGGCGTGGGCCGCAAGGAACGCGAGCGGCGCGCGCTGAGCGTGCTTGAGCAAGTCGGTCTCGCGGCATTTGCGCAGAAGCTGCCCGCCGAGCTTTCGGGCGGCATGCAGCAGCGTGTGGGTCTCGCCCGCGCGCTTGCGGTGAATCCCTCGCTGATGATCATGGACGAAGCGTTTTCCGCACTCGATCCACTCAAGCGCAAGGAAATGCAGAACGTGCTGCTGCAACTGCAAAAGGAGCAGCGCCGCACGATCATGTTCGTCTCGCACGATCTTGAAGAGGCGCTGCGCATTGGCAGCCGCATCGCGATCATGGAAGGCGGTCGTATCGTGCAGATCGGCACGCCGCAGGAAATCATCAGTAATCCTGCCGATGACTACGTGCGCGCGTTCTTCGACGGCGTGGACACGAGCCGCTATCTCACGGCAGGCGATCTCATGCAGCGCGAAGCGGTGCCGCTCATTCGCTCGCTCGACGCGAAAAGCGTGGCTTCGTCGCTCAACGGCAGCGCCGAATACGCGTTCGTGCTGGACGGGCAGCGGCGCATCAGCGGTTTCGTCACGCGCGATGCGATTGGCGCCGCGCAGCCGTCGCTCAAGAAAGTCGAATGCATCACGCTGGGCACGCCGCTGGAGCAGGTCGTGACGCGCGTGTGTGCGAACACGACGGCGCTGCCCGTGGTCGACGACGAGGGCCGTTACTGCGGCTCCATCGATCAGGCTGCCGTTCTGAAGGTCATTACGCGTAATCGAGGTGCTCATGTCTGAGATCATTCCCATCGGCCAGTGGGTCGATCAGTCGGTTCACTATCTGCTCGACCACGACGCCAACAGCTTCGATGCCGTCGGCAAGGCCATCGAGGGCTTCGCCGCACTTGTCGAGCACGGCTTGCAGGCTATCCCCATGTGGGCGCTGATGGCGTTCTTCATCGCCATCGGCCTGTGGCGCGTGGGCTGGCGCTTCGCGATCTTCGCGACCTGTTCGCTATTGCTGATCTATGCGACCGGCTTCTGGGATCAGACCGTCGTGACACTCGGCCTCACGCTTTCGTCAACGGTGATCAGCCTCGTGATCGGCATTCCGCTCGGCATCTGGACGGCCAAGAGCAAGGTCGTGCAGACCATCGTGCGGCCCATCCTCGACCTGATGCAGACGATGCCGGCCTTCGTCTATCTGATTCCTGCCGCGATGCTGTTTGGCCTTGGCCGCGTGCCAGGCATTCTCTCCACCGTGATCTTCGCGATGCCGCCCGCCGTGCGCCTCACGAGCCTCGGCATCAAGCACGTGAACCGCGAGATCGTGGAAGCCGGGCAGGCGTTCGGTTGCACGCCGTGGCAGTTGCTGTACAAGGTGCAGTTTCCGAATGCGCTGCCTTCGATCATGCAGGGCGTGAACCAGACCATCATGATGGCGCTTTCCATGGTCATCATCGCTTCGATGGTCGGGGCGGGAGGTCTTGGCAACGATGTGCTCGCGAGTATTCAGCGGCTGGATATTGGCCTCGGTTTCGAAAGCGGACTTTCAGTCGTGCTGCTCGCGATTATTCTCGACCGCATTACCGAAAGCTTTGGCCGCGCACCGGGCGCCGTGAAAGCACCGTTGTTCTCCGGGCTCAAGCATCTAATGCGCGTGCGGCCCGCAGTCGTCGAGGCGTAATGGTTTGAACTAATACGATCAACCGCCGTTCCCGAGGAGCGCAATGTGACGACCGACATCGCCGTGCCCGAGCCCGAAACGCGCACGGCATCGTCCATCAGGCATTTCGGTTTCCTGACGTTGCAGAACTTTTCGATGATCGCGTTTTCGAGCGCGGTCGAGGTTCTGCGCATGGCGAACTACGTGGGGCGCGCGGACCATTACCGCTGGTCGATCTACTCGCTCGACGGCGCACCGGCCCGCGCCAGCAACGGCATCACGGTGCGCCCCGCGCAGGCGCTCGACCCGGCGTGCCTGCCCGACGTGCTGATCGTGTGCGGCGGCATACGCATTCGCGAGATCATGAGCGACAGCGTGCGCGCCACGCTCGCCATGGTGGCGCAGCAGGGCGTGCCGCTTGGCGGCATCTGCACCGGTGCATACGCGCTGATGGCGAGCGGGCTGCTGGACGGTTATCGCTGCGCCGTGCATTGGGAAGATCTTACGGTGCTGCACCAGGAGTTTCCGCGCGTATGCTTTGCCGACGAGCTGTTTGTTGTCGATCGCGACCGCCTTACCTGCACGGGCGGCACCGCGCCGCTCGACCTGATGCTTGAACTCGTTGGCGCGCGCCTTGGGCAAAGCCTTGCTGCCAAGGTGTCCGAACAGTTCATCCTCGAACGCATTCGCAGCTCCACTGATCTGCAGCCCATACCCGTGGACGCGCGCGTGGGCTTTTCGCGGGCCGAACTTGTGGAGGTCGTGCGGCTGATGGAAGCGAATATCAAGGAGCCGCTTTCGCTGGAGGAGCTGGCGCGGCTCGTGCGGCTCTCGCAGCGGCATTTGCAGCGGATGTTCAAGGCGTATTTGAACGTATCGCCGACGCATTACTACCTCACGTTGCGGTTGAAACGTGCGCGTGAGTTGTTGCGCACCACCGATACGTCGATTTCGCGTGTGACCGCGATTTGTGGGTTCAATTCGCCTTGCCATTTTAGTAAGGCGTATCGGGTGCAGTTTGGGCATGCGCCGAGTCATGAGCGGCGTGGGGAGTAGGGGGGGCTTGCGGCTGCTGACGGTTGGAA